>NZ_FOII01000020.1:0-94584 GCF_900111625.1 Variovorax sp. OV084 | reverse complement strand
GATCGCTTGACCCATCACTGCCACATCATCGAGACGGGCAACGAGTCCTACCGCTTCCGCCACAGCACGCACGAAGCCAAGGGGCGCATCAAGACCCGCGAGCAAACCAGGAAGGCAGCGGCGGCCCAGGTGAGCGAGGCCGCGCAGGACGGGGCCTCGCCTGACGGCTCGGGAATACCAACAACCGATGCAAGAAAAGGAGGACCCACCGAGGCATCCAACCTATAGTTATTCACAGCTGGCTCCCACCGGAACCAGCTCCAGCCCCTGGTCAATGTTCGACTGGCACTGCTGATCTCGATTGCACTGGCGCTAACAAGCCGACTTCAATACGTAGCTCAACAGACGGCGCCATCGTTCGGAAAGCCGCTGCATCCATTGAGGAAACTTGCCGCGGCCAATGCCAAAGGGGGAAAGAAGTGCATAGACATACAGCCCCAATGGAAGCGAAAGAAGTAGATACCACACGAAGTTGGAAAATATCTGAAGCAGCAGCTGGAATGCCAGGTCTATGAGACCGTAGTACCCGTTGATCAAGAGCCAGTCAGCGGGCTTAGGAAACAAACCTGCATCTACTTGCCAATAGTCGAGATAAACACGATGTCGGACATCGCCAACCAGATGCAAACCGACTGCACCAATCGCTACAAGTGCTGTAAGCAGCGATAGGGCGGTAGGCCAAGCCAAGCGACGCGGTGGTTTAGGAGCGGGGGGCTTAGATCTTCCATGTCTGGGAATTTACTGTAGTAACGATCGATTCCGATGACTCCGCGCAGCTTTCGGGGCGACCAGCCAGTCGATAGCAATAGGGTGTTCGCGATTCTTTTATCGTGAGCCGATCAAACACTCATAAAAATGCGGGTTAGGACCGCGTCATCACTAAAGCTAACCTTCCTTGGCATCCTCCGTGCCTGACTGCCCTGCACCAGTTCAGCTTCGGCCGCCTACGAAGACTACGAGGATGGATGCAGGCTGCTGTGGTCGTGACTTCGAGCATCCCTCGTAGCAGTGGTCCCCTTCTCGATGGCGGCGCGACCGGCTACAGTGAGTCACGAACGGACATCGAGGGCAGCGACTTGCACGCCGACGAATTTCTCAGAAAAACCAGGGATCCACATGCGTGGCGAACACACGCGCGCGCTCTCAGGCGCTCAGCGGACGCGTTGTGGAACGAGTTCAGTCTTGACCTGACGGGAATGACCATGGAGCATGGCGACTCTCGGAGAAGAGCTCCAGACCTCGACCGGGCGATGGAATCGCTTGAAACAACCAAGCTCCTCTACGGCCTCGCGCTCGAGACAGCACTAAAGGCGTGGATTGTGGAGCACCATCCGGAAAAGATTGAGTTCCGCGTTTCTGTTGACGGAGGTGGCGCGGCAACCAGCGCTGAACTGAGGACGTTGGGAGTGCCAACTTCTGGTGGACACAAAATTCTCGCCCTCGCGGAAGCCGTGGGATTGTTTAGGGGCGAATTCTCGGACGTTCTGAAGTTTGACAGCGACCGCTCTGCTATGCGAAACATTTGCCGCGATCTATCAGAGGTCGTCCTTTGGCGGGGGCGTTACCCTATACCACTCGCATCTGGAGAGCGGCAGAAGCTGGACTCGGGTGTGGACCGGCGCGCGACCGCGCACTACATTCGAGACTGGCTCGACCCCGTGCTCGATCGGCTGCTAATCACTGACCCAGCAATGTGATGCAAGCTAACGAGCTGATTTAGATCGAAGCTTCAAAGCGGACTTTTCCCTCGACTATCCGCCGACCGAGACGAGACTGATACGGTAAGGGGCTGGCCGTCCCATCTTGAACGCTCGGGCGCTTGCGGTAACGATCCTGTCCACGAAGGAATAGATGGACATGATGGCAAACGGTCAAGAGGTGCGTCGGCGCCGGTACAGCGAAGAACTCAAGCAGCAGGTGCTGAGCGAATGTGAGAGGCCGGACGCATCGGTGGCGAAGGTCGCGATGGCGCATGGCATCAATGCCAACGTGGTGCACTCCTGGCGCAAGAAGGTACGGGAATCGTTGGAGACGCCCGATGCCATCGCGCTGCAGGAACCGACGTTCGTTCCAATGATGTTGCCGCCGGTTGCGTCGGCGGTGTCGGCATCCCCAACGCAGATTCAGGTGCAGATCAAGCGAGGCGCCGTGGTGATCAGCGTGGACTGGCCACTGGAGGCAGCGGCGCAGTTGGGCATCTGGACGCGCGAGTTGCTGAAGTGATCCGCATCGACGCGGTGTGGCTGGCCGTGCAGCCCATGGACATGCGCGCCGGCGCCGAACGACTGCTGGCAAGCGTCGTGAAGGTCTTCGGCGCCGCGCAGGCGCATCACGGATACCTGTTTGCCAACGCCCGGCACACGCGCATCAAGCTGCTGGTGCACGATGGCTTCGGCGTGTGGTGTGCAGCGCGGAGGCTGAACATCGGCGGCTTCGCGTGGCCGGCCCAAGGTTCAACCACCGGCACGCCGCTCGCGCTGACGCGCGAGCAGTTTGACGCCCTGGTGTTGGGCCTGCCCTGGCAGCGTCTGGAGGACCTGCGCGTCATCACCCGGCTGTGAAGTCGGCGCGCGAGCGTTGACAGCGCTACCCCGCATGGCAGGCGCCTGTGACCGTCGGCATGATGAGCGCATGCAGCACCTGCACGATCTCAACGCCTCGGACCTCAGTGGTCTGTCGCCCGAGACCGTTGCCGCGCTGGCGCAGCAGATGTTGGCCCACATCCAGCAGCAGGCCCAGCAGATCGAGCGCCAGGCGCACGAGATCAAGTTCAGGGACGCCAAGCTGGAGAAGGTGATGTTCGAGCTGGCGCGCCTGAAGGCGTGGAAGTTCGACGCCAGAACCGAAGCCATGAACGCCGAACAGCGGCGCCTGTTCGAGGAGACGATGGCCGAGGACGAAGCCAGCCTGCAGGCGCAGCTTGAGCAACTGCAATCCAAGTCGCCGGCCAAGCAGGCGCAGGAAGAAGGCGACAAGCCGCCACGCAAGCCTCGCCGCCAGAAGCTGCCCGAGCATCTGCGCCGGCTCGACCATGTCCACGAGCCGTCGGACACCCACTGCCCTTCACCCCACTGCGGCCGGCCCATGGTGCGTGTGGGCGAAGACATCAGCGAGCAGTTGGATATCGTGCCGGCCGAGTTCTTCGTTCATCGCCACATCTACGGCAAGTGGGCCTGCCGCTGCTGCCAGTGCCTGGTCCAGGAGCCGGCCGTGCCGCAGATCATCGACGGCGGCATCATGGCCGCCGGCCTCATCGCGCACACGCTGACCAGCCACTTCGTCGACCACCTGCCGTACTACCGGCTGGAGACCATCAACGCACGCTCTGGTGTGCACACGCCGCGCTCGACGCTGGCGCAGACCTCGGGGCGCGCTGGCGCGGCCCTGGAGCCCTTGTACGACGCCCAGAGGCGCTTCGTACTGCAGTCGAAGGTGCTGCATGCCGACGAGACACCCGTTGCCATGTTGGACCCAGGCCGAGGCAAGACGAAGAGGGCCTACATCTGGGCTTATGCCAGGGGAGCCTTCGATCCACTGCCGGGCGTCGTGTACGAGTTCTGCCTGGGCCGCGGCGCCCAGTACCCCATCGCCTTCCTGCAGGGAAGCGACGGCTTCGGCGCGCACACGCCTTGGAGCGGCACTCTGGTGCGCGACGAATACTCGGCCTACGACAACGTCGTCGCAGCGCACGCTGACCGCATCGCCGCAGGATGCTTCGCTCACGCGAGGCGCCACTTCCACGAGCTGGGCAAGTCTGGCACCAGCGAAGTGGCGACCGAGGCGCTGCGTCGCATCGCGACGATCTACCGCGCGGAGCGCCAGTTCGGCGAGCTCGCTGGCCAAGACCGTCTACGCCTGCGTGAGTCGGTGACCAGGCCGCTGTGGGAGGAGCTGCATGTGTGGCTGCAACTCGAGCGTGCCAGGGTCCCCGACGGCGGGGCGACGGCCAAGGCCTTGAGCTACAGCTTGAATGCCTGGACTGCGCTGACGCGCAATCTCGTCGACGGCGACGTGCCGGTGGACAACAACCACTTGGAAAATCGAATCCGTCCCTGGGCCATGGGACGCCGCGCCTGGCTGTTCGCCGGTAGCGAACTGGCTGGTCAGCGCGCCGCCATCGTGATGAGCCTGGTGCAGTCGGCGCGCCTGTGCGGCCACGACCCGCATGCCTACCTCAAGGACGTCCTGGAGCGCTTGCCCACGCACCTGAACAGCCGAATTGACGATCTCCTGCCACATCGCTGGCAACCGCTCACCTGACTCTGCAGCAAGGGCCGCCGTCGCCCATCACCGTCAAGATGGAGCGCCCATCCGCTTACCTGATACGCGCCTCAATCCCGATACTGGAGGTTCTCGGGACGCGTAGGGTCAGCCGACGGGGAAAAAGTGTTCTCGAGACCTGCGTTATCGTGAGCGGATCCAGTAGCCATCAACAGCGTCCGGTCTATCCCGCACACGTGCAAAAACTAACCCTCGTAAACGCCTGCTTCTCGTTGGTTGGAGCAAAGAAGAAGATGTCGACCGCTCAAAAAGTGCATTGCGGCGCCACTACCACCACATACCGACGATCAATTGCGTTCGCCGATGACAAACCCGATTACCTAGTCAGCTCATGGCAAATGTACGTCTGTTGAGTCCGAGCGGAGGCTGATGGTTGTACAGTCAGGTGTACTCTTTTCTTAGGAACTTATGTCGTTGCGTGCAGCTGTGCTTCCCTACGAAGTGTTTTATGGAGAGAGTGTCGCTGTCAGAGAGCGTTTTGATGAGGCATGCGATTGGTTGAGATCGCTCAATCTATTTCCGAATGGCAATCGGTACATGAGCTATCGTAAATCTCTTGCTAGGCTGAGTTATGGCGACCGATCAAGCCTTGATGAAGCAAAGCTTCAAGAGTATGTAGCTGCGCTCGGCGAGGCGGGTGATTTGGTGCGCATAAGAAGGGCCTTCGGATGCACGGAGTCTGTTGAGTTCCTTGCTAGGCTCAAGGAGATAACCTCGGGCCAGCCGTTCCAGCGGAACGTTTTGAATGATCCGGGGCGAGACGTGGTCTTCGAACTGTCGGTTGCATCGCGATTCCTCGAAGGGCAATACGAAGTCCAGTTGACAGGGTTGGCCGATCTAACTGCAGTTGTTGACGGAAGAAAAGTTTTTGTTGAATGTAAGAGAGTGAAGTCGGCGTCAAAGGCGCTGGCTCGAAGCGCGGAAGCCGCGAGGCAGATTCAAAAGAGGCTTAAGGTAGACGCGTCGTCTCGTAGCAGAGGGCTGGCGGTGATCTGTTTAACAGACATACTCAGTCCAACTGCTAGGCGGTACGAGTTTTCGTCGGCCCAGCGGTTTCAGGCAGTCTGTGACGACCTGTTGAACGACCATATTCAGCGTAGAAAGTCGGATTTATTAAAGCAAATCGGTAAGCGGCAGATTGGCGTAATGCTAGAGAATTCTGTTTACGGCATTACATACGACAACCCCAATGACGAGAAGGAGCCGGCGTTCACGTTTTGCCGTGGGGGGACTCTTGTCTACCAAACCGCCAGTCCGCATGAAGACGATTTCACTAAGGCGTTGGCCACGCGACTTTGCAATCACCCTTTTAGCGGACGGGAATCTATCTGAATGCCGTGAGGCGATCCACCGCGCTAGTGCACCGCGGCACGACGCCGACTACTGCAGTCGACCTCGGGACTGGGTCTCCTGCTTCAAGCATTCCTCTTTGATTGTGAAACTCCCGCCGATCACGGCGCCCACATCTTCGCAGTATTTTTCGATGCGCGTTGGCGAAGGATTCGTCGAGCTATCTGCGCAGAAGCTTGGGACCACTAAAGATCCTCATCGCTTTTTCGGCGGCAACAACTTTTCAGGCTAAGCGAGTGAGATCGACTGCAAGTTGTTTGCCCACCCACTTGCGCACTCCTTGCGAGTGCAAGGCGGTGTTCATCTCTTCTCGAAACACCTGATCTTTTTCTAGGCGGGAGAGCTGCAGCCTGAACTGTTGTCCATTGCGCCCGGTTGGATGATAGAAGCCGATAACGGATCTCAGAGAGGCCATGTATCCTGATGCCGCATACGCATCCCGACCGGCTGCAATAACCGGCCATTCTTGCGGAGCAGCTGCGAATTCTCTGCTCATGAACTTCTGGGAGCAGGTCATCCGCGTTTCTTCTGGAGGACTCCGTCCTTCACATTTAGCGACGTCTGTCCAGAGTACAGGACCTCGAACGTTGAGGATGTCGAGAAGCGTCTTAAGCATGGTGAAGTAAGGCACATTCTTCACACCCGACTGCCAAGCCATTCGTTGCTGGTCGTAGCCAGCGCCATGTTGTTCGTACAGTTGTTGCTCCCACCGGGCAGCGAATCCAGGGTTCTGTCCAACCACTATGACTCCACGTGCGGTGTTTAGCACGTCCTCGTGCTGGAGTAATAAGCCTCGAGGAGGACACGCTGCACTGGATTTCACTCCGGTGCACGCCCGATCGCATCGGGCCAATTCTTCGGCGATCTGACCGATCCGTTGGTCGACTAACTGCAGAGAATTTATGCTCATCGGTTGTAGTATGCACAACAGTGCGCGCAGCGCACGCGGCCTGATCAAAGTAACTGGACTACCAACATTTAGCGCTGGTGATAAGAATAAAAGGAGTAGGAGTGATAACAGACAAGGATCTGCCCGGGCAGAGAGTGATCCTGCGCGGCAGCGAGGCATTCAGGAAGAACCTGCCTCGCGAAGCCATGTACAAAACTGCCACCTTTTTGGTGGATCATCATTGGGGGGACGCGAGGGAGATGGCAGACGGAATGGGTGTTCTGCTTCTAACCTGGAACCAAGCTTTCTACCGCTATGGGCAGTTTGACTTCTTTAAGCTTGAGCGATGCATCGAGAAGAATATGTCCTATTTAGAGAGCCTTCGTACGCGGAACATCTTGGAATTCGGTAAGGTTGACGAGCCTCTCGTCCGAAGGCTCTTCAAAGGTCTTTCTGCCGCGCTGGCGATTCAGAGGGGATCTAAAAAGGGAATGCAGAGTCCCGTTGCAACCGCTAAAGCGCTGCATCTTCTGGCCCCAAGCTTCTTGCCACTCTGGGACCACAAGATCGCACGCGGTTACGGCTGCCACTATGCGAATGATCCTGTCGGAAAGTATCTCGATTTCTTGTGGATGACGAAAGCCATCGCAGCTGGCCTGCCGAAAAGTTTGCAGAACGGCGCTGACGGATGTAGCGCGATTAAGGTCATCGACGAGTACAACTTTGCTCGTTTCACGAGAGGATGGGTGAATGCCTAACAGTCTCTTCGAGACGGACATAAGGGGGCATTCTCGTGACTACCGTTGCCAGGAGTTGAGACGAGACCGAACCAACGACCGATAGTTGGGTGTTTCCGTGCCTGTGGTTATCGTCGGTGGGCTGCGGAGTCGGGCTTTGCGCGTCACCGCGCAGGCGCATGGGCTCAGCGCCCTCGCCAAAACCGCCACCAATTGGGCCGCGCGGCCCGCATCTCTAGTGGCCGCATGTCGAGGGTGTCGTAGTTGGTGAACGGCACACCGGCACGCCTGCGCAATTCAGTCTCAAGCTCGTGCGCTATCCCGCGGGCGTGAAGATCTCCCTCAAGCGCCTTTCTGCGCCACCCGACCGCCATCGCACTCAGTGTCTCGTCGGGCAACTCTTGGTTAGTAGTCATGCGTAAATTCTCCCGCCGCTGTTGACTTGCTTGTGCATCGTGCAACGCATTAGCGCGAGACCCGGGATCGGCTGTGCATCAAAGCACGCCAGCACAGGCGGATCTTTCTCGTGAGTATGTTGAAGAGTGACAGCGGTTGGCATCGGGGCGATTCCCTGAGCGGCCTTTTTTTCCTCCCTGACCCCTACCAGCGCCGAACCACTGTCGAGATGCAGTGTGCTTGGCCCAAGAGAAGTGAAAGTGAAGTCTCTGCGAGAGTTCCGTGAAACGATACCTGTCGTCTTGTTGTGGGCCACCCTTGATCAAGCTGAACATACGCATGAGTGCATGGAGGCGTTCAGCTCGGTCTCACATCGAAGTACGCTTCGTCGACATCTCCCAAATCGCGGAAGCCAGCAGTCTTGGCCGCGTCGTAGGCTTTCGCCCAGCGCTTGGCCAGGGCGATCTCATCCTTCGTCAAGTCCGTCTCGCCCGACTCGCTCGCATTCTGAAATGCACGCAGTGCCGACACTACCTCGCCACCGAGCTGTTTGTCTAACTCTCGTCGGAAGCGCTGCTCTGCGACCTTGATGGCATCGACTGCCGGATATTCGAGAAGCCGTGCGATATAGGCGACTCGGGGCACGGACTCGGTAGCCTCGAAGACGAATGGCGCATCGTATTCGGGCTGCTCGTGAGGCGTGGTGTCGATTGGCACTTGTTGCACGGGTCGCGGGAAGAACAGTTCAGCTTGGTTCATGGTCGGTCAAAGATAAAAGCCATAAAACACTGGTTAAATATACAGCCCCATCACCTGCCCAAGCAAGCGCAGCTTTCGGAGACCGTGCAAAGTCAAGAGCGTAAGGCGGGCGGACGTTGTGCAAGCTCAACGCGCGCGACGGTCCGCGCGAACGAGCTCGAGCACCGCGTCCGCGAACGCGCTCGGCGCCTCTTGCGGCAGGTTGTGTCCCGCCCCAGGTATCACGCGGTGTGTGCGTGGCCCCGTGAACTTTGCCGCCTGGGCTGAGCCGTCGGTCGGTCCATGGGCGCTATCGTCGCCGCCATCCAGCGTCACCGTCCGCACCGGTATCGCGGGCAGCGACGCAAGCTTGCGATCGATCTCGGCGTAGGCGGGGTCCCCTTGGGTTGCGCTGAATCGGTGGCGGAACGAATGTATGGAGACTTCGACATGGTCGGGGTTGTCGAACGATGCGGCGGTGCGGGCAAAGGTTGCGTCGTCGAAGCGCCAGGTCGGTGACCATTGCTTCCAGAAAAGCCGGTTGAACTCGCGGCGGTACTTGGTATAGCCGGCGCGTCCTCGCTCGGTCTGGAAGTAGAACTGCCACCAGAGGGGAATCTCGTTTTCGGGCTTCGCCGGAATCAATGTCGCAGCCGGATCCGCGAACGCATAGCCGTTGCCCGACACCAACCCCGCGCAGCGCTCGGGCCAGAGGGCGGCAACAGCGCTGGCCGCCTTGCCGCCCCAGTCGTATCCCGCCAGCACGGCGCGCGGCAATGCCAATGCGTCGAGCAGCGCCAGCAGATCCGCACCGAACGCCGCGAACTCGCCCGAACGAAGCGTGCCCGCGTTCAGGAAGCGTGTGGGGCCGAAGCCGCGCAGATAAGGAACGATCACCCGGCAACCAGCGGCGGCCAGCATGGGGGCGACTTCTGCGTACGCCTCGATGTCATACGGGAACCCGTGGAGCAGCACCACTGCGGGGCCATCGGCTGGACCTGCTTCGTAGTAAGCGATGTTCAAGACACCGGCATCCACCCTCTTCAAGTGCGCGAGTGCGAGGGCAGGTGATGCGAAGCCCTTCGCAGATGCCAAGCTGCCGCCCAGTGCCAGACTCAGTCCGGCGATGCTCGCGCCCGCCATCGCGCCGCGCAGCAGTCCGCGCCGCCGCATGTCCATGCGATCGTTTGGGGTCACTGAATCCGTCATCAATTTTTCTCTCGTCGGGTCGTGCATGAAGGGGGGCGACCCGCGACATCCGTGATGCGTGCGCAAGGGTCTTGAAGCCTCGTCGATCGTAGGTTCGGGCGGGGCCTGCCACTAGCCACGCGCGAGGCCGCACCGTGTTGAGCGATGGACATCAATCGGTTCATTGCGTGATACGCAGTCGCCGATCGCGGTCGCAGGGCAGCGTCGGCCGGTGCGTACTTTCCGGCGCCAAGGTTTGTCGTGCACTGGACTGCCGACATCGCAGCGATGCCCTAACATCGCCACCCGCCGCCGATCCAGCAAGCCCCCGAGTACACGAAGCATGAAGAAGTTCATCGTCGCCGCCATCACGCTCACCACGGTGTTCGTCACATCGCTCGCGGCACATGGGCAGGATGTCCCGCTGGACCCCGACACGGGCCTGCCGGCGTCGCGGCCTTTCGATTTCCCCGCGCAGGGACCGGCGGCGCCGTTCTGGACCAAGCGCCTCACCGGCTACTTCAAGACATCCGAGGGCGTCAGGCTGCGCTACAGCGTGCTCCTGCCGAAGGCATCGGGCAGGTTCCCCGTCATCCTGAGCATCAACGGCTATGACGCCGGATCGATCGGCGGAACGCCCTATCTCCAATACAAGACGTCGATGTCGGTCGAGCTCGACAAGCGCCTCGTCGAGGCTGGCTACGCTGTGATGGGCGTCAATGCCGCGGGCAGCGGATGCTCCGCAGGCCCGCTAGAGTACACGCGGCCACAACTCGGAAGACACGGCGCTGAAGCCGTCGAATTCGCAGCGTCCCAAGCCTGGTCCGACGCCAAGGTTGGCATGGTCAACTGGTCGTACGGCGGCTCATCCCAACTGGCGACGGCGCAACACCGCCCGCGCCATCTTCGGGCCATCGTGCCCGGCATGGTGCTGACGGACTTCCGCGACGCCTTGATGCCCGGTGGCGTGCCAGCGCCCGGCTTTATCACGCCGCTTCGAGGTTCCATGCGCGCCTACTGGGAGAAGGTAGTCGCGCAGACCGCGACCGAAGAGGGCGACGCTGCCTGCCTGGCCCAGATCCCGAAGAACCTCGCGGCCGAAGACACGAACTCGGTGATGCACCTGTTCCTGTCGCATCCCTTGCGGGACGATCACATGAAGAGCTTCGACCTGACGCTGTATGCCGATCGCGTGCAGGTTCCGGTGCTGTCGCTCGAAGCGTTCCAGGACCAGGCCATCACGCCGCGCAGCGGTTACTACCAGTCCCGGCTCGATCCGGCCAAGCTGTGGTCGGTGCAGACCAACGGCCGGCACGACATGTACCTGGCCGCGGATTTCCAGGCGTTGGCCGTGCGTTTTCTCGATCGCTTCGTCAAAGGCGAGAACAACGGATTCGAGCGCGACACACCACGCACCACGGTATGGATGGAAACCGCCGAAGCGAGCGCAAGCGGCAATGCGCTGGAGCGGCGCGTTTCTCCCCAACCTCGCTGGGTCGTGCAAAGGGGGCCGATCCGCAGCGACGACCTGGCCGTCAAGGCGTTCCACCTGGATGCGGGCCAGACGCTCGCCGATGCCCCTGGCTCCGGAGCCGCCGATGGCTTCGACTATCCCGGCGCCGGTGTGGTCGTCAACGACATTGCGGGAAGGAGCTTCTGGGGCCCGTTGCCCGGCGACTGGAAGACCACTGGCGTCTCCTACACATCGCCGCCGTTGCGCGAAGACATGATGGTCTATGGGCCGGGCAGCGCCGACCTCTGGGTCACGGCCGGCGCCGGCGACGCAGACCTGCAGGTCACCGTCACCGAGCTCCGCCCGGATGGGCAGGAGACCTATGTCCAGCGTGGCTGGCTGCGCTTGTCGAACCGCGCCCTGGACACCGCGCGCTCGACGCCGTTGTTGCCCATTCGGCTCGAGCGGCCACAGCAGCCGATGCCATTGCTGCCGGGCCGGCCGGTCCTCGCCCGCGTCGAGATCCACAAGATGGGCCACTACTTTCGCAGCGGCTCGCGGCTGCGGATCTGGATCGACACACCGGCCCAGACCGGCGGCCTGGTGTTCGACACCTTCACACAGAAGCAGCGGCTCCATGTGCTGCACAACGCCAGTTACGACTCCGTGGTACGGCTCGGCGTGCTGAAGGACGTCAAGGGGCCGGCAAGCTATCCGGCGTGCGGCGCGACGATCCTGCAGCCGTGCCGGCCGGACCCGCTGGCTATTCGCTGAGCGCGACAGATGTCCTTGCCCTACAACCCCGCGCTCGACGGCGTTCGCGCGCTGTCCATCCTTGCGGTGGTCCTGTTCCACTGCGACGTCCCGGGTGCGCACGGCGGGTTCATCGGGCTGGACATCTTCTTCGTTCTTTCCGGCTATCTCATCACGTCGATGCTGACGGCAGAGTACCGTCATGGCGGCATCGAGATCGGTCGCTTCTACGCCCACCGGGCATTGCGGTTGTACCCGACGCTGCTGCTCATGGTTGCGGTCTATGTGGGCCTGGCCCCCATCCTCTGGCCGGCGGACGACCGCTGGCTGTCCGCCGTTCTCGCTGCACTCTACGTCTACGACTATGCGCTGGCCTTCTGGGAGTTGGCCAACACCATCGGCCACACATGGTCCCTGGGCGTGGAGGAAAAGTTCTACTTGCTGTGGCCTCTCGTATTGCCGTTGCTATTGAGGACGCGGCATCCCGTCCGATGGCTGGTATCGGTCTTCCTGGCAATTACTGCATGGCGGTACTTCGTGGCCATGAACTGGACCTGGTCGCAGGCTTATTTCCGCTTCGACACGCGGATGAGCGGCATCCTGCTCGGGGCCATTGCGGCGCTGACCCATTTGAAGGTGTCGAAGCGCGCGCTTGCCGTGGCTTGCATGGTGCTGCTGGTCCTCATGGCCCTGCCTTCGCTGCCGACGAGCCATCAGACCGAGGCGGTCACGCTGCGCATCACATTGGCGGAGCTGTCAGCCTTCGTGCTGATCTGCTTTGCCGCGGAGCACGGACGAGCGAAATTCCTCGCGTCGCGACCCATGGTCTACATCGGCAGACTGTCCTATGGCATCTATCTCTGGCATTTCCCGTTGGTGCTGCTGCTTCGCGACACGCAGCCGTTGTGGATCACACTTCCCGTGACCCTTGTGTTCTCGCTCGCGATGGCGGCGATCTGCCTGCATCTGGTGGACACACCTCTGAAGAGATGGCGCCAGAAGGCATGGCCGGAGGCCCGCCGCACCGCGTGAGCGTCCGGCATTGATGCCGAAACGGAACCAGCGCGCGTCCTGGTGCGGACCTACCGAGCTGAGGACGCCCTGCCTACGATGAAAGCCTCGAGCTTCCATCGCACAAACGCATCTGTTGCATGCGCTGAGGCTCTTTCCGCATCGCAGCCAAGGAGCTTCACATGCCTCAGTCTCACAACCCCGAAATCATTGCCTTCATCGACGTGCTCGCCGACACCGGAAGCCACTACCGGATGGATGAAATGGAAGCGCTCTACACCGAAGACCTCGGGTTCCTGGTGCTGACGCCCCAGGGAGAGGTTGCGCGCTTCTCGAAGTCGGAAATGATGGCCGAATTCCGAAGCGTCGCGATGCAGGCGAAGCGCCGCTGTCGACGGAAAAGCGGATCCTGCACATCGAGGAGCAGGGCGATGAAGCCACCGCGATCCTCTTTCGGCGCATGAGCCAGAACGCCGACCCGGCGCTCTACGAACTGCGGCTTCGCCGGACGAACGGCAAGTGGCTGGTCGCCGGCGAAACCGTGCTGCCGTGGACCGACCTGACCAACGCGAAGGGGTTCCTTCCTCCGCGCACGGTGACTCAGGCCTGACAGGCAAGAGCCACGGATCGGGGCGCGGTATGGCCTTCAGGTCAGTGCCATGCCGCCGTCGACCTTCAGGTTGACACCGGTGACGAACACGCTGTCGTCGCTCGCCAGGAAAAGCGCCGCCTGCGCCAGATCATTCGGTTGGCCGAGGCGTCCCAACGGGATCGCTGCTGCCATGCTCTTGTCGAACTCGGGCCGCGCAGACTCCGTGATGCCCAGCTTCGCCAGGATCGGCGTGTCGACCGGCCCGGGGCTCAACACATTCACCCGGATGCGGCGCTCCTTGAGTTCGAGTGCCCAGTTGCGTGCGAAGGCCTCGATGGCGGCCTTGCTGCCAGCGTAGACCGCGTGGTTGTCCATCACCTTGCTGCCAGCGATCGAGCTCGTGAGGATGATCGAGCCGCCATCGCGCATGAATGGCAGTGCCTTGGTCACGCCGAAGAACACCGCGCGCGTGTTGGTGGCGAACTGCGCGTCGTAGGTGTCCACGGTGACGGCGGACGATGGTTCGAGAATAGCCGTTCCCGCATTCGCCACGTAGATGTCGATGGCACCGAACCGCGCCTTCACCGCAGCGAGCAGGCGGTCGTGCATGGCCAGATCGGCCACATCGCCGACGAAGCCCATCGCGTCCGTGCCGATGCTCGCCAACGCGGTGTCCACCGCGTCCTGGCGGCGTCCCACGATGACGACGCGGGCGCCTTCCGCTGCGAAAGTTTGGGCGTAAGCCAAACCGATGCCGCTGTTACCGCCGGTGATCACGGCCACTTTGCCGGAGAGTTTTTGCATGATGCTTTTCCTTGTTTAACGCGAGAGAGAAGTCTTCAATCTAGGTCGTCCACCTGCGCTTCGGTAGTGGGGAAAAATGGAAACACTTGTGCCCCGGAGTCTTCAATGAATGTTCTCGACCACGCGCCTGGGTTGGCGGCCTTTGCCAGTGCCGTGGAGGCCGGTTCGTTCAGTGCGGCCGCGCGCACCCTGGGGACGTCGCCATCGGCGGTCTCCAAAAGCGTGGCGCGACTGGAGCAACGCTTCGGTGTGCGGCTCTTCCAGCGTTCCACGCGAGTGCTGTCGCTGACGCAGGAGGGCGCCGCGTATTACGAACGCATCGCACCGCTGCTGCGCGCGCTCGACGAGGCTGGCGACGTGATGAAGCCTGCCGGCGTCGCGCGGGGCGTGCTGCGCATCACGGCGCCCGGCGATCTCGGGCGCATCCTTCTGGAACCGGTGGTCGGCAAGTTTCTGCCCAGCCATCCTGAGCTGAAGCTGGAGATGAGCCTTGCCGACCGCCATGTTGACCTGATCCGCGAGGGCTATGACATCGCCATTCGCGCGGGGCAGGTGGCCGACTCCGACCTCACCGCGCGACGCCTCGCCGACCTGCCGCTCGTGCTGGTGGCATCGCCCGGGTACTTGGCGCGTCGCGGCACGCCCGCGTCGATCGATGCGCTGCACAGCCACGCACATGTGCGCTACATGCTGGGCGGCAAGCCCTTTCCGATCCGCTTCGCCAATGGCAACGTATTGAATCCCGCTGGCGTGTTCGACACGGACAATAGCGTCGCGCTGCGCATCGCGGCGCTGGGCGACCTGGGCATCGTGCAGATCCTGCGCCTGTTCGTACAGGACGACATCGATGCCGGTCGGCTGGTGTCGCTGCTGCCGTTGCAGCAGCTGCCGCTCGTGACCATCTCGGCCCTGCATGCCTTCGGACGCCAGGCGCCGGCGCGTGCGCGGCTTTTGATCGAGTTTCTCGCAGCGGAGCTGGAGCGGCTGTCCTGAGCTGGGAACGCGGGGGCCTCAGAGACCCAGCGCCTTCGCCACTCCCGCGCCGTAGGCTGGATCGGCCTTGGTGCAGTTGTCGATGTGGCGGCGCTTGATGAACTCCGGCGCATCGCCCATCGCACGCGCGGTGTTGTCGAACAGCGCCTGCTGCTGCTCGGGCTTCATCAGCCGGAACAGGTCGCCGGGCTGCTTGTAGTAGTCGGCATCGTCCTCGCGGAAGTTCCAGAAGTCGGCATCGCCGCGCAGCTTGAGCGGCGGCTCGCGATAGTCGGGCTGTTCCTGCCACTGGCCGAAGCTGTTGGGCTCGTAGTGCAGCGTGCCGCCGTAGTTGCCGTCCACGCGCATCGTGCCGTCGCGGTGGTTGCTGTGCACCGGGCAGCGCGCGGCATTCACCGGAATCTGGTGGTGGTTCACGCCCAGGCGGTAGCGCTGCGCATCCGAATACGCGAAGAGGCGCGCCTGCAGCATCTTGTCGGGCGAGACGCTGATGCCCGGCACCAGGTTGTTGGGCGCGAAGGCGCTCTGCTCGACGTCGGCAAAGAAGTTCTCGGGGTTACGGTTCAGTTCCATCACGCCCACCTCGATCAGCGGGTAGTCCTTCTTGGGCCAGACCTTGGTCAGGTCGAAGGGGTGGTAGGGCACCTTCTCTGCATCGGCTTCGGCCATCACCTGCACGTAGAGCGTCCACTTGGGAAAGTCGCCGCGGCCGATCGAATCGAACAGGTCGCGCTGGTGGCTCTCGCGATCACCGCCCACGAGCGCCGAGGCTTCGGCATCGGTGAGGTTCTTGATGCCCTGCTGCGTCTTGAAGTGGAACTTGACCCAGAAGCGCTCGTTGGCCGCATTCACGAAGCTGTAGGTGTGCGAGCCGAAGCCGTGCATGTGGCGGTAGCTCGCCGGAATGCCGCGGTCGCTCATCACGATGGTCACCTGGTGCAGCGCCTCGGGCAGCAGCGTCCAGAAGTCCCAGTTGTTGGTGGCACTGCGCATGTTGGTCTTGGGGTCGCGCTTCACGGCCTTGTTGAGGTCTGGAAACTTGCGCGGGTCGCGCAGGAAGAAGACGGGCGTGTTGTTGCCCACCAGGTCCCAGTTGCCTTCCTCGGTATAGAACTTCAGCGCGAAGCCGCGGATGTCGCGTTCGGCATCGGCCGCGCCGCGTTCGCCGGCCACGGTGGTGAAGCGCGCGAACATTTCGGTCTTCTTGCCCACGGCGGCAAAGAGCTTGGCGCGCGTGTACTTCGTGATGTCGTGCGTGACAGTGAAGGTGCCGAAGGCGCCCGAGCCCTTGGCATGCATGCGGCGCTCAGGAATGATCTCGCGGTTCAGGTTGGCCAGCTTCTCGAGCAGCCACACGTCCTGCATCAGGACGGGGCCGCGGGGGCCAGCGGTGAGGCTGTTCTGGTTGTCGACCACGGGCGCGCCGAAGGCGGTGGTCAGCGGAGTCTTCTTCGAGGGGGCGGATGAATCGCTCATGAAGGGCTTTCTCAACGATGGGAAGGGAGCGCCTGTCGAGCGTGGCGCCCCGGGGCTGCGGGTTCCTATGCCGTCAGTGCAACGACGCTTGTGATGCCGTCGCGGGTCATCTTTGCGTAGGGGCAGAATCTTTCCGTGCTGCGCACCAGCTCTTCGGCCACGCTTTTCTCGACATCGGGCAAATGAATCCGAACGCCGGCAGTGAGCATGAAGAGTCCATCGACAGGATCGCGTCCGAAAGCGACGGACACCTGCACGGTGGCATCGTGAACTGGAATCCTTTTCTTGGCCGCCAACAGGTTCAACGCACCATGGAAGCACGCGGCATAGGCCGCCGCGAACAGCTGCTCCGGGTTGGTGCCGCCGCCGTCGCCGCCGAGCGCAGCAGGAAGCCGCAGCTGCGCATCGAGGTTGCCATCGTCGGAGCGCGCGACGCCCGAGGCCCGTCCGTGTTCCGCTTCGCCGCCGCTCACCGTGACGACTGTCGAATAGATCGGCTGGAACTCCTGCCCCTTGTACTTTTCGAGCAGCGTGACGGGCGGTGGCTGCAATCGGCCTGGTCGAACGGCTGCAGCTGCGATGGCAGTGCCTTTGTCTTTCTGCGTAGGCATTCCAGGCTTCTGTTCAATGGTGGATGAAGGTGCGCTCAAGCAGCCGGGACTTCGAGTTCGAAGGCCGCGCTGATGATGAGGCTGAGTTCGTCGCCGATCATCGGGAGCGCAGCGGTCACACCGTACTCGCTGCGGCGGATGCGTCCTCGAATGTCGAATCCGATCGTGTAGACCTGCTTGGCTGGATTCATGCCGGCCCCGACGAAGCTCGCGTCGAATGCGACGTTGCGTGTCACGCCGTGCAAGGTGAGCGCGCCGTTCACTTGAAATGAATTTTCGGCAAGGGAAAGAGGCGCGGCGAAGTTGAAGGCGATCAATGGGAACCGCTCGCCGTCGAGCCATTCGCGGCTCTTGAGTTCGTCGTCGAGGATCCGGCTCGTCGTCTTCACGTTGGTGACCGGTACGGAAACCGCCAGGCGTGTGTCGCTGCCGCTTGCCGACAGCGGAATGTCGAGCGAACCGCCTGGCATGGTGAACTCGCCGTAATAGGTCGAGATGCCGAAGTGCGACACGCTGAAGAGCACGTGCGAATGCACCGGATCGATGACGTAGCGCCCGCGACTGACGTCGGCCAGTCTTGTCGAGGCGAGTGTGGAAAGCTTGGAGCTGTCGGGCATGGGACACCAAGGGGGTGAGAGGAGGAACTGGGAGCCCCCGGGCGCACTGGATGCGCCCGAGGGCTGGCTGGTATCAGCGTGCCGGCTTGGGCAGTGCGAACCAGGCCTCGAAGCTGAGCGCTCCGATGCGCGGATTGGCGCCCGGCACCAGCGTGTCGTCCTTCAGCTCTGCACCGAAGTAACGAGCGTGCACATCCTGGACGACCTTGCGCGGATCGTTGGTCTTGGCGAGAAAACGCTGCACGAGATCGGACAGGCGAACGCGCTCGGGGCCCGCAATTTCGACCACACCATTCACCGGGTTGCCCAGGGTGTAGTCCGCGACCGCGGCGGCGACGTCATCCGATGCGATCGGTTGCACGAAGGCCGGCGAGAGGTGCACGGTGTCGCCGTCGGTGCCTGATTGCGCAATGCCGCCGAGGAACTCGAAGAACTGCGTCGAATGGACGATGGTGTAGGGAATCTTCGATTCGCGGATCAGCTTTTCCTGTGCGATTTTGCCGCGGAAGTAGCCGCTTTCCGAGAGGCGGTCCGTGCCGACCACCGACAGCGCGACGTGGTGCTTCACGCCGGCCACGGCTTCAGCGGCCAGCAGGTTGCGTCCGGAGGTCTCGAAGAACTCGAGCACAGCCTTGTCCTCGAACGAGGGCGAGTTCGCCACGTCCAGCACGACCTGCGTGCCCTGGAGGGCCTCCGCCAAGCCTTCGCCGGTGATGGTGTTGACGCCCGAAGCCGGCGATGCGGCAACGACCTCATGGCCGGCTTCGCGAAGCTTGCTGACGACCTTCGAGCCGATGAGACCCGAGCCGCCGATGACGACGATCTTCATGATGATTTCCTTATAGCCCGCACGGGGCCGGGTGGATGACGGGGTGAGTTCTCGCGGTGCGGATCAGGCGAGCTTTGCCTTGTCCAGGCCGAAGACCTTGTCGGAGGCGCCGGGCACGCTCTTGAAGGCGATGTTCAGGCGGCTCCAGGCGTTCGTTGACATGACGAGGAAGGTGAGGTCGGAGATTTCCTTTTCCGACAGTTGCGTGCGCACGCGCTCGTAGATGTCGTCGGGCACGCCTTGCTCGGGGATCTTGGTCAGCACTTCGGTCCAGGCCAGTGCCGCGCGCTCGCGCGGGATGAACAGCGTCGACTCGCGCCATGCGGCCAGGTGGTACAGGCGCAGCTCGCGCTCGCCCTGGATCTTGGCCTGCTTGACGTGCATGTCCAGGCAGAACGTGCAGCCGTTGAGCTGCGACGTGCGGATCGACACGAGGTTGCGGATCGGCTCTTCGATGGTGCTTTCCTTGATGGCGTTGAGGAACTCGACGAACTTCTTGAAGAGTTCGGGCGATTGCTCGACATAGTTGACGCGTTGGGTCATGACTACTCCTGGAATGGGGGGTGGCGGATGCTTGGACTCAGAAGCGGCTGAGTCATCCGTTTGCGAAGATCGCGCAGACAGGAGGTAGCGTATGTTTGGCAGGCTGCCGTCGGTAGCCATGCACGAGGCTTCACGGTGTTGCCCAACGCGCAACAATCCGACCCGGGACTCGGCATGTTTCCGAAATGACACCAGTCGAAAGTGAAAGCCGGCGAGGCCGCGCCCTAGAATTTTTTGGGACGCTTGCGGCAACGCGGTGTCATCTCACTCACTTTCGGAAAGCCAATCCCATGTTCAAACACATCACCGCAATCACGGCCGCCCTCCTGGCCGCGACGAGCGTCTTCGCGCAATCGGCGGAGAACCAGGTCATCACCGACAGCAAGCCCCAGGTGCGAGCGCAGGCCAAGGTGGCGGCGAAATCGCAGGGCAAGGTTGCCGCACCTTCGGGCGATACGGTCAAGACCGCCGAAGGCGGTGCGATCGGGGCCGACAAGGCCGCCGTCGCCGGCGAGAAGCGTCACCAGACGCGTGACACCCGCAAACCGAATCGCCGCAAGCCCGTTCCCGGCGGCACGCCCAACTGAGCAGCGAATTGCCGAGGTTCATGCGACGAAGCCCGCCAGTCATTGGCGGGCTTCGTCGCATGGGCCGCCGCAGGCGTCAGCTGCCGCTAGCCGTGAGGGCGCGGCCGCGGACCATGCCTTCGATGACGCGCAGCACATCGGCCGGCTCCGCGCGCTTTCGGATGTCTTCCTCGATGTGGGCGAAACGGATGCGGCCTTGCTCGTCGATCACATAGGTCGCCGGAACCGGCAACACCCACAGGCCGTTGCCATTCAGGACAGGAATGTCGGTGCCCACCGAACCGTAGAAGCTCACCAGTTCGGGAGGAAGCGTGAAGGCCAGCTCAAAGCCATTGGCAGCATCGAGGTTCGAATCGCTGAGCACGGTGAACGCGAGCTGGTTATCCTCGGCCGTTTGCATCGAGTGGTCAGGCGTCTGCGGCGAGATCGCCAGAAGCGTGGCGCCCAGCCGTGCGAGGTCCTCCGCGCGCTGGTGCCAGGCCCGCAACTGGAGGCTGCAGTAACCGCACCAGCCGCCACGGTAGAAAACCAGCACGAGTGGTCCCTTGCGCCACACGTCCGACAGACGAACCGGCTGGCCGGAACCGTCCGGCAATGTCGCGTCGGCTGCAAGGTCGCCGGCGCGCTTGGCGCGGGCAGCGATGCCTGTGGCGTCGAACACCGCATCGGCGGCGTCGTTGGGGTCGAAGACTGGAAGTTGCAGGCTCATGGCAAGGCTTTGAAAAGTGGGAGAGGTCGATCGCATCGCACCCGAGGCTCAGACGAGCGTCTTGTCGACATAGCACCATCGCCAGGATTCGCCGGGCTCCGCGGACTGCACGATCGGGTGGCCGGTCTCGTGGAAGTGGCCGGTCGCGTGCTTTCCCTGCGACGAGTCACAGCATCCGACATGGCCGCAGGTCAGGCACATGCGCAGATGCACCCAGCGGCCGCCGGTCCGCAGACATTCCTCGCACCCGTTGGTGGTCGGCGTGACCGGGTGAATCTGGTCCAGGTGCGTGCAACCGGCGGTCATGCGTGCACCTGCGCGTGGAAGGGTGACGATGAAAGCGAGGGGATGAAAATCTTCATGGCATGGGTTCCTTGTGCGTCCGCCGCCAGCGGCGAACAGATCGATCTACATGGATGCATAGGTGGGACCGTCGCCGCCTTCGGGCGCGATCCACACGATGTTCTGGGTCGGGTCCTTGATGTCGCAGGTCTTGCAATGGATGCAGTTCTGCGCATTGATCTGCAGCCGGTCTTCGCCCTTGTCGTTCTGAAGGAATTCGTAGACGCCGGCGGGGCAGTAGCGGCTTTCGGGGCCGGCGTACACGCGCAAGTTGACGTCGACCGGCACCGCCGCATCGCGCAGCGTCAGGTGCACCGGCTGGTCTTCCGCATGGTGCGTGTTGCTCAGGTAGACCGAGCTCGGGCGGTCGAAGCTGCGCACGCCGTCCGGCTTCGGATAGGCGATGGGCTCGCATTGGCTGGCGGGCCGCAGGCTCGCATGGTCCGGGCGCGTGTTGTGCAGCGTCCAGAGCGGCGCGGCGATGCCCAGTTTGGGCATCAACCACTGCTCGACGCCGGTCATCAGCGTGCCGGCGAGCGAGCCCTTCTTGAACCACAGCTTGAAGTTGCGGGACCGATGCAATTCCGTGTGCAGCCAGCTGCCTTCGAAGGCGCGTGGATAGTCCACGAGTTCGTCGCCCGAACGCCCTGCGTGCAGCGCCGCGCATGCGGCCTCCGCGGCCAGCATGCCGGTCTTGATGGCCGCATGGCTGCCCTTGATGCGTGCGGCGTTCAGGTAGCCCGCCTCGCAACCGACCAGGGCCCCGCCGGGGAACACGGTGCGCGGCAAGCTCTGCGGCAAGCCGTTGTTGATCGCCCGTGCACCGTAGCCGATGCGCGTGCCGCCATCGAGATGCCTGCGAATCGCTGGGTGCGTCTTCCAGCGCTGGAACTCCTCGAACGGACTCAGCCAGGGGTTGCGGTAATCGAGCCCGACGACAAAGCCCAGCGCCAGCTGGTGGCCGTCGAGGTGATAGAGAAAGCCGCCACCGAACGTCTCGCGGTCCATGGGCCAGCCCGCGGTGTGCACAACCAAGCCCGGCTCGGCGCGCGAGGGGCCGACTTCCCACAGCTCCTTCAGGCCGATGGCGTAGCTGGCCGCGTCTCGGCCTGCGTCGAGCCCGAACCTTGCGATCAATTGGCGCCCGAGCTGCCCGCGCGCACCTTCGGCAAAGATCGTGTACTTGCCGCGAAGCTCGACACCGGGCTGAAACGGGGCCGTGGGCTCGCCGTTGCGGTCCACACCCACGTTGCCGGTCGCGACGCCCACGACCCGCCCTTGCGGGTCGTACAAGATCTCGGTCGCGGCAAAGCCAGCGAAGATCTCGACGCCGAGACTCTCGGCGTGCGCGGCCAGCCACTTGACCAGCAGGCCGAGGCGCACGACGTAGTTGCCTTCGTTGCGAAAGCACTGCGGCACCAGGAAGCCCGGCGTGCGCATCGCGCGCTGCTTGCCGAGAAACAGGAACTCGTCCCGCGTGACGGGTTGGTTCAGGGGCGCGCCCAGCGCACGCCAGTCGGGCAGCAGTTCGTCGATGGCGCGAGGGTCCATCACCGCGCCCGAGAGCGTGTGCGCGCCGGGCTCGCTGCCTTTTTCGAGCACCGCGACCGAGAGGCCCGCATCGATCTGCTTGATCCGGATGGCTGCCGCCATACCGGCGGGGCCGCCGCCCACGATGACGACGTCGTAGTCCATCGACTCACGCGGCCCAGAGAGGGGCGGCGGGGGAGGGGCTGGCACACCGGTCATGGGCGACGGCTTTTACAGATCGAGCCGGATCGCACCATTGCTGACATAGCGCGAGAAGTTCTGGAACGGAATGGCCGCTTGGCCGCGATAGTTCTCGTCCTGCCAGCTGAACACCGTGTCCATCCGGGAGACTTCGACCTCCACGAGACCGCGGCGCACTTCGAGTTCGGGACCGTCGCCTTCGCTGTACTCCACCACGCCGACCACTTCGGCGTTCAGCGTGGTAGCCAGGTTGTCGCGGATCCGTTCGTCCAGGCGCATCAACTGGTCGGGGGCACTGTGCGCACGTTCGCTGCGCGGGGCCAAGCCTTCCTCCATCACGAGCGCCGCATGCACGCCTTCGTCCGCATGCATCCGACGAACGAAGGCCGTCAGGTGTTCGAAGTCGTGCAGGCCCACCTTCGTGCCGATGGCCCAGCGCAGCATCACGAAGTGGTAGGCATCTGCGATGGAGCGCCGGCCCGTGAGCCATTCGCGACCCGCAAGTTGCGCATCGAGTCGCTTGAGGTACTCGCGCACATGGGCGCGCGCCGTGGCGGCCAGTTGCGCGGCCAGGCCGTCGTCGGGCAGGTAGCGCTCGGGAAAGAAGATCGGCCTGAACGCCTTGTGTACATCGGAGTTCAGGAAGCCGAGCCAGCGCATCACCTCGGCCCGCGCGCGCGGCGAGCCGTCGCCCGCCAGTTGCAAATGGGGATGTAGGTCCGCGAGGTAGCCGAGGATGGCGACGTTCTCGGTCAGCGTGAAGTCGCCATGCACGAGCAGCGGAACCGCGCCCGTGGGGTTGAGCGCCAGGTACTCCGGCGTCTTGATGCTGCGGCGGTCCATGCGGACCGTCTCGTACGGCTGGCCGGACCACTCGAGCACGATATGGTCGGCCAAGGCGCTCGCACCGGGCATGTAGAAGAGTTTCATGGCAGGGGTCCTGTGAGCTTGTGCCGGCTTCCTGTTGCAGGAAGCGAAAGATGCCTTCCACCCGCCGCGTCGCCGTGTTGCTGGTCGGATTTACGCGGGGACACCGCGCCGACGTGAGTCTGTCCCGTGCACGAACGGGTGGAAAGTGCACGTCTCATTACAGCCGCCTCGGCGATCTGACACCCGTCATCTTCGTTGCGGCGGGTGGAATGCAACCGGTGTTTATTTCACTGGAATGAAGAACTCGGCGCCCTTGTTCTTCACGAGCATGACGACGAACTTCGCGGGCTTGGTCTTGCTCGCATTGCGCCCGACGGTATGGATGTCGTCGGGGCCTTCGTAGAAGGTGTCGCCGGCTTTCAGCGTCACTTCCTTGCCGCCTTTCACGCCCATCACGATCGAGCCTTCGAGCACGTATACGTAGCTGTGGGCGTCGTGGCGATGCACCGGGTCGGCGGCGCCCGGTGGGTAGTCCACCGTGATCATCAGCACTTCCTTGCCGGGGATGTCCTTCATCTCCTGGGTCAGAAGCGGCGTGACCTTGGCGTCCTTGGGCCCGCCGTGCGCGGCGGCGTGTTGTGCCGTCGCGACGCCTGCTGCGAGCAGAAATGTCAGCCCTAGGCTTCTTGCAATCTTGTTCATGGTCATGGACTTGCCTTCATTGATGCGATGGATGAATCGTAGGATCGGGTGCCGGAGCCCGGTAGGCCTGTGCGATGGACCACGGTGTTGTCCGCAAGTCACCAATTGCGCGTTCAGTACAGGGCCCAGCGCGGCGGCATGGGTCGGAGCAACCGGCGCAGTCATGGTCGATCTTTTTCCTCAAGGTGCGGTTGCAAACGATGGCTGGCCTGCGCCGGCGCCTGGAATGACTGGCTCAGGGCGTTCTCCAATGCGATGGCAAGGCTGAGGCCCACCAGCGCCTCTTGCCCCATCAGGGCGAGGACTTCCTGGTAAAGCGTGTCCGGTGCGGGTGTGGAGCTCCGCCGGGCCAGCGCCTCCGCCCAGGCGAGCACGGCTTGCTCTTGCGGCTGGAGTGCCGCGCCGGCTTCGCGCCAGTCCGACACGAGCACCAGCTTCTCGATCGAAAAGCCTGCATCGATGAGCGACAGGAAGTGAGCATCGATGCGCGCGTCGCATCCGTGAACCTGGGCGACACGCAGCCCCGCCAGCCCGACCAGTCCGAGGCAAAGGCCGCACCGTTCGATACACCGGTGAATGAGGTCGACGGCGGTTTGATGAGGGGCGGGAGGGCTCATTGGCGTGCCTTCGTGCTTCGCACCGTGGTGCGCGCTTGCTTGGGGCGGTCCGGTGCGGCGCTCATGCCGGTGGCTCGCCTTGCACGGGCTCGAAGCGCGCTCCCCCTTCGAGCGTCCGGTGGACGGGGCATCGCTGCGCCATGTCCAGCAACTGCGCACGTTGCGCCTCTGTGATAGCGCCGTCCATGGACACCCGCCGGCTGAAGACATCGGGCGGGGAAGCCGCCTTGTCCTTTCGGTGGCTCACCGCGGTGCGGATGCGCGTGACCGGCCAGCCCTTGCTGTCGGCGTAGTGGCGCAGCGTCATGGTCGTGCAGGCGGCGAGCGCGGACGACAAGAGGTTGTAGGGCGTCGGCCCGGAACCGAGCCCACCCACCGTTGCGGGTTCGTCGGCGAGCCAGCGCGAACCGCCCGAGCGCAGCGCAAGCTGGAATTTCCCTAGCCCCGTTTCTTCCGCTTCGGCGTCCGCTGCGACCGGATGACCGGCGGGTGGCTCGGGCAGGTAGCGTGCAGACCAGGTCGCGATCAGGTGGGCGACCTGTTCGGCGTCTTCACGCTGCGACAGCAGGTGGTCCGCATCATCGAGTGAAACGAAACTCTTGGGATGCCTCGCCGCCAGAAAGATGCGCGTGGCGTTCTCGATGTCGACCGTTCGGTCCTGCGGCGCGTGGAGCAGCAGCAGGGGCCGGTGCAGGGCCGCGATGCGCGCCCCGGGGTCGTGTCTGCGCAGGTCGTCCACGAAGGCCTTGCCGACCGCCATTGGCCGCCCGACCACCTGGACCAACGCCTGCCCCTCGGTTTCGAGGCGCGCAAGACCCGCCGGGTCCAGCAGGTGAAGCACCTGCGCCACGTCGAACGGCGCGGCAATCGTCGCGATGGCGCGTGCGCTCGCAATGCGTCCTGCAGCGGCGAGCACGGCCGAGCCGCCGAGGCTGTGTCCGACGAGCAGGCGGGGTGGCATGCCGGCGACCTCCATGGCGTCGGCGGCCGACACCAGGTCCTGCACGTTCAGGGAGAAGCTCGCATCGGCGAAGCGGCCCTCGCTGTCGCCCAGCCCGGTGAAGTCGAAGCGCATCACCCCGATGCCCACGCTGGCCAGCGTCCGCGCGATGCGCACGGCCGCGAGGTTGTTCTTGCCGCAGGTAAAGCAGTGCGCAAAGAGCGCCCAACCCCGCTGGATACCCTCCGGCATTTCGAGGCTGCCTGACAGGCGGTGTCCACCGGTGTTGAGAAATTCGAAGGAGCGAGTGGGCACGTGGCGTGTTCCTGTGTCTAGACCAGACGGGTACGAATCGGGATGCCCGTCTTGAGCGTCAGCGTCACCGGCGTGCGCTCGGCGACATCGGCCAGGCGCGCCGTCTGGGTGTCGTCCAGGCCGGCGATGCGCAGCGATCTTTCGATCAGCATGGCGTTGTCTTCGCGGGAGAGATGAAGGTCCACCTGCACCGATTCGAGCGGCCAGCTTTTGAGGTCCGCATACATGCGCAGCGTGATGGCCGTGCATGCCCCCAGCCCGGCAAGCACCAGTTCGTAGGGCGTGGCTCCCGCACCCTCGCCGCCGAGGACGGAGGGCTCGTCCGAGACGAGCTTGTGTCCGCTGGCGAGGTCGATGTGCGTGCGGTAGTGGTCGCGCCCGATGCGCGCGGTGCCTTGGGCCATGGTCGAGCCTTTTCCTTGCGGGGGCCGGGCTCAGCGCGCCAGGCGCGCCGCGAGCCGCGCGACGTGCTCGCCCTGGAAACGGGCGATCGACAGCTCGTTGTCCGAGGGTAGGCGCTTGCCGTCGGAGCCGGCCAGCGTGGCGGCGCCGTAGGGCGAGCCGCCGGTGATCTCGGCCATGTTCGTCAGGCCCTTGCACGAGTACGGCACGCCGGCGATCAGCATGCCGTGATGCAGCAACGTGGAATGCAGCGATACGAGCGTGGTTTCCTGCCCGCCGTGCTGCGTGCCCGTCGAGGTGAAGGCGCTGCCGATCTTGTTGATGAGCGCGCCCGCGGCCCACAGGCCGCCGGTCTGGTCGAGGAAGGTGCGCATCTGCCCGGCGATGTTGCCGAAGCGCGTCGGCGCGCCGAAGATGATCGCGTCGTAGTCCGGCAGCTCCGCCACGGTGGCGATGGGCGCCGCTTGATCAGCCTTGCCGCCGGCCTGGCGAAACGCGTCGGGTGGCATGGTCTCGGGCACGCGCTTGAGGGCCGCTTCGCAGCCCTCGACCGATCGCGCGCCTTCGGCGACCGCTTGCGCCATCGTTTCGAGATGGCCGTACATGCTGTAGTAGAGAACGAGAACTTTGCTCATGGTGATGGTCCGGGGTTGAGGGAAAAAAAGATCGGCAGGTGCACTCAGGCTTCGAGTGCGGTCGAGTCGCGCCAGCACAGCGCGGTGAGCACGGCGCCTTCGCCGTCGATCTCGAACTCGTCGGGCAGCGGTCCGTCGATGCGTTCCAGTTGGACGGCGTCGGCCAGCCGTTCACGCAGGTCGCGCGCCCATCGGCTGCCGTGTGCCATCCATGCGGGACTGATCTCGTCGCCGTCCGGCGAGGGTTCCAGCATCACGATGACGCGCAGCGTGGGCCCGTCCGTCGACTGGATGGCCCACAGGCGCCGAATGGCGGGCTGCTCGGCGTACCAGCGGGCGAGCGCGCTCGACGTGGCGCAGGCCTGTTCGGGCGCTTCGAGAGAAGATGTCAGCGACAGTCTCATGGCACGCCCGGCGGTTACTGAGGCATGCTGCTCTCGGCAGCCAATGCGGCTTGCACACCGGCGTCGCCGTCCATCATCCGGACGAAACGCGCGAGGTTGTCCAGGCCTTGCATATCGATCTTCTTGGCCGCCGACCAGCGCGAGAGCACGAACAGGTAGGGATCCGCGATGGAGCGCTCGCCAGTCAGCCAGTCGCGTCCGTCGAGTTGGTCGTCCAGCCGCGCGAGATATTCGCGCACGTGGCCGCGCGCGTTGTCCGCAAGGACGGGCGCCATCGATGCGTCTTTCAGGAAGCGCTGCGGCACGAAGATCGGTTTGAACGCCTTGTGCACATCCGAGTTGAGGAAGCCCAGCCAGCGCATGACTTCGGCGCGGGCCCGCGGCGACCCGTCGCCCAGCAGGCGGGCTTCTGGGTACAGGTCGGCCAGGTAGCCGAGGATGGCGACGTTCTCGGTGAGCGACAGGTCGCCGTCCGTCAGTAGGGGCACGGTGCCACCCGCGTTGAGGGCCAGGTAGCCGGGCGACTTGATGCTCTCCAGGCTCATGCGCACCGGCTCGTGGTCTGCGCCGATCCACTGGAGAACGATCAGGTCGGCGAGGGAGCACGCGCCGGGCATGTGATAGAGCTTCATGGGATATCCGTTGGTTTGAGGCGTGTCGCTCGCTTCTTGGCGGGACGGTCGGCTCGTTGTGTGAAGAAGAGAGAGGCTTGCGAACGATTCGATGCTAGGCAGGCATGCGCAGCGACGGAAGTCATGTACGGGGGTGCACCGTGTTGTCGCGAGCGCACCAATGGCGGTGTCTTGCCCGACGCATTGGTGCGTGCAGGGCAACACCACGTTCACGCCATGGCGCCTACCGCCGCTGGCGGGGCGTTCCTACGATCCCGTGAGCCCGACACCTGGAGCACGCATGCCAATGACCGAACCTGAATCCGACAACGACGCGGAGATTGCCGACGCGTCCGACGTCTCGATGCGGTTCGACGGCAAGCGCTGCATCCATGCCAGGTTCTGGGCGGCGCGTAGAGCGAACGGGGTCGTCGCTAATGTGGAAGGCAGGCCAGTCGGCGTTGGAAGCCATGTGCATCGGCTTCAGGAGCGAGCCTTGAGCCGCCACCCGAACGCCCGAGCCATTCAATGGCTGATGTGCACGGCGCGACCCACCGACAGCCCGAGTACGCACATCGCCAGGCACAGCACCAGGCAGACCGACAGCGGCATTGTCCAGTTGCCGGCGGCTTCATGCAGGAAGCCGACCAGCGTCGGGCCGACGGCCGCGAGCAGGTAGCCAATGCACTGTGACATGCCCGAGAGCGACGCGGCGATCTGCTGGTTGCCGGCGCGCAGTCCGACGAAGGCCAGGCTCAGGATCAGTGCCGATCCCATGCCCATGCCGAAGGCGAAGATCCACAGCGGCGTCAATGCAGGCAGGGTCAGCAGGCCTGCAAGGCCGCAGGCACTCAGGGCGGGCGAGGCGAAGGCGAGCCAGCGCTGGTCGGTTATGCGGTGCAGCAGCGGCATCAACAGCAGCGCGGGCACGGCCCCCGCAAGTTGCATCCATCCGTGCAGCGTGCCAGCGCGGGCACTCGAGAAGCCGGCCTCCTGGAGGATGGAAGGCAGCCATGCAATCGCCGCGAAGTAGATGAAGCAGGTCAGGCCCAGATACCCGGCCACCTGCCAGGCCAGCGAGGCCTTCCACACCGATGCGCCCCGCGCGCCCGTGGCAAGGCCCGGCGCCGAGACGGTGCGAAAACGCAGTTGTGGCAGCCACAGCAACGCGGCGGCGAGCGGCAGCACCGCGACCGTGCCCAGCGAGGCGGGCCACCCGGCGCCCAGCGCATGATCCAGCGGCACAGCCACGGCCGAGGCGATGCCTGCGGCGGCGATCATTGCCAGCGCATAGCTGGCCGTGAGCTTCGCCACATGGTGAGGAAAGTCTCTTTTCAGCAAGCTGGGCAACAGCACGTTGGCGATGGCGATCGCGCCGCCGATCACGCAGGTCCCCCCATAGAGCGCCGACACGGTGCCGGCCGAGCGCACGGCGATACCGGCCAGCAGAAACGCCAGCGACGCGAAGAGCACGCGCTCCAGGCCGAATCGGTGCGCAAGGGACGCAGCGAGTGGAGACACCAGGGCGAACGCGAGGAGCGGCAGCGTCGTCAGCAGGCCGGCCTGCGAGGCGTTGAGCGCGAAACTTTCGCGCACCGGTTCGAGCAAAGGACCGAGCGTGGTGATCGGTGCCCGAAGGCTGGCCGCGATGAGCAGGATGCCGGCGATGAGAAGCGCGGCGCGGGACGAGGAATCTGCCGTTTGTGTGGAATGCATGGAGGTACGAAGGAATGCAGGATGTCACCGATGAATCTAGTGACGACGCGCGGATTCGAATGCCTGAGGGCCGACTGAATATGCGCAAATCCGGTCAAGATGAACCGATGGATACGCGCCGCCAGGATCCCTGGACCTTCGAGTTCGACAAGATGGACAACCGTGTGGCTGCCGTGCGGATTCGCACCCGGGCGCTCGCCGAGGAGTTGCCGACGCACCACCATCCGCAGGGGCAACTCGCGATGGTGTTGCGCGGCACCGTGACGTGCGAAGTGCCGGGTGCGCTGTGGATGGCGCCGCTGCACGGTGGTTTCTGGATTCCCGGAAGCGTGCCCCACAGCCTGCGCGTTTCGGCGGACGGGAATGTTTGTTTTCTGTTCGTGGAAGATGCCGCCGTGGCGATGCCGCAGACCTGCTGCGTGTTGAGCATCAGCCCCTTGCTGCGCGAGCTCATTCTTCATTTGGTGGCCTTGCCAGAGAGTGCGCAGCGCGGCGTTCAGACGCAGCGGCTGCACGCCGTGCTGCTTGATCAGCTGGTGCGCATGCCGACCGAGGCCATGCACCTGCCGGTGTCGGAGGAGCCGCGCCTGCGCCGCCTGATCGATGCACTGATGCGCGACCCGGCGGACCGGACCACAGCAGCGCAATGGGCCGCGCGCCTGGCAATGAGCGAGCGAACCCTCACTCGCCTCGTGCAGCACGAAACGGGCATGTCCTTCGGCCGCTGGAGCCAACGCCTGCGCCTGATCGTTGCACTGCAATGGCTGACCTCAGGCCTCTCGGTGCAGCAGGTGGCCAATGACCTGGGTTACGACTCTGTGAGTGCCTTCATTGCCATGTTCAGGAAGGCCATGGGCCAGCCGCCCGCACGCTATCTGGCGCAGCGCCGCTAGAACCTGCGTGCGTATCGGATCTGGACGAAGTTCTCGCCGGGGTTCGGATGCTTGATGCCCGCATTCGAGAAGTGTTCGAGGCGCAGCGCGATCTCGTGCTCGCGTTGCGCGCCGAAGCTGCGGCCGACCGCCAGGTGGGTGCCGAAGTTGAAGCTCGTCGAAAAGCTCTTCTCACGTGTCCTGTAGACCGATGAGGTGGCGGTCACCCCCACCCCGGTTTCGAAGAACCACGGCGAAGCACCGTCCGCCGGGCGGTAGCGCAGCACCGGGACCAGCGCGAACTGCGAAACGTGCGAAAGCCCGGCCCGGTCCGCCGACTGGATCTGCCAGTACGTGTAGGAGGCTTCCAGATAGCTGCTCAGCTCGCCCGATCCCAGCTGCCATCGATAGGGCAGGTCCCAGGTCAGCCCCGCGGTCAGCGTGCGGGTACCGTGCGCCGAGCCGAACTGGGTAAAGAGGGAAGAGGGTTGATACGAAGGGGTGTCGGCGCGCGTCACCTGCGACATGCAGGCGCCGATGCAGAGAAGGACCATTGCCGCGCCATGTCGCTGGCGACGGAGTTGCGGTAGCCGGAGGTTGAAGGGGAAAGTTCGATCGGACATTTGACTTGCGGACGCACCCGGCGGCACGGCTCTCGCGGTGTCGTCGAATGCATCGGATGCTCAGGGGTTCAAGGGCGATGCGCGCTGGCCGATGACGGGGCCGAGCCCACGGTGAATGCAAGCGCGACATCGGCGGGCGCAGTGGCCGGCGAATCTGCAGGCGTTTCGAAACGCCCGCCGAGGCGATTTCCGGACGGGTCTTCGAGGGTGCCGCGCGCGATGAGCCGGTATTCGCCAGCGTGCCATGGGGCATGCGGGGTGAAGGCCCACGTGCGCTCGCCGTCGTTCAGCAGGGCTTGACCACGCACGCGCCGGCCCTGCGGGTCTGCGATCGCGATGTAGTCGGCTTCCCGGCCATCGATGGCGTCGTCCAGCGTCACGACGAGCGTTTGCCTCGACGCGGCGTGCACGGACGACAGGCGCCATGCCGACACCGCCGGACCGCGCGTGTCGACGGGCCCGACGCGCCAGTGCTGGATGGGATGGTCGTCGAGCGTCAAGGTCACATCGTCTCCGTCGACCAGGATCGGCCCGAGAACCTCACGCGCGTTCAGGCCCGTCTTGACGCGGCCCGGATGCAGCAGCACGGTCAGGATTCGGCCGTTGGGCGACCAGAGTTCCTGCTCGAGAAACGGTTGCGCGAGCGGCTTTCCGTCAGGGCGCAGCAACGCGAGCCTCGGCAGCACCGGGCCTTCGATCAGTGTCGCGAACTCGATGGACAGGCGCAGCAGGTTGGCCGGCACCTGATCAGCGGATGGCTGGACGCGCACCGTTTGCGCAGCTGCGGGGGAAGGAGCGGGCGGTCCAGCGTGCGACGCGCCCAGCGTCACGGCGAGCGCCACGGCGCCGCACAGTCGGCGAAGACGCACGGCTTACTCCGATGCCTTGATCAGGTCCGGGAAGCCTTCGTCCTTCAGCAGCATGTCCTGCCGGGGCTTGATGTTCTGCAGCTGGAAGTTGTCGCCCTTGAAGCTGTACTCCGCGAAGGCGTACTCCGAGACGTGGTCGGTCAGCCGGAAGCTCAGTTCCTTGCCGATGGACACGAGCTGCAGCGCATCCTTCTCGAGCCGGCGACGCACGACGACGAAAGATTTCTCGTCGAGGTTGTCCAGCCGCAGCGTGCCGGCCAGCGGGGCTTGCATGACCTCGACGCCCGCGAGTTGCCCGAACGGCACCTGCTTCTCGATGCCGGGACGTGAACCCGTCGCCTCCAGCTGCGACACGGGAATGACGTTCGACACGCGGTCGAAGTTCGCCAGCAGCAGGAAGTCCTCGGTCTTGCCCTGCTCGGTGCGCGAATAGGCAATCATGTCCGCCGGCGTGTTGCCGTAGCCGAGTTCGGCGACCGTCTTGCCGCGGATGTGCGCGCCGTCCTTCAGGTCGTCCAGCGGGATCGTCACCAGCGGCGTGCACGTGTAGGCGGCCACCAGGTAGGGCTTGCCGCCCCAGCTCGCGAAACTCATTGCGCGGATCGGCGCGCGTGTCTCGATCAAGTTGTGGCCCGCGTGGTAGATCTCCACCGAGGTGACCGACTGCTTCGCGTCGAACGGGTACTTCACCCGGCGCAGCGTCGAGGCGAAGTCCTGGTTGGAAAGGCCGGCCACAAAGAGTTCGCCTTCGCGCCACTTCATGTCGGTGACGGTGAAGCTGCGCTCGGGCGTTTCCTTCCAGAAGCTGTAGTCGGAGGTGGGTGCGTCGCGCAGCGCGACCGAGGTGGAGGCGGCTGCCTTCAGGTCGATGCGCCGCGCTTTCTTGTCGCCGGTGACGAGGATGAGCGCCGGCGTCTTCGCGGCGCCGTAGCTCACGGCCACGTATACCTGCGCGGTGCCAGGCCGCACGACCATGTCCTCGACCGTGACCCTGGCTCCGCCGACCTGGGCGGAGAGCAGGCTTTCCAGGTCGAGGATGTTGAACGCCGTGCCCGCGGGCTGCTGCTGTGCCGCCGGCAGCGAGATCGCGTGGACGCGGGCGGCTTTCCAGTCGGCGACGAACAGGATGTTGCCGGGACCCGCGGCAAGGCGGGAGATGGACTTCACGTCCGCCGCAGCGGCGTTGAGGGAAGCACCGAGGCAGCAGGCAAGGGCGAGGGCAGTGGTGATGGTGTGCAGACGCATGGGAAGCTCCTTGAAGGGTGGGATGGACCCCATCGATCCTAGGAACGGCCCGCCCTCGGCGGAAGGTATGCGTGAGAGACCACGGCGTTGTCTGCAAGGCATCAATGCGTCCTCGATCAGGCGCTCATCAAAGGCTCACCAGAGGCTCTCGAGCAGCGCGTCGAGCTTGACACTCGCGTTGTTGCCCAGGTCGGCCACTTCATTGGGGTAGTTCTTCTTCAGCAGACGGGCGACCTCGGGGAGCTTGGCCCGGTCGAGATCGAAGGCGCCGATGCGGTCGGGCAAGCCGAGCGACTTCACCACCTCCGAAATGCTGTCGGCCAACTGTGTGGCGGCATCCGCGTCGCGCGAAGCGCCGGCACGGTCCGCAATGAAGGTGCCGAGCTTGTCGCCGTAGAAATCCGAGCAGGCGCGAATCACCGGTGCCAGCGTGATGCAGGAAGTCGCGCTGTGCGGCAGGCCGAAGGTGCCGCCCAGGATGTGGCCGATGCGGTGGCTCAGGCCGTAGATGACCGACGCGGGCGAGAAGTAGCACTGCCAGGCTGCCAGTTGGAGCTGCAGCAGGTCGTCGGGCGTCACAAGCCCCTTGCCCAGCGCCTCGCGCGTGGTCATGGCCTGCGGCCACTTCCGCAGCACCGTCATGAACCGCGCAAGTCCGCTCGCCGCCATGATCGCGTGCGGATGCTCCTTCGTGACTTTGCGCATGCCCTCCACCGCATGGTCCATGCCCTTGATGGCGGACGACAGCAGCAGCGCGCGTGGCGTGTCGAACACGAGCACGGGGTCGATCACGACCACCTTGGGCACCGTCTCGCGCACCGCGTAGCTGCGCTTGAATTTCTCTGGACCATCCGTCTCGGTGATGCCGAAATAGTGAGAGAACTCGGAGCCCGAGAGCGTCGTCGGCAGTGCCGCGATGGGCAGGTAGCGTCCCGTCTTTTCATGGTGCAGGTAGGACACGGCCTTGGCCGCATCGAGCACCGAGCCGCCGCCCAGCGCCACGATCGACTCCGCCCCGGCGTGAAAACAGGCGTCGAGGCCGGCTTGCACTGCCACGTCCGGCACGTGCGCTGGCAGTTCCATGAAGCTGCCCACGGCCTGCTTCAGGTTGGGCCGCACGCAATCCTGGTAGAGCTTTGTCAGCGGCTCGACGGTGAACGTCATCGGCCGATGGATACCGTGCTCGCCGAGCCGTGCCACGGCGGCTTGCAAGATGTGCTGGCCCCAGAAAATGCCGTCTTGCGGCAAGCAATTCAAATGATTCATCTCGATCGGCCTTGTGGAAGTCAAGGCCGAAAAGATAGGTCGTTCACCCGCAGCTCACAAGCCGCTTTCTGCCGGATGCAGCGTTCATGTTCGTGGACGACGCGGCATGGTCGCTCGGCCGCTTCACTCGAAGCTGCGGGGGTGGTCGAAGGCCGTGACGACCGGCATTTCCACGGCTAGGAAATCGACCAGCGAACGTACCGCGGGAAGCAGCCCGGTGCGAAACGGAATCAGCGCCGAGATGCGGGCATCCGCCGCCGACCAGTCGGGCAGGAGTTGCTGCAAGGTTCCGTCCCTCAGCTCCGACCTGCAGATATAGCCCGGGAGTGCGGTGATGCCCAGGCTCGCGCAGGCCGCCTCCTTGAGCGCGACCATGTTGTTGCTCTGAAAGCGCGGGTCGATGGGCATGACGAGCTCCTCGTCGTTCGGCCCCTTCAGCTGCCACTGCTGCGTCCCGTTGCGCACCATCGCGATGGTGGCGTGCTGTGCAAGGTCCGCAGGGCTTTCGGGCACGCCCCTTTGCGCGAGGTAACCGGGACTGGCGAACAGGTACCAGGGAACGTTGGCAAGGGCGCGCTGCACCAGCGTGGAGTTCTGCAGCGATGCCGTGTGCCCGCGTATCGCAAGATCGAAGCCTTCGCCCACAATGTCCACGTACCGGTCCGTCGCAATCTCCACCACGCGCACCTTCGGATACCTGTTCATGAAGACGGGAAGAATCTCGCGGAGGGCGAACTGCGCAATCTCCACGGCCGTGGTCAGCCGGATCACGCCGCTGGGTTCGGCCAGGCGCTGGCGCACCGCTTCTTCGGCGACGTCGGAGCTGTGCAGCATCGCGACCGCGTACTGGTAGAACTCCTTGCCGATGTCGGTCATGCCGAATTGGCGGGAGGTTCGGTTGAGGAGCCGCACGCCCAGGTAACCCTCGAGCTCCTGGACGCGGTGGCTCAGTGTCGACTTCGGTAGGCGAAGGGCCGACCCGGCTGCCGTGAAGCCTCCGCGATCGACGACTTGGACGAAATAGAAGACATCCTTCAGATCCAGCATCGCAGTCCTGGTGAGAGAGCAGGGAGGCCGCGCAGCAACAGCAGCAGCGACAGCGCTGTTACCGAGGATAGCGCTGCAACTCTCTGATCGCTATCCCCGTATCAGGCTGCTTCCGCCACCGGCTGCGCCATGCGTAGCGACCGCGCCACCGACGCGACGCGCCGGCCCTGGTAAGTCGCCACGGCAAGGTCCTCGGCGCCCGGCATCACCGAGTCCCTGTTCGAGACGTGGGTCGCGCCATAGGGCGTGCCTGCCGCGAACATCGCCGGATCGGCATAACCCAGCGGCACGATGATCAGGCCCAGGTGCGCCATCGGGCCGTAGAGCGACAGCAGCGTTGCCTCGTTGCCGCCATGCCTGGAAGACGTCGAGCCGAACACCGAGCCGGCCTTGCCGTTGAGCTTGCCCTGGAACCAGAGGCCGCCGAGCGAGTCGATGTAGGCCTTGAGTTCGGCGGCAATGGAGCCGAAGCGTGTCGGCGTGCCGAAGACGATCGCATCCGCCCACTCGGCGTCCGCCTCGGTCGGGGCTTCGTATTTGGCGTTCATTTCGCTGGCCCGCTCGGACCACTCGGGCACCTGGCGCATGACCTCCGGTGCGACGAATTCCCGCGCGCGGCGGAGCCGGACTTCCGCGCCTTCGGCCATGGCGCCTTGCGCGACGGCCTTGGCGAGAAGCTCGGTGGAGCTGTTGCGGGAATAGAAAGCGATGAGAACCTTGGGTTTGGACATGGGTTGACCTGTGTGGGAAGCAAACAAAGAAGAAGACGACTTGCGCGCGCTCAGACGGCAATGGGTTCCAGGCGAGCGAGCAGCTCGTCCTTGCGGTCGCGCAGCCATGGCGGCAGCTGGAACTCGGCGCCGAAATGGCCCGGCTTTTCGTCGATGGCAAAGCCGATGTCGGTGGTCGCAGCCTCGAACATGACGCCGCCCGGCATCTTGAAATACATCGAGCGGAAGTAGTTGCGGTTGACGGATTCGGAGGTGTCAATGTGACCCATCGACATCAGCTTTTCCTTGATCTGCATCTGCTGATCGACGCTGTCCACCGCGAAGGCCACGTGATGGATCGTGCCTTCGCCGTAGATGGACGAGCCCTGCAGGCGGTCGGGCTCATGCACGAATTCGACGATGGTGCCGGGCTTGCCGTCGGCGGTTTCGAAACGATGGTGCGGGCCGGATTGGCCGGCGTAGTGGAAGTCCAGTGCCTCCTTCATGAAGATGATGGATTCATCGACCTCGCGCAGCGACAGCGTGATGCTGTGCACGCCACGGATCGCGAATTGCGCCGGAATGTCGTCTGCAACGCAGGGCGGGCGCGTGTCCTGATCGGAGGCCACCAAGTCGAACTCAATGCCGCATGGGTGCTGAAAGCGCTGGCGCTGCTCACCGAAGCGCTCGACGACGGCCTTGTCGAAGATCACGTCGCGGGCGCTAAAGCGGTCGCGCCAGAAGTCCAGCGAGCCCGCCGGCACCGAGTAGTTGATGACCTTGATCTGGCCCGAGCCGCGGCGCCCCTTCACGCCTTTCTGCTTGAAGGGGAACGAGGTGACCAGCGTGCCGGCGTCGCCTTGTGCATTGCCGTAGTAGAGGTGGTAGACCGGCTCCTCGCCGTCCAGCAGCACCGTTTTCTTGACCAGGCTCTGGCCCAGCAGCTTCACGTAAAAATCCACGTCTTCCTGCGCGCCGCTGACGCAGGCCGTTAGGTGATGAAAGCCTTTGATGATCGACATGTGAGTACCCTTGTGTGAGTGCGGTTGGTGACTATTGAGCGAACGAGGCGAATTGCTCGACCGGTGTTTTATGCAAGGTCATGCAGTTCTCCGGCATGCCGTTGTTGGCCCAGCCCATCGACATGCCGGCAATCACCATCTCGCCCTGGGGAATGCCCAGCTCGGCGCGCAGCACATGGTGTTGCAGCGACCAGATCTGCTGCGGGCAGGTGTCCAGGCCCCGGGCCTTGGCGGCCAGCATGATGTTCTGGAGGAAGCAGCCATAGCAGAGAAAACTGGCCCATTCGAGGCGGCGGTCCATCGTGAAGATGATCCCGACTGGTGCGTCGAAGAAAAGGAACTGGCGCTCCACGTCGCGCAGGCGCCCGGTCTTGTCGCTGCGGTGCACGCCCTGCGCATCGCCGAGCTGGCCGCGAAAGGTGTTGAAGCGGCTCGCATACGGGTCGTGCAGTGGCTGGGGAAAGAACGGGTATTCCGGTGCCAGCGTCGCATGGTTGGCGCGGAATTCCGCGACCGCTGCTTTGGTAACGCGGTCGCGGGTTTCGCCGGTCACGACATAGCAGCGCCAGGGCTGTGTGTTGCTCGAGCTGGGAGCATGGCTCGCGGTCGACAGGATGTCTTTCACCGTGTCGAGCGGAACGGGCCGCTCGAGAAAGCCGCGCTTGCTGCGTCGCTCCCGGATGATGTCGTCGATGGCCGGTGTTGCATTCATTTCCAGAATCTCCATCAGTAGGTTGGCTGACAAGGTTGTCTCTCAAGAATTGGTTTTGTAATTAACTGGATAGCGCGAAGCCGAGGGAAATCGTAGGTACGCCACGGATGCCTGAGAAGACCTTGCTTCTTGCACGCTCGGTCCGGGAATCGCGAACGATCGGGAAATTCATTTCCCTTGCCTAGTCATGTGCGGACACACGGGCGGCGGATCTCCAATGAAGGTGCGCGCCGACCAGAGTTCGGGGAACGGGATCTCTTCCATCGTCGGTGCGAGCCAAGCGACGCCCTCGGTGCCGAAGTACGCGGGACGCGCGCCGAAGGTTCGTCGCGTTGCCATCAGGTGCCGGAATTTCCAGTTGCAGAACCCCTCGGCAATGTCGGCCAGGGTCTCGCCGAGCTGCTGGAGTTCGATGTTCGCGTTCGGGTCGGCGTAGATCTGGCGCCAGACCTGCTCGACTTCCTTGCTCGGGTTGTAGGGAGCGCTCAGATCTCGCGCGAGCACCTCCGCCGGCACGCTCATCCCCCTGCGCCGGAGGAAGGCAAGCACGTCGTCGTAGAGACTGGGTTCGGCGAGCGCCTTGCCGAGCTGTTCCCGGCGGTGGGGTTGCGGTTCGAAGTGCTGCAGGTGCTCGGCCTGCTTGATGCCCAGCAGGTAGACCATGTGCCGATAGGTCCACCCCTGCAGCGCCGTGTCCTTGCCGTGCGTGGCGACGGCGCGCGAAAGAATCGCGAGCAGGTCGTTCGGCGTCATCCAGGCGATCGAGCGCCAGATCGCGTCCAGCGGCGCTTGGTGCGCGACGACCCGCAGCAGCGTGCGCCAGGCCTGCGTCAGGTTGTCCTCGCGCAGGAACGCTTGGGCCGTGTGGATCTCCTTGATGATGAGCATCCAGTAGAGCTCGGACACCTGCACGTGAACGATCCACGCGTGTTCGCCCGGATGGTCGCTGACGGTGCGCTGCAGCGAGTGCAACGTGTCGGTCTGTATCCATGCGCTGTAGGGTGTCTGGCCGGCGGCCGTGCCGGGAGGCGCAGGACGTTCGGCGTTTTGAAGGGTGGGTGTGTCGTTCACTTGGTGCTCCTGGTTGTGTTGGGGGTCTGTCAGCGTGTCGGGTGGATTGAGTGGGTCGCGGACACCGGGCGCAGTAGCTGTTCCATCTGCTGCGCGGTCTGCAAGAGGGCCGCATCGTGGCCGGGCTTCGCCACGATCTGCAGAGCTGCGGGCAGCAAGCCGTCGCGGGCTGCGAGAGGGATCGAGATCGCCGGGAAGCCCGCGACATTGAAGGGCGCGGTGTAGGTCATCAGTGCCTCCCGGACCGTGCCCGACCAGGTGCCGATATCGATCGAGGCCTGGCTCACCCGCGGCGCGGTGCAGGGACAGGTCGGCAGCACGAGGCAATCGACCGCCGACATCGCGCGATGCAGCCGGGCGGTGAAGTCGCGCCGCGATTGATGCGCGCGTGCGTAGTCGCCCAGCGTCATCGTCTTGGCACGTTCCAGCCGTTCGATGGTCTCGCGGCCGTAATCGGCTGCGATGCGATCGGCGTCGCTTCGCCTGAAGTGCTCGGCGCCGCCTTCGGTCAGGACGATGTGTGCGAAGGCCTCGAAGACACTGTCGAACAGCCCTGGCGCATCGAGCGTGGTGCAAGCGAAGACCCCTTCGAGTGTTGCGACGGCGGCGTCGAACGCGGCGGCGACCTCGTCGCTCAACGGCACGGGCGCGATCTCGCGGATGATGCCCAGGCGTGCGTGTGGATGTGCGGCGTTTCGCGGCACCTCGATGCGGAAGGCGTTCGCGAGCATCGCGATATCGTCGACGGTCTCGCCAAGAAAGCCGGGATGGTCCAGCGTCGGGGCCAGCGGAAAGATGCCCCGCGTGGACAGCGCGCCGAAGGTCGGCTTGAAGCCGACGACTCCGCACAGCGCGGCCGGAATCCGCACCGATCCGCCGGTGTCCGTGCCCAGGCCGGCCGCCACAGCACCGTAGGCGATGGCCGCGGCTGCACCGCCGCTGGAGCCACCGGGAATGCGCGTGCGGTCCAGCGGGTTCAGCGCATCGCCGAAAGCGGCGCTGGCCGTAGTCACGCCCCATGCGAATTCGTGCGTGGTCGTTTTGCCGATGGGAATGGCGCCGCGCTCGATCAATGCGCGCACGACGTCGGCGTCTACGGTCGGAACGTGCCCCAGGTAGGCGGCCGAGCCGTAACTGGTCTCGATGCCTTCGGTGTCGATCAGGTCCTTCACGCCGATGGCTAGTCCCTCCAGCGGCCGTTGCCGGCCTTGCGCATAGCGTCGTTCGCTTTCCGCCGCAGCCCGCAGTGCGCCGTCCCAATCGATGGCAGCGAATGCATGCAGCTCGCGCTTGCCGGCCTCTGCCGCATCGAGCGCCTGCTCGATCAGGCCGGAGACGGTGATGCGCCGCGTGGCAAGAGCCTCGAGCGCGCGGCGAAGACCGGGGGCGCTTGGGACTACGCGGGTTGGCTGGCGAACGGCATTCAAGGCTTGGCTCCGTGTTCACGAAAAGCAGGATGAAGTCGCCCGCCATCACGACGTGACGGGTGACCGGATCGGTGGCTAAAGATGCGGCGGGCGGCAGGTGCGCGCCATGCCGCGGAAAAATCAGGCGACGGCTTCGGCCGTGCAGTCCGCTACGGCATCCATGTAGCGGGAGTGCGGCATCGAATCGAGCGACGCCCGGATCGCTTCCTTGCACAGCGAAGGCCGCTTGGCCAGCACGTTGAAATAGCGCGTAACGTGGGGCAGTGCGTCCCACATCGACGCCAGCCCGAGATAGTTCAGGCGCACAAGGTTCACACCCCAGAGCACGTCCGCGAGCGAGAAGCTGTGCCCCCTTGTGCAGCCGAACGAACCCGCGGCCAAGTCGCGTTCCAGGTCGCTCAGCAACTGCCCCGTCTGCTGGCGCGCAGCACGCTGGAAGGCCGCGTCATGGCACACCTTCTTGCCGCCGCTTTCCTTCGCGATCTTGGCGCGGTAGGCGGCCACCAGCTCGGGTTCGCCCGCGTTGTCGGCCACCAGGCGCTCGAGCGCCATGACCTTGTAGTCGTAGACCGTCTGCATCGACGCCTTGAGCACCTCGGGCCGCAGGTCCGCATCCGGATGAAAGCCGTAGAGCAGGGCGCCATTGGGAACCCTGTCGACGATGCCGACCTGGCGCATCACCTCGGCGCGCGCAGCGGGCGCGTCGGGAACGAGCTGGAGCGGCGTGCGCGATACGCCATCGAGGTAGATGCAGATGCGCTGCGAATCGGCAATCACGCGGCCGGCCTCGTAATCGACGAGCAGTGGCACGACGCAGGGGTCGAAGCCTTCGGTCTCCACCGAGGTCCGTCCGCTGTAGCCGCTGACGAATTCCCGGTTCAACTCGCGCGCAGCGACCAGGCGCAACCGGATGTAGGCGGGGCTGTAGTGTTCGGCCGGGATCAAACCCTCGCTTCCCATGGTGCTCAGGATCAGCATGTCGTTGGAGCGGTACGAAAGCGCTTTCTCGTGCAGCACCGTGCGCACCTTCTGCGAGCACAGCGAGCTCGCCGCATGGAAGAGTTCGAACCTCGGTTCCGGGAGCCGGCCCACGAGGGTGATGCGGGAAGGGTCCGCAATGGCAGCGCGCGCGGCGGCGGTCATTTCGATCAGGGAGGCACGACTCGTCATCACATTCCTCTTCAGCCTGCGCGGCAGGCACACCAGCCAACAACAATGAGGGGGTTTGCGTCCGGTCCGGTTCAAGATGGACGCAGGCAAATCGTAGGGAGTCCGCTGGGGGTTGAGAAGGCGTCGGCGCTTGTACGCACGGTCCCGGAAATTCGAACGATCCATGGCGCAGCCGCGGCGACCGCAGGGCCGTCACGTCGAAGCTCGATGCAGGCGCGGGTCAGGCGTTGGCCGCAGGGCCGTCTTCGGGAATCAGGCGCACCCAGCCGCGCTGCTTCTGCACGCGCGCCACCCAGTCGCGAATGCCGGTGAAGCGCGCCATGTCGTAGCCGCCTTGCCCGGCCAATGCAACATAGGCCGAGACGGCGAGGTCGGCGATGGTGTAGTGCTCGCCCACGAGCCATGTGCGCACGAGCAGCCACTGGTCTAGTTTTTCGAGGCTCGGGTATCCGTCGGCATGGAACCTGTCGATGTCTTGCTGCCTGGCCTGTGCAAGGCCGCGCAAATGAAGTACGCGCGGGATGGCGATGGCTTTCTGCAGGTCGGCCTGCTCGAAGAAAAGCCAGGCCGTGACTTCGGCCCGCAGGTACGGGTCGTCGGGCAGGTAGGGCGTGCCCTCGGCGAGATGCAGCAGGATCGCGCCCGATTCGACGATCGGGCGACCGTCTTCCAGCACGAGAACCGGCACGCGCGCGAACCGGCTGATCTGGAGAAATGCTGGTTCGCGGGTTTCGCCTTTCTGCAGGTCCAGCGTGATGCGTTCGTAGGCCAACCCCAACTGGCTCAGCAGGATGCGAATTTTCCATGAGTTGCCCGATAGACGACTGTCGTAGAGACGCAGCATGGTTGACTCCTTCAAGTGAGGCCCGCGGGACCGGAACCGGAATGTCAGTCCGGCCCTGAAGACTCGCCGCCATGGCGAAGCCGTCTCGCGCCGTCCGCCGATTTTCACCTTGGAAAGCCATTGCTGCCGACGGCCCCGCCGGAGCCTCAGTCGCCTTGCAAATGCAGTGCCAGGAAGGCGGCTGTCCTGCCGTTGGCCAGAGCGGCTGCTTCGGCGTCGTAGCTGATGCCGCGATGGCGTGCAAAGGCGTGGTCGCAACCGGGATAGCTGTAGGCCTGCGCCTGCGGATGGTTCGCCAGGGCGGACGAAATCTTCCGCTGCGCATCGACCGGGATGTATTCGTCCTTCTCCGCCAGATGAACGATCAGCGGGCTGGCGATGCGGCTCGCCTCCCCGATGTATTTGTCCGCGTTTCCGGGGTAGTAGCCGACCACCGCATCGGCGCCTGCGCGCGCGGCCGTGAGGAAGGCCAACAGGCCACCGAGACAGTAGCCGACGACACCGACCCTGCCCGTGGCACCCGGCGTGCCGCGGGCGGCGTTCACGACGGCGGCGATGTCGTTCACACCGGCATCGATGTCGAAGGCGTTGTACAGCGCCAGGGCCTGCGCACGCTCCGGCTCCGTCCGGTCGGTGAGTTCGACGGCCGGGGCGATCCGCCAGAACAGGTCGGGGCAGACGGCCAGGTAGCCTTGCGCCGCAAGCTCGTCGCACGACTGGCGCATGTCGGTATTGACGCCGAAGACTTCGTGGACGACGACGATGACCGGCGCGGGGAGCTTCTGCGGACGTGCGACGTACGAAGGGATGTTCCCGCCGGGCGTGGTGATTTGCAGCGTGTCGTGCATTGGTTTTCCTTGGAGCCTTCTCAGGCGTTGAGCCAGAAGGCGACGTTGCGCACGTACTGCTTCGTCGAGCGCAGCGCTTCGGAAAAGCGGACGATCCCGTCCCCGGCGGGCTCAGCCACGAAGGAGGGACAGCCGGCCGAGGGGTCCCAGTTGTAGTCCGCGAAGTGGTGGAAGGTCGACTGCGCAATCGCCCTGCCGCCGTGCTCCGAGCGCTCGAACGCGACCGCAATGTTGTAGCGCCTGCCGGAGATCGAGCTCTGTCCTTCCATGACGACGCGGCAACTCGAATCGCCGGGCGGTACCCCGACGGTGCCTTCATGCGGATGCGCGGGCAGGTACTGGATCACGCCGGTCGCCGAGCGCCTGTCACGCATCACCGGATGGATGCTGCCAACCGAGCGGATGCGCTGGTAGTCGCCATTGGCGCCCGAGTGGTAATTGGGCCAGGAGATCGGGCCCGAGAACGGGTTGTCAAGGCGCTGGCGATTGGTCTCGGGCTCGCAGTTACGGCTGTGGAAGTGGTGCGCGGCGCCAACGCCGCTGAGGTTGCAGATCGAACTGCCCAGGTCCATGTGGTCGCGCGTGACCATGAGGCCGCCGCCGCGATGGCGGAATCGGCTGATGCTCGCGCAATCTTCCGGCGTCAGGCCGTCGCCGGTATCGACGGCAAAGAGCCAGAGCTGGTCGAAGTCCGATTCATCCAGCGTCGACAGCACCGGATCGGGCGTCGCCCGCGGGGTGCGGTCTCGCGCGGTCACGCGGAAGGCGGGCCGACCGTTGTCGTCCTGCAGCTGCGAGAGAAACGAACCGAGCTGACTGAAGCGCGAAATGTTCCAGTCGTCCGGGTCTCCTTCGATCGTGGTTTGCAGCAATAGATTCAGCATGGTGCAAGGGCGGGGTCAGTCGGTCGTGTACGCGGTTCAGCTTTTGAGAAAGGCAAGCAGGTCTGCATTGATCTTGTCCTGCATCGTGGCGGTGAGCCCGTGCGGCGCGCCGGGGTAGTAGATCGCCTTGGCGCCCTTGACGAGCTGCACGGACTTCTTCGCCGAGTCGTGGATGGGCACGATCTGGTCGTCCTCGCCATGCATGATCAGCGTGGGCACATCGATCTTCTTCAGGTCTTCGGTGAAGTCGGTTTCGGAGAAGGCCTTGATGCACTCGTAGGAATTCTTCTGGCCGCATTGCATGCTCCAAAGCCAGAACTGGTCGAGGATGCCCTGCGACACCTTCGCACCTGGGCGGTTGGCGCCGAAGAACGGGATGGCGAAATCCTTGTAGAACTGCGAGCGGTCGCCGGCCACCCCAGCGCGAAGGCCGTCGAACACCTCGATCGGCAGGCCTTCGGGGTTCGCCACCGACTTCAGCATGACCGGCGGCACTGCGCCGATGAGCACCGCCTTGGCCACCCGCTTGCTGCCGTGGCGTCCGATGTAGCGCGCCACCTCGCCGCCGCCGGTGGAATGGCCGACCATCGTGGCCTTCTTCAGGTCGAGTGCCTCGAAGAGAACTGCAAGGTCGTCGGCGTAGCCGTTCATGTGGTTGCCCGATGACGACTGGCTCGAGCGGCCATGCCCGCGCCGGTCGTGCGCGATGACGCGGAATCCATTGCGCGCCAGGAAGAGCATCTGTCCGTCCCATGCGTCGGCGTTGAGCGGCCATCCGTGGGAAAAGGTGACGACGGGACCTTCGCCCCAGTCTTTGTAGTAGATCTGCGTGCCATCAGGGGTCGTGATGGTGTTGTTTGTCTTGGAAGCGCCTGGGGGTTGGGTCGAGCTGCGAGTTGTTGCGCCGGCTGCCTCCTGCATGCCGAACGCGAGGGTTCCGGTGGCGACGGCGGCGCCGGTCGCCATCAGGTGTCGGCGCGAAAGGTTCTGTGTGGTCTTCATGGTTTCCTGCGGTTGAAATTGAAACGTCGGACCACGGTGCGCGAGTGCTGCGGAAGAGGCCGTGGAACGGTTGAAATGCTAGGTTCGCCCAGGGTGCGGGGGTAGGCCCGCGCAGGGACTCATGCTGTTGTCGCGTCGGCACCAATCCCGATGTCGGTCTGCTGCTTCGGGCTGAGGTCGGTGAGGCAATCCAGGTCGGCCGCGCGGATCTTCAGCGTCATGAAGTCGATGAACACGCGCATGCGTGAAGGCAGGTGCTGCCGGCTCAGGTAGCAGATGTAGTGCCCGCTATCGTCGGGTGCGTATTGGGTCAGGCAGGGAACCAAGGCACCCGTCCTTAGCGATTCGCAGGACAGGTACCCTGGCAGTTGGGCGATGCCATGGCCGTCGAGTACGGCTTGCAGCACCAGGTCTGCGTCGTTGTAAGTGAGCTTGGCCTGTGGCACGAGCTTGCGTGGCTGGCCTCCGACCTTGAACTCCCACTCGGAGATGCGGCCGGATGAAAAGCGAAAGTTGATGCACTCGTGCTGGGCCAGCGCTTCCACGGTGGCGGGCAGCCCGTGGGCTTCCTGGTAGGCGGGGGAGGCGCACAGCATCAACTGCATGGGGATGATCTGCTTGGCGATGATCTGGGCGTCTTCCATGCGGCCGTTGCGAAACGCGATGTCCACGCGGTCCGAGGTGAAGTCGGTTGGCTTGTCGTTCAGCAACAGGTCGATGGTGACTTCCGGGTAGGTGGCGCGAAATTCGCCCAGCAGGGGCGCGACCACCCGGCGGCCGAACCCGACCGCGGCATTGATGCGCAGATGCCCGCGGGGCGGGCCTTGCCGCAGGTCACGCATTTCTTCCACCGCCTGGACGATCCGGTCGACCCCGGTGTGGCAGTTGGCGTAGAAGAGGTCGCCCTCGCGCGTGAGCGTGGTGCTTCGCGTGGTGCGCAAGAAGAGCCGGACATTCAGCTGGTCTTCCAGCTTCTGAACGCTGCGGCTCACCGCGGAACGGCCGATGCCCAGGCGATCCGCGGCCCGTGCGAAGCTGCCTTCCGTGACGACGGCGATGAAGGCGACCACCCCCGCATAGCTGGTGGCGAAACTGGAGGCCAGCGGGTCCGCGCGTGGCGCGAGGGGGATGGAAGAGGGGGAGGGGAGGGCAGAGGTTGTCATGAGTCGGCTTCTCGGTTCGAGGGATCAGGGGTCCTGAATCCCCCCATGAAAGCGAAGCGGCCACTCTGCGCGCAAAGCCATGCCGGGGCCAGTTAAGCCCTGTCAAGGTTTGTTATGGCCGGCCATCCGGCGCTGTACCCATGCGCCTGATGCCGTGCGGCGTCCTTCAGGGTCGGGAGAGCTCGCTTCGCAGTGCACGGGCTTGCGCAAGTCCCGGGTGCTCGCCGCAAGGCGCAGCGCGCCGGCAGACCTCATCCAGCAGTGCGAGGGCGTCCTTCGCCTTGCCCAGGCGCACCCACAGCCTGGCAATGCTGGCCGCCGCACGAAACTCCCACCCCAGTGCGCCTTGCTCCCTGGCGGTGTCGACGGCGCGCCGGTAATAAGCCTCGGCCTCATCGTCCAGTCCGCGCAGCTCGGAGCGTCGGCCTGCAGCCCGCCAGGTCTCGGCCGCGCTCCATTGGCCATGTCCGGAGCCGGCCCGCGCGATCGTCTCGTCGTCGATCCAGTCGGCGCAGAAAGTCACCAGCATTTCTTTGCGAGGCGCATCGAACGCGTCGAGTTGCTGCGCGACCTGGCGAACATGGCGGTCCCGGTCGTCCGCGGTCGACGCCTGCAGCCCCAGCGCATAGCAGTGCGCCCACTGGTGCCAGTACACCAGGCCTCTGCGCTCGGTCTCGTCCAGCAGCATGCGAACCCATTTGCGCGCCAATTCGAGCTCGCCGGACCACAGGGCGACGGGGCATGTGCCGAACAGCGCGAAACACAGCGACAGCGCATTGCCGCCGGCCTCGGCGAGAGCCACCGCGCGGGTGGCTGTGGCCATGGCCTTCGCCGCGTCGCCCTGGAGCCAGAGCGTGCGGGCCAGCAAGGCGTTCGATGCGACGGCGGCATCGACCTGGAACAGGTTGACGGGCGTCTGACGCACCGTTTCGCCGACAAGTATCGCCGCCTGGGCGCCGGCACTCGCCGCAGCAAAATCCCCGCAGAAGTGGCTTGCGAGCGCCGTCATTCGATGCGCCAGGTTGAGCGCGGCGGGATCGGCAGTCGATTGCGCGAACTCGAACAGCACCTGCGCGTGGTGCAGCGCGGCCGCGTACTCGCCGCGAATCGCGTGCAGCACGCAGATGCCCCAGCGGGCCTGAAGCTCCAGCACGACCGATCTGGCCGAGATGGCGACGGCAAGCGCCCGATCGTAGGCGGCGCCCATTTCCGGGACCGGTCCCCGGGTGTGCCACAGTGCGTTGCCCAGTGCGATCTGCAGCCAGGCCTCTGTCTCTGTGTCCGTGCCCGGCTGTTGCGCGAGGCACGCGAGCGCGGCGATGACCCGGTCGCGGTACTCCTCGACCTGCGAGACGTGAAACCACAAGGGCGCTGAAGCGATGGTGAGCGCGGCACCGGTCTCCCAGTCGTCCTGCTGCGCCAGGCAGGCGTCCAGTGCGCTGCGCACATCGTCCAACCGGTGCGCGTAGCGCGCGTTCCAGGCTTGACCGGTGAGCTCGCCCGAATCCGAGGTCGCGGCGCTCATCAGCTCGCGCATGAGGAGCGCATGGCGCCGCCGCAGCGCCGGGCCCTCGTCGGTTTGCGCGAGAAGTGCGGCGGCATAGCTTCGCGTCGTATCGAGCAGCCGGTAGGGCGCGATGGCGTCGCTGTTGTCGAACGACACCAGCGACTTGTTGGCCAGCGAGATCAACGCATCGAACGCCACTTCGGGGTCCATGTCCGCGCGGGTGACGCTCAGCGCCGACTCGACATCGAAGCGTCCCCGGAAGACCGAGAGCCGGCGAAAGAGCCGCAGTTCCGCGTCGTCCAGCAGTGCGATGCTCCAGTCCAGCGCCGCGGCGAGTGTGCTGTGCCGGGGCAGAACTGCTCTACTGCCTGCGGAGTAGAGCCGCATGTGGTCGTTCAGCCGGAATGCAAGATCGCCGATCGGTTGGACGCCCAGGCGTGCTGCGACCAGTTCGATGGCCAGCGGAATGCCGTCCATCTGCCGGGTGATCGCGGCGAGCAACTGGCCATCGGAATCCTCGAACGCGCGGGCTCCCACGGCCTTTGCACGCTCGACCAGGAGCTCGACCGCCGGCGACGCCATGGCTTCGACGAGGTCCGCACATTCAGGGCCGGGCACCGCGAGCGGCGACAGCCGCTCGACGTGTTCTCCCTCGATGCGAATTGCCTCCCGGCTGGTTGCGAGGATGCGCAAGCCGGGCAGGGCGCCGAGCAGCTCGGTGAGGAGCAGCGCCAGTTCATCGAGCGTGTGCTCGCAGTTATCGATCAGCAGGAGCACATCGCGGTCCGCCAGCCGCTGGAGGATGGCGCGCGTCGTGTCGGCGGTGTCCGCCGGCGCGCCGAGCGACCGTGCCACCGTGCTCGCCAGATGGGCCTGCGAGACCAGTGGCGAGAGATCGATGAAGGCCAACTGCATGGCCGTGCGTTCTGCATGGCATTCGGCCGCATGGATGGCGACACGGGTCTTCCCGATGCCACCGGCGCCGACGATGGTGACCAGCCGGCGCGTGTCGAGTGCCGCCAGCACGCGCGCCAAATCGGCGTCGCGGCCCACGAGGCGGGTGAGGCGCTCCGGCAGCTTCGCGAAAGACGGTGCGGGCAGTGCCATCGCCGGCAATCGATCTTGAGGTGGCCTGCCAACCTGCTCGCGAAAAACTGTTCCATTGAACCGGTAGCCGCGCAGGGGAATGTTCGAAATCCATTCCTTGCAGTTGTCCCCGTCTTGCGGCTCTCCCAAGGCCTTGCGAAGCGCGGAGATGTGGACCCGGACACTGGACTCCTCGACCACCACGCCGGCCCACACGGCGGCGAGCAGCTCGTCCTTGCCCACGATGTCGCCCCCGCGCCTGAGCAGTTGCAGCAGCAACTCGAACGAACGGGAGCCCAGGCGCACGCTCTGCCCGAGTCTTTCGAGCCGGCGCTGGGTCTCCCACACGATGAATGCGCCGAAGCGCCAGCGGACCTCGCCCGGTCCTTGCGCGGCGCCGGCATGCGCCTGCGATGGCGTGGCGCGAGCCGCGATGTCATACATGTCACCCACTGGCGGACTCCTGCAATGCTGGCGCTCCAGCCAGGCCCGCGCAGCGTCCGATGGCGACGATCGGTTTGCTCGCGATGGGAAATGCCTCGAACGCAAATTTTTTCATTCGACGATCCAGTCAAGAAGATGAAGGCGGCAGTCGTTTGGACCGCACGATGCGGCGGAAGACTGTCTGCCGGACCTCGGGGACGCGCCCCTTCGAGATGCAAGACGGCCGGACACGGGGTTTTGTGACAGGGATCGCGATTTGCGCGTTGCATGCGCTGCAAATGCCGTTGTCGGTGCTGTGGAGCGATTGGATGCGACGCGGGGCCATTCAGGAACCCCGCTCGCGTGAACGAAGAGTCCGGAAATGACGAACGATGCGCCTCGAACGGTTTCCGGCGATTGGTGTTTGGCCGGCAACACGGTGCGCTACCGCAGCAGCCTTCTCCGAGCGAATGCGGCTGCCTACGATCCGTTCGATCGCGAGCACCAGAGAACAACGTCGTTCATCACCGAGGCCCCCTGTCGCGATGAATCCGGGGTGGCCGCATCAAGAAGCACGGATTCCTCGTGAAGCTTTATCCCACCGGGGGCGCGCAATCCGCCCTCCAGACCCCACAAGACATTCGTGCTGCAACGAGCTTGCGCTGCGCGACCCGCGACCGGGCGCTGGCCGTCATCTCGCACGAACTCAGGCAGCCGCTGAACGTCATCCAGATGAACGCCAGTCTGCTCCAGCGCCTGCCCGCATCCGCGATGCCGTTGCAACTGCAAGGCATCGCCCAGGCGATGCAACGCGCCATCGAAAGCCAGACGCGGCTGATCGACGACCTGCTCGATTTCTCGCGCGTGCGAACCGGCAAGCTGGCGCTGCGCCGCGCGGAGGTCGACTTCGGTGCGCTCGCGCTCGATCTTGTCGCCGCGTTCGGTGCACGCTGGCCCTCGGGGCGCATATGCGCGGAGGTGCAAGCGGCCGATCCGTTGATCTGCCATGCCGACCGGGTGCGGCTGGAGCAAGTCGTCGGCAACCTGCTGGACAACGCGATGAAGTTCTCGCCCGCCGGCGGTGAGGTTCGGGTGCGCCTTTCCTCGGAGGACGGCTTTGCCCGGCTTGCGGTGGCGGACAGCGGCTGCGGTATCGCGCACGAGTTCCTGCCGCATGTCTTCGGCCTGTTCAGCCAGGCCGGCACCGGGGAGGGCGGCTCGCGCGGTGGGTTGGGCATCGGCCTCGCGCTGGTTCATGGCCTTGCGGTCGCTCACGGCGGTTTCGTGAAGGCAACCTCCGCGGGGCCCGGACGCGGCGCCGAGTTCAACGTGTGGCTTCCTCTTCATCAATGCGCCTGACGGTGCGTCGCACATTGATGCCGGGCGGGCAACACGGCAGTACCTCCCGCATGTCTACCGCAACCCAGATGCGAAACCTAGCATTCGAACCATGCCGCGATGTTCGCGAAACGGAGCCCAGCCGTCCTGAGGCCAGGGCGATCGCGCCCTCGAGGAATCACCATGAAGCAGCGCATTCATTCCCTCGCGCAATCGGGCGTACCACGCCGCACGCGCAAGGAACGCGAGCAGGCCGTACAGGCAGCCATCGACGCCGCACCGCGAGGCGCAATGGATCGCGTCTGGAGCGCGGGATACATGGCCGCCTCGTTGCTGGCCATCGTTGCGGCCTGTGCGGTCGCGGGCGGCGAGGCGGCGAACGCGGAACTGCGTTTTGCCGCCGTTGCCATCGGTGCGGCGCCGCTCGTGCAGGACATTTGCTCCACGGGCGCCGCGCCGCGTCCCAGTCCGCTGACGCAGGCATGCGCAGTCGCCCTTGCGCATGGGGGGCACGCCTCTGGCGCGTGTTGAACCGCAGCTCACCGCCGCAGACCGGTTTTCAGAACGAGCGAAGGCCAATCGCCTGTACCTGTCGCTCGCGACGCATCCCACCACGGGATGCGAGGTTTTCAAGTCAGGCCATCCGTTCAAAAAAGGAAATCAGCATGAAAATTTTTTCGATCCTCGCGCGCGCGTTCACAGCCATCGGCATCCTGGCGTTGCACTTCTCGGCCCCTGCAGGTCCGGCCACGGCGGGTGTGTCGCCGGGCAGGCCCACCATCGTGCTGGTTCACGGTGCATTCGCCGAATCGGCCAGCTGGAACGATGTGGCGCGCGACCTGCGTGCGCGCAGCTTTCCCGTGGTCGCGGCCGCCAATCCGCTGCGCGGCGTGAAGTTCGACGCGGACTATGTGGCTGCCATCGTGAGTTCGATCCCCGGGCCGGTCGTGCTGGTCGGGCATTCGTATGGCGGGTCGGTGATTTCCGCTGCGGCAGTTGGAAAGCCCAATGTCCAGGCGCTGGTCTTCGTTGCGGCGTTCGCGCCTGAGGTAGGCGAGTCGGCGGCCGAGTTGTCGGGCAAGTTCCCCGGCAGCACGCTCGGCCCGACGCTGGCCGCACCGGTGATCCTGCCGAACAGCGGCAAGGACCTCTACATCCAGCAGGACAAGTTCGGCAAGCAATTCGCCGAAGACGTGCCGCCGACAGTCGCCCAACTGATGGCGGTGTCGCAACGCCCGATCACGGAAGGTGCCCTGGGCGAAGCGGCGCCTGCCGCCGCCTGGAAGAACGTGCGATCGTGGTTCATCTACGGCGACCGCGACAAGAACATTCCGCCTGCAGTGCTGGCTTTCATGGCCGAGCGTGCGAAGTCGATGAAGACGGTCGTGGTCAAGGGGGCTTCGCACGTGGTCATGATCTCGCGGCCGAAGCTGGTGAGCCGGCTGATCGTCGAAGCCGCCGAAGCCGCTGGTGCGGTCGCGACGGCAAAACCCTGACATTGCGCGCCGCTCGCGTCCTGATGCGCCCGCGCCCATGAAGCTGCCGCCACTGCCTCCTCGCAACGTCTGGTTGGAATGGCTCAAGAACGCTGGCTGCGCCGCAGCCTTGACGTTCGCAGTCGGCGCCGGCGCAGTGATTGCCGCCTCCGAGTCGCAGGAGCCCACAGCCGGGAATGCCATCGTGGTGCTCTGCGGCGCAATCGGGCGTTGCCAGGGCGCCGTGAATCCGGAGCCGTCTGTCCCCCGGGGCGCAGTGGTGCAGTCCTTGGCGCATCTGCATCCTTAACAAGACTTGACACCGTTTAACTGGCGACGGGTTCGCCAACTGCACAGACTTCCACCCATGACTTCCAGAAGGACTTGAGCCCATGACCGCGCCTACCCAGGCCAGGCAGATCCATGTGGCGGTCGCACACCGCGATCCGTACGTGGCCGCCGGCATCGCATCGTTGCTGCGCTCCCGCGCCGACTTCGTCGTTCAGTCCGGCCTCCCCGAAACCGATGGCGACGGCGACCCCGTCGACGTGCTCGTCACGGACTACGCAACCGGCGTTCACAAGGCGACGAACGTCCCGTCCAGCCGGAATCGCTCCACGCTGAATTCCTTCCTCGTGGTCACGGACCAGAGCACTGGCTGGCAGATTCGCCGCGCCGTGGACGCCGGCGTGCGCGGCTATCTTCTGCACGATTGCTCGGTCGAGGAACTGTCGGACGCGGTGCGCTGCGTTGCAGAGGGCCGCAGGTACCTGTCTTGCCCCGTGGCCGACCAGTTGCTGGAGAACATCTCGGCCGCCGTACCGACCGCCCGCGAGCTCGAAGTGCTCCAACTCATCGCGGAGGGACTGCCGAACAAGGAGATCGGCCGGCGCCTGGGCATCGGCGAAGGCACCGTCAAGACCAATGTGAAGGCGATCCTGCGCAAGCTCGAAGAGCCGACGCGGACTGCCGCAATCGGCGAAGCCTTTCGCCGCGGACTGCTTCTGGAGGCATCGCCATGACCGGTGCCGTCGATCTATACGTGCGTGTGTGCCATGGCGATCCGCTTGTCATGGCCGGTCTCGTCGAGCTCGTCGGCCAAGAACCGGGATTCCACGTGCAGGCGGGCAATGCGCCCGACGAGGGCATCGTGGACGTGATCGTGGCCGACCACGCCTGCGCATTGAGCCTGCTCGCTTCGGCATCGGCACTGGATCAACCGGGCGCGGCAGGCGGCTTTCGTGTGCCGCGCGTCATCGTCCTGACGCGGCGGGACAGGGAGGGCGAGGTCATGCAAGCGATCGCGAGCGGGGCGCATGGCTATGTGCGCCAGGACGCGAATCCGGCCGAGCTGATGGATGCCATCCGCCACGTGGCGCGGGGAGGCTCTCCCTATCTCTGTAAGCACACGATGACGCTTCTGAGGCACGGCAGGCCGGGCGCGGGATTCACCGCCCGGGAAGAGGACGTGCTGCGCTTTCTGGTGAAAGGCGATTGCAACAAGGGAATCGCCCGCAAGCTGAATATCTCCGCCAATACCGTCAAGGCACACGTCTCCAGGATCTGCGAAAAGCTGCATGTCGGCTCGAGGGTGCAAGTGGCCGTAAAGGCGACGCAGCGCGGGCTGGTCCGTGTCTGAGATTCGCCGGTGGCGCTTCGGCGCCTTTACGCTTTGGGAAACCGAGCCAAGGCTGGAGCGCGACGGGCAGCCGGTGCGGCTCGGTTCGCGCGCTATCGGCCTGCTGGTTGCACTCGTCGGTCGCGCCGGGGAAGTGATCAGCAAGGACGAACTGCTCGCGGCGGTCTGGCCGGACACGGTGGTCGAGGAAGCGAGCGTCCGGGTCCATATGTCGATCCTGCGAAAGGCCCTGGGTCCGCCCGGCGCAGAGGATGGATGCCTGGAGTGGATCGCCAACATTCCGCTGCGCGGCTATCGCTTTCTGGGGCGTGTGCATTGCGAGTTCGCGCCGTCTGCCGTCGCCGCGCAAGTAGCACATACATCGCTGCCGGATGCGCTCGCCGCATTGCCCGCTCGCGTCACCAGTCTCGTGGGGCGCGAGGTGGAGATCGAGCGCGTGCTTGGCATGCTTGGGGCGAGCAGGCTGGTCACGATCGCAGGGCCCGGGGGCGTGGGAAAAACCAGCGTAGCCATCCGCGTCGCCGCACGCTACCGGGAACGGCTGCAAGCCCCGCTCGGTTTCGTCGATCTCGCACCTCTGACGTCGCAGGACCACGTGCTGACGACGATGGCGCGCGCCATCGGCGTGCGAGGCGGCGTGCCGGACATCGAGGAAGCTGTCGTCCAGCGCCTCGAAGGCCAGCCGATGCTGCTGCTCGTGGACAACTGCGAACATGTCATCGAGAGGCTGTCGCCACTCCTCGGCAGGTTGCTCACGGCGTTGCCCAGGCTGCGGGTCCTTGCAACCAGCCGCGAGGTGCTTCGCGTGGCAGGCGAGCACGTTTTACGCTTGATGCCACTGGCGGTCCAGCAGTCCCAGCCAGGTTCCCTGGCGCATGCCTTGCGCTCGCCGGCGGTGCAGTTGCTCGTCGAGAGAGCGCAGGCCGCGGGCGCCGGCGCATTCGATGACGCGAGCAGCGGTCCGCTGACCAGGATCTGTCGACAGGTCGACGGAATCCCGCTGGCGATCGAGTTGGTCGCGGCCCGCCTCGGGGCCCAGCCCGTGGGCGAGCTGGCATTCAGGCTCGACGATCACATGCGTCTGCATTCGACGGCCAAGCAGCCCTCGCTGGCGAGACACCGCACGCTCGCGGCGACGCTGGACTGGAGCATCGGCCTGCTGGGCGATACCGAGTTGCTGCTGTTTCGCAGGTTGTCGGTGTTCCGCGCCTACTTCGGCATCGCGGCAGCGCTCAGCGTGGCGGCCAGTGCGCTCGACCCGGATGTGGCATCCGACGCGCTGCTGAACCTCGCCAGCAAATCGCTCGTCGTGTACGACACGGACCAGGCCGCGGACTCGCCATACCGCCTGCTCGACACCACCCGCAGCTATGCACATGCACTGCTCGTGCAGGCGGACGAGAATGACGCGGTAGCGAAAAGCCATGCCCTCTTCATGCTGGACCTCATGGGCGTTGCCACCGCTGACCTCGCCTCGCTGGACGCCGATGCGTGGACGCAGCGCTACCGCGGCTACCTGGAGGATGTTCGCGCGGCCCTGGATGCCTGCATCGGACACCACGACGAAATGACGATCGCTGGCGCGCTCACCGTCGCATCGGCGCCGCTCTGGTTCCGCTTGTCCGAGGTGAGCGAATACCGGGATCGCGTTCGCGCGGCGCTGGACCAGGTCGATGCGCTGGAGATCCCCGACCGCCTGACGGCCGGGCGGCTGGAAATCGCGCTCTACAACGCGTTGTGGCACACCGGGGGCACGGTGTCGGAGATGACGCAGGCGTGCGAGCGGGCACTGGCCTGCGCGCTGGAACTCAAGATAAAAACGCTCGAATTCCAGGCGCGATGGGGCCTTTGTGCACTGAACGTCACGCGCGGTGCGTACACGCCGGCGTTGCGGCATGCCGAGTTCCTGAGCGAGTTCGCAAGCCACTCGACCAACGCCGTGACGCGCAACCTGTCGCATCGGATGCTGGCGCTCGCCAATCACTTCTGCGGCGCGTTCGCCGAGGCCAGGGCGCACGCCGAAGCAGCCGCGGACGCGGACGACGCGATCCGGCGCAACCATGTCAACGCCTTCCAGCCCGACGCGCGCACCACGGCAATGGCCATTCTTGCCAGAACGCTGTGGATCCAGGGCGAGAGCAGTCTTGCCATGACCACTGCCATCCGTTGCGTGGAGGAGGCTGAGGCGCTGGGGCACGCGCTGTCCTTTTGCGTTGCGCTCTTCTGGATCTGTCCGATGGCTATCTGGGCTGGCGAACAAGAAGCCGCCCGCGCCTGGACCGACACGCTACTGCAACAGACCCGGTCCAAGGGATTTGCCTACTGGCATGCCTGGGCCCTTTGCTACGACGACGCGATGAAGCTCGGCGAGGTCGACGATGCCGGCGCACACATCGAGGCCGTCGCGACGAAGGTCCTGGCCATGGATGAACCCCGCAGGGAAATGATGGTCACCTTCTGCGACCGGTGGGTTGACGATGACCTGGTTGCTCGTGCGATGCGGGGCGAAGGACAGTGGAATGCCGCCGAGGTTTACCGTGCTGCAGGGCGGCGTATGGAGCTGCAGGGCAACGACGCCGAAGCCGAGACGCTTTATCTGCAGGCCCATGCTCTTGCGCGTTCGCAAGGCGCACTCGCCTGGGAACTGCGTGCGGCGGGGATGCTGGAAAGATTGCGGGCCAGGGCGGATCAGCGTTGAGGTGCCTGCGCGCCCGGCAGGCGGGCCCGCGCCAGCGCGGCGCGCTGTTCCCAGGCCACTGCGCCCTGTCGCCTGGCGGTCTCGATCGCCCGCAGGTAGAAGGCCTCTGCCTTGTCGCTCGCAGCGTTTTGCTCCGCGCGCCAGCCGGCGGTGCGCCAGACTTCGGCGGCGACCCATGGACTTTCTCCGCGCGAGACGCGCTCGATCAGGTCGTCGTCGACCCAGTCGATGCAGAAGGTGGCGAGCATCTCCCTGTGGGGCGCGTCATAGGTTGCGAGCTGGCCGGCCACTTCACGGACATAGAGGTCCCGGTCCGGCGCGATGCTCAACTGCAGGCCTTGGGAGAACCACTCGGCATAGCGCAGCCAGCCCACCAGGCCCTTGCGCTGTGCTTCGTCTGTCATCAGGTGAATCCATCCGGCGGCGAGCTCGAGTTCGCCGGCCCACAGTGCGACGGGGCAGGCGCCATACAGTGCGGAGCACAGCGAGACGGACTTTCCGGCCGCTTGCGCCCGGTCCACCGCGTCGCTGGCCTCTTCCAGGGCCCTGGCAGTCTCCCCTTGCACCCAGAGGGTTCGGCTCAGCATGGCTTTTGCGGCAACGATGGCGTTGACCCCCACCATGTTGGCGCGCGCATGACCGAGGCCGCCGCCCACGCGCACGGAGGCTTCGCTGTGCACCCTTGCCACAGCGAAGTGGCCGCAAAAGTGATTCGCCATTGCCATCACGCGGTGAGCGAGATTGAGCGCGGCCGGATCGGACCAGGATTGCGCGGCCGCCATCAGCGTGTGCGCCTGATCGAGGGCCGCCGAATACTCGCCGCGAAACATGTCGTGCGTGCACCGTCCCCAACGGGCTTGCAGTTCCAGTACAGGGATCTTGACGGCGAGTGCTCCGGCCAGCGCCTCGTCCGCGGCGGCACCCAGCTCCGGTGTGGACCTGCCGGTGTGCAGCAAAGCGCTGACCAGGGCCGTGTTCAGCCAGGTCGCCGTTTCGGTGTCGCGCGCGGGTTGCCGGTCGACCAGCGCCAGCGCTGCTGAAACGCGGTCGCGGTATTCGACGACCTGGGCCAGGTGAAACCACAGTGGCGCGGAAGCCGTCACCAGCGAGGCGGCCATCTTCGCGTCGGGCTGCTGCGTCACGCAGACCTCAAGCGCGAAGCGCACATCGTCCAGGCGGTGCGCGTACCGGTCGGCCCAGGCCTGCTCGGTGAGGTCGGAGAGCTCCGCCGCCGCAGCCTTCATGAGGTCGCGCATGAGCACTGCATGGCGCCGCAGCAATGCCGGTCGTTCATCGCTCTGCGCGAGAAGCGCCGCGGCATAGCTTCGCGTCGTGTCCAGCAGCCGGTACGGCGCGACGGCGTCGTTGCTGTCGAAGAAGACCAGCGATTTGTTGACCAGCGAGATCAGTGCGTCGAATGCCACCTCGGTGTCCATGCCGCCGGCGCTCACGCCGAGTGCGGATTCGACATCGAAACGGCCGCGGAACACCGACAGCCAGCGAAAGAGCCGCAGTTCAGTATCGCTCAGCAGCGCGATGCTCCAGTCCAGTGCAGCGGCCAGCGTCCGGTGCCGTGCGAGTGCGGCGCGGCTGAACGCATAGAGGCGCATATGGTCGTCCAGCCTGCGCGCCAGATCGGCGACCGGCTGGACACCCAGGCGCGCGGCCACGAGTTCGATAGCCAGGGGAATGCCGTCGATCTGCCTGGCGATCTGTGCCAGCAGGGGGCCATGCGATTCGTCGAACGCGCCCGCACCCGCGGCCTTGGCCCGCTCGACAAGCAGTGCGACGGACGGCCAGTGCAGAGCCTGCGTGAGCGAGATCTGCGCGGTGTCCGGGATCGCCAGCGCCGGCAGGCGGAAGACATACTCGCCCGTCACGCGAAGCGCCTCGCGGCTGGTCGCGAGGATGCGCAGGCCGGGCAGCAAGGAAAGCAAGCCGGCGATCGGCAGGGCCAGGGAATCCACCACGTGCTCGCAGTTGTCGATCAACAGCAGCACGGCGCGCCCCCTCAGGCGCTGCGTGATGGCCTCGACGATGTTGGGCAGGTCGGCGGGAATCCCCACAGCGCGCGCCAATGTGCCGAGCACATGATCCTGCGAAATCAGCGACGACAGATCGATGAAGGCGATCTCGGTGCCGTACCTGTGCTGGTGGTTCTCCGCCACGTGGATTGCGAGCCGGGTCTTGCCGATGCCGCCGGTGCCTGCGATCGTGACCAGCCGGTGAGTTCCGAGTGATTCGAGAACGCTCGCCACATCGGCTTCGCGACCGACAAGCTCAGTCAACCGAACCGGCAGCGGCGTGAAACCCGGATCGGGCAGCAGTGCCACGGGTTTGGTCGAGATGCCGGTCGCCTCGCGCCGGACACGCCCATTGAAGCGGTAGCCGCGCAGCGGAACGTTGGAGATCCACTCCTTGCATTCATCGCTCTCGCCCGGCTCCCCCAGCGTCTTGCGCAGCGTGGACATGTGAACGCGCACGCTGGCCTCTTCGACCACGACGCCTGCCCAGACCGCCGCGAGCAGGTCGTCCTTGCTCACGAATTCGCCGGCCCGCTTGATCAGTTGCAGCAGCAGATCGAAAGCGCGTGGCCCCAGCCGGATGGTCTCGCCGGCCCGCTCGAGCCGGCGCTGCGCCTCCCAAAGAACGAAGAGACCGAAGTACCACCGGGCTTCCGTCGACGCCAGGTCAGATGGGGCCTCGGGCTGCGCTTGCATCAGGTGTCTGCGGGCGGCCCGCCTCAGGCCGCTGCGAACCAGGCGCGAGCGGCGCAAGGTGATTGGCTGTGAATGAGGATCGGGGCGATGGTTTTCATGGGCAGAAACTCAAGTATCCATTTGATCGTAGCCGGGAACGAGCGACATCGGGCTAGGCCCTGCTGCCCATGGGTCATCGGATCATGTAGCTCGATGCCTCCGTCGAGATCCAGCGCCGCCTCACCGCGCAGTTCGCGCATCTCGCAGCGTGCGCAACGCACCTGAGGCAGAGGCACAAAAAAGGGGCAAAGGGATCGCGAGGCAGGCTCAATCGGCAATGCCCGGTCGGCCCCCCAGACGGACAAGAAGCACCCGGTCAAGGCGCCATCGATTTGCACAAGAGGCCGCCAGGGCGTGACGGTGGTGTCGGCCGCCCAGCAGACCCCGCTATCGCAGCGTCTTCAGATACCTGACGAGTTCTGCAACCTCCCCCGGGTCGGGAACGCCCGCAAAAGGCATTCGGTTGCCCGGCACGGCCTGCTGCGGATCGCTCAGGAACGCCGCCAGTGATTTGTCGTCCCAGGTGATCTGTGCGTCTTTCATGGCTCGGCTGTAGCCGAACCCCGGCGACGAGCCGGCCTTGCGGCCCACCACGCCGGCGAGTGGTGGCCCGATGGCGGCCGCGCCTTGAGCCGTATGGCATGCCGCGCAGGTCGTCCACGTCTTGGGCGGCTGCACGGCCGGCTGACCATGTGCCAGGTTCACGAAAGCTGCAGCGCAGGCGGTGAGAAGGAGTGTTCGCATTGCAGTCTCCTCAAAGCATGCGCGGCTGCTTTGCATAGCGCACCAGGTCATCGCCAAGGCGCAGCGCCAGTGCCGCCAGCGGGCCCGTGGGGTTGTATCCCGCGTTGTGCGCATAGACCGAGGCGCCGACCACGAAGAGGTTCTGCGCATCCCAGTGCTGAAGCCGTGGCGACACCACGCTCGTTGCGGGATCGGCGCCCATGATCGTTCCGCCCGTGGTGTGCGTTGTCTGGTACTGGCGCGCATCGAAATCGCCTCGCCGGGGTTGGGGCGCGCCGACCGTCGTGGCACCCATCGCGCGCGCGATGCCGGCGGCCTTGTTCGTGACGTACTCGCTCATGCGGTGGTCGTTCTCGTGGAAGTTGAAGGTCATGCGCAACAGCGGCGAACCGTAGGCATCGCGGTACGTCGGATCGAGGTCGAGGTAGTTCTGGCTGTGCGGGTAGTTGCTGCCGTGCACCGCGACGTTGAAGGCGTGCGCGTACCAGTCGGCGTTGGCCTGCTTCCAGGCCGATCCCCAGCGCGGCGTTCCGGCCGGATGCAGACGCGCGTTGATGGGCCGGCCGTTCGTCACGTTCGAGTAGATGTAGCCGCCGCCGAAGAAGCCGAGCCCGGCGTGGTCGAAGTTGTCGCCGTTGAATTCGTCCACCACCATCTGCGAGGCGCCCGAGGCCATGAACGGGTTGATGAAGCGGTCCTTGAAGAACACCGGCACCGACGACATCACCTGGTAGCAGAAGTTCTTGCCGACCACGCCCTTGCCCGTCTTCGGGTCGTAGGGGCGCCCGATGCCGCTCGTGAGCAGCAGCTTGGTGTTGGTCATGGTGAAACCGGACAGCACAACGACATCGGCCGGCTGCTCGTACGTTCGCGCGGTCTGCAGGTCGATGAACTGCACGGCCGTCACGCGCCTGGCGTGCTTGTCGTAGACGAGGCCGGTCACCTGCGAGTGAAGACGGATTTCGAAATTGCGTTGCTTCTGCAGCAGCGGATACAACAGCACCGCGGGGCTCGCCTTGGCATTGGCTTCGCAGATGAAGCGCTCGCAATGGCCGCAGTACTGGCACGGCGCGAGGCTTGCGCCATCGGGGTTGGTGTAGGCGCGCGGCGAGTTGGCTGCGGGCAGCGGGAACGGCTTGTAGCCCAGGCTTTGCGCGGCAGCCTTGAAGATGCGGCCCGACTCGAGGATCTCGAGCGGCGGCTGCGGAAAGTCGCGTTTTCTGGGGGCCTCGAAAGGATTGCCGCCTTCGATCCGTTGCCCGCCGACATTGCCGGCCTGCCCCGCGATGCCGAAGAGCTGCTCGAACAGGTCGTGGTACGGCTCCATCTCCGCGTAGCTGACGCCCCAGTTCTGCACGGTTATCTCGCGCGGTATCGCGGCCTTGCCGTAGCGCGATTCGAGGCGGGTGCGCAGGGCGGGGTCGTACTCGGCCCAACGCCAGGTCTGGCCGTTCCAGTGGTTCGCCGCGCCACCCATGCCTTCGCCGGGGAGGAAGGCTTCCATGCGGCGCACGGGCAGCGCGCTCTCGCTGGTGGCATGACGCAAGGTGTAGGTCTCGTTAGCCCAGTTCTGCACCAGGCTGTTGCGCACGCCCCAGCGCAGTTCGTCGCGTTGGTTGGGCAGTGTGGCGGCCGCACTGCCGGCGAGATCGCCGCCGCGCTCGAGGACCAGCACGTCGATGCCTGAGTTCATCATCTGCCGCGAAGCCAGGCCGGCGGTGAGGCCGCCGCCGACGAAGACGACGGCGCGTTTGGGAAGTTTGTGGGTCATGGGGATGGGTGGGTGGGGCCTTCAGCTGAAGTCCTCGATCGACTGCGGCTTGGCCGCACCAGGGAAGGGCAGGCCGCGGTACTGGACCACGTTGCGCCCGTGAAAAGCGGGCAGGCCGGGGAAGCCAATTGCGCGCCAGAAGGCCTTGTCGCGGTTGCCGCCGTACATCGGATCGGCAAAGCAGGCCTGGACGAACAGCGGATAGAAAAAGTCGTTGAACCACGCACCGAGTGCATAGCGCTCATCGTCCATCCGGCCGGCAGCGACATCCTGCAGCAGGGCGTCGAGTCTGTCGGCTTCGAGCTGCTCGATGGCCTTGCCTGTGCGTTGCTGAGCTTCGCGGCGCAGCACCGCGAGGCCAGCCTTGAAGTGCTGCTCTGGTGTGAGCGGCGACTGGTAGCCGTGCTGCGGTTTGCCAGGGTGCCAAGGCCCCTGTCGATAGAGCTGGTCGCCACGTCCCCAGGCGCCGGCCAACTGACGATCGATGTACAGGTGCAAGCCGCAATCGACACCATTCGGCGTCAGCGCATCGGCCGGGCACATCACGTTGACGAGGGCCTCGACGCAGGCGGCCTCTTGCGGACCCAGCGACAGGTATCCCGATGGGCGAGCATGGTCGGTGGGGTGGGCTGCGGCGTTCTGCGCTGAAGCGAGGGGGCTGGCGAGGCCACCCAGCAGCGCGGGCGCCGCGAACGCTGCGACGCTGGACGCGCCGCCAATCTGGCGCAGGAAGAGACGCCGCGCAGGTGGCTCTTGGTCATTCATGGACATGGGGGTCTTTCTTCGAGGGGCGAAATTCGTGCTGACGCATCGATCAGAAGGGCTCGTATCGCGCGGCGCCCACCGTTTCTGTCGGCGTGATCGGCGTGCGGTCCAAAGGCTCCTGGGGCATCGGATAGGGCAGATCAAGCGAGAGAAACGGACTCGCGACCAATGCCTCGGCCGCCGCCTGGGGAAGCGCGTCGGCGCCTGCCGGCTGGATCGCATAGATCGATATCGAGGTGAGACTGGTCAGCAGCGCCGCGAAGAAGATTTTTTTCGTCATCAAATACTCCTGAAAAATTGATGGAGCCATCGAGTGGGGAAGCCGTTGAAGGCAGATGGACGGTCATTGCTCGGGATGTAAAAAAGTCCGTTCGCCATGCATCTGTCGCACTCAAATCTAGGTTTCGACGGTTCGATGCGGTAGGCCTGCCGAGCGAAACGCCGCAGTGACCCAACTGCATCAATGGCGGCGCAACATCGCTTCAGCTTGACCGACTGCGCACGCTGAAAAAGCACGGCTGCGCCACCCGCGACACCGCGAGAAAGAGTTGGAAGCAAAGGAGAGGAGGACGCTGGAGCTGCAAGGTGCAGCCACCGATGGCGAGAGGAGGCTGCGCTCCCAAGTCGCCGTCGAAACCCCGGCGCGAAGAAGGCAGCGCCGCCGCGCGAACAGCAAGCGGGCCGGCACCGCCAGACCGGTGCCCGTCCGCTTTCTGAAAGGACTCAGGAGAGGTTGGCCTTGTCCAGGCCGAAGGCCTTGTCGGAGGAACCAGGCACGGTCTGGAACGCGACGTTCACGCGGTTCCATGCATTGATGGCCATGACGCTGAAGGTCAGCTCCGAGAGTTCCTTTTCCGACAGCTGCGTGCGCACGCGCTCGTAGATGTCGTCGGGCACGCCTTGCTCGGGGATCTTGGTCAGCACTTCGGTCCAGGCCAGGGCCGCGCGTTCGCGCGGAACGAACAGCGTCGATTCACGCCATGCCGCCAGATGGTGAATGCGCAGTTCGCGTTCGCCATGGATCTTGGCTTCCTTGATGTGCATGTCGAGGCAGAACGCGCAGCCGTTGATCTGCGAGGCGCGGATGGCGACGAGGTCCCGAATCGTCTGCTCGATGATGCCGTTGTCCACGAGCGTGCTGAACTCGATCAGCTTCTTGAAGAGCTCGGGCGATTGCTTGATGTAGTTGAGGCGATGAGTCATGTGTGGCTCCGCCCTCAGTGCGGCTGAGGTACCCGTTCGCGAAGAGCGCGAGTGAGAAGAAAAATCCTGTGCATCGACGATGCGGCGTAACAGGCCGGCGGCCTGCTTGCGCGCCGTAGGCCGCGATCAGTAGTCCCAGATGATCGGAACCCAGCGAAAGATGTCACCGTCGATCGCCACCCGGCCAAGGGAAGGGAAGGGCAGGTGAGCGGCCACCAGCAGCCCGCGGTTCTGCGCCATTTCGCGCAGGAGGCCGATGCGAACTTCGGCCGCTTTCTCCGGGTCGTGCTCGAAGCCGTTCTGCCAGTCAGGGTGGTCGAACGCGACCGGAAACATGGCGTCGCCGGCGAACGTCAGGCGCTCACCGCCCGACACCAGGTCGACCACGCTGTGCCCTGGTGTGTGGCCGCCGGTACGGCGGACCACCACGCCCGGCGCGACCTCGCGGCGCTCCTCGAAGGTCTGGATGCGATCGCGGTATTCGTTGTAGAAGCTCTTAGCAGTCGAGCGGAGCACCTCCGGCACCGGCTTGGGCATCACCGTGTGGGAGAAATCGGGCGAGATCCAGAAATCCACCTCTGCCTTGGCCACGTGGATGCGCACGTCGGGGCGCAGGCGTTCCTTGATGCCGGGAACGAGCAGCCCGCCCACGTGGTCCATGTGCATGTGGGTGAAGATGACGTCGGTGACGGACTCGAGTTCGATCCCGGCCGCGGCCAGACGCTGGGGAAACTGCCCGGCGCGGGGAAAGCCCGGGAACTGGCCGCCCAGGCCGGCGTCGATGAGGATGGTCTGGTCGCCGCTGCGGGCCACCATCACGTTCAGCGGCCAGTCGTACTTGTCGGGCGGCATGAACATCTGGTCCAGCCAGCTCGCCAGATCTGCCGGGTCGGCGTTGGTGGCCATGGTCGAGGTGGGCAGCGGCAGCACGCCGTCACTGACCACCAGCGCGTCGATATCGCCGATGCGCAGCGCGTAACGGGAGGGCACCGGATCTATGGGCTTCTCGCTCGTGGGTTGCAAGGTGTCATCTGTGGGGGACATGGCGGAATCTCCAAAAGGGCGGCCCGGTTGCGCGGGCCTAACCTGCCAGGCGACTGGCAGCAAGTTGCCGTTCAACTCCCAGGGGTTGTCAGGCACGGGTCACGGCAGAAGGCCGCATGCCGTTGATCGTAGGGAGGGGGGACGCGCGCCGGTAGGCTCGTGAACGGACGCACAGTGGTGCCTGATACGCAACAAACACATCAATCTCTTGATCGGTGGTGACGGTCTTCGGTCACCCGGTTCGAGGCGAGACTGTGAGAAGCCGCGTTGACTGCGAAACTTCAAGGCGCGCAGACCGAGGGCCTTAAGTTTCCTTCGCAGCTGGGTCGTTCCAGCCCTGCTGCGTGTGGCAATCAGTCTTCGATCAACCCAAGGAAATCTCGCGAGCGCTGGCTTGCGGACGGTCCGAAGAAATGATCGGGCGACGCGTCTTCCGCGATCACGCCGCCTTCCATGAACACGATGCGATCGGCGACGTCCTTCGCGAATCGCGTCTCGTGTGTCACAACCAGCATCGTCATGCCTTTTTCCGCAAGATCGCGCATCACCTTGAGCACCTCGCCGCGCAGTTCAGGATCGAGCGCGGAGGTCGGCTCGTCAAAGAGAATGACTTCAGGGTTCATCGCCAGGGCGCGGGCGATGGCCACGCGCTGCTTCTGCCCGCCTGAAAGGCGGCCCGGGTACTCGTGGGCCTTCTCCAACAGGCCGACCTGCGCGAGCAGGTCGAGCCCGCGTGGCAGCGCCGCCGATTTGCGGATGCCTTGTACCGACACCATTCCCTCGATCACGTTCTCCACCGCCGTCATGTGCCCGAACAGGTTGAAGGACTGGAACACCATCGCGGTCTTCTTGCGGATCTCCCGCATCTTGTGACGGGTGTCGCCCGAAGGCTTCGGACCCGCGTCGGCAATCTCGATGCCGCACATGCGGATGGTGCCGCGGTCGGGCATCTCCAGGAAGTTGAGCGAGCGGATCAGCGTGGTCTTGCCAGAACCCGAGGGACCCATGATGACTACGACTTCACCGCGCGCCACGGTGAGATCGATTTGCCGAAGCACGTGGTTTGCGCCGAAGCTCTTGGCCAGACCCTGTACCTGCACCGGGGCAGTGGTGTGAGTGGAGGATGTGTTCATGTGTAGCGCTTCGAGAGGTGGCTTTCAAGCCAGGTCTGCAAGATGGTGAGCACCTGGTTGATGAACCAGTAGATGGCCCCGACGATGAGGAACATTTCCATGTAGCGAAACGTCGCGGCGCCCAATTGCTCGGCCACGCGGGTGAGCTCGACCACCGTGACCGTCGAGGCGAGCGATGTGTCCTTCATGAGGCCGATGAGCCGGCTGCCCACTGGGGGCAGGGCGATGCGGAAGGCCTGCGGCAGCACGATGCGAAACAGCGTCTTCCAGTAGCCCATGCCCATCGCCCACGCAGCCTCCCACTGGCCCTTTTCCACGGCCATGATTCCGGAGCGGAAGTTTTCACTGAGGTAGGCCGCGGCGAACAGGCTCAGCGCGAGCAGCGCAGAGGGAATCGGAGAGATCACGATGCCGTAGCTCGGCAGACCGAAGTAGATCAGCAGGATCTGTATCAGAAGCGGCGTGCCGCGAAAGATCGACACGTACGAAAAGGCGAACCAGCGCAATGGCCGAAACGGAGAGATCCGCGCTAGCGCTACCAGCAATCCCAGCACGCAGCCACATAAGAATGCAGACAGGCCGAGGCCGAGGGTGACCAGCACCGCTTTCTCGAGCAAGGGCAGTGCCCTGAGGAACAGGTCGAGCATCGGGGCCTCCTCAGGGTGTGTGCAACAGCGCGCCGTAGCCCGCCAAGCCGGCTTCCAGGTCGGCGATGAGGTCGTCGGTGTCTTCCAGCCCGATCGACAGGCGGATTACCGGCTGATCGGTGGCAGGGAACACGCGGTCGGCCTGCAACGCCGCGGGATAGTAGGCCGCCAGGCTGTGCACCCCGCCCCAGCTTGCGCCGATGACGAACTGCTTCAGTGAATCGAAGAAGCCGTGGAAGGCACGCTCCGGGCCGGGCTTGAGCACCAGCGAAAACAGGCAGCCGTTGGTGCGGAAATCGCGCTTCCACAAGGCATGGCCGGGGTCGGATTCAAGCGGTGGGTAAAGGAGCCGCTCGACCTCGGGTTGATCGGCCAGCCACCGCGCCACGCGCAGCGTGGATGTGCTCTGGGTTTCGAGCCGCAACTTGAGGGTCTCCAGCCCACGCAGCACGAGGAAACAGTCGTCCGGGCTCACTTGCTGGCCGAGGATGCTTTGCGTCTCGCGCAGCACGTCGTAGTGCGCATGGTCGTTCATGCTGATGCTGCCCATCAGCAGGTCGGAGTGGCCGCCGAGGAACTTGGTGGCGGCCTCGATGCTGAAGTCGACGCCGTGATCCAGCGGTCTGAAGCCCAGCGGGCTGGCCCAGGTGTTGTCCATCATCGTGAGCACGCCGCGCCGGCGCGCCACCGCTGCGATGGCGGGCGTGTCCTGCATCTCCATGGTCACGGTGCCGGGCGACTCCATGCAGATCATGCGGGTGTTCGGCCGGACCAGCGAATCGATCTCGGCGCCGATGGCAGGTGGGTAGAACTCCACCTCCACATTCATTTGCGCGAGCCACTTCAGCGCGAAGGTCTTGAGCGCGCCGTAGCACGCAGCCGACACCAGCAAGTGGTCTCCACCACGCACGAATCCCATGACGGTGGTCATCAGCGCCGATTGCCCTGAGGGTGTGACGATGCAATGTCGCCCACCCTCGAGTGCCGCGATCTTCCTCTCAAGGCCTCGCGCCGTCGGCGTGCCGGTGATGCCGTAGCTGAAGCCGTCGGGCTGCCGACTCTTGCGCTGGACAAAGTCGTCGAAGGTCTTGAAGACGACCGTCGACGCGCGCATTACAGGCGGCGACAGGCTCTCAAACTGATCATTAGTTGTGGCAATTGATTGCATCTATGCTATTCGTCCAGGTTAGGTTGTCTTGGCGATGCGGTGGAGTATTTGTCAGGCCTCCTATCAACTCAAGAGCGTGGATTACTTGCTCGATAAACGGAGGTTATGGATGGAGAAGCGCGACATCGAGGTCTTTCGTGCGGTGATGCGCGCCGGCACCACGAGCCAGGCGGCGACCCTGCTAGGCGTGTCGCAGCCGGCGGTGAGCCAGTCGCTGCGCAAGTTCGAGTTGGCGTGCGAGCTGCGCCTGTTCGAGCGCGTGCGGGGTCGGCTCGTGCCCACGCAGGAGGCCCTGGCGCTGATGGTGGAGGTGGACCGCTATTTCACCGGCCTGGAAATGATCGAGCACCGCATCCGCAGTCTCAAGTCGTTCGGGCTCGGGCGCTTGGCCATCGGCTCGCTCCCGGCGCTGGGCACGGGCTTCATGCCGCGCGCCATCGCGGCCTTCGGGCTCGACAAGCGGCAGATCCAGCTGTCGTTCCAAGTCATGAGTTCGCGTGAGGTCTATCAGCAGGTGTCCGCCGGACAACTCGACTTCGGCCTCATGGCGGAAGAGTTGTCGGTGACGGGCCTCGAGCACTCGCCTTTTGCATCGGTGTGCGGCGTCATCGTCATGAACGCGCAGCATCCGCTGGCGAGGAAGAAGGTGCTCGACGCCAACGATCTAGCGGCCCACCCGTTCATCGCGCTCAATCCCGAAGATGTGGGACGACGCGCATTGGAGGAGGTGTTGGCGGCGCAGGGCAAAGTCCTGCGGCCGGTGATCGAGACGCCTTACTCGAACTCGGTTTGCGAGTTCGCGCTGAACGGTGTGGGCATGGGAATGGCGCACCCTGTCATGGCCTTGGATTACTTGTCGCGTGGCCTGCTGCTCAAGCCGATGGCGTTCGACATTCCTGCCACATCGTTGCTTGTGTTCCGGCCCGGCATGCCGCTGTCGGACAACGCGAAAGAACTGCTGCGCGCCATGCGCATCCAGTTGGATGCGGACTTCAAGCGACTGCGCGAGGTCCTCGGCCGCTCACCGGTCTCTGCGGTCAGCAGGGCACCTAAACGGGGATAGTAGTTTCCCTGATTGGTGCATAAGCTCAGCTTATTGAGCAACTAGCGGCGCCGGATTGTGGCGAGGCAGTGCGGCGCGACAAGATGGCGCCCATTGGATCGACCTACAACTTTGGACCGCGACATGAATCGAACACGCCCCCTGCATCGAAGACTGCTTTGCACACTGGTTGCCGCTTCGGCGATGGCCATCGTGATGGCCACGCCCACGTGGGCACAACAGCAACCGCGCGACATCCTCGCGAATGCGAGAGCCGCGGGCGTGATCCGGATCGCGAACACACAGGCCAGCCCGCCGTGGAGCATGCTGGACGACAAGAACCAGCCAGCGGGATACGACGTCGAAGTGGCGAAGGAAGTGGCCAAGCGCATTGGCGTGGCCAGGGTCGAGTTCGTGGCCGACCTGTTCAAGAACTTTGTCGAAGGGCTCAAGGCCGGCAAGTACGACCTCGTGATGAACGACCTCACGCCGACGATCGAGCGCGAGAAGCAGGTCGACTTCAGTGCCGCATATGGCCTGGAGGACTTCCGCATCTTTGTGCGCAACGCCAACAACGACATCAAGGACCGGCCTGACCTGAAGGGCAAGCGCATCGGCGTGACCGCCGGCACTAGCAACGAGTCGTGGTCGCGCGAAAATCTGCTCGGCTCCGAGATCGTCACCTACGACAACGGCGGACTCGTGTTCAACGACCTCGCCATCGGCCGCGTCGACGCACTCATCAGTTCGCACTTCGGGGGCATGAAGTACGCCACAGTGAACAAGCTGCCGATCAAGGAGGTCGGCCCGATCCTCACCTACCAGCTCTCGGCCGCGGCCATGGCGAAGAACCAGCCAGCCTTACGTGAGGCCGTGAGCAAGGCGGTGAAGGACATGCGCGCCGACGGCACCATCGATCGACTGTCAAATCGCTGGTTGGGCGTGAGTTACCAGATGTCCGTCGAGATCGCGAAGGCGGAAAAGCCATGGAGGTGATCGACGGAGCTTCGCGGTGCCAACGATGGCTCCGACCCCGACCCTGACTCCGACGACGGCCATTGCTGCATTGCCGCCGTTGATTGCAGCGAACATCCGCTCGTCGCGATGCCGCCAGCCGCCGATAACTTGGCATTCTCGCGGCGCTCGTTATCGCGAGCTGATGAAGCGCTCATCACAACATGGTGCCGGCCCTAGCTGTTCACCAAAGCTGGCCTTCGTAAACGCCTGCTTCTCGTGAGTTGAGGGTGGCAGCAAGCCCAACCAACGGTAAGGGGGTATTTACGTGCCTTTGGCTATGGTCGGTTGGTCCGCGAAGTCGAAGGCCTGGTGCCCAGCGTCGTCCAGGTGGTTCTATCCGCGGAAGAACAGCAGCTTGTGCTTCACGAGCACGGCATTGAGATGCTCGATTTCTTCCGGGGATAGGCTGGCTGAGAGCTTCAGGTTCTGCACCTCGCCGCCGATGCGGCCCGCAACGCTCCGTTCGCAGCTTGCGAGGCGTCGCATGTCGTGCCGATTGTTCATGCCAATGGCGCCGACGACTCAGTCACCGCGCATTTGAATGAAAGCCAGTCGCTCGCGCTCGCCGGGTTGGCCAGCACCATGTAGCTGCATGTCAGCGCGCCCAGCCCCCGCGGGTTCACGCTGTACTGCAGACAGAGCCAGGGTGGCGCTGCATGATCGCCGGCCTTGGCTTCCGCGCTTCCGCTGGCTAGGCGCGCGATATGCGCCGCCTCGCCTTGCCCTGACGATTGGGATTGTCCAAGTCTCGATGCGCATCGCGTGGCCGTTACGCCGGTCCGTCCCCGGAAATCGTCACCCATGACTCTGCGTGCTCTCGCATGAAATTGATGAACGCTTGGATGCGTGTATCCGTTGGTGCGCGACGGTAGTAGACGATGTGAACAGGATTTGGTGGCGATAGATTGAACTGCGGCAACAGCTCCACCAAGTTGCCCTGTCGACGATCAGCGGCCACTGAAAAATCCAGCAAGCATGCGATGCCTTGATGCGCCAGCGCGAGCTGATGCAGCATCTCGCCATGCGACACACAGATGGCGGGGCGGATACTCAATTCTTGCTGGTGGCCATGACTAAGCGGCCAGCGATTGAGCGCGTCAGCGCCGATGTAGCCGAGCAGCCGGTGCGTTGCAAGATCTTTGACCCCGCGAGGCGTACCGTGCCGTTGCAGATAGGCCGGCGACGCCAGTACGAGGCGGCGGCAGCTGCCCAACAATACCGCGCGCAGCGAGGAGGCGGCCATGGTGCCGATACGGATCGCCACATCGGCATGCTCCTGGATCAAGTCGACGATCTCGTCACTGCTGCGCAACTCGAGGTCGATCCCCGGATACGCCTTCGCAAAACGCGGGATCAATGGGAGCAAGACATGGCTCATGAATGAGGCCGAGGTATTGACCCGAAGCAGCCCGCTCGGGGAGCCGGCAACTCGCGCCAGGTCGGCTTCGATGTCGGCCAACGACTGCAGCACTTGATGACTGCGCTCCAGCAGTAGCCGTCCGGCCTGAGTCAGTTCCATGCGTCGTGTCGTGCGCACAAGGAGCGCCACCTGGAGACGCCGCTCTAGCGCCTTGAGTGCACGGCTGACGGACGACACCGGCTGCTCCAGCACGTCGGCGGCGCCGCTCAGCGAGCCTTGAGCGGCAAGCGCCTGCAGCAGGACCATGTCCCGGGTTTCGATCTGAGGAGCGGTCTTCATCTTCCCAACCTGGACAAAAGTCATTTGCTACTGGTCGTCTTGTTGGGGGGGTGCCTGAAAGTCACAGTGGCACCCCTGAGTTGCGCGGATGACAAGACGTTGTTCGAGCGGTCAGGCAAAGAAACCACAAAGAACAGAAAGACACCGAACATGACCTCTTCATTGAAAAACCTGGGCAACGCCGAGCCGGCGCTGCGCGCGAATCAGCACGTCATCGTCGTCAAGCTGCCCGTCAAGGCAGGCTGCGAAGACTTCTTCCTCGCGCGCATGGCGCCGGTGATCGAGGCCACCCGGCTCGAGCCGGGTGGCCTGATCTACCAATTGCACCGCGGGACCGAGGACGCCTCGGAGTTCGTCACCTATGGCCTCTTCACCGACCACAACGCGTTCGAACAGCACTTGAACTCGGCGCATGTTTCGAACTGGCTGGCCGGGTCGTCGGCGTGGCTTGCCGCCCCGATGGTGGTTAGCCACTACGCATTGCACGACGCCGCCTGACTTTCCGAGGACGCGGGCCTGCCAGGCGCAGCCCCTCGGCGGTCCAAAGGGGGCAACTGCAGGTCGCGCAGCCGCGCGCCGTCGGGATCGCGGTGCCCCCTGATTCGAGCTTCTTGCATTCCTCGAAAAAACCTTCTAAACTTCTTCGAAATCGTTTTCGAGAAAGCCATGGAAAAAACCTCTGACACCGAACTCTCCTTGATTCGTGAAACAGCTAGACGATTCGTGAGACAGCGTCTCGTCCCGCTTGAGCAGCAGATCGAAAACGATGATGATGTTAGCCTCGATCTGCTTGCGCGGCTCCGAAGCGAAGTCGCGGCATTGGGCTTGTATGGGTTCAACTTGCCGGACAGCGCGGGTGGGCCTGGATTACCGGCCGCGGCAAAGGTCGCCATCCTGGAGGAGTTGACCTACACGTCCGTGCCGCTCAGTGAGGTTTTTGGGCATTTGCCTCTGCAGCTGAGTCAGGTCAGTAGCGCGCAACGCGAATCGCTTCTGCCGGACGTTCTTTCCGGCAAGAAGACCATCACCTATGCGCTGACGGAGCCCAATGCCGGCTCTGACCTTGGGGGGCTGCGGACCCGTGCAGTGAAGGTCGATGGCGGCTGGGTACTGACGGGCAGCAAGCACTTCATCTCCCACGCCGAAACCGCGGACTACGTCATCGTCCTGGCGGTGACGAATCCGGACGCGCCATTGAAGTCGAAGCTCGGAACGTTCATCGTGCGCAGCGGCAATCCGGGCGTGGTCGGCATGACCCGATACAAAAAGATGGGGTGGCGCGGCTACCACCTCAACGGCTTCTCGCTCGAGGAGTGCTTCGTGCCCGATGCCGACGTGCTCGGCGCGCCCGATGAAGGCTTCCTCGGAATGATGCAGTCGATCAACCAGGACCGCCTGCTGTCGGCGAGCCGCTCGCTCGGGCTGTCGAGCCGCGCGCAGCAGATGGCGTGCGAATACGCAGTCGAGCGCAAGGCGTTCGGTGCGAGCCTGTCGCAGCACCAAGCGATCCAATTCATGATCGCGGACAACGACGTCGAGTTGGAGGCCACACGCCTCTTGATTCGCAGTGCGGCCGATGCCATCGAGGTAGAGGACCCGCAGGCGCGCATCGCGGCATCGCGCGCCAAGCTCTATGCGAGCGAGATGGGTTGCCGCGTCACCGACCGGGTGCTGCAAATCTTCGGCGCCATGGGCTACATGTGCGAACTGCCCGTCGAACGCTTCTACCGAGATGCGCGCGCCTTCCGCATCGGCGAAGGCACCTCCGAGATGCAGCGCCTGCAGATCGCCCGTGCGGCACTGGCCGGTTGAGGAGCGGTCATGCCCTTCGATATCCTCGACCAGCATCCCGCGGAACTGCCCGCGTTCCACGCCGCCGGGCAGATGACCACGCGGGCCGAACTGAAGGTGGCGGGGCAGTGCGCCGCCACGTTCCTGCACCAGTTGGGGCTACGCCGCGGCGACACCGTGGCTGTCTGGATTCCCGATGGCGCGATCTGGCTGCAACTACTGTTTGGCGCTGCGCAACTCGGGGTGCTGATGGTGCCGGTCAGCACGCGGCTCAAGCTGTCGGAGGCGCAGCACATTGTCGGCACTGCCGCGGCGCGGGTGCTCGTCGTTCCCGAGAAGTTTCTGGACTTCGACTACGCGGGTGCAGGGCGGACCATGCAGGCTTCGCTTCCCGCACTCACTCACGTGATTGAGGTGCCGGCGGAAGGCGGTTTTCAATGGCTGGCCTGCGAGCCGCATCGCGAATTTACCGGCCAGGATGCCGACGCGCTGTGCACCTTCAGCACTTCCGGCACCACGGGCAAGCCCAAACTGGCGGTGCATACCCAAGGCGGCCTCGCCGCGCATGCCCGCAACGCAGGCCAAGTGACGGAGATCCGTCCCGGCGACGCCATGCTCTGCGCGCTGCCGCTATACGGCGTGCTCGGCTTCGTCTCGGCCGTGGCGGCACTCGCGGCCGGAGGTACCTGCGTATTCCTTCCTGTCTTCAAGGCGGACGCCGCCGCAGCCGCCATTGAGCGTCACGGTGTGACGCACTTCTACGCATCCGACGGTATGTTCGACATGGTCTTCGGCGCGCAGGGCCACTCGTTCGCCAGCTGGCGCCGCGGCGGCTTCGCGGAGTTCGCAGGCCTCGGTGCGAAGGTCATCGATCAGGCCTGGAGCCGCTTGGGTCTGCGGCTGAGCGGCGTCTACGGCATGTCGGAATGCTTGGCCTTGATGGCCATTCGTGACACAGCCGGCGATGCGCGCGCGCGCGGTATGGCCGGCGGCACGCCGATCTCGCCGGAGATGCGCTTTCGCATCGTCGATCCGGGCACAGGCCTGCCCAAGGAAGACGGCGAGCAGGGCGAGCTGCAACTGCGTGGCTACAACGTCATGAAAGGCTATCTGAATAACGCCGCCTCCTCGGCCGATGCGTTCACCTCTGACGGCTGGCTCAAGACCGGCGATCTCGCCTATGCAAAGGGCAACGAGTTTTTCTACCTCGCGCGACTCAAGGACAGCCTTCGCCTGAAGGGCTACCTCGTCGATCCCACGGAGGTCGAGGACTTTCTCTGCAGGCACCCCGGCGTCGAGGCCGCGCAGGTCGTCGGCGTCCACCAGGACGGGGAGGGCGACGTCGCCGTTGCCTTCGTGCGGCCCTCGGCGCAGCCCGCCGCGGAGTCGGAGCTGCTCGCCTATTGCAAAGGCGGCATCGCGGGCTTCAAGGTCCCGCGGCGCATCGTGCCGATCGACGAGTTCCCGCAGTCGAGCGGACCCAACGGGGTCAAGATTTTGAAGAACGTCCTGCGCGAGATGGCCAAGCCTCATCTCGAATCCTCGCCCTCCTCAACAGCTCAATAGAAAGACGCCCATGAAAAATGGTGAAGTGAAATCGGACATCGCATGGGCCAGCCCGACCCAGGTGGTGGTGCACGGCCTGGACCTGTGCGAAGAGATCGTCGGCAAGGTGGACTTCGGACAGATGGCGTTCCTGCAGCTGTTCGCGCGACTTCCCGACGAGCGCGAACTTCGCATGTTCAACGCGATGATGGTCATCCTGGTCGAGCACGGCATCACGCCCTCGTCGCTCGCCACCCGCATGACGTATTGCGGCGCGCCTGAGTCGGTGCAAGCCGCGGTCGCCGCAGGTTTGCTCGGCCTGGGCTCGGTCTTCGTGGGCTCCCTCGACAACGCTGCCCGGCTGCTGCAGGAGTCCCTCGCTGAAGGAAGCAAGGGCGGCGATGAAATCGACGTGGAGGCCAAGGCCCGTGAGATCGTCACGGGCTATCGGGCACGCAAGGAAATCCTGCCGGGCATCGGCCATCCGTTCCACAAGCCGATCGATCCGCGCACGCCAGCGCTCTTCAAGGTCGCGAAGGAGACCGGGTACTACGGCCCGTATGTGCGGCTCATGGAAGCGCTCGGCGCCGAAGCCACGCGTCAGGCCAATCGCCCGCTTCCGGTCAATGTGACCGGTGCGATGGCGGCGGTCGCCTCCGAGATGGGTATTCCCTGGAAAATCTGCCGCGGCCTCGCTGTGTCGGCGCGCGCGGTCGGTCTGGTCGGTCACATTCTCGAAGAGATGCGCCAACCGATGGCAGAAACACTGTATCTGCGCGTCGAGCATGAGGCGACGGCGCACATGCATCCCTCGAACGCCTGAGAGTCCGCAGATGACTGCCCAGGCCATCACAGAAGCATCTCGGCGAACGGTTGCGCCGGTGCGCGGCGAATTCCGCTTCTGGACGCACGAGAAGCTGCGCAACGCGGACACCGACCAGTTCCGCCACGTGAACAACGCGGTGATTTCCACGCTCTTCGAAGCGGCCCGCATGGAAATCTTCGCACCCCCTGCGATTCGCGAGTTGATGGACGGCGGCAATCTTGCCATTGCGAGATTGCTGGTCGAGTTTCGCAAAGAGGTTCACTTTCCTGGACGCGTGGACATCGGCAGCACCGTGGTAGCCGTTGGCAAGACCTCAGTACGTATCGCCCAAGGTTTGTTCGCGGCGAACGGCGAAGACTGCCACGCATCAGCAGAGGCAATCTGCGTCGTCGTGAACCCGAAGACAGGTGTGCCTTGCCCCATCGGAGCCGAACTGCGAAGGCATCTGCTTGCTGGTGCGGCTGAAGGAGTAAGCGCATGAAGCCCACCGACAAGGTCCTGTTCGAGTTGCGCGGTCACACGGCGCTCGTCACGCTGAACGATCCTGAGCGGCGCAATGCGCTCTCGCGCGAGATCGTGCGTGGCTTCTTTCACGCGTTGGACCGCAGCCTGGAGGAGGGCGCACGCGCCGTCGTCGTGGCCGCCAATGGCCCGGCCTTTTGTGCTGGCGCGAACATCGACGATCTGCGCGATGGCTGGATGGAAGGCAAGGACCCGAGCGAAGACCCGGCATTGCTGTTCAAGCGGCTCTCGGAACTCGATCGTCCCGTGGTCGCCGCCATCCAGGGCCCTGCGCTCGGCGGCGGCATGGAGCTCGTGCTGGCCTGCGACTTGGCCGTGGCGAGCGACGCCGCGTGGTTCGCGATGCCCGAACTCGGGCACGGCGTGATCCCGAACACCGCGCTGGCGCTCCTGCCGCGCGTGGTGGGCCAGCGGCGGGCACTGGACCTGATCCTCACGCGCCGGCGGATCCTGGCTCACGAGGCGCTGAGCTTTGGCCTGGTCAATCGCGTGGTGTCCGCCGGCGGCGTGGCCGAGGAAGCCCTGGAGCTCGTGCGGGCCGTCGTGGAGACATCGCCTCCCGGCGCCCTCGCGGCCGCCAAGGCCAACCTTCGCGCGCATGCCCCTGTGGCATGGGACCGGGTGCTCTCCTCGCCGAAGGATGTGCCCCGGAGCGAGTGGCAGGAGGGGCTGGATGCGTTCACCGAACGCCGCGCGGCTTCGTTCGAACGCTTCTGGAATTAGTCAATCTCATCAATCAAAGGAACAGTCATGAAGCAATTCATTTCCCTTGCTATCGCGCTGGCAGTTTCGTTCTTCTCTCTTCCTACGCACGCGGCGGACAGCTTCCCTTCGAAGCCCGTTCGCATCATCGTGCCGTACTCCGCTGGGGGACCGGTCGACATCATCACGCGGGGCTTGAGCGCGCGGCTCAACGACGTGTGGAAGGTCGCCACCATCGTTGACAACAGGCCCGGTGCCAACGAAATCATCGGGGCTACGGAGCTCTCTCACGCAACGCCCGATGGCTACACCCTGCTGATGGCGACCGACTCGGCCTTTTCGCAGAACCAGTATCTCTATAAGAAGCTGTCCTACGACCCGGATGCGATGGTCCCCATCACGCGCCTCGCACTGGCGAATCTTGTGCTGTTCGTGCCAAGCGACTTCCCGGCCTCGAACATGCGCGAGTTCATCGCTTACGTGCGTGCGAATCCGCAGCGCATCAACTATGGCTCGGCGGGTATCGGCAACATCACGCACCTCTCCATGGCCTACGTCGAGAAGACCTACGGACTGAAGATGACGCACGTGCCGTACAAGGGACTGGCGCCGGTAATCCAGGACATGCTGGCCTCGCAGGTGCAGGTCGCGTTCGGTGTTCCTTCCGCGGTGGAACCATTTCTGCGGTCCGGCAAGCTGAAGGCGCTGGGAATCTCGGGCGCGCAGCGGGCCAAGCTGTTGCCCACGGTCCCGACGTTCACCGAGAGCGGGTATCCAGACATTGAGTCGAACTTGAACATGGGCCTGTTCGCGCCGCGCGGCACCAGTGCCGAAGTGGTCAATGCCATCGCGGGATCGGTGCGAAAGATTCTCATGGAGCCGGCGTTCCGAAAGACCTACATCGATGACGTCGCGTTCGAAGTGGCTGCAAGCACGCCCGAAGAATTCACCGCCTTCATCGCAAAGGACAAGCCTCGGCAGAAGGTGAGGATCGAAATGTCCGGTGCCAAGTTCGATTGACGGAAAGGCGAGCTCATGAAGATTCTTGTCGCCGTCAAACGCGTGGTCGACTACAACGTGAAGGTCCGGGTGAAATCGGACCGCACGGGTGTGGACATCGCCAACGTGAAGATGAGCATGAACCCCTTCGACGAAATCGCCGTCGAAGAGGCAGTGCGCTTGAAGGAAAAGGGTTTAGCGACCGAGATCGTCGCCGTCTCCTGCGGGCCGGCGCGTTGCGAGGAAACGCTGCGCACGGCCATGGCCATCGGTGCCGATCGCGGCATTCTTGTCGAGACGAACGAAGAACTGCAGCCCTTGTCAGTGGCCAAGCTGCTCAGGGCGCTGGTGGACCGGGAGCAGCCCGGCCTCGTGATCCTGGGCAAGCAGGCGATCGACGATGACTGCAATCAGACCGGCCAGATGCTGGCCGCCTTGGCCGACCTGCCCCAAGCCACTTTCGCTTCCAAGGTTGAAGTCGCTGAAGGCAAGGCCACGGTCACGCGCGAAGTCGATGGCGGCCTCGAAACCGTCTCGCTCACGTTGCCTGCGGTCGTCACCACCGACCTGCGCCTGAACGAGCCGCGCTACGTGACGCTGCCCAACATCATGAAGGCCAAGAAGAAGCCGCTCGAGACCGTGAAGCCCGAGGAGCTTGGCGTCGCACTCAAGCCGTACCTGAAGACCCTCGAGGTCACCGAACCCGCGAAGCGCTCGGCCGGCATGAAGGTGCCCGACGTGGCCACGCTGGTGCACAAACTCAAGACCGAAGCCAAGGTAATCTGAACATGACCGCTCTCGTCATTGCCGAGCACGACAACGCCAGCCTCAAGGGCGCCACCTTCCATACCGTGACCGCGGCGCTCGCTTGCGGCGGCGACGTGCACATCCTCGTCGCGGGGCACAACGCGGGCGATGCCGCCGAAGCCGCGGCGGGCATCGTGGGCGTGGCCAAGGTGATGCACGCCGACAGCGAAGCCTTCGCGCACGGCCTGGCCGAAAACGTCGAGGCGCAGGTCGTCGCACTCGCCAGCGGCTACAGTCACATCCTGTTTCCTGCGACGGCCAGCGGGAAGAACATCGCGCCCCGCGTCGCAGCGGTGCTCGATGCGGCTCAGATCTCGGAAGCGACCCGCGTCATCAGCACCGACACCTTCGAGCGCCTGATCTACGCGGGCAACGCCATCGCGACGGTGCAAAGCCTGACTGAGAAGAGCGTGATCACCGTGCGCACCACGGGCTTCGATCCGGCGGCGGCCTCGGGCGGCAGCGCCATCGTCGAGCAGATCGCGCCCGTGCCCGCGAGCGGCAAGAGCACCTTCGTGAGCGCCGAACTCGTTAAGAGTGACCGGCCCGAGTTGACCGCGGCCAAGATCATCGTCTCCGGCGGAAGGGCACTGGGTAGCAGCGAGAAGTTCACCGAGGTGATGACGCCACTGGCCGACAAGCTGGGCGCGGCCATCGGCGCGAGCCGTGCGGCGGTGGACGCGGGCTACGCTGCGAACGACCTGCAGGTGGGCCAGACCGGCAAGGTCGTGGCACCGCAGCTGTACATCGCTGCAGGTATCTCCGGTGCGATCCAGCATCTGGCCGGCATGAAGGATTCCAAGGTGATCGTGGCGATCAACAAAGACCCGGAGGCACCTATCTTCTCCGTCGCCGACTACGGACTGGAAGCGGATCTGTTCACGGCCGTGCCGGAACTGACCAAGGCACTGTAGGACTTCGAAGATGTGCGCCAACAAGGTAACCCCGATCAACCCTTCTGACCTTGCGCAACCCGGCGGTCATTACTCGCATGGAACCGTCGCCAACGGATTCGTCTTTGTTTCCGGCCAACTCCCCATCACATCGGCGGGAGAAAAACTCGTGGACGCGAGTTTTTCGGTTCAGGCCCGGCAGGTCCTGGAGAACGTCGGGACCGTCCTGAAGGCTTGCGGCAGCGGCATCGCGAACCAGGTCCAGGTTCGCGTCTATATCGACGGTATGGACAACTGGCCCGAGTTCAACAGCATCTACGCCGAGTGGGCGGGAAACAGCCAGCCCAGTCGGGCGGTGGTACCGACCAGCCAACTCCACTATGGGCTCAAGGTGGAAGTAGAAGCCGTGGCGTTGCAGGGTTCTTGAAAAACTCCCGCTACGGGAAACTCGTCATCTTCGAGAAGTCGTTTTCTATCAAACGATTTCGAAAAATATATCGAATGTACGTTTGGATTCCAGTGGTCTAGTGCTATTTTTGACGAAATCGTTTTCGTAGAGGATTGATCAAAATGGTGAACCAAATGACGCGAAGAATGCGGGCGGTGCAAGTGGCAACCGCAGGCGGTCCCCTGGAACTCGTCGAGCGCGAAGTCCCCAAGCCGCCCCAAGGCCATGTGTTGATCAAGGTGCAGGCGTGCGGCATCTGCCACAGCGACTCGCACACAAAGGATGGTTCCTGGCCGGGTCTCCAACTGCCTCGTGTGCCGGGCCATGAAATCGCCGGTGTGATCGACATGCTCGGCGCCGGCGTCGAGGGATGGCTCAAAGGACAGCGGGTCGGCGTGGGCTGGCACGGCGGACATTGCGGCCACTGTGACAACTGCAGGCATGGCGATTTCGTACGGTGCGAGCGTCTGCGCATTCCCGGCATCAGCTACGACGGCGGATACGCAGAGTACATGGTTGCACCGCAAGAAGCCCTTGCACGCATCCCTGATGACCTGTCGGACGCCGATGCCGCACCGCTGCTTTGTGCAGGCCTCACCACCTTTAACGCCTTGCGTAACAGCGGCGCCCGCGCGGGTCAGTTGGTGGCAATCCTCGGGGTCGGTGGTCTCGGCCATCTGGGCCTGCAGTTCGCCCGGAAGATGGGCTTCGTGACTGCAGCGATCGACCGCGGAGAGGCCAAGGCCGAGCTCGCCAAGCAACTCGGCGCGCACCACTACATCGACAGCGAATCGCAGGAAGTCGCGCAGGCCTTGCAAGCGCTCGGCGGCGCGCAACTCATCCTCGCGACGGCCAGCAGCGGTAAGGCCATGAGCGCCGCAATCGGCGGCCTTGGCATGAACGGAAAGATGGTCATGGTCGGATGGTCCGAAGAGCCCGTCGAAGTGCCTATCCCGCAGTTCGTCATGCAGCGCAATTCGGTCCAGGGCTGGCCCTCTGGCACGGCCGCGGATTCGCAGGAGACGCTGGCCTTCAGCGCCCTTGCGGGCGTGGCACCAATGATCGAGGAGTACCCGCTATCCCGCGCGGCCGAGGCTTACGAGCGGCTCATGAGCGGCAAGGCGCGCTTCAAGGTCGTGCTGCGGCCAGACAGGTGAATGCACGGCATCCCGGCTTCTCCAATTTCCCAACATCTCGGCTCCCTGGAGCCCTCCCTCCGCGCTTCAAGCGCAAAGAACAAGGAACAGAAAAATGAGCTTTCGCACCATCAACCCGGCCACGGGCGAGTTCGTCAAGGAATTTCCGCTGCAATCCGACGAACAGGTGTTCGCCGCGCTGGAGATCGCCGACAGGCGCTATCGCGAAGACTGGAAATTCAGACCAGTGGCCGAGCGCGCCAAGATCGTCGCGCGCGCTGCACAGATCCTGCGCGAGAAGCGCGACGAATACGTCAAGTACCTCACCCTCGAGATGGGCAAGGTGACTCGCTTTGGCTACATGGAGGTCGATCTCGTTGCGGACATCCTGGACTACTACGCAAAGAACGCGGAGCGCTTTCTTGCGCCGCAGCCGCTGCCTGACGAGCCCGGCGCCACGGTGGTGGCCGAGCCGATCGGCGTGCTCTTCGCCATCGAGCCGTGGAACTTTCCCTACTACCAACTGGCCCGTGTCGCCGCGCCGCAGCTCGTCGCGGGCAACGTGGTGCTCATGAAGCATGCGCCGAACGTGCCTCATTGCGCACTTGCGTTCGCGCGGCTCTTCGAGGAAGCCGGCGCGCCGGAAGGCGTCTACACCAACCTCTTTTGCAGCGTGGAGCAGGCCGCGAAGCTGATCGACGACTTCCGCGTTCGCGGCGTCGCCCTGACCGGCAGCGAACGCGCGGGCGCCTCCGTTGGCGAACGGGCCGGGCGCAATCTCAAGAAGGTGGTGCTCGAGCTAGGCGGCAGTGACCCGGCGCTCATCCTGAAGGGTGCGCCGCTTGACCATGCGGTCGAGCAGTGTGTGATGGGGCGCACCTTCAACTCGGGTCAGGGCTGCGTCAACATCAAGCGCGTCATCGTCGTCGGCAAGGAGCGCGGCGCGCAGATGCTGGCGGCGCTGAATGAGCGGTTCGCAGCAATCAAGGTGGGCGACCCGACGGACGAAGCGACCGTGCTCGGCCCGCTGGTCAGCGAGACCGCACTGAACGGGTTGCTCAAACAGATCGACGAGGCGAAGGCCGCGGGTGCGCGCATCGTCTTCGGCGGCAAGCGCGTCGACCGCCCCGGCTTCTATCTCGAGCCGACCATCGTCACGGACATCGACGTTGACAACCCGCTCTACCAGCAGGAGGCCTTCGGCCCGGTGCTGTCCTTCTATGTCGTGGACACCGAGGAAGAAGCGATCGAGCTGGCCAACGCCACCCGCTATGGGCTCGGCGGCTACGTCTTCGACGCGGACATCGAGCATGCCAAGCAGGTGGCGTCGCGCATCGAGTCCGGCATGGTCTACATCAACTCCTGTTTCGTCGACTCGCCGGGGCTGCCTTTCGGCGGCGTCAAGAACGCCGGCTTCGGGCGGGAGTTGGCGGAAGTGGGCATCGGTGAATTCCTGAACCGCAAGCTGATCCGGGTTGCCAGCGCGGCTTGAACGCCGCAACGGACGGCGCAGCCCATCAAGAAGGAAGCCGATATCCCGGCTTTCGATAGAGAAAGAAAATCATGAAACATCGCGAAGGCGGATGCCTCTGCGGCGCCGTGCGCTACGTGCTGAAGGGCGAACCGCAGGCCGCAGCCATATGTCATTGCAGGCACTGCCAGAGGCAAAGCGGCAGCCTCTTCTCCTTCAACCTCTTCATCGCCGAAGCCGACTATGAGCAACGCGGCGAGACCAAGTTCTTCGAGGACAGGGGCGACAGCGGACAGCTCTCCTACCGGCATTTCTGCGGGAGCTGCGGCTCGCCGGTGATTACCTGGGTGGCGATGATGCCCGGCCAGGTCTTGGTGAAGGCCGGCACGCTCGACAGCCTGGAGGGACTGCCGTCCCCGCAGGTCGAGATCTATACCGACCGCGCGGTGGAATGGCTCTCGCCCTTCACCGGCGCGAACCGTTTTGCGCTGAGCCCATGAACGGCCACGCGTTCGCCATCACGAAGACCTTCTGATTGCCAAAGCCATGCCAATACTCGATATCAACGGCCGGAAGCACGACGTCGACGCGTCGCCCGATATGCCCCTGCTGTGGGCAATTCGTGATCTCGTCGGCCTGACAGGCACCAAGTTCGGTTGCGGCATCGCTCAGTGCGGCGCCTGTACCGTGCATCTCGACGGCGTCGCGGCTCGCTCCTGCGTGATGCCGCTGGCGGCGGTTGCGGATCGAAAGATCACCACGATCGAAGGCGTTGGCGCAACGCCCATCGGCAAAAAAGTCCAGGACGCATGGCGCGCACTGGACGTCGTGCAATGCGGCTACTGCCAGTCGGGCCAGGTGATGTCGGCGGCAGCGCTGATCGCCAGCAATCCGGCGCCGAGCGATGCCGATATCGATGCCGCCATGGCCGGCAACATCTGCCGATGCGGCACCTACAACCGGATTCGTGCCGCGATCAAGCAGGCCGCGAAGAGCACATGAGCACGTTACACGAATCGTCTGGTGCGCGGCAGAGCGCGGGCCTGTCGCGCCGCAGTCTGCTCGGGTTGGTCGCCACGGTAGGCACGGCCGCCGGCGGTGGCTTGTTGTTCGGCTTCAGCGTGCCGGCACGCAGTGAGGGCGAGGCGCGCACGTCGGTGATCGGCGGCGACGGCATCGAGATGCCGCGCGAAGGCGTGTTCGCCCCCAACGCCTTCATCCAGATCGATCGCCGCGGCAAGGTCACGCTGGTCATGCCGAAGGTCGAGATGGGGCAAGGCGTGTACACGTCGATTCCGATGCTCCTTGCCGAGGAGCTCGAGGTGCCGCTTGCGAGCGTCACGCTCGCCCATGCGCCGCCGAACGAGAAGCTCTTTGCCGATCCGATGCTCGCCGAGCAGCTCACTGGCGCTTCCACCTCGATCCGCTACGCATGGGAGCCGATGCGAAAGGCCGGCGCGAGCACGCGCACCTTGCTTGTCGCGGCCGCGGCACAGCGCTGGAAGGTCGATCCCTCGGGCTGCGTGGCGCGGGAAGGGCGGGTCTTGCATCCGCAGACCAGTCGCAGCATTGGTTACGGTGAGCTGGTCGATGTCGCAGCCAGACTACAGCCGCCGCAGGATGTCAGGCTTAAGGACCCCAAGGACTTCAAGTTGATCGGCACCCGCGTGAAACGCCTCGACTCGCCGGAGAAGGTGAATGGTGCCGCGGTCTTCGGTCTGGATGTGCGTTTGCCCGGCATGGTGTACGCGGCGATCGCTACCTGTCCGGTGTTCGGCGGCAGGCTGGCGAAATTCGACGACATGCACACAAGAAAAATTCCCGACGTGCAGCAGGTCGTCAGCTTCGACAACGGGGTCGCCGTGATCGGGGCGCACACGTGGGCCGCCAGGCGCGGTCTGCAGGCGCTCGAGATCCAATGGGACGAGGGCGCAGGCGCCGACGTTTCGACCGAGACGATCGTCACCGACCTCGTGAAGGCGTCGCAGCGCAACGGCGCGGTCGCGCGCAAGGAAGGCGATGTCGAGAAAGCCTTTGCCAATGCGAAGACGCGCATCGATGCGATCTACCACCAGCCGTTTCTGGCGCACGCGACGATGGAGCCGGTGAACTGCACGGTGCACGTCCGGCCGGACGGCTGCGAGGTGTGGGTGGGCACGCAGGTGCCAGGCCGCGTGGCCGATGCGGCGGCGAAGGTCACTGGGCTGCCGCCGGAGAAGATCACTGTCCACAACCATCTGCTGGGCGGCGGATTCGGCAGGCGCCTGGAAATCGACATGGTCACGCAGGCCGTGAAAGTGGCAAGGCAGTTGAATGTGCCGGTGAAGGTCGTGTGGACGCGCGAGGAAGACATCCAGCACGACATGTATCGGCCGTACTACTACGACCGCATTTCTGCCGGCCTCGACGCGAACGGCATGCCAGTGGCTTGGCAGCATCGCATCGTCGGTTCTTCGATCCTGGCGCGGTACGCACCGGCCGCGATGATGAAGAACGGTGTCGACCCCGATGCCGTGGCCGTGGCGGCCGAGTTGCCCTATGACCTTCCCAACCAGCTCGTCGACTACGTTCGCCAGGAGCCGCGGGGCATACCCACGGCGTTCTGGCGCGGCGTGGGCCCGACGCGCAGCGCGTTTGTCGTCGAGACCTTCATCGACGAACTCGCGACGCACGCGAAAGTGGACCCGGTGAAGTACCGCCAAGCCCTGCTCGGAAAGTCGCCGCGTGCACTGAACGTGCTCAACGAAGCCACGCGCGCGGCGAAATGGACGCCTGGCGCGCAACAAGGCAAAGGCAAGGGCCGGGGCGTGTCCCTCATGCACGCATTCGGCAGCTTCTTCGCGATGGTTGTCGACGTGACCGTGGACGACGGTGAGGTGCGCGTGGATCACGTGACCTGCGCAGTCGATTGCGGCATGGCGGTCAATCCCGACACGATCGAGGCCCAGATGCAAGGCGGCATCGTCTTTGGCCTCACGGCGGCGCTGTACGGCGAGATCACCTTCAAGAATGGACGCGTCGAGCAGAGCAACTTCAACGACTATCGGGTCTTGCGCATCAATGAAACGCCAGGCATCGACGTGCATCTCGTGAAGAGCAGCGAAGCGCCTGGCGGCATCGGCGAGCCGGGCACGTCGGCGTTGCAACCGGCGCTCGCCAATGCGATCTTTGCGGCCACCGGCAAGCGGTTGCACGCCTTGCCAATCGGCGACCAACTGAAATCAAACGCGAGTGGAGGCCGTCGATGATCCACGCACCGAAGACGGTTGCCACGCTGGGATTTGCGCTCTCACTGGCATCGGGCGGTCCCGCCACGACCGCGCATGCCGCTACCGCGCCCGACCAGGCGCTGGTTTCGCGCGGAGCCTATCTTGCGAAGGCAGGCGATTGCATCGCCTGCCACTCGGCACCACGGGGCAAGCCGTTCGCCGGCGGCCTGCCCATGACGACGCCGGTCGGGCGCATCTACTCGACCAACATCACTCCCGATCCGGACACCGGCATCGGCCGCTACACCCAGGAAGAATTCATTCGCGCGATGCGCGAAGGCATCGCAAGAGACGGCCACAACCTGTATCCGGCCATGCCGTATCCGTCGTACGCCAAAGTCAACGACGGCGACATGCAGGCGCTCTACGCCTACTTCATGCATGGTGTGGAACCCGTGAACCGGGAGAATCAGAAGTCCGAGATTCGGTGGCCATTGAGCATCCGCTGGCCGCTGAAAGTATGGAACTTCATGTTCCTCGATAAGGGCGTGTACCAAGACAAGCCCGGCAGGGATGCCGAGTGGAATCGCGGCGCCTACCTGGTGCAGGGGCTGGGGCATTGCGGCTCGTGCCACACACCGCGCGGTGTCGCGTTCCAGGAAAAGGCACTCGACGAAGGCGGCAGCACGTTTCTCTCCGGCGCGTTGATAGAAGGCTGGTTCGCCTCGAACCTGACGGGCGAGCACAACGTCGGCCTGGGCCGCTGGAGCGGACCGGAACTCGTGAGCTTCCTGAAGACCGGTGCGAACCGGCATGCCACCGCGTTCGGCTCCATGACGGAGGTCGTCAACAACAGCACGCAGGCGATGACCGATGCCGACCTCGGCGCGATGGCCGCCTATCTGAAAACGCTTCCGGCGCGGGGTGGCAATGGCGCACCGCCCTATGCCTACGATGCGCAAAAGACGATGGTGTCGCTCAGCCGGCCGGCCGGCAACGCAGGCGCCCGTATCTACACGACGCATTGCCTGCAGTGCCACGGCGCCGATGGACGCGGCTTCGCGCCGATGCTTGCGCCGCTCGCCGGCAATCCCAATGTGTTGGAGCGCAATCCCTCGTCGCTCATCAACGTGACGTTGAACGGCACCGGGGATCTTGTCATTCGAGGTATTCCGGCGGCGTACCCGATGCCCAAGTACGCCGCCGTGCTGAGCGACCGGGACATCGCCGATGTGCTGAGCTTCATCCGAGCGGGCTGGAGCAACGGCGCGGGAGCGGTGAGCGCGAACGAGGTCGCGAAGTTGAGACGCGGCAACTGACTTCATCCTTCCTGACATTCCAAGGGAAGTCAGGAAGGATCGGCCGGCGAAGAAGTGTCAGGCGGCTGGAATGGGCGAGGCGTCAGTCCCGTTCAGCTGCCCGTATATGCCGGCGGCCGCCGTTCGGAAAAGGCCGCGACGCCCTCGTGTGCATCGCGGGTCAGGAGCAGTTGCCGTTGCAGCGCCGATTCCTGGAGCAGGCCTTCCTCGACGGAGAGTCCATAGCTGGCAAGTACCGAACGCCGCGCGGCAACGACGGCGAGCGGTCCATTCTTGGCGAGCTGCCGGGCGATGGCCAGCGCGGCTTCTTCCAGCGCCTCGCTGGACACCAGTTCGGTCACGAGGCCGTGGTTGAGCGCGAAGGACGCGTCGAACGTATCGCCCGTAAGGATCATTCGCATCGCAACACCCAGTCCCGTCACCTTGGCGAGCCGCTGCGTGCCGCCGCCACCGGGAAGAATGCCCAGCCTGGCTTCGGGAAGGCCGAAGCTCGATGCGTGCGTCGCGATGCGGATGTCGCAGGCAAGCGCCAGTTCCAGCCCGCCAGCCACGCAGAATCCGTCGATGGCCGCGATCGTCGGCTTGGCGACGTCCTGAGCGCCAGTCAGTCCGCCGAAGCTGATGATCGACGTGGGTTCCTGGCTGGCCGCGCGGCCGCGCCGGTAGGGCAGGTAGTCGCGAATGTCGGCGCCGGTGCAGAACGCACGGCCTCCCTGGCCGGACAGGATCGCGACCTTCAGTTGTGGGTCGTCGTTGAAGCGCTGCCAGGCGTCCCCAAGCGCACGGTCGTGCTCGACATCCAGCGCGTTGTGTTGCTGGGGACGGTTGATGACGATGCGGGCAATGGCATGGTCGATGATCTGGAAATCGATGGGCATCTGGATGGTTCGTTGAGCGAGAAAAGAAGGGACGAATGAGGGAGCGTCAGCGCCCGATGCTGGGCAACTTCTTCGAGACGCAGCACTCCAGCCATTCGAGAGCCCAGTTCACTCCGACGCCGATGAGGCCCACGGTGGATAACAGAGCGAAGACGGCGGGCGCGTCGAAGTCGCGCTGGGCGGAGAGCAACATGCGTCCGACGCCCGGGCGCGTGGCCAGCATCTCTACTAGGAGCGCGACGATGATTGCGAGCGGCACCGCCACGCGAAGCCCTGCGATCACGCTGGGCAGGATGCTGGGTGCGTAGATGTTCATCACCTTGCTGCGGGCCGAGATCCGCAACGTATGGCCGGTGTTGACGAGAGTCGGATGGATGGACCGCGTGGCCTGCAGCACATTGAGCAGGATCGGCCAGACCGCCGCGAGCGAGACGACCGTGGCACCGAGCACGGCGCCGCTGCCGATCAGCAGCATCGCCACGGGAACGATGGTGGGCGGCGGCACGGACCGCAGGAACTCGAGCGTGGGCGCCACCGCTTCGGAAACGGCAGGCCGGGCGCCAAGGATCGTGCCCATGGCTGTGCCCACCACGCCGGCGATAAAGGTGGACAGCACGACGGTCTTCAGCGTGGCCAGCACGGCGAGTTGAAGCTCGCCTGCTGCGAGCATCGCCTGCGCGCTCGCGAGCCAGGTCTGAGGCGGCGGTGCGATGGGCGAGGTGGGATCGCCCACGGCTTGCCAAAGGCACAGCAATGCGACGGGCGTGGCAAGGCTCAGGAGGATGCGAGACATCTTGTTCATGGGCTCGCTCCTTTCAGCTCGCCTGGGCCAGGCCGGGCAGCAGGCGCCGGACGGCGAAGCCCAGGGAGAAATTCGCGCAGACGCCCAGCACGCCGATGGCGAAGAGATACGCGAAGGTCTCACTCGCCCGCATCGCTTCCTGCGCGCTGACCAGCCCCCAGCCGAGGCCGGCCGGATTGCCGACCATTTCAGCGACCACGCTGACGATCAGGCAGAGGCTGAAGCTGAGGCGCGCCCCCACGAGAATCTGACTGAAGGCTGCGGGTGTGACGACGCTGCGCAACGTGTGCCACTTGCTCAAGTGCAGTGTGGCGGCCACCTCGAAGATTCTTGCGTGAAGCCCTTCGATGCCGGCCCTGCTGCTGGAGATGAGCGGCCAGATGCTGGCGAACACCGTCACGGTGATCTCGGTCTTCCATGAAAAGCCGAAGACCAGCACCGCGGGTGGAATGAGCGCCACCGCCGGCAGCGGCCTGAGCAGTTCGATGAACAGCGACAGCATGGTGCGAAGCGTGCTGAACGTGCCCAGCGCCATGCCGAGCGGTATCCCTATGAGCAGGCAGATCGCCCAGCTCGCGAGGGCCGCGGCGAAGGTGTGCGCGGCGTCCGAGACCAGGCGCCCGTCGATGAGACTGTCGGTGAGCGCGCGGCCGATCTCGATGGGCGTGGGCAGCACGTTGAGCCCGTCGTTGGCCATGACGGCGAGTTGCCAGGCGCCGAGGAGCGCGACGGGCAACAGCCATTGGCGCGCATTGCGCGAGTGGCCGGTCATCGGGCGGCTCCGTGCAAGCGCTCGAGCAACTCGTGCCGCGCGTGCAGGTATTCCGGCATCTCCTTGGTGGAAATCTGGTCGCGGCGCGCAGGAAGCGGCGGGCGTATTTCCGAGGCGATCGTTCCCGGTGATCCCGCGAGCAGGACGACGCGATCGCCGAGATAGATGGCCTCGTCCACGTCGTGCGTGATGAAGACGATGGTGGCGCCAGTGCTTGCCTGGATGTTGCGCAGCTCGTCCTGCAGCTTTGCTTTCGTCATGGCATCGAGCGCGCCGAAGGGCTCGTCCATCAGCAGGACCTTGGGTTGCAATGCCAGAGCGCGCGCGATCTGGAGCCGCTGTTGCATGCCCCCGGAAAGCTTCGCGGGGTATTCCCGTTCGGCCTTCTGCAGGCCCACCAACGCGAGCGCGGTGTCGATGCGCCGGTCGAGCTCAGCGCCGGAGATTGTTTCCTCGATGCCGAGCGCGACGTTAGCGCGCACGGTTCGCCACGGCAGCAGGGCATTGCCGTAGTCCTGGAACACGGTCACGACGCCTTCGGGCGGGCTGCGGAACGCCTTGCCTTCGAATAGGACGGCGCCGCTTGTCGGCGCGCAGAAGCCGCCCAATGCGCGCAGCAGGGTGGTCTTTCCGGTGCCCGATCCGCCCACCAGGCACAGAAACTCCTGCCGGCCCACTTGCAGGTCGATGCCCTGGAGGATCGTCTTGTCGCCGGTGGCCGATGCCAATTTGACTTCTGCGCGTTCGCAGCTGAATACGGGTGAATTCATGTTTCTCTGGCCCGAGGGCCGTTGTCTCTTCGGGTTGTCTCTTTGCGTTGCGTCACTCGAAGCTGGCGCCCACCGCGGTCAGCTTCTCGTTGATAGCGCCTACAGCCAGAGACGCCTTGATCCAGGTATCGATCGCCGCGTCGTCCAACTGGGTGCTGTAGGCGGGCAGGCGCACCGCGTTGGCGATCTCGTCGGGCAGGCGTGTCCACTTCGTGAGCACCACGCGCGACGCCTTGTCGTTCTTCTGGATGTATTGATTCGCCTCGTCAAGCGCCGCGCGCCAGGCGCGCACCGCCGCGCGGTTGTCCTTGGCCCACTGGCCGTTGGCCATCCAGCAGGTCAGCACCACCGGGTCCGCCACCGAGAGCATCGGATTGCCCAGGCTGGTCGTGGCGACCTTGCCCGGCGCAGAGGCAAAGGGCTCGACGATCTCGGCCGCCGCGACGCGCCCGACCGCCAGTTGGTCGCCCATGTTGGCGAAGGCCATCTCCTGGAAGCGGATGTCGCTGGTGTCGATGCCCTGCTGTCGCAGCGCGTTCAGCGTGGCAATGTGGATCACGCCGTTGAGCGAGGGCGTGGCGACCACCTGCCCCTTGAGGTCGGCCATGTGCTTGACCGGTCCGTCCGCGCGGGTCAGTAGGCGCATCTGCTGGTTGCCCGACATCTCCTGCGTGTTGCCCGCGATGCCGACGACATCCAGCTTCTTGAGCCGCGCCTTGATGATGTCGATGGGCGTGCAGCCCGACACCTCGAACTGCCGGCCCAGCGCGCCCACGACGGTCGAGACGTTCTGCACCGTCGTGATTTCGACATCCAGGCCATGGGCCTCGAACAGACCTTTGTCCTTGGCGACCCACAGCGGAAGCCATGCAGCCGAAACGACGGATGCAACCCGGATCTTGGTCTTGGCGGGTGTTTGTGCCACGGCTTCCATAGGCGTGGCAAACGAAGCCCAGATCAGCAATGGAGCGAGCAGGCGAAAAACGGATTGCATGGAGGTCTCCTTTATGTCAATGAATTGGCCCAGTAGCAGCGGCAAAAGACGCCCACTGGCCGATCAGGCTCTGCCGTGAATGGCGCGGTTCGCGCAGCCGGTGCCCCATCAACTGGGGCATGGCGAAAGCGGCGTGTGCGAGTCATGGAGACGGGCGTTTCTGGCGCGCCGTCTCCAGCGGGTGCTGCGACGGCAGGTCTGTCCGCTAACTGCCGTGCGAGTCGCGAAGGGCTTCGTCGGGCGCGCGGTGGATCTCTACCATCCACTCCTGCGACAGCAATGCGTAGTCGCTCAACCCACCGCATCGCATGAGCGGGCGAGCCAACGCGGTCTGGTAGACGCCATCCTTGAGCAGGTCCTGGTCGATGTGGACGCCAACGACCTCTCCAAGCACCAGCCATCCAGGCAACTGCTCTCCGCGCGTGTTTCGGAACTGCACCACGTCCACCACCTTGCACTCCATCGAGGCCCGGCTTTCAGCGACGCGCGGCGCACTCACCTTGGTCGCCGCAATGGCCGTCAGGCCTGCCAGCTTGAACTCGTCTACTCCCCGAGCCACTGGTTGGGACGTCATGTTCATCTGCTCTCCGAGGTCTTCGGATACCAGGTTCCACACAAACTCGCCCGTCTCCACCGCGTTCTGCGCGGTGTCCTTCCACCCGGTGCTGGCGAAGCCGAGGATGGGTGGGTCGTAGTGGAACGTGTTGAAGAAGCTGTAGGGCGCGAGGTTGAAACCTCCCTCCTTGTTCCTCGTAGAGATCCACCCAATGGGCCGCGGCGCGATGATGGAGTTGAGCGGGTTGTGCCGAAGCCCGTGCCCCGCAGAGGGCTCGTAGAAATGAAACTCCATATTCGCAGTCCTTGGAAGCCTTCGCAGGCCGAAAAATAAATCTCGAAAACGATTTCGGTGAATGTTAAAAACCCTTCGTGAAAATGTCAAGAATGGGAGGAGGGCGTCTCTGAAATCGGTTTCGCATACTTGCTCTTATCAGCGACAATGACGCCCTGAATCAAGGGACCATAGATTGAACATTCACGAATTTGCAGCGAAGCTGAAGCTCTCGGTCAGTACCGTGTCCAAGGCCATGAACGGACGGGAAGACGTGAGCCAGGCAACACGAGAGCGAGTGCTTGCGGCTGCGGCCCGATTTGGCTTCTCGCCGGACCCGGCCGGGCGCAGGCTGAGGCGCCAGTCGTCAGACACCATCGGCTTCGTGCTCTCGGCCCCACAGGCCTCGTTCGTGCACCCGTTCTTCCTGAACATGCTGATGGGCGTAGACGAGCAACTCGACGGGTCGAATTACCAGGTCATCATCGCCTCGGCACGAAGCATCGAGACGGAGATCGATGTGTTCAAGCGCCTGGTCGAGCGCCAGCGCGTGGACGCATTGCTGTTTGGCCGCACTAGGCGAGACGATGAGCGGATCGCGTACCTCCAGAAGCGCGATATTCCTTTTGTGGCGTTCGGTCGGAGCGACACGCAGAAGGGTTTTCCGTACTTGGACATCGACCACACCGTCGTCGGGCGTGCTGGTTGCGCGCGATTCATTGCGCTGGGCCATCGCCGGATTGCGTTGGTGCACGCGCCCGAGTTCCTGATGTTCAGCCACCACCAGCGAGTGGGTTACGAGGCAGCGCTTCGCGCGGCGGGAATTCCCATCGATCCGATGCTCTGCCTTGAAGCCGCGCCTTCTGAAGAGGGGGGCGTCGATGCGGCCCGTCGTCTCTTCGAGCTGCCCGATCCGCCCACCGCCATCGTGTGTGGACATGACATCGTGGCTATGGGCGTCATGCGCGCCATTTCAGAGACTGGCAGGGTTCCGGGGAAAGACATCGGGGTGATCGGGGGGGACGACCATCCGATCGGTCGCCTGCTGTCCCCTGCGCTAACGACGTTCAGCGCAGAGACCCACCGCGCCGGCAAGCGGATGGTGGAGATGCTCCTTGCTCGCTTGAACGGCACGCCTGCCGAAGAGCTTCAGGAACTATGGAACCCGGAGTTGATACTTCGCGCGTCGGACGGTCCGCCGCGCACCTCGGCCCCGTGAAGAAGGCCGGCATACGCAGTCGATTCTCGAAGCGGAGTGTGTTCGAGATGCATTGATGCGATCGTTCTATGTTGTCGTCGATGAGCGGACATATACAGTAGCGAGCCGTTCACGATTGCGGCTCTTCCTCAGTTGATATCGAAGGACTCTCCATCATGTTCCGTACCTTGCTCAAGTCGAAGATTCACCGGGCTACCGTCACAGACTGCGAATTGCATTACGAAGGCTCATGCGCAATCGATGAGGATCTTCTTGACGCGGCCAACATGGTGGAAAACGAACAGGTGCATATCTGGAACATCAACAATGGCGAGCGTTTCGTCACGTATGCGATCCGCGGCCAGCGCGGCAGCGGGATCATTTCGGTCAACGGATCGGCGGCCAGACGGGCATCCGTTGGTGACTTGATCATCATCGCCGCCTTCGGGACGGTGGTAGAGGAGAAGGTGACTGACCATCTTCCCAGGCTTGTCTTCGTCGACGAAGCCAACCGCATAAAGCAGCAGCGCGATCATGTGCCCGTGCAACTCGCAACTGCAAGCTGACTCCGTCTGCTGTTTCTCGATAGGGCCATGACTAGCGGTTGGTTTAGGAATGCCGCAGCCGCGAGTGTCTTCGAGCTCGCTGCCCAGCTGATGGTGGAGTCGAAGCGGTCATGCGCGGTCCTGCGAAAGCAAACTCTCTCTCCAACTAGCGGTGGCTCCAGCGCCATCTCATGCACGCAGCGCAACACCTCCTTTCGCAAACGCTGTTAGTGCCAGCGCAATCTTGACCAGCTAAAGCGCAAAGTGCCAATCCAAAATTGACCAGGGTGTTCCACTGACCTGCTGAGAATTTCAGCAGGGGATTCAAGGTGATCACCATGGACATGATTGGC
>NZ_FOII01000030.1:0-53992 GCF_900111625.1 Variovorax sp. OV084 | reverse complement strand
CTGAGGCAAACTATTACCGGCAACTCGCCAGTCAAACCGCCACGATGGCGGCATGACTTAAACCAACCGGCCTCCATGAAAGCCGGGGCGATTCACACTGCAAGGCAGCCTCGCACTCAGCAAGCGCGGTACTTGATGCTGCGCAATCGGGGGCAGACGCTGGCACTCTAGTTACCAAGTCGTCACTGGCGCTCCGATCACACTGAGGCGTGCAGGATAGGCAACCACTCGCCAAAAACACAGCAGCGGCCCATCCCCACGCCCTCTACCCCAGCCCACTCTCCTGCAACAACATCTCCGCCTCCCGCGCCAGATCCGCGGCGATCCAGAGCATGCGGTCCCGGTGCATCTCTCCTGCTTCCTCGAACCACCCATTGCCGTCGCCATAGCAACACCACAGCAGCGAGTTCAGCTGCGCCAGTTTGATTTCGAGGAGTGCCCTTGCTTCGTCGCTTGTCCGCGTGGCGGGTTTCGACGAGCCGCGTGTGCGGCGACGGGAAGATTGGGGCGTAGAACGCCCGGCCATAATTCGCTCAGCCATTTGGTGTGCTCCTTGTAGAAGATTGGCACGTCATGTGGTCAGACGGCCAGGGTGTTCACGCACCCTGGCCGTCGCCATTTGTGCCTCACGTTCGCACCAATGCACCAGGGCATCGGCAACCCGCCGTGAGGCAAGGCGGTTCATTCACTCATTCAATCGGTCGTCTTGGGGTGTTCCTTTTGCGGTGGATGTTCGTCGCCCACAGGGAGGGGCGACTTGTCGATGGGGCATTCACTGTAGAGAAGCGAAGCCGCGCAAGGGAAAAGATTTCGTCGAGGATTTCTCGAATCGAAGAGATATCTACCGGGGCGCAGCGGCGAGACACAAAGCAATGACAGTCGGGCGGCTGTCGCTCGCCAAAGCGGCTCGGCACGGCGCAAAGGCAGCGTGCTTTTCGTGCCGGGCACAATCTGCGGCATGTCGACCATCACTCTGCACATTCAGGCGCCAGCACGGCTGGGCCGCTGACGTGCGCAAGAGTCCATTTGCCCCAGGCGGCAGTGCATGCGAATCCACGAACTGAAACAACGACTCCGCGAAGCCGGCGCGGGCCCCAGCCACGAGCAGCGCATCTTGCGGCTGTGGTCGCATGCGCTGCCCCGCAACAGCGGCAGGCGCCTGCCGGGCACCTTCTTTCCGTCGTCGCTGCTGGAGGCCCTGCCCGCCATCGAGGCCGAGCTTGCGGGGCTGGCGCGCATTCACGCGGTGCACCCCGGCGCGGATGGTTCGGAGCGGCTGCTCGTGGCCCTCGCGGACGGCCAGACGGTGGAGAGCGTGTTGCTGCCTCGCGATGGCCTGTGCGTGTCTTCGCAGGTCGGGTGTGCCGTGGGGTGCCAGTTCTGCATGACGGGCCGCGACGGCTTGCTGCGCCAGGTAGGAAGCGCCGAGATCATTGCCCAGGTCGCCCTCGCGCGCATGCGCCGTCCGGTGCGCAAAGTGGTGTTCATGGGCATGGGCGAACCGGCCCACAACCTGGACAACGTGATGGAGGCCATCGACCTGCTCGGCACGGTGGGCAACATCGGCCACAAGAACATCGTGTTCTCCACCGTGGGCGACCCCCGCGCGTTCGAGAGGCTGCTGCAGCAACGCGTAAGGCCTGCGCTGGCGCTTTCGCTGCACACGACCAAGGCCGAGTTGCGCAAGAAGCTGCTTCCGCGCGCGCCAAACCTGACGCCCGAGGAAGTGGTCGATGCAGGCGAACGCTATGCGCGAGCCACCGGCTACCCCATTCAGTACCAGTGGACGCTGCTGGAAGGCGTGAACGACGGGCAGGATGAAATCGACGGCATCGTGAAGCTGCTCTCCGGCAAGTACGGCGTGCTGAACATGATTCCGTTCAACGCGGTGGATGGCGTGGCGTTCAGCCGCCCGTCATGGGAGCGCTGCGAAGAGATTGCGCGCACGCTGCACCAGCGGGGCATTCTGACGAAGCTGCGCAATTCAGCCGGGCAGGATGTCGACGGTGGCTGCGGTCAGCTGAGGGCGCGTGCAGCCGAAGTGCGGGTAACGCTTCATCGAAGGGCTGAAGACTCTCGTTGAAGGCGGCCTGCGCCCTCATCTCAAGTGAGGGAGGCCACCCAATCCCAGACCTGCCCGGGAGCCTCGACCATCACGTTGTGGCCATGCGGGCCGAGGTCGCGGGCGTTGGGGTCGAGGGAACGGGTCTGCTCCAGCGTTACCAGCGCGTCGTTGCCTCCGCGGGCCAGATGGATGGGGCAGCGCGCGAGGGTTATCAGTTCGGACAGCGGTGGCTTGCCTACGGCGTTGGCTCTGGGGTCCATTGCGAGGCGCCAGCCGTCGTTGTTGTCGTTGTGTGCGATGCCGCGTGCGACGACGGGTGATGCTGTGGTGGCGATTCCCGCGAGGCCGGAGACCTTCAGGTATCTGTCCCATGCTTCTGCTTCCGTGGGGAAGCTCTTGGCAGGCTGGGATGCCAGCGTCTCCATGCGGCGGAGCTCTTCGTCGCTCCACGCGATCTTGATGCCGGCTGCGAAGACGCGGTGCGGTGTAACGCCGAACCAGCCCGTTGCCAGGGCGAGGCCTATCACTCCGCCGAGCGAGTGCCCGAGAACGACGAGGCGACCCTCTGGGTGGATGTGCGGCAGCAATGCGCGTCCGACGCTTGCTGCGTATTGGCCGATGGCGTAGGAGTCTTGCCTATCAGATTGGCCGTGGCCGGGCAGGTCAAGAGCGAGCCAGCGGCCGGGCCCGCGGGCACTGGCCTCTGCGCACATGGGCGACCACACGGCGCCTGTTGCGCCCATGCCGTGCAGCATGAGGAGGAGATCTGGGCCTTCGCCGCCTTGTTCTGTGTACATGTGCGCTGTCTCCGCTGTGCTTTTGACGGCGCAAGAATACTCGGGGTGCCCCTCAGCGCAGACCTCGAATTTGAGCGAGTCGGGCGAATTGCCCTTGGGCAGACGTTCAGGTAGAAAGTGCGGACCATTGCCAGCTGCCGCAAAGCGCTGGATCGCCGCCTCTGCCATTGAAGCTGGATGCCCACACCATCGCGCAAAGCAGTGCTTTCATGACGCAATACGGTCCATCGCGCCGCGCGGTACTGCTTGGTTTAGCCGCGTGCTCGGCACTGCGGCCGACGACAAGCAGTGCCCGTTCGCTCTGTGACGAGCCTGCCAGAGACAACGGCCCCACCTTCTCGCCGACGGGGCCTCGTGCGGAAGCATTCGGTATCAAAGAAGGTTTCCCCGTCGCTGATCCCTTGTTGCGTGGTCAGCCAGGCGAACCTCTGGACATGAAGTACCGCGTCGGTGCCTTCAGTCACTTCGATGACCAGTACCGCACTCGCCGGGTTGCTCGCGCAGCAGCCCCATGGTGCTTTGCCTATGCGGTCACCGATGTTCGCTATCGCTGCAAGGGTGCCGACCAAACCATCGAGGACTATCTGGCGCGGCACCCGGTCACCGGTCTGCTGATCGCCAAGGACCAAACGATCCTGCAGGAGCGCTATCAGTACGGCCGGTCGGACCGCGATCGCCTGTTCTCGGGTTCGATGGCAAAGAGCATCACTGGCCTGCTGGTTGGCCTTGCTGTCGCGGATGGGTCGATCAGGTCGGCAGACGACGCGGTGCAGGGCTATGTTCCGGAACTCCAGGGCACGGAGTACGGCAAGACTGCTCTGCGTGACCTCCTGCACATGTCCTCTGGCGTGAAGTTCGGCGAACAGGCCAACGGCGACCAGGATCTTGATCGATTGTGGGGTGGGATGGTTCTCGGCCACCGCTCCTGGATCGACAGGCTGCTCGGCCGTGGAGGAGCACAGCGCAGCACCATCGCCACGATCTCTGCCTTCACCCAGCGCATTGCCCCGGCCGGGACTGAATTCCACTACTCCAGCATGGAGCCCGCGGTGCTCGGCCTCGTCGTGGAGCGTGCGACCGGTCGCACCCTGTCTGACTACCTGCACGAGAAAGTCTGGTCTCAGATAGGCACCGAGGCCGACGGCGCCTGGCTCGTGAACGCGCAAGGCAGCGAAGTCGCCTGGACGTTCTTCGGCGCGGCTCTGCGGGACTATGCACGTCTGGGACGGCTGCTCGCGCATGACGGAAAGTGGGAAGGCAGACAGATCATTCCGGCCCAATGGATGATCGAGGCAACGACAACGCGCCCGTCGGATCGCTACCTTTCCCCCGGAGTATCTGGCCCTCAAGCCCTTGGCTATGGCTACTTGATGTGGCTGCTTCCCGGTTCGGGGCGCCAGTTTGTTCTTCTTGGCGGGTACGGCCACCGCATCTTCATCGACCCGACTGCCAAGCTGATCATGGTGCAGACCGGTGTCGATAGCTCGATCGATCAGAGCGACGAGCCTGCTCGTCTTTGGGCGGCAGTGGTGAGCAAGTTCGGTCGCTGAAGCAAAGGATGGGATATGAGACGGCGCCAGGTTGCTTCATTTCTCGGCGGAACGGCACTTGCTTCGCTCGTTGGGTTACCAGCGTTCGCCGACCCGCCCAATGGCTGCGGTGCTCCAGGCGCGCGAGACGATGGGTGGCCTTGCGGGCGGTCGCTGGAATGACCGCCAAATCGTTTCCAAAGATTGGATCGAGACCTCGACGACATCAAAGATCAAGGCGACGGACGATCAACAACTGCAAAAGCAGGCGGCGATACGGCGGGCTAACCGTTGTGCCGCCAAACCCCTGGTGACACGCCGTACTCTCGCTTGAAGGCACGGTTGAAGGCCGCTTCCGACTCGTAGCCGACGCCCTCGGCGATGCGCGCAAGGTTGACCTGATCTCTGCGCAACATGCCTGCGGCCAGGATCATGCGCCAGTGCGCCAGGTAGTGCATGGGCGGCGCGCCCACCAGCTCTGTGAAACGGTCCGCCAGCACGCTGCGCGAGATGTGGGATTCCTGCGCAAGTGCCTCCACCGTCCACGCGCGTGCGGGCTCGCCGTGCATCAGCGCCAGGCAGCGGCCCACGTGGGGGTCGCGCAGGCCGGCCAGCCAGCCGGGGTTGTTGGCGGGCATGGACTCGATATAGCCCCGCACCACTTCCGCAAACAGCAACTCGGCCACCTTGGCGACCAGCAACTCCGAGCCGGGCGCTCGCGCGGCTGCGTCGCCCAGCACAAAACTGACGGATTGCTCGATCCACGGCCCCGCCGGCCTGCTGCGCAGCGCCGTGATGAAGAGGCCCGGAAGGTTGGACATGACGGGGTTGGGCGCATCGCCTTCGTACGTGAGCCAACTGCACACGAGCACCGTGCGATCGCCATCGCCGCCGTAGCGAATGCGTTGTACCGCGGGCACCTGCGGGCGCACGACATGTTCGACGTCCACGGCTGCGTGGCGCAGGTGGCTCCCCAGGACATGCGGATCGCCGTGCGGCACGGCGATGACTTCGCCGGCGTTCACGCGAATCGGCTCTGCCCCCTGGAGTTGCGCCCAGCACTGCCCCTGCAGCACCAGATGGCAGATGGCAAGGCGTGGAGCGCCGGGCTTGAGCACCTGGGCCAAGTCCGCGCTCTTGGGGACGTTGAAGCACCAGGGCGCGCGCATGTCTCCGTTCAGGAACAGGGCGCCCTCCAGCCGGATGGTCCGCAGCACGTCCGACAGCACGTCCATAGTCACCTCTCGAGCAGCAAGGCCGGGGTTTCGGTCAATAACTCCGGAGGGGCGGTCAAACCACGGGCCTATCGGTTCGGCACCATGGGGCCTGGTCGCTTTTGGCCGATTCTACAAACAGGAGTATTAATATGCCCAAGTTCGTAATCGAAAGAGACATCCCCGGCGCCGGCAAACTCACGCCATCCGACCTGAAGGCCATCTCGCAAAAGTCCTGCGGCGTCCTAAGCAGCATGGGCACCGACATCCAATGGATCCACAGCTACGTGACGGGCGATCGGATCTATTGCGTCTACCAGGCGACCGACGAGGACCTCGTGCGCCGGCATGCCGAGCTCGGCGGCTTTCCGGCCAATCGGGTGGACCGGGTGTACAGCGTCATCGACCCGGCCACAGCCGAGTAAAGTTGAAGCCTCTGGTGGAGATCAAGCGGAACAAGCAGAATTCCGCCACGAATGACTACCCGGCAAGGTCGAATTTTCTTCTTTTCGTTTGGCGCAGTCCTGGCCATCGTCGGTGGCTTGATGTGGCATTGGGGCGAGCCGGCCGGCCTCTGGACACTTGGGCTGGCCGGCTGCGCGTGTATTGCCGTGAGCGCCGTGCTTTCGGATGCCCTCTTCGAAAAGACGATCAAATTCTTGAGCCTGTTCTGGTAGTGCCAATCGGCCAATACCCAACATTCATCTTGCCGGCCAGAAGAAGTATGTTTGTGCGATTTCTCAAGCTGTTCCTTTGCGTCGCAGGTGCTCTCTTCACCGGAGCCTTCATGTTTCTCCATGGTTTCAATGCATGGCGCAATGGAGAGATCGTTGTCAGGCACAAGGGGAAAGAGCCGTTCACTGCAATGGCTGAAGGCCCCTTTCCCATCACCTTCGCGACAGAAGTTTGGGGGTGGATGACTATCGGGGCAGCACAAGAACCATCGGACCTCCGGTTCAGTAACGGAATTTCTGTGAGTCTCCGACGAACACGACCAGACACCTGGCGCACAACCTCAACGAGCCACCATGAAACGCATTGCCCTGGCTGCGATTGACGGATACCAACGGTTCATATCGCCATACAAGGGCTTCAGTTGCGCTCATCGGGTGCTGACGGGCGGAGCTTCGTGTTCGCAGTTCGCAAAGCGGGCCATTGCCCGTCTCGGGATGAGGGGCGGCGTTCTGGTCATCCTGCGGCGCTTCAGCGCATGTGCTGCCTCGGCGCAGATCCTCTCGACCTCTCAAGTTCACGCGGCCGCTACGCCGCCGGAAGCACCCGCGGAAGCCTGCCCACTTTGGTCCCGTTGGGGTGCGAAGAAAATGTCGGGGTGCTGGGCATGCTGCGCGTGCTGGCCTGGCTAGACGAACTTGCAGCCAGAACCAGATAGGTGCAATGTGTTCGACGTTAAGTGCACTTCGATTCTGGCCTCCTCGATGCAGAGCTCATCTCCGATCTGACCACCTGCTATTCGTGGCGAGCTTCGCACGCAACGAAGCCCTGTCTCACGCAATCGGTATCCGGGCGCGCATGAGCGGCAACCCCGCGGTGGGCAGAATTTGCCCTGGCCGCCTGGCAGTAGACGCCCAAGGCAAACGCCGGGTGCCCCGCATAGACACTTGTGAGAATTCACATGATTCAAATGAGACAACCCGAAGACGCGCCCCAGGCGTTTCAAACCGCCTGGAACAACCACGACATGGAGTCCCTCGGAGCGCTGTTCCATGAGGATGCGACATTCGTGAATCGGTTCGGGCACTACGTGCGCGGCGTCGAGGAAATTGTCAAGCTGCATGCGCCCATTCACGCAACCATCTACAGCGATTCCACGCTCGAGAACGAGCTGATCGACGTGGTCGCCATCAGCGACGGCGCGGCAATCATTCACTTCTGGAGCCGCCTCACGGCCGGTGCGGCTCACCCGGCGGGCCCGCACGCTGTCGACACGCTGATCCTTGCCGTGCTGACGCGGCAGGCTGGCGAGTGGCGAATCAAGGCGCTCGAGAACGTCACCTTGACGAATCCCCGCACGGGAGCAGCCGTGTTGAGGGACTAGCGGGGTTCCTGATCGAGCAGACAATCGAAGAAGCTCAATTCGACTTCACAGCCACACCATGCCCCGCCTCGACGACCCCCTCCACGACGCCGAAATCGGCTCCCGCGACAGCACGCTCGACACCACCCGGATCGACGACGTGCGCATCGGCGCAGTTCGTCCGCTCATCACCCCTGCCCTGCTGCAGGAGCGCGTGCCCGTGCGCGACAACACGCTGGCGCTGGTCGAAGGCAGCCGCAAGGCCATCGCCGACGTGCTGCACGATCGCGACGACCGGCTGGTGGTGGTGGTCGGCCCATGCTCCATTCATGACCACGACCAGGCCATCGAATACGCACAGCGTTTGAAGAAGGTCGCTGACTCACTGCAGGACGACCTGCTGATCGTGATGCGTGCCTATTTCGAAAAGCCGCGCACTACCGTGGGCTGGAAGGGCTACATCAACGACCCGCACCTGGACGGCAGTTTCGCAATCAACGAAGGGCTGGAGCGCGCGCGGCGCCTGCTGCTCGAACTGACGACCCTGGGCCTGCCGACCGGCACCGAGTTTCTCGACCTGTTGAGCCCGCAGTTCATTGCCGACCTGATCGCCTGGGGTGCCATTGGAGCGCGCACCACCGAGAGCCAGAGCCATCGGCAACTGGCGTCAGGCCTGAGCTGCCCGGTCGGCTTCAAGAACGGCACGGACGGCAGCGTGAAGGTCGCGGCCGACGCCATTCTTGCGGCGCGCGCGCCGCACGCCTTCATGGGCATGACCAAGATGGGCATGGCCGCGATCTTCGAGACGCGCGGCAACGACGACTGCCACGTGATCCTGCGCGGCGGCAAGGCTCCCAACTATTCGGCCGCGGATGTCGCGTCCAGCTGCGAAGCATTGCTGGCGAACGGCCTGCGGCCGCAGGTCATGATCGACGTCTCGCACGGCAACAGCAGCAAGCAGCATCAGCGGCAGATCGTGGTCGCTGAAGACGTGGCGGCGCAAATCGCGGCCGGCGAGCGGCGCATCACGGGCATCATGATCGAGAGCCATCTCGAGGAAGGACGGCAGGACCTGAAGCCTGGCGTTGCGCTGAAGCACGGCGTGTCGATCACCGATGCCTGCATCGGCTTTGCCCAGACGGTACCGGTGCTCGAGGGGCTGGCTTCGGCGGTGAAGGCTCGGAGGCGCCTGTCGAAGGCGTGAGGCTGCGGGGGTGTCCGCTTGCCTGCGGGCGCCTTGACCTCAGAAAAGTATCACCCACTCGCCGCGCAGATACCGATACGTGTAGCTGGGGCCCGAGAAGGTGGTGCTGCGGCTGTAGCCGGCGCCAAAGCGAAAGACCTGCGATCCTCTGACTGGGCTTTGCAGACTCAGGTCCAGCAGTCTTGTTGGCTGATTCAAGTCGTGATTGATCGTCTCGTTGCCAAGCCCTGCCGTCAGAGCGGCAGTCCATCCCTGGAAACGATGCCGCCAGCCGACCGCCAGCATCGACTCGCTGTAGTTCTTCGGATTGAAATAGGCCCTGTCCACGTCCTCATGACTGCTCCGGTACGTTCGATAGCGCGCTTGCAAGGTCAGCCCCAGATCGAGCGACGGTTGATAAATCAGCCGCAGGCGGGCGTGGTCGCGTCGATTGCTGTCGGAAAAAAACTGCTGTCCCAGCAGCCCCACCAGGGTCACATGGCTTCCAAGCCCTTGATCCACGGCAACCCCGACAAATGAAAAATCGATCCCGCGGTCCAGGGATTTCGGGGTTTCCACCCAGTCACGCGTCACAAGAAACTCCACTGCCGTGCTCTTTGTCGGCGACATGCGGTAGCTGCCGTCGAGCGTCAGCAGCGTGTGCCCTCCCTGCTCGAACAGGCCAGCCTCCATTGCCCCTCCATCGCCGGTTCTGGTTTCGATCGAGCGGGCCAGAAATGAGATTTTCTTTCCGGCTCTTTGCCAGTTATTTTGCCGGTATTGATAATCGCCAAGCCGAAATCCGAGGAAGCGATCGGCATTTTCAAAAGCAGGAAAAAACTCGACCGACACTCGCCGCGATTGAAAGTTATCGCTGTCGTTGGTCAAATAGAACTCTGAGCCGAAAGCCATGTCGGTTGTTTTCTCCGGGATTTTTTCCTCCGCCCCTTCGCAGGAGGAAGCCAGAAAAACAAATCCCGAAGCAACGGCGGCAAAATATTTCAGCGCGTCGATCATTTTGTCCCCCAGGATTTAGGCCTTCTGAACAGTTCATCCAGATATCCGAGAACACTGGCCGGCTGCAGCAACAGGCTATATAGCAATACGTAGAAAAAGAAACCCTGAACATTCTTGCGCACGACCAGCCCCGTTTTCTTGAACGTCCGGCGCTCGATCAAGAACATCAGGAGGCTCAATGCAAATGCAGCCGGTATCAGCGCGAGAGTCATCGGACCCACAATCCAGTAGTAGCCGAAAAGGGCCATTGCCAGCCCTGGTATGAATCCGATGGTGAACGCCAGGTCCAGCCACGGAAAGAGCAGGTTCCAGTAAATGAAGAATGTCGACAAGCGGGGCTTCAGGAGAATTCCCGGGTGCTTGATAAAGGCTTCCGTCATGCCGCGCGCCCATCGCTGGCGTTGCTTGACCAGTTGCTTGAGGGTGCTGGGCACATTGGTGAACAGGCACGCGTCCTCGCAGTGGCCAACCCTATAGCCGGCTTTCAGCAGGGCCCACGTGAGCACGATGTCTTCTCCCACGCACTCAGGCCACCCGCCAACCTCCACCAGCGCGGCCCGGTCGTAGACAGAAAATGCACCTTGCGCAACCAAGGTGCCCTGGAACAGCGATTGCACCCGCTTGATTGCAGCAATGCCGTGGAAATAGTCCCACTCCTGGCAACGGGTAATCCAGTTCTGCCGCGAGTTTCGAACCAGGATTTTTCCCGCGACGGCCCTCGTATTGGGCGGGTCAGCCAGATAGCGCTCGACAATACTGGCCAGCGCGCCTCGATACAGGAAAGAATCGGCATCAACTGTGACGACCAGATTGTGCAGAACTTCCTTGAACCCGATGTTGAGGGCGCGGGCCTTGCCTCCGTTCTTTTTCAGATCGACGAAGGTAAGCCATGGATATCGATTCTGGACGCGCTGGACAACAAGAGAAGTGCCGTCGGTGGAGCCGTCATTGATCACGATGACCTGCAGCGGGCCAGGGTAATTTTGCCGGTCGATGCTGATAAGAGTTTCCTCGATGGAGGCTTCCTCGTTGTACGCGGCGACCAGCATGGATATCGCAGGATAAGCGGACAAAGAAGGATGCGACGGCCTCTTGTCCAAAAGCAGGCTTATGGCCATGAATGCATTCATGAAGCCCGGAATAATGGCAATGCCATAGACCAGAAAAATGGCCAGCGCGGCGCCGACGTGGTATTTCAAATCGGCCAGCCAGAGTTCGGCGGCCCATATTGAAAACCCCATCCAGGCAATTGCGCCAATCAATGCAATAAGGAATTTCCCCGATACCGGTAGATAAATCCTTGATCGCGGCGCTTTTTGGCCATCTTCGTTCATATCACCCTCGATAGTTTCGGGAAACGTAACACTGATGAAACGCTCCGAACAGTCTGTTTACACCTTTTGATGCACTCCAACAACCATTAGTCAAGAAACCATGCCCGCCCGGCTCCGATGAAGGCTTCTATTTGTATCTGAGGTAGGCTGCGGAGACCTTGCGCGATGTCAATCGATCGCACGCAAACGCGTCGCAGCGCTGGGGGCTCATCGGATCGCACCGCTTCGACAACCGCTCGTTGCATGGTGATGCATCAGACCAATGCGAGCGGTTGACGCCTGCATTCGCCCATGGCTACATTCCCCTCAAAAGCTCTTGGGGAGGCCACGTTGCCCAGACATGTCTACTTCGTACTCGCCTTCATGGCCATCGCAGTGCTCGCAGGCAACCTGACCGCAACGGTCGTCGTGTTGCGCAGCGACTTTTATTCGCCACTGCAACGACGACTTCAGTTGGCTCTGGTGTGGTTGATTCCTGTGATCGGGGCGGCCTGCTGCGCAAGTTTCGCATCCATTCACAGGCGCGCAGTTCCCAAGCCCGACAAGAGATTCCCGGGACCCGACTCCTTCGATCTTCCCGGTGGCGAGGCCAACGGTCTTTGAGACTGGCGGTGCCTTCCTGCCAGCACTGGCGATCCAGCGCGCAAGGAGCGAATGAAGATGGGTAGTTTTTCGATGGAGCACTGTGCTCTGGCGGCTTGCGTACAGCAAGTGGCCCAGCATGCCCGAGCAGTCCTGATGCATGCCCGTGTTTGCTGATACCCAGGCCCTGCGCGAATCGCTGCGCAAGGCCGGGCTGAGCGACTACGCCCGGCGCATCGGGGCCTCGGTGCGGCCCGTGGTGATGTTCGTTCGCCGCCAGGAGAAGGACGACACGCTGCCCGTCGGCACCAGCAAGATGGCCGGCAACCCCGACCTTCCACCCGATGCGCCGTGGCCCATGCGCCCCGCGCTGGCCGCGCCCGAGCGGCATCTGGCGCAGCTTCGCAAGCAGATCGAGGACATCCGGCACCCCAAGCCGTCGATGTCCGCAAGCGATGTCGAAGGGCTGCTGCAAACGATGCGCGCCAGCGGCGCCACCGAGAAAGACCTGGCGCTCATGCGCGACGCACTGCGAGGCACCAAGCGGCGCGACCCGAAGGTCGATGCGAGCCGCATCGCGTGGCTGCAGGCTCGCATGGCCGCACTGCAGACCGAATTTCCACTAGCCTTCATCGCGCAGCTCGACCTGGGCCAACTGTCCGCGCTCCCCGGCTTCGATCCGAAGCTGCCGCGCAGCGGCGTGCTCTTCATCTTCATGGACGCGATGCGCGACGACGATGTCAAGACGCCGCTTCACCACGTGTACTGGCACGACGCACGGCCGGCCGCGCTGCGGCGCCGCGAATGGCCCGTCGAGCTCCAGCGCTGGAACGACCGCTGGTCTTCCTACGGCCATCCTGCAAGCCCCGAAGAAGCCTGGTCCCGTCTGCCGATGGCCGACCGGCTGCTGCCGCATTCCGGCCTCAGCGTGCCGCATCACTGGAAGACGGCCCTGCCGCAGCACAGCAGCAAGGCGATCTGGGCCTGGTTCCAGGGGGCAGACCCGCTGCAGCTGTCGCCCCACCTGCCTCCAGGCGACACCGCGCACGGCGGCAACTTCGGCGATCGGCTAGGCGGCTGGCCCGACGACATCCAGGGCCACGCCGAAGATGACGTGGACCCGGCGGGCGGGCACATCGCAGTGCCCGGCCAGACGCCATGGCGGCACCTGTTTTCGTACGGCGGTGAATACCATGCCGGCGCCCGCCGATCGGATTCCGTAGCCAGTGGCGACGGCAACCATTTCCTCATGATCCGCGACGAAGACCTCGCGCAACGCCGGTTCGATCGTGTGCGCGATACCTACCAGTCGACCTGAGCACCACGGAGGCAGGATGGCTGACAGCAAGAAACGCCTGTTCTTGAGACTCATGGCAATGCCTCTCGCCATGCTTGGGCTGTCCCCGCCGGCACCCGCAAAGCCCGTGTCGGAAAACATGCAACTGATGGGCACCAGCTACGGCCCAAGCTCGGATCAGCAAGCGGCAAATGACGCAGTCATGTTTTGGAAATGCCGTGACCGAGCGATCTGATCTCCGAATAGGCGACGGCACCGTGTCGAAGACGCGGATCACGCGACTTTCAAGGCCCTGAACCTTCGTTACGCGCACGACCGGGAGCGCGCCTGCTACATCACCGCCAAGGCGATCCGCACGAAGAGCCCGGAGGCCTTCGAGATCGTGCCGGAGATACGGCTCAACTACCGCGACGGTACGCGCGATGAGCTGCATGACATCAGCCACATCGCTCGTGATCGTGAAGCTGTCTATTTCTACGGAACCCGCCTGAAGAGTGCCAGGCCGGAAAACTTCCGCGACCTGGGCCACGGCTATGCGACCGACGGCACGACTGTGTGGTTTCTTGACGAGAAAAAGGTGCTCGAAGGCGCGGATGCGGCCACCTTCACCGCTCCCGGCCCTGGCGAGCCGCATGTGCCCGGCCGCTGGTGGTGGCACCAGCTTGCGGGCGAAGCGGCGGGCAACAAAGGCCCGTCGCCCTAGGAGGCCGTCTTGCTCGCTGTTTACGACGGGTCGTAACCCGGCGCCGAGCTGATCTCGGTCGGCTTGTAGATCTTGTGCTGCGCTACCCCGCTGCCCGCATCCGTCACCACCAGCAGCCGCCACAGCGGCTCGCGCACCGAACACGCGCTCTCTTCGCTGCTGAGCTTGAAGCTGGGCACCCCGGGCGCCGTGCCCTTCACCACGACGCGCAGGAGCGTCTGCCCCTTGGCGTTCGAGACTTCGAGGTCGAAGCCGATGTTCTGGGCGATCACGCTCTCGGCCTTGTAGCCGTAGCCGGTGAAGTGCTTCGTCACGTACTCGATGGCGGCTGCGTGCACTTCCTCGGGCGAAGCCTGGCCGGTTGCGACCGCTGCCGCGGGCTCGGCCACCTTCGGCACGCTGCCGCGCGCCTTCGCGGCTTGCAGGTCGGCCTCGGTCGGAACCCAGCCGCGCGGGCCACGCACCAGCACCGCAAGCTTTTTCTCGGGCTCCCAGGTGGCGACGTGCCATTCGTCGTCGTCACGCACGCGGGTGGAAACCTTGGCGTCCTTGTTGCTCTCCAGCTCGGCGATGGCGATGCGGTTGGTCTGCAGCACGGCGCGGAAGCCCTGGCCTGCATCGAAGGTGCGCTTGAGCAATGCAAGCCGGTCCTTGGCACGCTGCACCTGCTGCGCGTTGCGCGGGCCGCCGCCAACGCGATGCTGCGTATCGAGCGACTCGATGCAGAACCAGCGCCCGCCCGAACCGACACTCACGAACTCGCCCCAGATGGTGGCGATGACGTTGTCGCCGGTCGCCAGCCAAGCGTGGTCGAATGGCTTGTCCCGCGCGTCGAACACACCCATCTTGGCGACGATCTCGACCGGCGTGAGCCGTGGTCCTTTGAGCCGCATTTCGTCGATGACGGCGAGTACGTGGGGTTCGACTTCCTTGTCCATTCAGTGGAATTCTGGTGAGTTTGAGGGGGGTGGGAGTATGCCGCATCGCTTGCCGCGCCCACCGGGACAGCCGCGATCGTATGGCAGGATCAAAGGATGAACGAGCCCTCACGCCGAATACCGTATCGCACCTGGCCGGGCGCGCTCGCGGTGCTTCTCGCCATTGCCGTCTACGTGGGCGGCCTGACATTCTGGGACCGCCATACCTCGGGCAGCAGACCGTTGCCCGTGGGGGAGACGATAGATGTCGGCCAGGCCCGGTTCATTCCCGCCGACGGATGGGAGATGGATGTGTCGCGCTCGAAGGCAGGCAAGTCGCTGATGCTGTTCAAGGGCGGCCACAAGTTCCTGGTGACCACGGGCCGGTGGGTGGGCGGACCCGACGGCCCCCTGATACGGCAGCAGCGGCTGATGGAGCGCGGCCAGCGCCTGAGCATCGAGGGCGACGTGTCCGACTTCGTCACCTCCTGGGGCCTGCAGGGCAAGACTTTCGCTTACTACGGCTCAAAGCTGGCCGGCCGGTTCTGGCAGGTGGTCGACCTGCGGCGCAAGTCGCTGGTGCAGATCGACTTCTACGGCTCCAACGACGGCATGGACGATGCGCTGACGGAAGCGCGGCGCATGCTGGACTCGATGGACCTGGAGGCGCCGCAATGAGTTCGCCCGCCTTCGAGCAGGGCGACGCAGGCTGGCCGGTTGGCACCGATTCATTCTTCCAGCCGCAGCGCGCCGCGTTCTGGGTGCTGACGGCGCTGATCGTCAACGGCCTGTTCTACACGGTCAGCATGTTCTCGATGGGGTTCCGCGTGGTGCCCGTTACCGCGTTTCTGGGGCTGCTGGTGTGGGGGCTCTACTCCCTGGCTTTCTTCCAGGCGTTTCGCACGCTGGACTTGCTCGAGCAGCATCCGCCAGAGGCTTATGTGCTGGCCTTTGCGTGGGGCGGCATGGGCGCTGTCTACTTCGCCGCGCCGGCCAACATCGCGATTCAGAGCCTGTGCGCGAAGCTGGTGTCGCCGGAGTTCGTCGCGGTCTGGGGGGCGGCGATTGCGGGGCCGATCACGGAAGAATTCCTGAAGCTTGCCGGCGTCATCCTGCTGGTGCTGGTCGCGCGCAACCAGTTTCAGACTTATCTCTCGGTGCTGATCGTCGGTGCGATGACGGGGCTGGGTTTTCAGGTGATCGAGAACCTGAGCTACACCGTCAATTCGTCCATGCACTTTCCGCTCGAAAACCAGGTGTATCCGGTACTTCTGAACCTGCTGACGCGCGGGCTGCTGAGCGGGCTGTGGAGCCACGCGGCCTACACGACGATCGCGTCCTTCGGCGTTGCATGGTTCCTGCTCCACCCGGAGCGGCCGATGGTGATGCGGATTGCCTGCGCGCTGCTGTGCTTCGGCCTTGCGTGGGCCATGCACTTCGTGTGGAACGCGCCGTTTCTGGAAGACCTCTTCGATGGTGGATACGGCGAGATGGCCGTACTGCTGATCGTCAAGGGCATTCCCGTTGTCATCGCGGCAGGGCTCTTCTGGCGGGTTGCCGTTCGCGAGAACGGCACATACCTGCATGCCCTCGCAGCCTGGTTCGTGCCGGAGCGCGAGTTGATCCGTGACGACGAATGGGTTCGCCTGGGCGCGCCCATGCAGCGCTACAAGGTCCGCAGGGAGATGGGGTGGACCTTCGGCTGGAAAGCAAGGCGCCTGAAGACGCAGCTGCAGCGCGAGCAACTACGGCTGATCCGCAAGGCCGGCACCTACGGGCGCGGAGCGCAAACGCTGCGGCATGAAGTGGCCATCAGGCGGCTGCGCGCGGAGCTGGATCCGCTCATCGGGGCGAAAGCATGAGGGCGCTGCTGTTGCTGGTGCTCGCGGTGCTGGGAGCCGGATGGAGCGCTCCTTCGCGGGCAGTCACGCTCATCGAGCAGGCGCAGCTCACGCTGGCCTTGCGCGGTCAGGCTCCAGCCCAGGCACCGCAGCCGCAGACCGTCGCACTGCCTTATGACTGGGATCAGCGGCAAGGTGCAGTCGACGGCGAGGCACGTTTCGCGTTCGACATACCGGTGGCCGACCCTGCCGCGCCGCTGGCGCTGTTCGTGCCGCGCCTGGGCAACAGTTTTCGTGTGCTGGTGAACGGCCAGGAACTGGCCCGATTCGGCGCCTTCCCGCCGGGCCCCTACGACGATGCCTCCGTTGCGCCGCAGTACTTCGTGCTGCCGGCCTCGGGCTCGACGTCGCCGCATCGCGTTGAAGTCGTCATCGCGGCACAGGCTGCGAGGCAGGGAGGGCTGTCGCCGGTGGTGGTCGGCAGCAAGGCCGAGGTTCTTCCGTTATACGAAGACGCCCTGTTCTGGCATGTCAGCGGCGGACGCTTCATTGCCATCGTGAGTGGCGTGCTGGGAGCGCTGTCGCTGCTGGTGTGGCTGCGACAGCGCGAACCGATCTACCTCTACTACGGCCTGGGAGAGTTGTTGTGGTCCGTGCAGACGGCGCGCGTGCTGTTCACGCATGTGCCTCTGCCCTGGCCCTGGTGGGGTGTGCTGCCGCTGGCTGCGTTCCAGGCGGCGGTGCCGCTGCTGTGCCGCTTCGCCCTGGCCGTGGTGGGACGCGACAACACCCGCCTGGCACGCCTGCTGGGCCTGATGGCCTGGCTGGCACCGGTTGCGGCCGTGCTGGGCATCATGGTGCCTTTGCTGTGGCTGATGCCGCTGTGGCGGTCGCTGGGCCTGCTGGCCGCGCTGGCAATGATGGTCGTCGTGGTGCGCGTAGCGCTGCGCAGTGCCGTGCTGGAACACCGCGTGCTGGGCGTGGCCGTGGTGCTGGTGGTGCTATGCGGCGCGCGCGACGTCTGGGTGATGCGCACATCGCCGGAGGCCTACGCGATGGTGCCGTGGATCCGCTTCGCCTGGGTTGGCTTCGCCATCACGCTGGCATGGGTCATCGCCGAGCGCATGCGCAAGGACGCCCGGGCGATGGCGACAATGAACGCCTCGCTGGAAGCGGAACTCGCAGAGCGCAACGCTGCCCTGGAAGCTTCCTTCGCGCGCGAGCGGGAAGGAGAAAAAGCGCGCGGCGCGCTGGAAGAACGCCAGCGCCTGACGCAGGACCTGCACGATGGTCTCGGTGGGCAGCTGGTCGGGCTGCTGCAGATGACCCAGCAACCAGGAACGGCCCTCGGCGATGTGGCGCTGCACCTGCGCGACGCGGTGGACCAGCTCAAGCTCACGGTGGACGCCATGCATGGCTGCGAGGGCGACGTTGCCTCGGCCCTGGGCAGCGTGCGCTACCGCCTGGGGCCGCGCCTGCAGGCTGCCGGCATCGAACTGCACTGGGACGTGGGCCCCCTGCCGCTGATGACGGGCTGGAGCGCGCGCGAGTCTCATCAGACGCAGATGCTGCTGTTCGAGGCGTTCGCCAACCTGATGGCGCACGCGCAGGCGACGCGGGCCAGCCTCGGCGCGAGACTGGTGCCCGCCAGCACCGGCGAAATCATCGAGATCGAGTTGCGCGACAACGGCCGCGGCTTCGATGCAGAAGCCAAGTTCGCGGGCAAGGGACTGACGAACATGCACACGCGCGCCGCCGCGCTGGGTGGCGCACTCACGGTGCGCTCTCAGCCCGGAGATACATGCCTGCGCCTGCGACTGCCCGTGCCGGCGGCGACAGCAGTCGGCAAATAAAAAAGAGAAGGGCTTCAGGGAGAAATTCAGGGAGAAATCGAGCGCTGCGTCGCGCTCGACAAGGCCCGTGGCACCCATGCCGGGTATCCCGGTGCGTATCGATTTGACTTTATTTTAGATATATCTAAAATAATTCCGATACACATCACAAAGGATGCCCACCATGAGACATTTCCATCTCAACCATCACCACTGCCACACCGCCCGCGGCGAACATGAAGACGGCCTTTCCGGCGGTCGCGGACACCGTGGCGGCCGCGGCGGCGGACGCGTGTTCGGCCATGGCGGCCTGCGCTTCGTGCTGCTGCAGCTCATCGCCGACAAGCCGGCCCACGGCTACGAACTGATCAAGGCCATCGAAGACCGCCTCGGCGGCAGCTATGCGCCGAGCCCCGGCGTGGTCTACCCAACCCTCACGCTGCTCGAGGAAATGGGCTACCTCAGCGTGGAAACCGCCGACGGCAGCGGCCGCAAGCGCTACAGCATCACGGCCAGCGGCCAGGAATTCCTCACGGCCAATCGCGAGATGGCCGACGCCATGATGTCCCGCATGAGCGGCGGCGTCGACGGCGCCGGCCCGCGCGGCGGACGCCCGCCGCAGGTCACGCGCGCCATCGAGAACCTCAAGCTCGCAATGCGCATGCGCCTGTCGGGCGTGCTGACCGAGCAGCAGGCCCACGACTTCGCCGCGGTGCTCGACAGCGCCGCGCAGCAGATCGAAAAGATCTGAACCCCATCTCAACCCGCCCTGCTCACCCAGGACTTCTGCAATGACTGACTTCAGTACTTCATCTGCTTCCACCGCCCCCGACCGCACGCCGCGCCGGGTGCGCCACGACCTGCGCTTTCGCCAGCTCACGGTGAAATCCGCGCAGCGCGTGACGCCGCACCTGATTCGCATCACCCTCACGGGCGACGACCTCGCGGGCTTCACCAGCCCCGGCTTCGACGACCACGCGAAGATCTTCTTTCCCGATGCCACCACCGGCAAGCTCACGCTGCCCACGGCCGGACCCGAAGGCCCGGTGTGGCCCGCAAGCGGCCGCCCCACCATGCGCGACTACACGCCGCGCCGCCACGACGCCAAGGCCGGCACGCTCGAAATCGACTTCGCGCTGCACGAAGCCGGCCCCGCCACGCAGTGGGCCGAGCAGGCCAAGCCCGGCGACGTCGTCGGTGTGGGCGGCCCGCGCGGCTCGTTCATCGTGCCGACCGAGTTCGACTGGCACCTGCTGATCGGCGACGACACCGCCCTGCCCGCCATCTCGCGTCGCCTGGCCGAACTGCCGGCCGGCTCTCGCGCGGTAGTGCTGGCGGAAGTCGACAGCGAAGCCGACGAGATTCCGTTCGACACGCAGGCCGAACTCACGTTGAAGTGGGTGCACCGCCGCGGCACCGAGCCGGGCCTGAGCCCCGTGCTGCTCGACGCGCTGAAGGCCATGCAGCTACCGGCCGGCGATTTCCATGCGTGGGTAGGCTGCGAATCGGCCATCGCCAAAGCGCTGCGCGCGCACCTGGTGGGCGAGCGCGGCGCGAACCCGAAGTGGACGCGGGCCTCGGGCTACTGGCGTCGCGGTGCGGTGGCAACGCACGACACGCACGACGAGTGATGCGGGTCTTTCAGTGCGGCACTTCGGCCGGGCCTGAGGCGGCCGCACTGCGCCTCGGGCTTTTGATCAGCAACAGCAGCGGAATCGCCAGCACCGTGATGATCATCATGATCGCGAAGTCGTCCAGGTAGCCGATCAGCGCGCCCTGCCGCGTCACCTCCGCATTCAGCAGCGCCAGCCCCGTCATCGTGTCGGGCGACATCATCTGCGGCAGCGTCGACAGCGCGGTGTTGCCCGGCGCCACGGTCGACGCGATCTGCGCATGCGCCTTGCTCGAGCCTTCGGTCAGCAGCGCCTGCACGATCGAGATGCCTACGCTGCTGCCGATGTTGCGCAGCAGGCTGAAGATGGGTGTGCCCTGGTTGCGCAGCCGCGGCGCCAGCGTGGCGAAGGTGGCGGTCGACAGCGGCACGAAGGTGAAGCCGATGCCCAGGCCCTGAATGAAGCCCGAGACGATGATCAGCGTGCTGTCCATCTGCAGCGTGAGCCGCGTCATCTGGTAGAGCGAGAACGCCGTGAGGCCGAAGCCCACGGCCATGATCGCGCGCACATCCACCTTCTGCACCAGCCGGCCCACGATGATCATCGCGATCATGGTGCCGACGCCGCGCGGCGCCGTCACCTCGCCCGTGTAGACCACCGGATAACCCATCAGCCCCTGCAGGAAGTTGGGCAGCAGCGCCATCGTCGCGAACAAAATCATGCCGACGATGAACGCGAACAGCAGGCCGGTGACGAAGTTGCGGTCTTTCAGCAAGTCGCGGTCGAAGAAAGACACGCCCTGCACCGTCCACGTGTGGACCACGAAGAAGCCGAAGGCCACCAGCGCGGCGGCAGCTTCGAGCTTGATCTCCCACGAATCGAACCAGTCGAGCTGTTCGCCACGGTCGAGAAACAGCTGCAGCATGCCGATGGCCAGGCTCAGCGTCACGAAGCCGAAGATGTCGAGCTTCTCGCCCTGCGGCCGGCTCTCGGGCAGGTAGCGCGCGATGCCCCAGAAGGCGAAGATGCCCACCGGCAGGTTGATGAAGAACACCCAGCGCCAGTCGAAGTTCTCGGTGAGCCAACCGCCCAGCAGCGGCCCGAGGATGGGTCCGACCATGATGCCCGCGCCCCAGATCGCCATTGCCTGGCCGACCTTCTCGCGCGGGTTGATGTCGAGCAGCACCGCCTGCGACAGCGGCACCAGTGCCGCGCCGAAGATGCCCTGCAGCAGCCGCGCGGCCACGATGCCGACCAGCGAGGTCGCAAGCCCGCACAGCGCCGAGGCCACCGTGAAGCCGATCACCGAGATGATGAACACGCGCCGCCGCCCCCAGTGGCCGCACAGCCAGCCGGTCAGCGGCAGCGCGATGGCCGAGGCCACGATGTACGAGGTGAGCACCCAGGTGATCTGGTCCTGCGAGGCCTGCAGGCTGCCCTGCATGTGGGGCAGTGCGACGTTGGCGATCGTGGTGTCCAGCGCCTGCATGATGGTCGCCAGCATGATCGATATGGTGATCATGCCGCGGTGCGGCACCTTGGTTCCGGGCGCGACGCTCATGGCTTCTTGCCCTCGCCCGAGGTGATTTCCACGAGGCTGCCTTGCACCTTGGCGAGCAGGCTCAGCAGTTGCGCGCGCTCGGGTTGCGACAGCACCGCCATCACGCGGGCATTGAGCCCGTCGCTGAGGCTGAGCGCGCTGTCGAGCGCTTTCTCGGCGCTCGGCTCCAGATGAATCTTGTTGACGCGGCGGTCCGTGGCGCTGGGCTCGCGGCGGATCCAGCCGGCCGCAGCCATGCGGTCGCACAGGCCGGCCACGGCCATCGGGGTCAGGTCGAGCCGCTGCGCGAGTTCGGCCTGAGAGAGGGGCTCTTCATCGCCGTGCATGGCCAGTGCGCCGAGCAGGCGGCACTGGGCGCTGGTGAGGCCGATGCGTTCGCGCGCGAGGCGGTCGAACTCTTCGCTGTAGAGCTTGCCCACGCTCTTGACGAGGAAGCCGAAGCGCTGGGTGAAGTCCCTTTTCATAAGGGACTTGATTATCTACATGTTTATTAGTTGGGACTTAGCAAGCCCCCTCGCACTCACACACTCACAGTCAAAGCCAGCCGGCGCGCCGGAACCGGTAGTAGAGATAGCCGCAGGTGCTGACGATCAACCCCAGCGCCACCGCATAGCCATAGCGGAATTTCAGCTCCGGCATGTTCTCGAAGTTCATGCCCCAGATGCCGGCGAAGGCGGTGCACACCGCGAAGATGCTGGCCCAGGCCGCGAGCCGCTTGGTGACTTCGCTTTCCTCGATGGTGACCATCGACAGGTTCACCTGGATCGCCGTGCCGATGGTGTCGCGCATCGCGTCGATCGAGCCGTTGATGCGCCCCAGGTGGTCGCCCACGTCACGAAAGTACTCCTGCGAGCTCATGCAGATCTGCGGCACGCGCCCTCCGTGCATCTTGCCCGATGCCTCCAGCAGCGGCGCCACCGCACGCTTGAGGATCATGCTGCGCCGCTTCAGGTCGTAGAGCTGCTTGATCTTGTCGCGCGCTGCGCCGCCCTGGCCGAAAAGCTGCTGCTCGATGGCTTCGAGCTCGTCCTCCAGCGCGTCGATCACCGGAAAGTAGCGGTCGACCACCGCGTCCATCAACGCATACAGCACGAAGCCCGCGCCGTTGCGCAGCAGGTCCGGCTCGCGCTCGCAGCGCTCGCGCACGCCAAGAAAGCCCTGCTTGCTGCGGTTGCGCACCGACAGCACGTAGTTGCTGCCGACGAACACGTCGACCTCGCCCACGTTCGTGCAGTGCTCGCCCTCGGGCGATGGCTCGACCATGTGCATGACGACGAAGAGCGAGTCGCCGTATTCCTCCATCTTCGGCCGCTGGTGGCCGTTGCGGGCGTCTTCCACCGCGAGTGGATGCAGGCCGAATTCGTGCTGCATCACGCTCAGTTCTTCCGGTGAGGCGTCGCTCAGCGCCACCCAGACGAAGCAGCCCGGCCGGCTGATGTAGTCGCTGATGGCCTCGACCGAGATGTCGGCGAGCTTGGCGCCGTTTTCATAAGCGACGCAATTGATCAGCATCGGTACTCTTCCATGTTCAATCTGGACGTCGATCAGGTCGTCGCGTTGGAATTCGAAGTTGCGGCCAGTTGGGCGGTGGCCGCCAGCGAAGCCTCGATGGCTTGCGTTTCGCTCCTGAGCAGCGCGAGCCCCTTTTCAGCCAGCGCGGAATGGCTCGCAACATCGGCCCACAGGCTGGCCGCGGCTTCGGAGCATGTCAGCGATGCGAATCGGATGCGGCCTTTCGCGAGATCGACGAAGCGCGCCTCGCGCAGGGGGTCGGTCCGGTCCCAGGCACCGCCGATGATCACGCGCTTGCCGCGCTTGATGCGGGGTTCGAGTTCCGCGAAGAAAGGCAGCTTCGCCGACACCCAACCCAGCATGCCGGTGCTGGCCGCGGTGTCGAACGCGGATGGAGCGGCGTGCGCTTTCGCAAAGTCGCGCAAGGCACCCAAGTTGTAGAGCACCGGGTCCTTGGGCCCCGCTGCGCCGCCTTCCACCGGCCTGATGACAGACGGGCTATGGCCCGCGCGCCCCTCGGGCCGTTTCGACTTTCGCAGCTCCGCAAGCTGGGCCGGTGTTATGCACAGATACAGCGCGGCAAGCTCTGCGGGCAAGGTGGCGCTGCCGGGCAGCGCAGCCGCGTTCGCTTCAAGGCCTTTGAAATCATCCAGCTGGGCCATGGGCGCCTTGTTTGTTCTTCACGCGGGGGTCGCGTCGGGGGATTTTAGAGTGGTGGGTGCGGGCCCGGCCGGCGCCTTGCGGATGTCCCATACAAGATAATCCGAGCCAAGGCTCGCTCGGATACCCCGACACAGACACAAGGCGAAATCATTGAATTCGAAGGATAAATCGACGGCATCCCCTGGCGGGGCAGAAGCAACGCTCGGGCACACCCCGATGATGGCCCAATATCTAGGCCTCAAGGCGGACCATCCGGACACCCTGCTGTTCTACCGGATGGGCGATTTCTACGAACTCTTCTGGGCCGACGCCGAAAAGGCCGCGCGCCTGCTCGACATCACGCTCACCCAGCGCGGCCAGTCGGCCGGCCAGCCGGTGGTGATGTGCGGCGTGCCCTTCCATGCGGTCGACACCTACCTGGGCCGCCTTATCAAGCTGGGCGAATCGGTCGCCATCTGCGAGCAGGTGGGCGAAGTCGGCGCCAGCAAGGGCCCGGTCGAACGCAAGGTGGTTCGCGTGGTTACGCCCGGCACGCTGACCGACTCCGAACTGCTCAACGACAAGAGCGAGTCGCTGCTGCTCGCGGTGCACGCGGGTTCGCGCAATTTCTGCGGGCTGGCATGGCTCAGCGTGACCGGCGCCGAACTGCGGCTGGCCGAGTGCCCGGCCGACGCGCTCGAAGCCTGGATCGCCCGCATCGCGCCCAGCGAACTGCTGTACAGCGCCGAAGTAACGCCTGCCTTCGAGCAACGCCTGAAAGCCGCGCGCAGCGCCACGCCCTTCACGCTGTCGATCCGCCCGGCGTGGCAATTCGACGGCGGCCTGGGCGAGCGCAAGCTGGCCGAGCAGATGGGCAGCAACAGCCTCGCCGCCTGGAACGCCGAATCGCTGACCAACGCGCATGCCGCAGCCGCCGCGCTGCTGGGCTATGCCGAGCACACCCAGGGCCGCGCGCTCTCGCACGTGCAGCGCCTGTCGGTCGAGCGCGACGGCGACCTGATCGAGCTGCCGCCCACTACGCGCCGCAACCTCGAACTGGTGCAGACGCTGCGTGGCGAAGACTCGCCCACGATGTTCTCGCTGCTCGACACCTGCATGACGGGCATGGGCAGCCGCCTGCTGAAGCGCTGGCTGCTCTCGCCCCGGCGCGACCGCTCCGAAGCGCAGGCCCGGCTCGAAGCCATCGGCGCCCTGCAGTCGACCGTGCTCGGTGGCACTGCCGCACCGTGGCGCACGCTGCGTGAGCAGCTCAAGAACACGAGTGACGTGGAGCGCATTGCAGCCCGCATCGCGCTGCGGCAGGTGCGCCCGCGCGAACTGCTGGCGCTGCGGCTGGCGCTATCGAAAGCGGAGCAGCTTGCGCCCTTGCTGCCTGCGTCTGCAAACCTCCTGGCCCAGATCACCGAACGCCTGGCCCCGCCGCCCGGCTGCGCCGACCTGCTGACCAGCGCCATCAAGCCCGACCCGTCCGCGCTGGTGCGCGACGGCGGCGTGATCGCTACCGGCCACGACGCCGAGCTCGACGAACTGCGCGCCATCAGCGAGAACTGCGACGACTTTTTGCTGAAGCTCGAAATCAGCGAACGCGAGCGCACCGGCATCAGCAACCTGCGGGTGCAGTTCAACCGCGTGCACGGTTTCTACATCGAGGTGACGCAGAGCGCGCTCTCGAAGGTGCCCGACAACTACCGCCGCCGCCAGACGCTGAAGAACGCCGAGCGCTTCATCACGCCCGAGCTGAAAGCCTTCGAGGACAAGGCCCTGAGCGCGCAAGACCGCGCGCTGGCCCGCGAGAAGTGGCTGTACGAGCAGCTGCTCGACGCGCTGCAGCCCTCGGTGCCCGCGCTCACGCAGCTGGCCGGCGGCATCGCCACGCTCGACGCGCTGTGCGCGCTGGCCGAGCGCTCGCACACGCTGCACTGGCGCGCACCGAGCTTCGTGGCGCACCCCTGCATCGAGATCCAGCAGGGCCGCCACCCGGTGGTGGAAGCGCGGCTGGCCGAGAAGTCGTCAGGCGGCTTCATCGCCAACGACACGCAGCTCGGGCCGCAGCAGCGCATGCAGGTCATCACCGGTCCCAACATGGGCGGTAAGTCGACGTACATGCGGCAGGTGGCCATCATCGTGCTGCTGGCCTCCATCGGCTCGCACGTGCCGGCGGCAGCCTGCCGGCTCGGGCCGATCGACGCCATCCACACCCGCATCGGCGCGGCGGACGACCTGGCCAATGCGCAGTCGACCTTCATGCTCGAAATGACCGAGGCCGCGCAAATCCTGCACAGCGCCACGGCGCAGTCGCTGGTGCTGATGGACGAGATCGGCCGCGGCACCAGCACCTTCGACGGGCTGGCGCTGGCCGCCGGTATCGCGGCCCAGCTGCACGACCGCAGCAAGGCCTTCACGCTGTTCGCCACGCACTATTTCGAGTTGACCGAGTTTCCGGCCACACACCACGGCGCCGTGAACATGCACGTGAGCGCGACCGAGGCGGGCCGCGACATCGTGTTCCTGCACGAAATGCAGCCCGGCCCTGCCAGCAAGAGCTACGGCATCCAGGTGGCGCGGCTCGCGGGCATGCCCGCGGCGGTGGTCAACCATGCGCGGCAGGCGCTGGAGGCGCTTGAATCGCAGCATGCGCAAACTCGTGCACAGGTCGACCTGTTTGCACCGCCTCCGGTGGCCGAGACACCGCTGGCCAGCGCCGTAGAATCCGCGCTGGCCGCGCTCGACCCCGACACCATGAGCCCGCGCGAGGCCCTCGATGCCTTGTATGCCCTTCAAAAACTGAATAAACGTGAACTCGGTGCCGCATGATCCGGCGCCGGTCATGCCAGACGAACCCATGACTTACTGCGTAGGCATCAAACTCAACGCCGGCCTGGTGTTTCTCTCCGACTCGCGCACCAACGCGGGCGTGGACCACATCAGCACCTTCCGCAAGATGATCGTCTACGAGCAGCCGGGCGACCGCGTCATGGTGCTGCTGTCGTCGGGCAACCTGAGCATCTCGCAGTCGGTGCGAGAAATCCTCCAGATCGAGGAGCTGCGCGAAACCCGCGAAGACGGCACGCAGGGCGAGCCCATCACCATCTGGAACGCGAAGAGCATGTTCGATGCCGCGCGCGTGCTCGGCTCGGCGGTGCGCCACGTGTACGACCGCGATGCCGAGGCGCTCAAGCATGCGGGGCTGGACTTCAACGTGTCCTTCATCTTCGGCGGGCAGGTCAAGGGCGAAGGCATGCGCCTCTTCCTCGTCTACGCGGCCGGCAACTTCATCGAAGCCACCACCGAGACGCCCTACTTCCAGGTCGGCGAATCGAAGTACGGCAAGCCCGTGCTCGACCGCGTGCTCACGCCCGAGACGCCGCTCGACGAGGCAGCCAAGTGCGCGCTGGTGTCGATGGACTCGACCATGAAGTCGAACCTGTCGGTCGGCCTGCCGCTCGACCTGGTGGTGTACGAGGCCAACAAGCTCGAAACCGACCGCGTGATCTGCATCGACGCCGACAACCCCTACTACCGCATGGTGCACAGCAGCTGGGGCCAGAAGCTGCGCGAGGTGTTCGACAGCATCGAAGACCCAGTGTGGGACGACAGCCAGACCGAGCATCCGCTGAAGATGCCCGCAACGCGCCACAGCCCGCTGCGCAAGATTTCCACGCCAGACGAGAAGCTGATCTGACCCCCGTGCCCCCGGTCGTCTTCTCGCACGGCAACAGCTTTCCCGCGAGCACCTACCGCGTCGTCCTCGACAGCCTGCGCAACCGCGGCTTCGAGGTCGATGCCATCGAGAAATTCGGGCACGACCCGAAGTACCCCGTCACCGACAACTGGCCGCACCTGGTGCAGCAGCTGGCCGACTTTGCGAAGCTGCGTGCCGACCGCGCAGGCGGACCGGTGTTCCTGATCGGCCATTCGCTTGGCGGGTTCCTGAGCCTGATGTGCGCGGCGCTGCACCCGGAGCTGGCGCGCGGCGTGGTGCTGATCGACTCGCCCATCCTCGGCGGCTGGCGCGCGAACACGCTCAACGTGGTCAAGCGCACACCGCTCATGAAGAGCATTTCGCCCGGCGCCATCAGCCGCAAGCGCAAGAACAGCTGGGAGCATCGCGAGGCGGTGTTCGAGCATTTCCGCAGCAAGAAGGCGTTCGCGAAGTGGGACGAGCAGGTGCTGCACGACTACATCGACCACGGCACCTTCGATGCCGACAAAGCTGGCGAGGACGGCCGTTCACTGAGCTTCGACCGCGACGTCGAGACCGCCATCTACAACACCCTGCCCCACAACCTCGGAGCGCTTCTGCGCGCGCACCCGCTCAAGTGCAAGGCGGCCTTCATCGGCGGGCGCCAGTCGGCCGAGATGAAGCGGGTGGGCATGGCGATGACCGAGCAGGTCACCAGGGGCCGCATCGCCATGATGGACGGCACGCACCTCTTCCCGATGGAAAAGCCGCTGGCAACAGCCGCGGCCATCGAGGCCGCGCTGCGCAACCTGCTCTGAGCGACCGCGCCGTCACCCCTGGGTGACGTGCACCCCGGGCCGCCGGCCCGCATTCCACTTGCCGTCGAGCGCCCGCTCGATCTGCGCGGCCAGCTGCAGCAGCAGCCCGTCGTTCGCCTGCGCCGCCTGTGCCTGGATGCCCAGTGGCATGCCGTTTTCCTGCGTGGCCATCGGCAGCGAGATGCCCGGCATGCCGCACAGGTTGGCCAGCGGCGTGTACGCGAAGTTCTTCCAGAGGTTGGCGAACCAGTCGTAGACGGACGGGTTCGTGCTCGTCGTCAGGTACTCGCTAGTGCCGACCTTGGGCGTAGGCAGCGCGGTGATCGGCGTCAGGATGATGTCCCAGCGCTGGAAGAAATCGCCGAAGGCGCGCGAGGTGGTGTTGAACACCGCCTGCATCTTCGAGCGCTCGGTGTACGAGGTGTGCAGCCCGGCTTCCCAGATCTTGATGTTGATCGGCTCCAGCAGCTCGGCCGGCGGGCGCTCCAGCCCCAGCCGGTGCAGGTGGCCGTCGATGACCTGCGCGAAGTTGCTGATGTAGCAGGTGGTCTGCGCGGCAAAGGCGGCTTTGAAATCGACCTCGGGCAGCACCCATTCGACGTGATGGCCCAGCCCTTCGAGAAACTTGCCGACGCGCTCCAGCTCGGCCACGAAATGCGGCGTTGCACGGAAGTCGCCCCACTCGTGCGACAGCGCGATGCGCAGGCGGCCCGGGTCGCGCCGGATGAGTTCGCTGTACGGCTCTGCTGGCGACCAGAAGGGCATGAACTCGCCGGGCGCGCCGCCGCGGCAGTGGTCGACGAAGGCCGCCGTATCGCGCACAGTGCGGCTGTGGCAGCCCTGGATCGACACCAGCCCCGAGAGGTCCGACAGGCCCGGCGCCAGCGAGAACACGCCACGCGACACCTTCAGGCCAATGTTGCCGTTCACGCCCGCCGGAATGCGGATGGAGCCGCCGCCGTCGGTGGCATGCGAGAGCGGCAGCACACCGGCGGCAACGGCGGCGGCCGTACCGGCCGACGAGCCGCAGGTGGTGTATTCGAGGTCCCAGGGGTTGCGCGTGGTGTGCAGCGCGTTTTCCGCCGAGCTGCACACGCCGAACTCCGGCGTCGTGCTGCGGCCCACGATGTTGAGGCCTGCCTTGCGCAGCTGCTGCGTGAGAAAGCTGTCGGCCGCCGGGCGATGGCCCTGCATCATCATCGAGCCGAATTCCTGCAGCCGGCCCTTCAGCGTCGGCCCGAGATCCTTCATCAGGTAGGGCAGGCCCGCGAACACGCCATCGGGGTTCATGCCGTCCTTCAGCGGATCGGCCACCACGTCGTCGAACACCTCGACCACCGCATCGAGTTGCGGGTTGAGCTTCGCGATGCCCGCCGCGGCCTGGGCCGCCAGCTCCGCCGCCGTCACGTCGCCCTTGCGGACCCGTTCCGCCAACCCGATGCCGTCGTGATCGGCCCATTCGTTCCAGCTCATTGCCAGCGTCATCCGCGGTGCTCCATTCTTTCGAGATTTCGTTTCAAGGACTGAGCGCCCGATTTTGCCGAGCGTGTCGGCGCGACGCATACTCGCTCGTCCTTGGGTGAGCAGGAACGAGGGACAACGAGCGCATCGCATGACCGACACCGCCTGGATCGCCACCACGCTGACCGCTTCGCGCCCCCGCGCGGTGGCGGCGCTGCTGCGCTACTTCCGCGAGCTGGACACGGCCGAGGAAGCCTTCCAGGAAGCCAGCCTGCGCGCCCTGCAGCACTGGCCCGCGAGCGGACCTCCCGCCGATCCGCTGGCCTGGCTGATCTTCGTCGGGCGCAATGCGGCGCTCGACGAGGTGCGCCGGCGCAACCGGCACGACGCGCTGCCCGAGGACGACCCACTCATCTCCGATCTCGAAGACACCGAGGCCCGGCTCGTCGAACAGCTTGACCACGCCCACTACCGCGACGACGTGCTGCGCCTGCTGTTCGTCTGCTGCCACCCCGAGCTGCCGCTCACGCAGCAGATCGCGCTGGCACTGCGCATCGTCTCGGGCCTGTCGGTGCAGGAGATCGCGCGTGCCTTCCTCGTCGGCGAAAGCGCGATGGAGCAGCGCATCACGCGCGCCAAGAAGCGCGTGGCGTCGGCCGGCATTCCCTTCGACACGCCGGGCCGGCGCGAGCGCGACGGGCGGCTGGCCGCCGTGTGCACCACGGTCTACCTGCTGTTCAACGAAGGCTACTCGGCCAGCGGCGGCACCGAGCACGTGCGCGCAGCGTTGTGCGAAGAGGCGATACGCCTCGCGCGGCTGCTGCTCGCGATCTTTCCCGACGAGCCCGAGCTGATGGGCCTTGCTGCCCTGCTCCTGCTGCAGCATGCGCGCGCCGATGCGCGGCTCGATGCCGGCGGCATGGTCGTGCTGCTCGAAGACCAGGACCGTGCGCGCTGGAACCGCACGCTGATCGGCGAGGGCCTTGCGCTGGTCGAAGGCGCGCTGCGGCAACGCCGGCCCGGCCCCTACCAGCTGCAGGCGGCCATCGCAGCCACCCACGCGCAGGCCACACGCGCCGAAGACACGAACTGGGCCGAGATTGACCGTCTCTACGTAGCGCTCGAAACCCTTCAGCCCTCGCCGGTCGTCACGCTGAACCGCGCAGTGGCCGTGCACAAGCTGCACGGGCCGCAAGTGGCGCTGGCGCTGACGGAACCGCTGGCCGGTGCACTGGCCGACTACTTCCACTTCCACGGCCTGCAGGGCACGCTGCTGATGCAGCTCGGCCACGGCGAGGAAGCCCATGCCGCCTTCGCGCGCGCCCTCGGCCTGGCCCGCACGGCGGCGGAGGCGGCGCACATCCGAACGATGCTCGACCGCCTCGGCGCGCCGCATTGATCGATCCTCCCGAACCACGAACCACAGCCAGAAAAAGGAAGACCATGCTCTATTCCATCCTCATCTACGGTTCCGAATCCGCGGTGGCCGCCTGGGAGCCCGGCGTCGAAGAGGAGATGCTCGATCGCCACACCGACCTGCGCGACGACCTGCAGGCACAAGGCCGGCTCGGCACGGTGCTGCGGCTGATGCCGAACGTAGCTACCACAGTGCGCCGCGCGGGCGACATGCACCCGCTGGTCACCGATGGCCCCTTTGCCGAGACAAAGGAACAGCTGATGGGCATCTACATCGTGGAGTGCGAAACCGTCGAGGAGACCACGCATGCCGCGCACCGGTTGGCCTTCGAGACCGGCGTGTTCGAGATCAGGCCGATCACCTGGTACGACCCGGGCGTGATTCCGGCGAGGATTCCGCAGGTCTGAAGCTGCGGAAGATTTTTTGGCGGCGTTGTCGGATCGCGCCGCCGCCGTCCGTCCTTGGCTGGAACGCCCGCATGTCGCGGGCGGCAACCCAAGGAGAAGACGATGTCCCAGACATTCAACGACCGGTGCTTGGTGATTCATGGCGGCAGCGGCGCCATCGGCGGCGCTGTGGCCCGCGCCTTTGCCCGCGAAGGCGCCCGGGTGTTCATCACGGGGCGCAACCGCGCCAGGCTCGATGCGGCGGTGCAGGCCATCGTGGCCGAGGGCGGCCGCGCCGAGGCGGCGGTGGTCGACGCACTAGACGAGCAGGCCATGGTCCGCCACGCCGGCGAGGTGGCCGAACGCGCCGGCGGCATCGACATCGCGCTCAACGCCATCGGTATCCTGCACGTGCAGGGCACGCCGCTGTCGGCGCTGTCGCTGGAAGACTTCTTCGTGCCCGTGCATGCCTATACCCGCAGCCCCTTTCTCACGGCCAAGGCCGTCGCGCCGCACATGGCAAAGCGCGGCGGCGGCGTAATCCTTTCAGTGTCGACACCGGCTTCGCGCCTGCCCGGCCCGGGCTATCTGGGCCACGCGGTGGCCTGCGCGGGCGTGGAGGCGTTGTCGCGCCACATGGCCGGCGAGCTGGCAGCCTTCAACATCCGCACGGTGTGCATCCGCTCGCACGCCATTCCCGAAGCGGCGTTCGGCGGCTCGCATTCCTACGAAGTGTTCCGCCCGGCCGCGGAGAGCATGGGGATCACGGTCGAGCAGATGCTCGCGGACAAGCCAGCCGGCCTGCTCGTGAAGCGGCTTCCCTCGCTCGACCAGATGGCAGCCGCCGCGCTGTTCGCCGCATCGGAAGGCGCTGGCGCGATGACAGGCGCGGTGCTGAACCTCAGCGGCGGCGTCACGCTGGACTGAGGGCGGCTCCCTAGAATCGCGCGGGTCATCCTGAACCTTGCCGACCTCCGCATGTCTCTCGAACTCCCGTCAGCGCCCGCATTGGCCGACGCACTCATCGTCGATCCGTTCTATCTCGCAATCTCCGCCGACTTCGAGCACGACATGCCGACCCGCAAGGCGGTGCTCGCCAGGTACTTCGCCTACTCGCTGGGCGAGGCAGCGCGAACCGGGCGCTTCCTGACGACGGAAGACGGCAAGCTCGGCGCGGCGGCCTGGCTGCTGCCGCGCACGAATGACGTCGACGCAGCCGAGTCGGCGGCAAAGAACGAATTCTTCGCGAGCACACTGGGCCCGCGCGGCTACGACAACTACCACCGCATCGTCGAATTCATGGCCGCGCGTGCGCCGGCCGTGGTGCCGGCGGGGGCCTGGTACCTGTCGATCCTCGGCATCTCGCCCGCCGCACAGGGGCGCGGGCTGGGTGCGCAGCTGCTGGCGCCAACGCTGGTCGAAGCCGACGCGGCAGGCGCGCCGTGCTTCCTGGAAACCTTCACGCCGCGCAGCGTGGCGTTCTACGAGCGGCTGGGCTTTCGCAGCGCGGCGGAACACCTGGAGCCGGTCACGAACTCGGCGTACGCGATCATGTGCCGGCCCGCCGCGGACATACTTCGCAACAACCACGGAAAATAAGCAAATACCGTTACCCGTCGCGCCGCGCTGGCCGAAGAATCCGCCGCATGTCCCCTCTCCCGATCGAAGACGCCGAACCCGTCTCGCTGAGCCCCGCCCTCATCGTCGAGGACGACCCCGCCATGCAGGCTCGCCTGCGCCACGTGCTCTCCACGCTCGGCTGCGACGAGGAGCGCATTGCGGTGACCGACAGCGTCGCCGGGGCGCAGCAACTGCTCGGCGAGCATGGCTACGGCGTGGTGCTGGTGGACATCGGCCTGCCCGACGGCAGCGGCGTGGAGCTCATCGGCTGGCTGCAGGCGCACCACCCGGGCATTCCGGCGGTGGTGATATCGGCCTGGCGCACCGAGGAAATCATCTTCGCGGCACTGCGCGCGGGCGCCATCGGCTATCTGCTGAAAGAGCGTGACGACGTCGAACTCGGCATCGCGCTGCGCAGCATCGAACAGGGCGGTGCGCCCATCGACCCCAGCATCGCGCGCCACATCCTCGCGTGGCTCGCAACGCACCAGCCGATGGCCGACGCGCAGGTGCAAGCCTCCGGCGCCGCACCCGCCGCCGATGGACTGGCCCCGCTGACGCGCCGCGAGCGCAAGATCCTCGAGCTCGTGTCGCAAGGCCTGAGCAATCGCGACATGGCCGAGTCGCTGTCGATCTCCAGACTGACCGTGGAATGCCACACCAAGAACATCTACCGCAAGCTGGCCGTCAATTCGCGCACCGAAGCCGTCTTTCAGGCGCGAAGACATGGCTTGCTGCGCTGACGGGCGCGCTGCTCCTCCTGCTTCTTGCGGCCAGCCCGGCCTTCGCCCAGGCAACCGCCGCGCCCGCGCTGCACGTCGAAGCCGTGCGCGGCACCGGCTGGAACGACACGGCCCCGCCCGCTGAAGGCTGGACACCCGTCACCCTGCCCGACAGCTGGGCCACGCGCTGGCCCGGCTTCGACGGCGTGGTCTGGTACCGCCTTAGCTGGGAGCAGCCCGAACAGGTGCGCGAAACCGGCCTGCTGCTGCACTACCTCAACATGGCCGGCGAGGTGTCGCTCAATGGCACGCCCATCTCGCGCGACGACAGCCTGGTCGAGCCGCTCACGCGCGCCTGGAACACACCGCGCCACTGGCTGCTGGCGCCGCCGCTGCTCAGGCCCGGCACCAACACGCTGCTGGTGCGCGTATCGGGCCTGTTCGCCTATCAGGCGGGACTTGGGCCGGTGAGCCTGGGCGCGCCGGCTGCGATGCAGGCAGAGTTCGAGCAGGAGCGCCTCGTGCGCCGCGACCTGCAGGTGCTGGGCCTCGCGGTGAGCGCGGCGGCCTCGGCCTTCTTCGCCGCCCTGTGGCTGCTGCGTCGGCGCGAGACGGCCTACGGATGGTTCGCGCTGATGTCCGTGCTGTGGCTGCTGTTCGGCTACAACCAGATCGCAACCAGCCCCTGGCCTTTTGCCAGCAACCACAGCTGGCAGGCGCTGAACATCTCGACGCTGCTGGTCTTCGGCGTTTCCTACGTCGTCTTCGCGCTGCGCTTCTGCGGGCGGCGCATGCCCCGGCTGGAGGGCGCGGCGCTGCTGGTCGCGGTGGTCGGCGTGCTCGACCTGTGGCTGGCGCCCCACGCAGACCTGATCGCGCACCGCGCCATCTGGACGCTGGTGGGCGGCTTCACCGTCATCGCGGTGAACGGCACCTCGATCGTCCACGCCCTGCGCCACCGAAACAGCCCGATGCGCTCGCTCGCGCCGTTCATGGCGGTGTCGGCGCTGACGGACGCGCACGACCTGCTGGTGTTCACGCAGGTGATCGACAGCAACACCTACTACACGACGATGTCTTCGTACATCCTGCTGCTGGGCATGGCGCTGACGCTGGCCGCGCAGTTCGTGAAGAGCCTCAAGCGCATCGAGAACTTCAACACCGAGCTGATCGAGGAAGTGAACGCGGCCAAGGCCGACCTCGCCGCCACGCTGGCGCAGCAGCACGCGCTGGAGCTGACGCATGCGCGCATCGGCGAACGCGTGAACCTGGTGAGCGATCTGCACGACGGCCTCGGCGGCATGCTGGTGGGCAGCATCGCCACGCTGGAGCGCACGCCCGAGAACCTCAGCGCGCCCGAGCTGCTCGCCATGCTCAAGCGCCTGCGCGACGACCTGCGGCTGATCATCGACGCCACCGGCCGCGACGACGGCGCCCGCGCGCTGGGCGAGCTGCTGGCGCCGCTGCGCCACCGCAGCGCGCAGCTGCTCGACGCCAACGGCATCGACTGCCGCTGGCAGGTGTCGGGCATCGACACGCTCGAACTGCCGCCTTCGCAGAGCCTCGACCTGATGCGCTTCCTGCAGGAGGCGCTGACCAATGTGCTCAAGCACAGCGCGAGCCGGCGCGTGGACGTGACCGTGGCGCGCGCGGGCGCCGAGCTCCGGCTCAGCGTGCGCGATGACGGGCGCGGCTTTGCGGTCGAAGGCACTGGCGAAACCGGCGGCGCGGGGTTGCGCAGCCTGCGCACGCGGGCGCGCCGCCTCGGCGCCGAGCTGCAGTTGCAGTCGCGCCCCGGCGAGACGCAGGTTGCACTGCGAATGCCGCTCGCGAGCTGACTAGAGTTCGAGCACCAGGCGCCCTTCGCAGGCACGCGAGCAGCAGGCCATCATCTTCGTGTTGGCGTCGCGCTCCGTACGCGTGAGCACCACGTCGCGGTGATCGACCTTGCCGGAGAGCACGCGCACTTCGCACGAGCCACACAGGCCTTCTTCGCAATCGCTCTGCACGTCGACGTTCGCGGCGCGCAGCGCGGTCAGCAGGGTCTGGTCGGGCGGCACGGTGAGGACGAGGCCGGAGTCCTTCAGCTCGACCTCGAAGGCGTGCTCCTTCGACGGATCGAGCGTGGCGAGTGTCGACTCGAAATGCTCCACGCGCAGCGCGCCTTCGGGCCACGCGGCGCAGCAGCTTTCCAGCGCTTCGAGCATTCGCAGCGGGCCGCAGGCATAGACCTGTGTGCCGGGCACGGGTTGCGCGAGCAGGGCCTTCAGATCGTTGCGGCGCCCTTCGTCGGCAGCGTGCACGTGCAGGCGTTCGCCATGCAGCGCGGCCAGCTCGTCGACGAAGGCCATGCTCGCGCGGCTGCGGCCGCTGTAGTGCAGTTCGTAGTCCATGCCCAGCGCCTTCGCGCGCCGCGCCATCGCGCTGACCGGCGTGATGCCGATGCCGCCGGCAATGAAGATCGCCTTCTTCAGCGACTCGTCGAGGCGAAAGTGGTTGCGCGGACCGCGAATGCGCAGCCGGTCGCCCGGCTTCACGTTCGCATGCACCCATGCCGAGCCCCCGCGCCCATCGGGCTCGTGCAGCACGGCGATTTCCAGCACGCCCGCCTCGTCGGCGTCGCCGCACAGCGAGTACTGGCGCGACAGCTCGGGCGTGCCGCATTCGACGTCGATGTGCGAGCCAGGCGTCCAGCGCGGCAGCGACTTGCCGTCGGGCGAGACGAGGCGCAGCTTGACGATGCCATCGGCCACCGGCGTCACGCGCTCGACCACCACGGGCCTCGCGATCGAATGCGCCGAAGGTTCGCCGATGCGCACGGGCACCTGCACATCGCGCAGGCCCTTGTTCGCGCGCTCGGGGTTGGCCGCCGGGTCCCATTCCACCCACAGGTGCTCGGGCCCGCGGAACGAAGTGTTCGGCACGTAGGTGAAGCGCTGCTCCGACAGCCGCATGTGCGGCAGCCGGCGCGTGAACTCCTCCAGGAAGATCTGCATTTCCATGCGCGCCAGGTTCTTGCCCATGCACTGATGCGAGCCGTAGCCGAAGGTCAGATGGTCGCTGGCGTTGTCGCGGCGGATGTCGAACAGGTCGGCATCGGCGAAGTGCCCTTCGTCGTGGTTGGCCGACGAGGTGACGATCAGCAGGCGCGAGCCCGCCGGCAGGTCGACGCCGTCGATCTGCGTGTCTTTCGTGACGAGCCGGCGCCATGCGGCCACCGAGCCGTTGTGGCGCAGGCACTCTTCCACCGCGTTGGGAATGAGCCCCGGGTCTTCGCACAGTTCGCGCCACACGTGGGGGTACTGCAGCAGCAACTTCATCGCGTTGGCCGTGGCGTTGGCGGTGGTCTCGTGCGCGGCCACGATGCCGGCCATCATCATCGAGTGCAGGTACGAGTCGGTCACCACCTCGGGGTGCAGCATCTGCTTGCGGATGCCGTACTGCATCCAGCCGGGTGCGTCGGGGTCTTGCCGCATCTTCTCGAGCACCTTGCCGGCGTACTGCCAGAAGCTGCCGACCGCGTGCGCCACGGCCACCTGCTCCTCGGGCTTCGGGCGGCCCCAGGTGTTGACGGTGTGCGCGATGGAATATGTGCGCAGCGTGTCCATGTCTTCCTCGGGCACGCCAAGGAAGTGCAGCGCCACGGTGAGCGGAATTTCCCACAGCATCTGGTCGACGAGATCGGCCTTGCCGTCGTCGATGAAGCGGTCGACATACGTGCGGGCCAGCTCGCGCACCATCGGCTCGTGGTGCTTCAGCGCCTCGGGAGTGAACGGGTCCATCAACGCGCGGCGGCGCGGCATGTGGGCGGGCTCGTCCTCGTTGACCAGCGTGCGGTTCAGCGCGAAGCCGTACGAGGCGAGCACCGCGTTGGCTTCCTCGCCGGTGGGCGTGATCTTTTCCAGCGCGTTCGACGGGCTGAAGGTGATGTTGTCGCGGAACACCGCCTTGATGTCCGCATAGCGCGTGAGCACCCAGTAGCCCAGCTTGGGGCTGTAGAAGATGGGCTCCTGCTCGCGCGCCCAGCGCACGTACTCGGGCGGGTCCTGCTGGTAGCCGTCTTCGAACGGGTCGAAGCCGGCGGCGCGCTGGCTCACTGGGCAGCCCGTGGGCGTGCGCTCGGAAGACAGCGGCCCGTGCGCGACGGGACAGCCGGAAGCGCGTGGTGGCAAGGCGGTGTCGGGCATGGCGGCAGACTCAGTCGAGGGTGATCTTCAGGTCGCGGATCAGCTTGTGCCAGCGCACGGTTTCGTTCTTCAGCAGCTCGGTGTACTGGGCTGGCGTGTTGCCCACCGGCTCCACGCCGAAATCGACCATGCGCGTGCGCACCGAGGGCTCGTTGATGGCCGCGACGATCTGGCGGTTGAGCGTGTTCACTACCTCCGGCGACGTGGCCGAGGGCACCACCACGCCGACCAGCGCGGCAGCCTCGACGTTCTTGTAGCCGAGCTCGGCGAAGGTGGGCACGTCGGGCAACTGCGGCAGGCGGGTGGGGTTGGCCACGGCCAGCGCGCGCACCTTGCCGCCCTTGATGAAGCCGGAGCCCGCGGCCAGATCGACCATCATGGCCGGCAGTTGCCCGCCGACCACGTCGGCCAGCGCCGGCGCGGCGCCGCGGTACGGCACGTGGACCATGAAGAGCTTCGCCTCCACCTTCAGCAGCTCCATCGCGAGGTGGTGCGGGCTGCCCGCGCCGGCCGAGGCGTAGTTGATGCCGCCGGGCTTGGCCCTGGCCTGGGCGATGAAGTCCTTGGCCGAGGCGAAGCCCGAGTTCGCGCCGACCACCAGGATCATCGGGAACTTGCCCATCAGCGTGACGGGCGCGAGGTCTTTCGTCGGGCTGTAGCTCAGCGACTTGTAGAGCGCGGGGTTGAAGACCAGCGTGCCGTTGTCGGCCGAGAGGATGGTGTAGCCGTCGGCCGGGGCACGCGCGGTTTCGGCGGCGGCCAGCGCGGTGTTGCCGCCGGGCTTGTTGTCCACCAGCACCGGCTGCGCGACCTGGGTGGACAGCGTCTGGGCGACCGTGCGCGCGAGAAAGTCGGAACCGCCGCCGGCCGCGTACGGAACGATCCAGCGGATCGGCTTGGCGGGAAATGTCTGGGCGTTTGCGCTGGCAGCAGCTGCCAGCGAAAGGATCACGGCAATGCACTTCTTCATGGGGGTGTCTCCTTATTGGATATTGTGTATTGCGTAATTATCATACGCATAGCGTAATCACAAAATCGCGGGTTTACCCGGCCATGCGGGCCGAGCACCTAACATGAAGGCGACATGACCTCATCTCCGGAACCCAGCTCCCCCCCTGCCCGCGAGCGCCGCCAGCGCGTGCAATCCGCCGAAACCGGCATGGCCGTGCTCAAGGGGCTGGCGCACCTGGGCGGCCGCAGCAGCCTCACGGCGTTGTCGACGCACGTCGCCGAGAGCCCGGCCAAGGTTCACCGCTACCTCGCCAGCCTGATGGAAGCGGGCCTCGTGCTGCAGGACGCCGCTTCGCAGCACTACTACCTGGGCACCGAAGCCATCCAGATCGGCCTGGCTGCCATGCGGCAGGCCGACCCGATCCGCGCGGCCGAGCCCTGCCTGATCCGCCTGCGCGAGTCGCTGGAGGTGACGTGCTTCGTCGCGGTCATGGGCAACAAGGGCCCGACCATCGTGCGTTTCGAGGAGCCGGGCCTGCCGGTGACGGTGAACGTGCGCGCCGGCTCGGTGATGTCGATGCTGTGGTCGGCCACCGGCCGCGCCTTCCTGGGTCTGCTCGACGAATCGCGCGTGCTGGCGCTGGCCGAGCAGGAGCTGGGCGAGGCCACGCCCGAAATGCGGGCGCAGCTCGACGCGAAAGACCCGATCGGGCATCTGCGCCGCGAGGTGCGGCAGGCGCACTGCGCCAGCGTGAAAGACACCTACCTGCGCGGCATCAGCGCCGTGGCGGCGCCGGTGTACGACTATGCGGGCCGGGTGTGCGCCGTGATCACCGCACTGGGCGCCACGGGGGGCTTCGATCCGGCCATCGACGGGCCCATTGCCACGGCGGTGCGGCAGGAGGCCCGGGCCGCGAGCGCCCTGCTGGGCGCTGCAGCCTGAAGCTTCAGGACTGGATCAGTCGGCCCAGACCACCGTGCCGGTCCACGCCGTGGCCAGCACCAGGATGCCGAAGGCAATGCGGTACCAGGCGAACGGAATGAAGTTGTGGGTGCTGATGAACTTCAGCAGCCAACGCACGCACAGCCAGGCGCTGATGAACGAGAACACCAGCCCCACGGCGAACAGCGGGATGTCGGCCATCGACAGCGCCGCGCGCTCCTTGTAGATGCTGTAGAGCCCCGCGCCGATCAGCGTCGGAATGGCAAGGAAGAACGAGAAATCGGTCGCCGCCTGGCGCGACAGGCCCAGCAGCATGCCGCCGATGATGGTCGAGCCGCTGCGGCTCGTGCCCGGGATCATCGCGAAGCATTGCACCAGGCCGACCTTCAGCGCATCCCACGGCGTCAGGTCGTCCACGTGCTCGACGCGCACCGAGCCCGGCGGCCGCTTCTCTGCCCACAAGATGATGAAGCCGCCGATGATGAAGGTGCTTGCCACCACGGTCGGAATGAACAGGTGCTCCTTGATGACCTTGCCGAACAGCAGGCCCAGCACCACCGCGGGAAGAAAGCCGATGAAGATGTTCAGCGCCAGGCGCTGTGCCTTCGGTTGCCGCGGCAATGCGACAACGGTCGATTTGATCTTCTGCCAATAGACCAGGATCACCGCGAAGATCGCGCCGGTCTGGATGGCGATCTCGAAAACCTTGCCCCGGTTGTCGCCGAAGCCGCCGAGCAGCGAGCCCGCAAGAATCAGATGGCCGGTCGATGAGATCGGAAGGAATTCGGTCAGCCCCTCGACGATGCCCATGACGGCGGCCTTGGCCAGCAAAACAATATCCACGCGTACTCCTTTTAAGAGCAGCCATTATCACGATGGGTCGGTCAGGAGGAATTCAGGATCCCCAGTTCCGGTGATGTTCAGATGCAGTGCGTTAACACAAAGTAGTGCATTACCGGGCATGTGTGATGTCCGAAGGAGCTTGCGCCAAATGCGAACGCCAATGCCCGCCAACGGGCACGAAGAACATAACTCGACCGTCGACGACCACGGCGAAGACCGTCGCAAGAATGCACAGGACCTCGAGCGCGAGCAGTGCGCCTCGATGCGGCGCGTTACCGAGGCCACCGGCGCGTCGGCCCACGAACTGCAGCAGCTGATGCAGCGGCTGCTCGACATCGACCGCTCGGGCTCGAGCGCCGGCATCGTCGCGCAGGGCCACATCGCGGCCGACCGCATGCAGTCGGGCATGCAGGCACTCGACCTCGGCGACGGCCACCTGGCCGAACAGCACGGCGATGCCGCGCAGAGCATCGACTTCTGGCTGCTCGAGCCGCTCGACCCGGCGCACGACAAGAAGTGGTACGCCCGCTGGAAGTTCTGGAGCTTCATCCTCGGCGTGTCCGGTTCCGAAGCCGCACTCACCCTGCAGGGCCTGGCGCTGCGCCCCACCGAGCCCGGCGACACGCACGCGGACCTGGTGGCCAAGGCGCGCAAGGTGCTGGAGGCCTGGCGCCGCACTTCGGAACCGCTCTTCTGGGCGGCCGTGGAATGCTACGTGCGGCAACAGTCGTTCTCGCTCGAAACACAGGCCTACCTGATGCACTGCATCGCCGCCATGTTCGCGGGCGACCCGATGAAGCTGTCGAACGCGCAGAGCGAACAGCTTGCGGGCGTTCTCACCGACACCTACTGCGACGCGCTGGGCACCTCGGCGAGCATGCCCTCGGCGGACATCTACCGACGCCTGTCGCAGGGGCTGGAGGCGACTGATCGCGAAACCGGCCTTACCCGCAACCTGGGGCGCAGCGACGCGGCCCAGATCGCGATCACGGCGCTGTTTTCGGTCATCGAAGGCTCGCGCTCACGCTACTGAGCCGTGCGCCGGCGCAGCGCGCGCACCGCGCTGTCGACCGTGGTCAGCACCGGCAAGCCGCTGGCGGTTTCGCAGGCAGCACGCGCCCTGGCCATGCTGAACTGCGCCAGTGCAATGCGCGTGCAGCCGCGCTCTCGCAGCGCCACAGCCTGCGCGGCGATCAAGGCATCGTGTCGCTGCACATCGCCGGCATTCAGGGCGTCGAGTGCACCCTCGGCCAGCGCGAGTTCGAGTGCTGTGCCTTGCGGAAACTCCGGCGGCATCGAAGCCAGCGTGGGCGCGAAGGTCGCGATCAGCCCCAACCGCCCCTGCCCTTGCGCCGCCTCGTCGACCATGGCCTCGTTGGGCTTGAGCACCGGAATGCCGGCGTGCCGCCGCGCCACCGCCTCGATGCACGGCCCGAAGGCCGAGCAGGTGAAGAGAATGCCCTGCGCGCCCGTATCGACCGCGTATTGCGCCAGGCGCTGGAAGCGCTCGTGCATCGCGGCGTCGAGCCCCTTGCCGTTGCGCGCCAGGTCGGCCGAGAGACTGTCGTCGAGCAGGTTCATGCGCACGGCCTCGGGCCAGTCGCGCGCGAAGGCTTCGTTGATGGGCGCGACGGAGTGCGAGAGCGCGTGGATCAGGGCAATGCGGGTCATGAATTCAGAGGCTCTTCAAAAGCTCAGATGCCCTTCGAAGAAGGATTGGCGAACGCTTCCTTCGTCTCGGCATTCAGCGGGTAGTTGATGTTGATGCCCTTCGGCGGAATCGGCGACATGAACCACTTGGCATAGAGCTTTTCCATCTCGCCCGACTTCATCATGCCCGACACCACGCGGTCGACCAGCGCCTTGAAGGCCGGGTCGTCCTTGCGGAACATCAGCGACTGATTCTCGGTGCGCAGGCTCTCGCCGGTGATGATGAAGTCCTTCGGGTTGCGCGCATTCGCGATCTGCCCGGCCAGCAGGATGTCGTCGAGCACGAAGGCCTGGGCGCGGCCGCTTTCCACCAGCAGGAAGGAGTCGCTGTGGTCCTTGCCCGCGAGGTTGTTCACTTCGAGGCTGCGGCCGCGGTCGGCCTCGCGCAGCAGGCGGAACGAGGTGGTGCCGCTGGTGGTGGCCACCGTCTTGCCCTGCAGGTCGGCAATGCTCTTGATGCCCGAATCGGCCTTCACCAGCATGCGCACGTTGTAGCGAAAGATGTCCGGCGAAAACGCCACCTGCTTCTGCCGCTCGACCAAGTTGGTGGTGGAGCCGCATTCGATGTCGACCGTGCCGTTCTGCACCAGCGGAATGCGGTTGGCCGAGGTAACGGCCTGGTACTTGATCTCGATGGCCGGCATCTTCAGCTCGCTCTTCACCGCCTCGACGATGCGGTTGCAGATCTCGATGCTGTAGCCCACGGGCTTGAGGTTGCCGTCGAGGTACGAGAAGCCGAAGGACGACTCACGGTAGCCGAAGGTGATGGCGCCGCTGGCCTTGATCTTGGCGAGCGTGTCGCTTTCCTGGGCCTGCGCGGCCGTGAGCGGCATGAAGGCTGCAAAAATCACCGCGAGCGCGGCACCAAAGGGAAACGGCAGACGAAGCTTGGGCATGGAACGCTCCTCGGAACGATGGTTGAAGAAAAAGCGGACGGGAAAGTGGTAGCGCTCAGCGCGCGGCGGCGCGTGTGACCGCATCGATGGAGGCCGCGAGCCGCGCGGCGATCTCCTGCAGGTCTTGCCGCGTGGCAATGAAGGGCGGCGCGAGCAGCACGTGGTCGCCCAGCCGGCCATCGACCGTGCCGCCGAAGGGGTAGCACAGCAGGCCGCGCGCCATGGCGTCCTTCTTGACGGTGGCGTTGACCTTCAGCGCCGGGTCGAAGGGCGTCTTGCTCGCGCGGTCGGCCACCAGCTCGATGCCCCAGAAAAAGCCGCGGCCGCGGATGTCGCCCACGTGCGGGTGCGCGCCCAGTGCATCGGCCAGCATCGCGCCGAAGGCAATGCCGTCTTCGCGCACCTTGGCGACCAGCCCGTCGCGCCGGATCACCCGCTGCACCGCGAGCGCAGCAGCGCAAGCCATCGGGTGGCCGAGGTAGGTGTGGCCGTGCTGGAAGAAGCCGCTGCCGCTGGACATGGCCTCGACGATGCGGCGCTGCGCCAGCACCGCGCCTACCGGCTGGTAGCCGCCGCCCAGGCCCTTGGCGACGGTCATGAGGTCGGGCACCACGCCCTCCTGCTCGCAAGCGTGCAGCGAGCCGGTGCGACCCATGCCGCACATCACCTCGTCGAGGATCAGCAGCACGCCGTACTTGTCGCACACCGCGCGCACTGCCTTGAAGTAACCCGGCACCGGCGTGAGCACGCCGGCCGTGGCGCCGCCGACGGTCTCTGCCACGAAGGCGATCACGCGGTCAGCACCCTGCGCGAGGATGGCCGCTTCGAGCTCTGCCGCCAGGCGCAGGCCGTACTGCCCGGCGCTTTCGTCATCGCGTTGCTCGCGGTACGGGTAGCAGGGCGACACGTGCGTGGCCGGCACGAGGATGGGTGCGAAGGGCTCGCGACGCCATGCGTTGCCGCCCACGGCCAGCGCGCCCAGCGTGTTGCCGTGATAGCTCTGGCGGCGCGCAATGAAGTGCGTGCGCTGCGGCTGGCCGATTTCGACGAAGTACTGCCGCGCCATCTTCAGCGCCGACTCCACCGCTTCCGAGCCACCGCTCACCAGGTACACGTGGCTCATGCCCTCGGGGGCGGAGCCGATCATTTCGTCGGCCAGTTGCTCGGCCACTTCACTCGTGAAGAAGCTGGTGTGCGCATAGGCGAGCTTGTCGATCTGTGCGTGCATGGCGGCCAGCACCTCGGGGTGCGCATGGCCGAGCGACGACACCGCCGCACCGCCAGAGGCGTCGAGGTATTCGCGGCCTTCGGCGTCGCGGATGAACATGCCGTGGGAGCCGGCGGCAACGGGCGGGGTCTGGCGAAGGTGGCGGTGGAAGACGTGCGTCATGGGGGCTGGCAACTGGATTCGAAGGTTGGAACTAACGTTTCCGCCGGATTATTATTTGGAACATTTGTTCCGTCAACTGCCGCCATTCGACCCCTCCGGTACATTTGTTCCAACGACAGCCGAAGAGAGACACCGCCATGGGCGCCCGAGAGCAGATCCGCCAGCGTTTCAACGAACTGAGCCCCGCCCTGCAGCAGGTGGCGCGCTACGTGCTCGACCATCCGAACGAGGTGGTCACGGGCTCGATGCGCAACGTCGGCACGCGCTCGCAGAGCACGCCCGCCACCCTCGTGCGTTTCGCGCAGCATCTGGGCTTCGAAGGCTGGCCGCAGCTCAAGGAGGCCTTCGCCGCCGACATGGGCCTGGGCTCCGCCGAAACCTACGGCGGTCGCGCCAAGCAGCTCGTCGGCCGCGCCAAGGACCAGACGCTGACCGGCGAAATGTTCGAGGTGCAGCGCCGCAATCTCGAAGCCACGCACCAGCAGAGCGAGCAGGCGCTGCAAAAGGCCTGCGCGCTGATCGAGAAGGCCCCGGCAGTGCACGCCGCGGGGTTCAGGGCGTGCTTTCCGATCGCTTTTTCATTCGTCTACGTGTACCGGCTCTTCCGCGCCAGCGTACACCTTGTCGATGGCCAGGGCGGCTCGCTGGAAATGCAGCAACGAGCCTTCGCCAAGGGCGACGCGCTGGTGGTGGCGAGCTTCGTGCCCTACTCGCGCGAGGCGCTGCAGGTGGCGCAGGCGGCCAAGGCGGCGGGTTGCCGCATCGTCGCCATCACCGACAGCGTGACCTCGCCGCTGTCGCTGCTGGCGGACGAGACGCTGCTCTTCACGATCAACAGCCCCTCGTTCTTTCCGTCGGTCGCGGCCGGGGTGGCTGTGACGGAAGCGCTGGTCGAGCTGCTGGCCAGCCGCGCGGGCAAGCCGGTGATCCGGCGCATCGACCAGGCCGAGGCGCAGCTGTTCGAATCGGGGGCCTACCTCACGCCGCCGGCGGCGCGCGGCAGCTAGGGCCAGGAGCTCAGATCAGCGCCCGGGTGCGGCCGGCGGCCTGCTGGCTCAGGTGAAGCACCAGCAGGTCGCGGTTGGCGATGATGTGGTCGCGCATGGCGGTTTCGGCGCCGGAGGCTTCCTGCCGGCCCAGCGCCTCGACGATGCGGCAGTGCTCTTCCAGCGCCTGCAGAGCCTGCTCGTGGCGGTACAGCTGCATCGACGCGTCGCGGTTGTGCGGACGCAGCTTGCTGTCGAAGATGATCGGCAACTGGCTGGCTCGCTGCACCGCCTCGGTCAGCCAGCGGTTGTCCGCCAGTGTCAGCAGCTTGCGGTGAAAGGCCTGGTTCAGGTCCTGCCAGCACTCGGCCCGAACGTCAGTCCATTCGCCTCTGCCGTGCAGCACTTCGTACTGCTCGTCGAGCATGGCCGTCAATTGCGCCAGGGCTCCGCCTTCGAGACCGCGCTCGCTGATCAGGCGGCAGCACATGCCCTCCAGCGTGGCGCGCACGCTGAAGGCGTCGAACACGTCCTTGGCGTTGAAGCGGCGCACCTGGAAGCCCTTGTTGGGCAGATACAACAGCAGCCCCTCGTCGGCCAGCCGCGCCATGGCGCCGCGCACAGGAGTGCGCGACACGCCAAGCTCGTTGGCGAGCGAAATCTCCATCAAATGGGAGCCAGGGGCGATCACACCATCGAAGATGCGATTGCGCAGCGTGTCGGCCACGGACAACGCTCGTGTCCGAGAGGGGTCTGGGGGGGTCATCGAAAGTCGGGAACTAGGGGGCGCCGGAAGCGGGTCGCGCGGATGGTACGGCCGCGTACAAAAGCTTCATATCCCCGATTTCCGTAAAAATTTTATTCCGGGACTTTTTCGATGATTACTTCAAATTTATTAACTTTTGTAAACTTCTCTTCAGCTGTACGCGTTAACCCGCCCCCGGTAGCCCTTTCGGACAGCCTGCCTATCTGGCAATGATCCAGTCGGCGATCTGCGGGACAACTTCGCGATCGAGCCCGTTGAAGCCGTGATACGCCATGGCCTCGCACGGGTCGCCCCTGTTCTCCCCGCCCTTGAAGCTCAGCAGCGCCTTCCTCGGCGAGTTCTCGAGCTTTCCCATGAGGACAGGCACGTTGGCAAACGCACAGAGCGCGCAGCCATCCTGCTCGTGATGGACGACGAGAACGGGAACCCGGATCTTTTCCAGCGGCATTGCCGGAACGGGCCGTCCCCTGTCGTCGGTGAGGATGGTCGAGCTCAGCACGATGCCGTCCGGCCCTTCAGCGCCCGCGAGCTCGGTCGCGACGTATGCCGCGGACTGCGTACCCCGGCTGGTGCCCACAAGCCACACAGGCACCTTGGATTGCTCTCGCATCCACGCAATGACCGCCTTGAGGTCGGCCGCATGCTCCGACTTCTGGCGAAAACCGCTGAGGTAGGGCGGACTCAGCCGGTCGGACGGAGCATCGACGACGGCGACCATGAGCCCTTGGTCCGCAAACAGCTGCCGCGTGCGAACGAGAAAATTCCCGGCGCCCCAGTTGAACGAACCATTGGGAAAGATCTGCAGCCCGCCGTGCCCGCCTGCGAGCAGGATCACAGCAGCCCTTGGCGCTGGCGACGACAGCACGAGCATCCGCTGCGTTACGCCTGGCCGGGTGGGAATGTCGACCACCTTCTGCGTGGTCTGCGCCTGGGCTGGCGAAACCAGTGCGATCAGGAAGAGAAAGCCCGCGATCCAGTACCTGGCAATGTTGCGCATCGACGATCTCCTGGGGGTACAGCTTTGAGTCCGTTTGCCGGCCGACCTGCATAATCGCGCCCTTTTTCCCTAGGGACGCCAGATGAATCTGGAAATCGCGCAATCCACGCCGACGGCGGCAAGCATTGCGAAGCTCGTTCAGGCGCACTACGGCCTGGGCGAAGTGGTCGAGAGCGAGTTCCTGCGGCGCAGCTTCAATCAAGTCTATCGGCTGAGCTTTGCCAGCGGGCGACGTGCCGTGGCACGGCTCTGCGCCGAGCGGCCCCGAGGCGGCCCCAACATGCTGTTCGAATCAGCCGCGCTGCAGCATTGGGCGCAGGCCGGATGCCCCGTATCCCGTTGCCTGCCCACCGCGGACGGTGAAGTCGCCATCCACGTGTCGCTACCCGAGGGCTCCCGGGCGCTGATGCTGTTCGAGTATCTGGACGGAGAGTTCACCGGCGACTCGGCCGATGACATCGGAGCCTTTGCGCACGGACTGGCCGCCTTGCACATTGCGGGCGAAAGCTACCAGGGGCCGGCCAGCAGCTATCACCTGGACCTGGACTACCTGCTGCTGCGCCCGCTGCAGGGCCTGTTGCACGCTCCGACCATGACCGCCGAGTTGCGCCCGCAATTCGAGAGGCTGGGCCAGCGGCTGCACAGCGACGTCCTGGCATTGGGCGAGCTCAGCCGCGTCCTGTGCCACGGCGACGCGCACGGCAGCAACAACTTCATCGTGCGCGGTGCGCAGGAGCAGCACGAGGCGGTGTTCTTCGACTTCGACGAGGCGGGCCCCGGCTACCTGGCCTATGAACTGGCGGTCTATCCGTGGAGCCTGCATCCGCGCACGCCCGATGGCGTACTGAGCGACAAGGCAACGGGGCAGTGGCGGAACTTCATATCCGCCTATCGCGAGGCCCGGCCTGTCGCCGATGCCGACCTCGCCGCCATCGCACGCTTCATGGCGGTGCGGCAGATCTGGCTGCTGGGAGAGTGCGCAGGACGGGTTCCTGTCTGGGGCTCCCAGACCATACCGACCGACTATCTCCGCCGGCAGGTGACCATGCTGCGCAAGTGGGAAACATTGGAGTTGCCACTCTAGTAGGGCCCGGAACCCTCCCCTGCCAGCGCAAGTCAAACCGCTTGTCGCGGCGCCTTGTCGCGACAGGAGGTAATGACCATGAAGCAAGTGAAGCATTGGCAAGACCCCGTCAACGCCGTCGCCGGCGCCTGGCTGATCGTCTCGCCCTGGGTCCTGGGCTTTTCGGACCTGACGCCCGCCATGTGGACGATGGTGGCGACCGGCATCGTGCTCGGCGCGGTGGCGCTCGGTGCGACCTTCGTGCCCCGACAGTGGGAAGAATGGACCGAGGTCGCGCTGGCGGCCTGGCTCGCGATATCGCCCTGGGTGGTCGGCTTCCGTGGCGTCGAGACGGCGATGGTCAATGCGGTGCTCGTCGCCGCGGTGATCCTCGTGCTGGCGCTCTGGGTGCTGGTGACCGACAAGGACTATCTGGGCAACATCAGCGACCGTCCAGCACATTGACCTGAGCGCCGGGCCTGAGGATGGGCCCAGTGCCCATCCTTCATATCGATCAGCCGCTTACTGCGTGCGCGAAGCGGCGGGTTGCGGTGCTGCCGCGTCCGCTTTGGCGTTGTTGCCGTCGCCCATCCACCCAGCCTGCCAGCCTCCGCCCATCGCCTGGATCAGCGCGATGGCCGTGGTCTGGCGACTGACCTGCAGCTGCACAAGCGTGCGCCGCGCGCTCAGCGCGGCGGCCTGTGCGGTGACCACGTCGGTGTAGCTCACCTGCGCGGCGCGATAGCGGTTCAGCAACTGCTGCTCGGTCTTGTCTGCCGCAGCCGAGGCCTCGCGGCGAAAGCCCTCCTGCTCGGCGAGCGTCGCGCTCGCGGTGAGCTGGTCTTCCACGGCCTGGAAAGCCGTGAGCACGGTCTGCCGATAGCGCGCCACGCTCGACTCGTAGGAGGCCTTGGCCGAATCGACGTTAGCCGCGATGGCGCCCGCGTCGAACACCACCTGCGCCACCGAGAAGCCCAGCGACCACAGCGAGTTGGCCGAGCTGAACAGGTCCTTCACGCGGCTGGCGCTGCTGCCGACCGAGGCAGTGAGGCCGATGTTCGGAAAGTAGGCTGCGCGCGCAATGCCGATCTGCGAATTGGCTGCCGCCACGGTGCGCTCGGCGGCCGCGATGTCGGGCCGGCGCTGCAGCAGCGTCGAGGGCACGCCGAGCGGCACGCCGGGCACCACGGGCGTCCATTGCGCGGCCGGCAGGCTGAAGTCGGCCGGCGCCACGCCCAGCAACGCGGCAATCGCGTGCTCGTAGGTGGCGCGCGTGCGCTGCAGGCCCACGCGCTCGGCCTTGGCGTTGACAAGCTGCGTCTGCGCCTGCAGCACATCGGTCTGTGCGGCGATGCCGGCCTGATAGCGGTTGCTCGTGATCTCGAAGGCGCGCTGGTAGCCCTGGATGGTTTCGTCGAGCAGCACGATCTCCGTGTCGGCCTCGCGCAGCGAAAAGTAGTTGGTGGCCAGGTCGCCGATGGCCGACAGGCGCGCCGCGGCCAAGTCGGCCTCGCTCGCCTGGGCATTGGCCTGGGCGCTGCTCACGGCTTCGCGCAGGCGGCCCCACACATCCGGCGTCCAGCTGGCGCCCAGCGTGGCCGAGAAGGCATTCGACGGACTCGACGTGCTGCTGCCGCCCACCGTGCCGGAGCGCTTGCCGCTGCCGTCCAGCGACACCGACGGGAACAGCGCCGCCCGCTCGCCGCGCACCAGCGCCTGGGCCTGCGAATAGTTGGCCACCGCCGCAGCGATGTTCTGGTTCGACACCTGCACGCGGCCGGCCAGTTCGTCGAGCGTGGCGTCGCCGAACAGCTTCCACCATTCGCCGCGGTCGAGCGCATCGGCCGGCGCGGCGGGCAGCCAGCCTTCGGCGGTCTTCTGCTCCTTCCAGTTGACGGAAGCTGCGGTGGTGGGCTGTTCGTAGCGCGGGCCGACGGAGCAGCCGGCGAGCACAGCAGCCAGAGCGAGCGCCGAGAGCGGGAAGCGGCTCGCGCGGAAGGAGGAAAAGGAAAGCAGTGCGTTCATGGCGGTGTTGTTCTCAAGCTGGCGCGACCCGGCTCAGTTCGTGTTCGTTCTTGCCGCGGCGGCGCAATTTGTCGAGCAGCAGATAGACGACCGGCGTCGTCAGCAGGGTCAGCAGCTGGCTGGCGATCAGCCCGCCGATGATGGCCACGCCCAGCGGCCGACGCAGCTCGGCACCCTCCCCGAAGCCGATGGCCAGCGGCAGTGCGCCCAGTGCGGCCGCCAGCGTGGTCATCAGGATCGGGCGGAAGCGCAGCAGGCAGGCCTCGCGCACCGCCTCCAGCGGCGAGAGCCCGCGCGAGCGCTCGGCTTCCAGTGCGAAGTCGATGATCAGGATGGCATTCTTCTTCACGATGCCGATCAGCAGGAACACGCCGATCAGCGCAATGATCGAGAACTCCATGCGGAACATCAGCAGCGCCAGCACCGCGCCCACGCCAGCCGACGGCAGCGTCGACAGCACGGTGATCGGATGCACCAGGCTCTCGTACAGGATGCCCAGCACGATGTAGATCACGATCAGCGCGGCCAGGATCAAGATGGCCTGCTGGCCCTGCGACTGCTGCGCGCTGGCCGCCGTGCCGGCGAAGGCGCCGCGCACGTTGGTGGGCATCGCGATGTTGGCCTCGGCCTTGGCGATGGCCTCGCGCGCATCGCCGAGGTTCGCGCCTTCGGCGAGGTTGAACGAGATGGTGGTCGCCAGTTCGCCGTCCTCGTGGCTCACCGAGGTGGCGACGGATTGCTCTTCGAACTTCGCCACCGCCGACAGCGGCACGAGCGCAGTGGCCGTGTTGCTCAGCACGTTGCCGGTCGATGCGCTGCGCAGGCCCGCGTTGGCCGACACCGGCACGGAGGTGCTGCTGGCCGTGCTCGAGGACGACGACGAACTTGAACTCGTCGACGTCGTGGTGCTCGCCGCCACCTGCGTGGTCACGGTCTGCCCCGCCACCACCGTCGTCTTGGTGGCCGGCACGTAAACGTCGCTCAAGGCATTGGGACTGCGCGAGTAGCGTGGAGCCCACTCCATCACCACGTGGTACTGGTTCAGCTCGGTGTAGATGGTCGCCACCTGCCGCTGCCCGAAGGCGTTGTAGAGCGCGTTGTCGACGGCTGTGGACGTAAGGCCCAGCCGGCGCGCGCTGTCGGGGTCGACCTTGGCCACCGTCTCCACGCCGTTCTCGTCCTGGTCGGTGTCGATGTCGGTCAGCACCGGCTGCATCTTCAGTTCGTCGGACAACTTCAGGGCCCAGGTGCGCAGATCGGCGAGGGAATCGCTCTTGAGCGTGTACTGGTAGGTGGAGTTGCTGGCGCGGCCGCCCGAGCGCACGTCCTGCACCGTGCCCAGGAACACGCGCAGGCCGGTCACTTCGTTGAGCTGTGGCCGCAGCCGCGCGATCACGGCCAGGCCGCTGTCCTTGCGCTGGTTGGCCGGCTTCAGGTTGACGAACATGAAGCCGCCCCCTGCCCGGCCTGCGCCGGTGAAGCCCACCACGGTGTCGACCGCCTCGTCCTTGCGGATGATGTCGACCACCTGCCGCAGCTTGGCGGCCAGCGCCTGCGACGAGATGCTCTGGTCGGCACGCAGGCCGCCGTTGAGCTGCCCGCTGTCCTGCTGCGGGAAGAAGCCCTTGGGCGCGGCGCTGAAGAGATACACATTGAGCCCGACCACCGCCACCAGGATCAGCATGACCAGCCCCTTGCTGTCGAGCGCCCAGTCGAGGCTGGTCTCGTAGCGCTTGAGCACCCAGTCGTAGCTGCGTGCCGCCATGCGCCCGAAGCGGCCTTGCGGCTTGCTCTTGTCGTGCTCGCCACCGGGCTTGAGCAGCCACGCGCACATCATGGGCGTGGTGGTCAGCGAGATGACGAGCGAGATCATCACCGCCGCCGACAGCGTCACCGCGAACTCGCGGAACAGCCGGCCGACCTGCCCGCCCATGAACAGCAGCGGAATGAACACCGCCACCAGCGACACGCTGATCGACAGCACGGTGAAGCCCACTTCCTTCGCGCCCAGCAGCGCCGCCTTCATGCGCGTCATGCCCGACTCGATGTGCCGGCTGGTGTTTTCGAGCACCACGATCGCGTCGTCCACCACGAAGCCGGTGGCCACCGTGAGCGCCATCAGGCTCAGGTTGTTCAGGCTGAAGCCCAGCAGGTACATGACCCCGAAAGTGCCCAGCAGCGCCGCCACCGTGGCCACCGCGGGCACGATGGTCGCGCGCACGCTGCGCAGGAACAGGCTGACCACCAGCACCACCAGGATGACGGAGATGACCAGCGTGAGCTCGACCTCGCGCAGCGAGCCGCGGATGGAGTTCGTGCTGTCCGACGCCACCTGCAGCGTGACGTCGGGCGGCAGCTGAGCCTGCAGTTCGGGCAGCAGCGCGCGCACGCTGTCGACGGTCTCGATGATGTTGGCCGAGGGCTGCCGCGTGATCAGCACGATGATCGCGGGCTCGCCGTTGAACAGGCCGAGCGTGCGCGTGTCTTCCACGCCATCGACCACCTCGGCCACGTCCTGCAGGCGCACGGCCGCGCCGTTGCGCCAGGCGATGACCATCGGGGCGTAGTCGCTGGCACGCAGGGCCGGTGTCTGCGTGTAGATCTGCAACTTGCGGCCCTCGCCCTGGACCATGCCCTTGGGACGGTTGGCGTTGGAGGCCTGGATGGCGGCGCGCACGTCTTCGGTGCTGATGCCGTAGCGGCTGAGCGCGAACGGCAGCAGTTCGATGCGCACGGCTGGGAGCGAGCCACCGCCGATTTCGACGTCGCCCACGCCATCTACCTGGGACAGGCGCTGGCTGACGATGTTCGAGACTGCGTCGTAGATCTGGCCCGGGGTCTTGGTCTTGGACGTGAGGGCCAGGATAATGACCGGCGAGGCGGCGGGGTTGGCCTTGCGGTAGGTCGGGTTGCTTCTCAGTGTGGCGGGCAGATCGACGCGGCTGGCGTTGATGGCGGCCTGCACTTCTCTGGCGGCGCCGTCGATGTTGCGGCTCAGGTCGAATTGCAGGGTGACTCGGGCGGAGCCTACCGAGCTGGTGGACGTCATTTCGTTGACGCCTGCGATGGTGCCCAGGTGGCGCTCCAGCGGGGTTGCTACGCTGGTTGCCATCGTTTCAGGGCTCGCGCCCGGGATCGATGCGCGTACTGAGATTACTGGGTAGTCGACCTGGGGGAGTGGCGAAACTGGCAGCACAAAGAATGCTGCAATGCCTGCCAGTGCTACACCGATGGTTAGCAGGACTGTGCCTATAGGGCGGCGGACGAAAGGCAATGAGAGATTCATCGCGGCTCTCCTTGCGGAGGGCGGAGGCCGGGTCTCGCCCCGGCGGGCGAGCTACTTTCTTTTGCTTCGCCAAAAGAAAGTAAGCAAAGAAAAGGCGACCCTGCTGTCTGCGTCCCTACGCTTCGCTTCGGGCAACCTGCGGTGCTCG
>NZ_FOII01000002.1:0-810811 GCF_900111625.1 Variovorax sp. OV084 | reverse complement strand
GATCGCTTGACCCATCACTGCCACATCATCGAGACGGGCAACGAGTCCTACCGCTTCCGCCACAGCACGCACGAAGCCAAGGGGCGCATCAAGACGCGCGAGCAGACCAGGAAGGCAGCGGCCGCCCAGGTGAGCGAGGCCGCGGAGGAAGGGGCCTCGCCTGACGGCTCGGGAATACCAACAACCGATTCAAGAAAAGGAGGACCCACAGAGGCATCCAACCTATAGTTATTCACAGCTGGCTCCTAACGGAACCAGCTCCAGCCCCTGGTCAATGTTCGATTGGCACCGCTGATCACGATTGCACTGGCGCTAACAATGAGGGAAGCTGCGTGACCGCGAGGGAGTGGTAGCGGACCGCCTCGAAGCGGTCTGGAATGCCGGCGAAGAGATCGCGCTGCGCGTGCGACACACGATCGAGACGCCCGTGCATCGGCCGCACCGCCAGATCGACCCGGGCGCCGCAGTGGTGGGCGATGGCCTGGTGGCCGAGGCAGACGCCGAGCACGGGTTTGCGGGAACGCTGCAGCGCATCGGCCGAGATGCCGAGGTCGGCGCGTCGCTGCGGACGCCCGGGCCCCGGCGAGATCACGATGTTGTCGAAGTGCATGCGCTCAACCTCGTCCCAGTGCATCTCGTTGTTGCGCAGCACGATCGGTGGTTCGCCGTTGCAGGCCGCCAGGTACTGGTAGAGGTTGTAAGTGAACGAGTCGTAGTTGTCGATCAGCAGCGTGCGCATGGGATGCTCCTTGGCGGTAGGCGGTAGGCGGTAGGCGGTAGGCGGTAGGCGGTAGGCGGAGCTGTGCATCGTTGAAGATCCCTGCCGACGTCGCAACTGCGCAATGTGCTAGTTGCTCGGCGTGGGCTGCTTGCCGAAGGGGCGCTGCAGGTCCCTGGTTGATCAGGGTCCACTCATCCTCTGCCCTGAACCCCGATCGCGGTGGGCAGGAACGTCTCCCATGCGGTCTCGCTGCCCGACGCTTCTCGTCTCATGGCCGGTGCGCGAACCCGATACTGCCGTCTGCGCCGACGCTCGCCGTCAGCCTGCGGCCAAGACGGGTTCGATCAACAAGGCCGCAGCCGATACGCGGGCGCTTCGACAATGCGCGGGTGATGACTGCGGCCGTCGTGAGCAGAAAAGTTGCGGATCGATCTGCGTACCGCACGGCGGTGTCAATCGAGGTCATGCCGAGCGATGCCTGCTCGAACGAGATGAAACACGCCGGCGCAGGGCGCGCTCTTCCCGCGACCTCGAGCCACTGCGCCGATGATGTTCCATGGGCCGTTGCCTGAGCGAGAAGGTGCGTCGCAGGCGGAACGAGCCGCCTTCACGCGAGTCCACTCCGGCTCCTCGAACACACGTCCCATGGACTTGTGCTGGGATTGCTTCTGTCACTGCTTGCCGGCGCGTGTGGAGGGGGAGCAGAGACGGTCCTTCCATGCCCGCTTCGGGACGCGCAGCCAAGCTGGGTTCCGGGCCAGCACAGGTCTGATGCAGCGATGAGGAGTTTTTGGAAGCGAGACGCCGCGCGCCATCAGGCCGGCCATCCGATTCGGGAGCACCTGAACGGCGACGAAGAGCTGCAGCTTCTTCACATGCATCCGGACCACACCCACATTCAGGTCTGGCTGCCTGGCGTGCAGCTGTCCGCCATGGCGCACTGGAAAGATGGAGGCAGCGCCCCTCAGGAAATGATGCTCGACGGCGTCCATGTGGATCTGAACTCCGATCTGGCGACGGTCTATCTGACGTGGCGATGCTGGGTGCCCAAGCGGTCAGGCATTCATCTGATGGAACTGCAGGTCGAGAACCCTTCGAGACTCCTGGAAGCAGGGCGCCAGCACGTCAACCATGACCGGTTGCCGGGAGCGCCAGCCAAGGGTTGAGTGAAGCAGAAACCATAGTTCGCCGCTATGAATTCAATTCACTCAATTGGGTTGATTGACGGAAGATCCAAACCTAGACTGGTCTCGGACCCCACGTGCGATCACCAACCAAAGGAGAACCCCTTGTCCGATGAAACAAAGTGCCCCTTCCCGGGCCACCAGCGTACACACAGCTTTGCCGGCGCTCCTGCGAATACAGACTGGTGGCCCAGCCAGCTGAACCTGAAGCTCCTGCACCAGCATTCCGCCGAGTCCGATCCCATGGGCGAAGCGTTCGACTACGCCGAGGAATTCAAGACCCTCGACCTTGATGCCGTGATCAAGGACCTCCATGCCCTGATGACCGATTCGCAGGACTGGTGGCCCGCCGACTACGGCCACTACGGACCTCTCTTCATCCGCATGGCCTGGCACTCCGCCGGCACGTACCGCATTGCGGACGGCCGCGGCGGCGGTGGCCACGGCGCTCAGCGCTTCGCGCCCCTGAACAGCTGGCCGGACAACGGCAACCTCGACAAGGCGCGCCGGCTGCTGTGGCCGATCAAGCAGAAATACGGCCGCAAGCTTTCGTGGGCCGACCTGATGATCCTGACCGGCAACGTCGCGCTGGAGTCCATGGGCTTCAAGACATTCGGCTTCGCCGGCGGCCGCCCCGACATCTGGGAGCCGGAAGACGACATCTTCTGGGGCCCCGAAGGCAAGTGGCTGGCCGATGAGCGCTACAGCGGAGACCGCGTGCTGGCCGGCCCGCTCGCCGCCGTGCAGATGGGCCTGATCTACGTGAACCCCGAAGGACCGAACGGCAACCCCGATCCGCTCGGCTCGGCCCGCGACATCCGCGAGACCTTCGCCCGCATGGCCATGAACGACGAGGAAACCGTGGCACTCACCGCCGGCGGCCACACCTTCGGCAAGGCCCACGGCGCGGGCGACCCGGGCCTGGTCGGCGCCGAACCCGAGGGAGCCGACATCGAGGAACTGGGCCTGGGATGGAAGAATGGCTTCGAAAGCGGCCTGGGTGTGCATGCCACCACCAGCGGTATCGAAGGCGCCTGGACCCCCACGCCCACGAAATGGGACAACAGCTACTTCGAGACGCTGTTCGGCTACGAATGGGAACTCACCAAGAGCCCGGCGGGCGCCAACCAGTGGAAGCCCAAGGGCAGCACGGGTGCGGGCACCGTGCCAGACGCGCACGATTCGGGCAAACGTCATGCCCCGATGATGACCACGGCCGACATGGCCATGCGCATGGACCCGGCCTACGAAAAAATCTCGCGCCGCTACATGGCGAATCCGGCGGAGTTCGCCGATGCGTTCGCCCGCGCCTGGTTCAAGCTGACGCACCGCGACATGGGGCCGCGCGCACGCTACCTCGGCGCGCTGGTGCCGAAGGAAGAGCTGATCTGGCAGGACCCGATTCCCGCCGTGAACCACCCGCTGGTCGATGACAAGGACGTCGCGGCCCTGAAGGCCAAGGTGCTCGCCTCTGGCTTGGGCATTGCGCAGCTCGTGGGCGCCGCATGGGCTTCGGCTTCGACCTTCCGCGGCAGCGACAAGCGCGGCGGTGCCAACGGTGCGCGCATCCGCCTCGCCCCGCAGAAAGACTGGGAAGTCAACCAGCCGGCCCAACTGGCGAAGGTGCTTTCGACGCTCGAAGGCATCCAGAAGGAATTCAACGGCGCGCAGTCCGGCGGCAAGAAGATCTCGCTCGCCGACCTGATCGTGCTGGCCGGCAACGCAGCGGTCGAGGCCGCGGCGAAGAAGGCCGGACAGGACGTGACGGTGCCTTTCTCGCCGGGCCGCGGGGACGCTTCGCAGGAGCAGACCGACGTCGAATCCTTCGCACCCCTGGAGCCGCAGGCCGACGGGTTCCGCAACTATCTGAAGAAGGGTATCGACTCGGCCACCGCCGCCGGCCTGCTGCTCGACAAGGCGCAGCTGCTGACCCTGAGCGCGCCCGAGCTGACGGTCCTGGTCGGTGGCCTGCGCGCCCTGAACGCGAACGTCGGGCAGTCGCAAAACGGTGTGTTCACCAAGCGTCCGGAGACTCTCAGCAATGATTTCTTCGTGAACCTGCTCGACATGAACACCGGGTGGAAGAAGTCAACGACGGCTGAAGGCGTGCTGGAAGGCCGCGACCGGAAGACGGGCGAACTCAAGTGGACGGGCACCGTCGTCGACCTCGTGTTCGGCTCCAACTCGCAGTTGCGCGCGCTCGCGGAAGTCTATGGGGCCAGCGACTCGCAGAAGGCCTTCGTACGGGACTTCGTGGCCGCCTGGACCAAGGTGATGAACCTCGATCGCTTCGACCTCAAGAAGTGATCGGGCGGTGATTGAAGGCGACCGGTTCCGGTCGCCGCCGAGTGAGTGACAGCAGTGCAGCCCCGGCCTGGTTTCGGATGATCCCGAACCAGGCCGGGGCGCATCCAAAAAAATGACGGCAGGAGACAACCATGCTAGTCGTGAAGAAGGCGCCTGCGGAGTCGATGGAATTCTTCCAGCCCGAGCAGTGGATGCATCTGCTCGAGCAGCTCGACATCATCCTGGCGACGGTGCAAACCGACGACACCAATCCCATACTTCGCCGTTTCGGCGTGCGCCGGCGCTCTGCCATATTCCGTCGCCTGATGCAGGAGCGATGGCGTCTCGTCAAGGAGATGGAAGCATTCGGCCAGGCCGGACTTCTCGCCTTCGCGAAGAACCAGATGCTGGACGCATCGCCGTCGCGCCGCCATCTCGACGTCGAGTTCAAGCTCCTGGGCGAAGCGTTCGATCAGTGCTCCAAAGACCTGTCGCCCGATACGCAGGCCGCGCTGAGAAAGTGGCTGCTCGCGCGCTCGCACATGCATCAGGAGCACGCAAGGTTTCTGGAGACCTACTGACGGGCGCGGTGTGGAGGCTGCTACTGTTGTCGGTAACGGCTATCGGCCTTCAACACCAGGAGCTTCCATGAAACCCCAGCCCATCGAATACGCCAATGCCTCCGACGAAGTCAGGGCTGTCTTCGACGACATCAAGACCTCGCGCAACGTGCCCGACGTCAACAACTTCTGGAAGTACCTGGCCAACGACCCCGTGGCGCTCAGGCGCACCTGGGGGAGCCTGAAGGAAGTGATGGCACCGGGCGCGCTCGACCCGGTGGTGAAGGAGATGGTCTACCTTGCCGTGAGCGTCACCAACAACTGCGGCTACTGCATCGCGAGCCATCACGCCGGCGCCGAGAAGGCCGGCATGACGCCCGCGATGTTCGCCGAGCTGATGAGCGTGGTCGGCATGGCCAACGAGACCAACCGGCTCGTCAATGGCTACCGCGTGCCGATCGATCCGGCGTTCGACAAGTAAAACCGATCAGCCGATCGTCATCAGGCTCGCGTTGCCGCCGGCGGCCGCCGTGTTGATGCTGAGCGCACGCTCCACCACCAGGCTTTCGAGCGGAATGTCCGCATCGCCGGGCGCAAAGGCGCGCACGCCGACGATCGGGCCCGGCCGCGCTGCGATGCGCTGCATCACGCCCGACAGGCTCTGCATGCTGCCGTGGTGCAGTGCGGCGTCGAACATCACCGTGTCGGAAGCCCAGTCATTCGCGATGGCCACGCACTGCTGCACCTCGGCCGGCAGCGATGCGCGAAGACTTTGCGCGGCGGCATTGGCGGGCCAGATCGCGGTGCTGCCCACCGACAGCACTGCGGCCAGCTGCACCAGCCGGTCGGCTTCCGTATCCGCTCCCGAGTCAACCAGGCACAGCACCGCCTCGCGCGGCTCCAGCGTGTAGACGTTGCGCTCGCCGGTCGGGCCGGCCAGCGTACGCGAACTGCCTGAGCGCGACTGTTCGGCGAAGCGCGCGCATTGCGCCGCCAGCGCGGGGCGGTCGGTTGCCTCCGCCCAGCGCGCGAGTGCCGACAGCGCGGCCCGTGATGCAACAGCACCACCTCCCACCGCGCGCTCCATTGCATCGTCCGGCCGCGCCGACAGCATGCGCAGCATGTACAGCGGACCACCAGCCTTCGGCCCCGTGCCCGACAGCCCCTCGCCGCCGAACGGCTGCACGCCCACCACCGCGCCGACGATGTTGCGGTTCACATAGACATTGCCCGCCTTGGCGTGCTCCACGATCTGCGCGATGGTTTCGTCGATGCGTGTGTGCACGCCCAGCGTCAGCCCGTAGCCCGTGCCGTTGATCTGCCCGATCAGCGCGCCCAGGTCGCGGCGGCGGTAGCGCACGACATGCAGCACCGGTCCGAACACTTCGCGCTGCAGCTCCGCGATGCTGTCGAGCTCGATCAGCGTCGGCATCACGTAGGTGCCGTTGCGCGTGTCGTGTGCGTACTCGCGGCCCTGGCGATAGACCTTGCGGCCCTTCGAGCGCATGGTCGCGATGTGGCGCTCGATGCCGTCGCGCGCTTCGGCGTCGATCACCGGGCCCACGTCCACGGCCAGCCGCGCGGGGTTGCCGATGCAGGCTTCGGCCATCGCGCCCTTGAGCATCTCCAGCAGCCGGTCGGCTGCTTCCTCCTGCACGCACAGCACGCGCAGCGCCGAGCAGCGCTGGCCGGCGCTGTCGAAGGCAGAGGCCATCACGTCGGTGACGACCTGTTCCACGAGCGCGGACGAGTCGACGATCATCGCGTTCTGTCCGCCGGTTTCCGCGATGAGCGGCACCGGCGCGCCATGCGCGCCGAGCCGCTGCGAGAGCGTCTTCTGCAGGATGCGCGCAACCTCGGTCGAGCCGGTGAACATCACGCCCTGCACGCGCGCGTCGGCCACCAGCGCGGCGCCGACGGTTTCGCCGCGACCCGGCAGCAGTTGCACAGCGGCATGCGGCACGCCGGCTTCCCACAGCGCGCGCACAGCTTCGGCCGCCACCAGCGGCGTCTGTTCGGCGGGCTTGGCCAGCACGGGGTTGCCCGCCGCAAGCGCGGCCGCCACCTGGCCGGTGAAGATCGCCAGCGGAAAGTTCCACGGGCTGATGCACACCATCGGGCCGAGCGCGCGGTGCGTGTCGTTCGAGAAATCGCTGCGTGCCTGCGCCGCGTAGTAGCGCAGGAAGTCGACCGCCTCGCGCACTTCGGCGATGGCGTTGGCATAGGTCTTTCCGGCTTCGCGCGTCAGCAGGCCGAGCAGGCGGGGCATGCCTTCTTCGAGCTTGCCGGCGGCGCGGTTGAGCAGGGCGGCGCGCTCGGCAGGCGGCGTGGCGGCCCATGCCGGGGCGATGTCATGGGCATGGGCGATGGCCGATTCGACATCGGCCAGCGTGGCCTCTTGCACCCGCCCGACGATGTCGCGGTGGTCGGCGGGGTTCAGCACGCTGACCGCTTCGCCAGCTGGCGCTGCTTCGGCGAGCATCGGCGCTGCATGCCAGCTTTCACCGGCGCTGCCGGCGAGCACATGGCCCAGCGCGCGCAGGCTGTCGTCGTTCGCCAGGTCGAGCCCCTGCGAGTTGGCACGCTGCGTTCCATACAGCGCCGCGGGCAGCGCAATGGCCGGATGCGGCAGGCCCATCGTGCCTTCCTGCTGCGCCATGCGTTCCATCGTGGCGACCGGGTCTTCCACCAGCGCATCGAGCGAGATCGTCGGGTCCGCGATGCGGTTCACGAACGAAGTGTTCGCGCCGTTCTCCAGCAGGCGGCGCACAAGATAGGCGAGCAGCGTCTCGTGCGTGCCCACCGGCGCATAGATGCGGCACGGCCGCCCGAGCGGGCCGACCACCTGCTCGTACAGCGGCTCGCCCATGCCGTGCAGGCACTGGAACTCGTACTGCCCCGGCTTGTAGCGCGACGGGTCGGCCGCCGTGTAGATGGCGGCCAGTGTGTGCGCGTTGTGCGTGGCGAACTGCGGGTACACGGCCTCCGGCGCATCGAGCAGCTTGCGTGCGCAGGCGAGGTACGACACGTCGGTGTAGGCCTTGCGCGTGTAGACGGGGTAGCCGTCGAGCCCGTCGATCTGCGCGCGCTTGATTTCGCTGTCCCAGTACGCGCCTTTCACCAGCCGCACCATCAGCCGGTGCCGGCTGCGGCGGGCGAGATCGATCACGAAGTCGATCACGAACGGGCAGCGCTTTTGATAAGCCTGGATCACGAAGCCGATGCCGTTCCAGCCCGCGAGCGCCGGCTCGAAGCAAAGGCGCTCCAGCAGGTCGAGCGAGAGTTCGAGGCGGTCGGCTTCCTCTGCATCGATGTTCAGGCCGATGTCGTACTGCTGCGCCAGCAGCGCAAGCTCGCGCAGCACCGGGTACAGCTCGGCCATCACGCGTGAATGGTGCGCGCGGCTGTAGCGCGGATGCAGCGCCGACAGCTTGATCGAGATGCCCGGCCCCTCGTACACGCCGCGATGGTTCGATGCCTTGCCGATCGCGTGGATCGCCTCTTCGTACGCGATGCGATAGCGCTTGGCGTCTTCCATGGTGAGCGCAGCCTCGCCGAGCATGTCGTACGAATAGCGAAAGCCCTCGGCCTCCAGTTCGCGCGCGTTGCCCAGCGCTTGCGCGATGGTTTCGCCGGTGACGAACTGCTCGCCCATCATCCGCATCGCCATGTCCACGCCCTTGCGGATCAGCGGCTCGCCGCCCTTGCCGATCAGGCGCGTGAGCACGGCCGAGAGACTCGTCTCGCTGTGCGTGGCCACGAGCTTGCCCGTCAGCAGCAGGCCCCAGGTCGCGGCGTTGACGAACACCGACGGACTGCGGCCCGCATGCGACTGCCACTGGCCGTGCGCGATCTTGTCGCGGATCAGCGCGTTGCGCGTTTCAGAGTCGGGGATGCGCAGCAGCGCCTCGGCCAGGCACATCAGCGCCACGCCTTCCTGCGACGACAGCGCGTATTCCTGCAGCAGGCCCTGCACGAGGCCGGCGCGGCCGCCCGCGTTCTTGCGCTCGCGCAACTGCTGGGCGATGCGGTAGGCGAGTTCCTGGGCTTCTTCGGCCTGGCCGCTTGGCAGGCGCGCTTGTGCAAGAAGCGGCGGCAGCGCCTGCGGTTCGGCGCGGCGCCAGGCTGCAGTGATCTGCTCGCGCAGCGCCGAAGAGGGCTCGGACAAGCCATCGGCAAACGCCGCGAAGGAAGAGGGTAGAGGGGCGGCGCTGGTGGTGCTCATGAGGGGCTCGTGCTGGTGATATGTTGGATGATCCGCGTCCTTGTGGCGAATTTGTGTTCGAAGAGCGGCGCTTTGGTAGAGCAAATCGCTAGGTCGGTCAGGTTCACAGCTTGTGGCGGGCAGAGAATCCGCGTTCCGTCCCTGGAGTCTCGCGAACATGCACAGCTACAGATGGTCCCTTCCTTTCCTGATGGCCGTATGCCTGCCAGCATCCTGGCCGGCGCACGCGGCGGCAGCCGACCCCTCCGCCTGCACGTCTTCGGCGGCCACGGACTGCTTGCGCAGCTTCACGCCGGCCGGTGCCGGAGGCGTGCTGCACTACTACTCGTCGCTCGCTCCGGATGCTCCGACGGCAACCACCGGGCCGACGAAGGCGCTCATCGCCATGCATGGCCATTCGCGCGACGCCAACAAGACATTCGAGGCAACGCTGCGCACCGTCCGCAACGCCGGTGCGCTGGACGACACGCTGGTGGTCGCGCCGCTCTTCCAGGTGCCTGCCGACAAGGCTGCCAGCCGGTGCAACTCGCCGGGCCTGCCCGCGCCGCAGCCCGGCGACCTGCTGTGGACCTGCGGCTCATGGCTCGAAGGCGGCCGCTCGGCGTCGGGCAGCCGCATCGGCTCGTTCGCGGTCATGGACGCGCTCGTGGCCGAGCTGGTGCAGCGCTGGCCGAGCCTGCGCACCGTCACCATCGCCGGCTTCTCGGCCGGCGGGCAGTTCGCGCAGCGCTATGCCGCCGTCGCGCAGAACGGCGGCACGGCGGGCAAGGTGGCCATGCGCTACGTGGTCGCCGATCCGAGCACGTGGCTCTATTTCGATCCGGTGCGCCCGCAGCTGTCGTCCGACGGTGCGTCAGTCTCGGGCTTCGCGGTGCCCGATGCCGCGGCGTGCCCTGAGATGAACCGCTGGAAATACGGCACCGACGACCTGCCCGCGCACCTCGGTCGCAGTGCCGCGCAGGCGCGCCGGCAGTATGCGGAGGCCGACATCAGCTACCTCGAAGGCGAACTGGACAGCAACGATGCGCGGGGCACGGCCTACCGCGTGCTCGACAAGTCCTGCGCGGCCGCCGCTCAAGGCCCGTTCCGCCTGCAGCGCGGCCTGGCCTACGCGCAGTACGACCGCACGCTGCTCGCGCCGGCCAAGCGCCGCGAGGTCGTGGTGGTGCCGGGCTGCGCGCATGACGTGGCGTGCGTCTTTCCGTCAGAAGCGGCGCGTGCCGCGTTGATCGGCCCTCCGCGCTGAGGGCGGTTCGCCGGGAGGCTTGACGCAATTTCCTTTATGGTGGATATTTAATCTAATATGAAGGAAATAGAAGAAACACCGTCCGGCCTGAACGACCGCATCGCGCAGCGCGTGCGCGACCTGCGTGCGCAACGCGGCCTCTCGCTCGATGCGCTGGCCACGCACTGCGGCGTCAGCCGTTCCATGATCTCGCTGATAGAGCGAGGCGAAAGCAGCCCCACCGCCGTGCTGCTCGAAAAGCTCGCGACGGGTCTCGGCGTGTCGCTGGCCTCGCTGTTCGAGGTGCCCGCGCCCGCCGCCGATCCGGTGTCGCGCCTGGCCAGCCAGCTGCAGTGGCGCGACCCGCACTCCGGCTATGTGCGGAGGAACGTCTCGCCGGGCAGCTTTGCATCGCCCATCCAGATCGTCGAGGTGCTGTTTCCGCCCAAGGCCCGCGTGGCTTATGAAACCGCGGCGCGCGAGCCGGTCATCCACCAGCAGGTGTGGGTGCTCGACGGCGTCATCGAACTCACACTGGGCGACGACCAGCATCGGCTCGCCACCGGCGATTGCCTGGCGATGGTGCTCGACCGCCCCATGAGCTACTACAACCCCTCGCGCACTACCACCCGCTACGCCGTGGTGATCGCGACCGTGCCCTCTTCGTGGAGATGAACAACATGACGAATTTCGAAGCGCCCCGCATCCATGTCCTTTCTACTGTGAGCGATGCCCAGGTCCAGGCGCTGGCCGACCTGTTGATCGATTGCGTCGAGGGCGGCGCGTCTGTCAGCTTCATGCTCCCGCTGGCCCGCGAGCGCGCCCTCGCGTTCTGGCGGAAGGTGGCCGACGGCGTGGCGCGCGGCGAACGTGCATTGCTCGTGGCTGAAGACGCCGAGGGCCTCCTCGGAACAGTGCAGATCGTGCTCGACCAGCCCGAGAACCAGCCTCACCGCGCAGAGGTCTCGAAGATGCTGGTGTACCGCAGGGCGCGGCGCCGGGGCATCGGCGCGCTGCTGATGCAGGCCGCCGAGGACCAGGCGCATGCGCACGGCAAGACCTTGCTGGTGCTCGACACGTCGAGCGCCGAAGCCGAGCGGCTCTATGCCCGCATGGGCTGGCAGCGCGTGGGCGTGATCCCCGGATTCGCATTGCTGCCGGAGGGCGAACCGTGCAGCACCACCTTCTTCTATCGCGCGCTGCAGGCCCGCGCACAGGTACCGGCGGCAGGCTGAGCCGGACAGATTTGTATCGCACCTTGTCTGGCACGCGGCCAGATACGGAGCGCGACCATTCAGTGCCTGCCCCGACACACTGCGAAGGCAGGTGCTGCGATGCAATGGGTGCTTCATCCACTCGACACGAAGCCCGCCATGACCATGCACTCGTTCCATCGTCCATCAGGCCGCGCGCTGGCCGCCGTCCTGATGCTGACCGCAGCCTTCGCCGCGCAGGCACAGTCGTCTTCCGCGGCAACCGATCCACGCGGCCGCTGGATCACCGCGAACGGCAACCTCGAAGTGGAGCTCGCACCGTGCGGCACCGCGCTGTGCGGCACCGTCACCAAGGTCCTCGGCAATCGATCGATGGCGCCCGGCGGCGGCGACATGCAACCCGCCGACAGCCGACCGGCCCTCGGCATGACGCTGCTGAAAGACTTCACGCCAGTCGATGCGACCGATCCGTCCCGGCCACCCACCGAATGGGCCGGGCAGATATACAACCGCGAGAACGGCAAGACCTACAGCTGCAACATGTCGGTCAGCACCACCGGCAATCCGGCGGGCGAGCTGCTGCTGCGTGCGTACGTCGGGCTGCCGCTGTTCGGCAAGACACAACGCTGGGTGCGTGCCGCGTCGGACAACTGAGTTGCCATGCGCGGCCGGTCGGTCAGTCGGTCAGGCGCACCACGCGCCCGCTGCGCACGCCCAGCGATTCGCCATCGCGCCACGCAGGCCGCCCGTTGACGATGACGGCATCGATGCCCTCCGCGCGCAGCGTGGGGGCCTCCCAGGTTGCGCGGTCGGCAATCATGTCGGCATCGAACACGGTGATGTCGGCAAAGGCGCCTTCGCACAGCACGCCGCGGCCGGGCAGGCGGAAATGCCGGGCCGTCAGCCCCGTCATCTTGTGTACCGCCTGTTCGAGCGAGAACAAACCGACGTCGCGGCAGTAGTGGCCCAGCACGCGCGGAAAAGTGCCCCACAGGCGAGGATGCGGTGACGCGTCGTGCGGCATGCCATCGGAGCCGATCATTGTTTGAGGAAAGGCGAGCACGCGCCGCACGTCGGCCTCGTCCATCAGGAAGTAGATGGCGCCGGCCGGCTGCAGCAAATCGACCGCATCTTCCATCGACACACCGAGGCGCTGCGCGATCGCGTCGAGGTCCATGCCCGCGAACTCGGGGTGTGGCTGTGACTGCGTGACAATGATCCGGCTCGACACCGCAATGCGGTCCTTGCGCAGGATGGTGGAGCCCGCGCAGTAGGGATAGCAGTCGAGCGCGATCGGCTGCTGCGCCATGGCCTCGCGCACGTGGGCCAGGGTTTGCACCGAACGGCCATGGTTGCGCGGGCCGATGAGCTTGTGGTGCGACACCACCACCGGTGCCTGCGCCGCGCGGCCGATCGCGAAGGCTTCGTCCAGCGCGGCGAAGACATGGTCGCCCTCGTCGCGGATGTGGCTCGCGTACACGCCTCCGTAGGGGCCGATCACTTCGGCGACTTGCGCCATCTCTTCGGTCGTGGCCGGCATGGCCGTGGGATAGGCCGCGCCGGTGGACAGCCCGATGGCGCCGCTGGCCATGGCCTCGGCGAGCAGCGCCCGCATGCGTGCGATTTCTTCCGGCGTGGCGGCCCGGTCTAGGCGCTCCATCGTCGCCGCGCGCAAGGTGGTGTGGCCCACCAGGCAGGCCGCGTTCACCGCGGCGGGCGCAGCTTCCAGGCGCGCGAGGTAGGCCGCGAAGGTGGCGTCGCCGAATAAGGCGGGGTCGTGGCCCAGCAGGTTCAGCGGTGGCGGCACGGTGGCGCCGGCCGGAGCGCCCCAGGGCGCGAGGCTGATGCCGCAGTTGCCGGTGACGACCGTCGTCACGCCCTGGCTCAGCTTGGCCGGCATGTCCGGCTCGAGCAGGAGGTAGCGGTCGTCGTGCGTGTGCGAGTCGATGAAGCCCGGCGCCACGATGCGGTCGGTGGCGTCGATCTCGACCGTGCCACGCAGCGCCGACAGCTCGCCGACGGCAGCCACGCGCGCACCGCGGATGCCGACATCGGCCTGGTGCCGTGCGCTGCCGGTGCCGTCGATCAGTGTGCCGTGGCGCACCACGAGGTCGAAGTCGGCCATGTGCGTGCGCGCGCTTCAGTCGAGCTTGGCGCCCGAGTGCTTGACCACGTCGGCCCACACGGGGCGCTCTTTCCTGGCGAGGTCGAACAGGTCCTGGCGCGGACCGGTGTGGACCTCATAGGCCTGGGCGGCCAGCTGCTGCTTCACCGCGGGCGAATTCAACGCCTTGTTGAAAGCCGCGTTGAGGGCATCGAGGATCTTCGGATCGACGCCGGCCGGTGCAACGTAGCCGGTCCACGCCACGGCCTGGTATTTCTTCAGGCCGGTCTCCGCGATGGTGGGCAGCTCGGGCAGGCGGCTGTCGCGCGCGGCGCCGGTCACGGCCAGCGGCGTGATCTTGCCGCCCTTGAGGTGCGGAGCGATGGAGGTGATGTTCTCGAACACCAGGTCCACCTCGCCGCGCATCAGCGCCATGTCGGCTTCCAGCCCGCCCTTGTACGGGATGTGCACGATGGACACGCCGGCCATCGACTTGAACATCTCCGCGCTCAGGTGGCCGGTGGTGCCGTTGCCGCCGGAGGCCACGGTGAGCTTGCCGGGCTGCTTCTTGGCCATGTCGATGAGGCCGGCCACGTCCTTCACGCCGAGGTCGCTGCGCACGGCCAGCACGTTCTGCACGAAGCCGGTCAGTGCCACCGGGGCGAGCTGCGTGTCGGCGTCGTAGGGCAGCTTCTTGTAGAGCGACTGGTTGATCGCCAGCGTCGCCACGTTGGCATAGGCGATGGTGTAGCCGTCCGCGGGGGCGGCGATGGTGGCCTGCGTGCCGATGATGCCGGAGGCGCCGACGCGGTTCATCACCACCACCGACTGGCCGAGGTCGCGGCCCACCGCATCGGCGAGCAGCCGCGAGACGATGTCGGGCGTGGTGCCGGCGTTGAAGGGCACGATCAGGGTGATCGGCTTGTCGGGGTACGCGGCCTGCGCGTAGCCGCACAGGGCCAGCGCGGCCAGCGGCGCGGCCAGCACATTCAAGAGCCAGCGGCGGGAGGCAAAGGAACGGACGTTGAAGAACGACATGGTCAAGGCTTTCTGAAGAAGATCGATGGAGGGGCTTGCGGTCTCCTGGGCGACGCTGCGCCGGGGCATGGCGGCGTCGGCCTCGTTGCTATGGGAATGGATGAGATGGGCGCTACGCCATCACGGACTGCAGGACCGGCAGGTCGACGTTGCCGCCCGAGAGAACGAGCACGGCGCTCTGCCCGCGCAGCGAGACATGGCCGGCCAGCATGGCCGCGAGCGCCACGCTGCCGCCGGGCTCGACGACGAGGTGCAGTTCCTCCAGCGCGAATCGCATCGCGCGGGCCACCTCCGCATCCGTCACGGCGACGGCCTCGTGCAGCAGCGGCTGGTTGATGGCGAACGGCAGCTCTGCGGGCGTGACGGCCTGCAGGGCATCGCACAGCGTGCGCGCGCCGGGTGCGTTGGTCTCGCGCCGGCCGCTGCGCAGCGAGCGCACGGTGTCGTCGAAGCCCGCGGGCTCGACGGCCACGCGCCGCGCGCCGGGGCTCAGCGCATCGAGGGCCAGGCAGCAGCCGGCCATGAGGCCGCCGCCGCCGCACGGCGCTGCGAACAGGCCCAGGGTTTCCCGCGCACCGGCCGGCAGGTCTTGCAGCGCTTCCAGTGCCACGGTGCCCTGCGCGGCCAGCACCTCGGGGTGGTCACCCGGCGGAACCAGCCTGCCGCCGGTCTCGGCCAGCAGGCGCATGCCGATGTCCTCGCGGCTTTCCCTCTCGCGGTCGTAGTGGACGACCTTCGCGCCCTGCGCGAGCGCGCGCGCCACCTTGGTCTTCGGGGCATCGACCGGCATCACGATGGTGGCCGACACGCCCAGTTGCCGCGCCGCCCAGGCAATCGCCTGGCCGTGGTTGCCCGTCGAATAGGCCACCACGCCGCGCTCCCGCTGCTGCGGCGTGAGTGCCAGCAGGGCATTGAAGGCGCCGCGGGCCTTGAAGGAGCCGGTGACCTGCAGGCTCTCGGGCTTGATCCACACGGTGCCGCCCGCCAGCGCGTCCAGCGGGGGCGAGCGCAGCAGCGGTGTGCGCTGCACGTATGGCGCAATGGCTTGTGCGGCGCGCAGCACGTCTTCGAAACGGGGCACGCGCATCGTGCCGAGCATCGCGTGCTCGATGTGGTCCGGCAGCGCCGCGGCAGAAGAAGTGGTGGAGGTGCTCGTCATCGCGCAGTCCTCCTTCACGCCGGTTGCCACACCGGGGGCTCGGTGCTGCCGGTCTGGCTGGTGAGGCGGGTGTAGGCCTCCAGGCGGCGGTGCTGGGCGAAGTTGAAGATGGTGTTGCGGCCCAGCTGGCACATGTCCAGGTTGCAGTCGGCCACCACCAGCTCGTCGTCCCAGCTGGTGGCCATGGCCATGATCTCGCCCTGGGGGTTCACGATGACGGAATGGCCCATCAGCTCGAAGCCGTCTTCATTGCCGGCCTTGGCCACGCCCACGCCGAAGGTGGCGTTCTGGTAGCACCCGGCCTGGATGGAAAGCTGCGAGTGGAAGTTGCGCAGGTGGTGCGCCTCGAAGCCGCGGTTCTCCTGGTTCACCGCCGGCGTGTTGTAGCCCAGCATGACCAGTTCGACCTGCTGCAGCCCGAGCTCGCGCCACGATTCGGGCCAGCGGCGGTCGTTGCAGATCAGCATGCCCAGGTTCACGCCGTCCACCTGGCCCACCGGCGCCCGCACGACCGGAAAGCCCAGGTTGCCTACCTCGAAGTAGCGCTTCTCCAGGTGCTGCACCTTGCGGATGGTGGAAAACTCCTTGTGCCCCGGCAGGTGCACCTTGCGGTACTTGAGCACGATCTCGCCAGAAGGCGCGATCACCACCGACGTGTTGAAGCGCCGCTTGCGCACCACGCCGGTCTCGTCGGCCTCGTGGGCGATCTCGGCGTAGCCCAGGTAGCAGGTCAGCCCATAGCGGCGGATGGCATCGAAGATCGGCTGTGTGGCGGGCGAGGGCAGCGCCTCCTCGTACCACGCGTCGGCCTCGTCGAGGTTCTCGACGTACCAGCGCGGAAAGAAAGTGGTGAGCGCCAGTTCGGGAAACACCACGACATTGGCGCCGCGCTGATGCGCGCGCTCCAGCAGGCGCACCATGCGGGCCACGACGGCATCGCGGCCTTCGGCTTTCTGGATGGGCCCGAGCTGGGCGGCGGCGACGGTGATCAAGCGGTTCATGGCGGCAGAAAAGTTGGTCTGAGCCAAATGATCTGGCCCGCCGCCCCTGCGGCCAACTGCGCCTGAACCGTCCCGGCAGGCCGCGAGGGCATGCTTCGAATCTGCCGCAAGTGATTGATTTCAAACACAAAACTCGTGGCGCCCAAGGCGCCCCGACCCGCTCGTCGATAACCGCGCGTTATGCCCTGGGGACAAAAGGTGATGGACGTCCGGCCCGCGCTGTCAATGGCGCGCAACGAATGGCCCGGCTCAGGGGCGAGGCGCACGCACGGGCGCATCCTCGCCCGGGTGCTCCGGCAGCGTGAGGGCGAGCGCACTGTCGCGCCCCTCCTGCTTCAGCAGCCGCTTGAATACGGCCAGGAATTCCTTCGCCATGGCCGACAGCGGGCTGACGTTGGTGTGGATCAGGTAGATGCGGTGCGCGAGCGCGGGCGAGAGCGGCTTGAGCACCACGCCATCCGTCATCACCGAGCGCCGCGCACCAAAGGCTTCGATCAGCGCCACGCCGACGCCTTCACGCACCAGCGCCATCGCCTCGGGCGTGGAGCGGATCTCGACGTCGGCGCGCAAGGGCAGGCCCGACGCGGCGAGGAAGTCGGCCGTGAGCCGGCCGAAGGGCGTGTCGCGCCCGTAGCCGATGAAGGTCTGGCCCACCAGGTCGCTCGCGCTGATTGCCTCGGCCTGCGCCAGTGGATGGCGCTCGGGCACCGCGCATTCGATGAAACTGTGGCCGATCGCCCGCGATGCCGCGTTGGCACTGGCCGGCGGCGGCATCGAGGAGATCGCCAGGTCCGCGTGCCCCAGCAGCACGTGCGGCAGCAACTGGTCGAACGGCAATGGCCTGTACTTGATGCGTACGTCGGGATAGCGGGCCCGGAAGCGCTTGATCGCCACCGGTATCAGCCACTCGCTGAAGCTGGGGCTCGAAACCAATGACAGCTCGCCCTGCGAACCGCCGACCAGGTCGGCCGCCAGTGCATTGAAGCGGCGCACGCCCTCCAGGATGCTTTCCACTTCCGAGAACAGGCGGCGCGCCTCGGGCGTTGGCTGCAGGCGCCCGCGCACGCGCTCGAACATCAGCATGCGCAGCCGGCCTTCCGTCGTGGCCAGCACGCGGCTGACGGCCGGCTGGGAAACGCACAGCATGCGCGCCGCCCCGCTGAGGGTGCCGGCAATCATGATGGCGTGGAAGACTTCGATCTGCCGCAGATTCAGCGGCACCGGCGGGGTCAGGAGCGTGGCAGGCATGGCGCGGGACACCATGCAAGTAGCACGCCACTGCGCGGAGGCTGCGCGGCCTGCAGCCTGCTAGCGCGCCCCGAACGCCGCGTTCTCGAACAGATCCTTGAACTCGCGCGGCTGCGAGCGCCAATACTGATGCGGCGCTTTTACCTGCGCGCCCAGTTCGGCGGCGGCATGCCATGGCCAGCGCGGGTCGTAGAGGATCGCGCGTGCGAGCGACACCGCATCGGCCTGCCCCTTGACAATGATTTCCTCCGCCTGCCGCGGCTCGGTGATGAGGCCCACGGCAATGACCGGCATGCCGACCTCTGATTTCACGCGCTCGGCAAACGGCACTTGGTAGCCCGCGCCGAGCGCGATGGCCTGCTTCGGCGACACGCCGCCGCTCGATACGTGGATGGCCACGCAGCCGCGCGCTTCGAGCGCCTTTGCAAAGGCGACGGTGCCCTCGAGGTCCCAGCCGCCCGGCACCCAGTCGATGGCCGAGACGCGCACCCACACGGGCTTGTCGGCGGGGAAGACTTCGCGTACCGCATCGAACACCTCGAGCGGAAAGCGCATGCGGTTATCGAGGCCGCCGCCGTATTCGTCTTCCCGGTGGTTGGCCAGCGGCGAGAGGAACTGGTGCAGCAGGTAGCCATGCGCCGCGTGGATCTCCAGGCCATCGAGACCCAGTCGCGCCGCGCGCCGTGCGGCTTCGACGAAGGCGTTGCGGATGCGGGCGAGCCCTGCGGCATCGAGCGCGATGGGTGGGTCTTCGGTGGGCGCATGGGGTACGGCCGAGGGCGCATACGCCTTCCAGCCGCCGGGCTCGTCCGGCCGGATCTGCTTGCCGCCTTCCCACGGTGCACGGCTCGATGCCTTGCGCCCCGCGTGGCCCAGTTGCATCGCGACCTTGATGGGCGAGTGCGCACGCATCGCATGCAGCACGCGCGCCAGGCCTTCTTCATTGGCATCGGAATACAGCCCGAGATCGCCGGGCGAGATGCGCCCCTCGGCTTCCACCGCCGTCGCTTCAAGGATCAGCAGCCCCGCTCCCGAGAGCGCGAGATGGCCCAGGTGGATCAGGTGCCAGTCGCCCGGCGTGCCATCGACGGCGGAGTACTGGCACATCGGCGCGATGACGATGCGGTTGTCGATCTGCAGGGGGCCGAGCCGCAGGGGCTCGAAGAGACGGGGCTTGCTGATGCTGTCGTTGCTCATGACGATGCGGCTCCACAGGTGCTGTAGTTGCGCGAATTCTGCGGGGTCTTCGCGATCGGTGCCGGGGCCGGCGCGGAAGCCTTGCGGCTCAGGGCGGTATGGATCAGCAGCGCGCCGACCACCATCGCCATGCCCACCGCCTCGTTCATCGTGGGCAGCCTGCCCAGCGCCGCGCTCATCAGCAGCGCAGACACCGGCACGAAGTTGATGAAGGCCGTGCCCGTCACTGCGCCCAGCGTGCGCACGCCGTAGTTGAAAGCCAGCACCGCGATGGCCGAAGACACCAGGCCGACGTACAGCAATGCCTGCCACGACAGCCGCAGGCCTTCCATGCTGGGCGCATGCGTCCAGCCCAGCAGCGTGCCGACCAGAGCCGTGGCCAGCAGCAGTGGCCACGAGGCCAGCACCGTGAGCGCGGTGTACTCGATCACGTTGAGTTCCGGAAAGCGCGCCGCGCCGCGCGTGTACCAGACCCAGCCCAGCGTTCCGACGAAGGCCACCGCGTCGCCGAAGAGCGTCGATTCGCCCGAAGCCCCGGCGCCGAACAGCAGCCCCGACACGATGGCCACGCCCAGCAGCGACAGCGCCGTGGTCAGCAGCGTGGAGCGGCTCGGCCGCACGCCGTCGAGCGCCCAGCGCAGCAGCTGCGTGGTCATGGGCGTGGTCGCCATGATCACCGCGCCGTGCGAGGGCACCGAGTGCGCCAAGCCCGCCAGCAGCATCACGCTGAAGATGCCGAAGCCCGCGAACCCGCGCACCGCCAGCGGCCCGGCATGCTGGCGCAGCTTGCGCCACGGCGCCGCCCCGCGCGGAACGATCAGCAGCACGAACAGCAGCGCGGACATGCTGTAGCGGATGAGCGTGAACCACGCCGGCTCGACGTGGTGCAGCACGCCCTTGCTGACCAGGAACATGCCGCCCCACCCGGAGGTGGCGAGCAGCAGCGCGGCGATGCCGAGCAGGCGTTGGCGATGGGACATGGGGAAGCCTTTTCTTGCAATGAATCAATGCCCCAAGAATCGGTGCTGGGGCCCGCAAATGCCATTCGCTTCTTTGGACAGGGGTCTCCAAAAAAGCGAACAGACTGAAGCGGCCGCCAAGCTCACAATCCGCTCCCATGGAGCTCTACCAACTCAAGACCTTCGTCGCCATCGCCAAGGAAGGCAGCCTGACCCGCGCCGCCGAGCGCGTGTTCACCAGCGCACCGGCAGTGAGTGCCCAGCTCAAGGCGCTGGAAGACGAGCTCGGCGTGAAGCTGTTCGAACGCACGCCGAAGGGCATGTCGCCTACCGAGGCCGGCCTCAGCCTGCTGGAAGAGGCCGAGCGCACGCTGGCTTCCGCATCGCGCATGCGCTCGGCGGCCGACCAACTGCGCGGTGCGGCGCAGGGCGTGGTGCGCTTCGGCACCGTGGTCGATCCGGTGGCGCTGCGGCTCGGCGAGGTGCTGGTGAAGCTGGCGGAGCGCCATCCGCAGGTCGCGCTGCAGCTGAAGCAGGGCCTGTCGTACGAAACGCTGTCGGCAGTGCAACGCGGCGATCTCGACTGCGCTTACGTTCTCAGCGACGGCGAGCAGATCGATGGGCTGGAGCTGCACCGCCTCGGCGTGATCGACCTCGTCGTGACCCTGCCGCTGCCGGTGGCCGAAGCGCACCCCGACCTCTCGCTAGACCAGCTTACGAACCTGCCATGGGTGGGCACGCCGCCTTCGTGCATCCTGCGCGTGCATCTCGAAAAGCTGTTCGCCGGCGCAGGCCGTGAATACCGCCAGGGCCGCACGGCCGATGGCGAGAGCGCCATCCGCAGCATGGTCGCAAGCGGCATGGGCGCGGGCCTGATGCGGCTCGACCAGGCAGAGCAGGGCGAGCGCAATGGCGAACTCGCGATCTGGAACGGATGGCGTTCGCACACGTGGCTGTGTTGGGTTGCGCCGGCTGAGGGCAGGCGGCCTGTGGCGGTCGATGCTGTGCGCAGTGCGGTGATGGAGGCGTGGGCTTGAAGTGTTGGCGTGGCTCGTTCGGGGCGTGATCGTTCAGCGAGCAGGGACAAATTTTCACCACCCAGTGCTCATTCTTAAAAGCTTCTTCTTAACGGGCATGCCAAACGGCTTATTGCCCGCACAACGAGCCGCCGATACCTTCGAATCGCGCCTCATCCGAGGCGCGATTCGCATGGAAAACGGACAACCACAATGGCTCATTCACTCCCCGCGTTCCGGCCCAACTTCGGCCGGCGCCTGCAACAACTACTGGCGTGTGCCGCGCTGCTCGCGGCCGCCACCGTCACATCGGCCGCCGAGCCCGCCAAAGATCATCCGCTGGTCGGGCGCTACGAAGGCTCGGTGATGGATGCCTTCCAGAGCAAGGACTACGACGAAGTCGGCCTGCTGCGCGAACCGATCCAGAACTGGGGCGACCCCGTGCCCAAGCCGCGCCTGCTGCAAGTCGCGGGCAAGGTCTCGCTCTACTACTACCGCCTGCCCGATGGTCGCTCGCTGCTCGAAGTGCAACGCAACTACGAGGCTGGCCTGAAGGCCAAGGGCTTCCAGACACTGTTCGCGTGCGCCACCACCGACAGCAGCTGCTACAAGAAAGACCCCGACCGCGAAACGCCGTTCACCGACGTCTCGGTGCTGGCCAACACCATCGACACGCCCGAATGGCCGATGATCGGCCGCGGGCGCCAGTTCGTGAGCAACTATTTCGACAACAGCGGCCGCTACCTCCTCGCGCAATACGACGGCCCCAACGGCAAGGTCTACGCCAGCATCGCGCTCGCCGAAGGCAACAGCCGCGGCAACTTCGCCTTCGTGCGCGTGGTCGAGAGCAAGGCGATGGAGAGCGACAAGATCGTCTTCGTCGATGCCACGGCCATGCAGAAGGGGCTGGCGGAGAACGGCCGCATCAGCCTCTACGGCATTCACTTCGACCTCGACAAGGACAGCATCAAGCCCGACTCGCAGCCCACGCTCGACGAGATCGCCAAGCTCATGCGCAGCAACCCGCAACTGCGCGTGCAGGTGGTGGGCCACACCGATGCGCAGGGCGAAGAGCCGCACAACGCAGACCTCTCGCGCCGGCGCAGCGTGTCGGTCATTGCGGCGCTTGCAAAGACGGGGCTCGATGCGCGGCGCTTCACTTCGCGCGGCGCCGGTTCCAAGGAGCCGGTGGCGCCGAACACCAACGAAGAAGGTCGCGCGAAGAACCGTCGCGTCGAGCTGCTGCGGCTGTAGCCGCGCGGTCAGTCGGCGGTCAGCTGACGGTCGTCAGATCGGGGCCGGCTTGCAGTCGGTTTCCATGGATTGCCGGGATGGCAGGCCACGCTTGGGCCTGTCATCATTCGCGGCTGCATGAATAACGACTCGAAGAATTTTCTTGCCGATCTGTTGAATCGCGCCAGACAAGCCCTGGCGGACCCGGCGGGTGTGCTGCCCGCGGCAACGCCCGCCACCGGCGAAGCAGGGTGCGTGGTGTTCCTTGCCACTGGTGAAGACGACAGCCGGGCTCGCGTGGTCTCGGGGCGCGGCGCCGACATCGACGCCGCATGGCGCGCCGCCGCCGAGAAAGCCAAGCGCACCGGCCAGGCACCACAGCGCCTGCGCGCCGAGGTGGTCGACAAGGTCACGCCCATGAGCTGGGCCGCGCTGAAGACGAAGCTCGCCAAAACCAAGCGCAACTACTTCAACGAAGGCATCGCCTTCGATGCGCGCTTCGAGTTCGCGCTGCTCGCGCAGGAAATGCACGGCAGCGCGATCCTCTACAACGGCGACGTGGAGCATGCCGAGCCCAACACCGGCAACCTGCGCCTGCACTGCAAGCGGCGCTTCGGCCGCGAGATCGACTTTCCGACTGACGACGCAGCGCTCGTATGGTGCTTCACCACGCGGGCCGTGTACGTGGATGCGAAGGGTGCATGGCTCATCACCGCCGAAGGCCAGGCGGCTGGATTTCGCGAGCTGCGCGAATGGAATGCGCGGCAAGTCCATGCGCTGGTCGACAACGCCGGTAACTACCTCGCCGAGCAGGTCAAGCCAACGGGCGAGTTCCACTACGGCTGGTTTCCCTGCTTCGACCGCGCTATCTCCACCTACAACACGCTGCGCCACGCCAGCTCCACCTACGCGATGCTGGAAGCGTGGGAGTTCACGCGCAGCGACACGCTCAAGGCCGCCATCGACCGCTCGCTGGCCTTCCTCACCGGCACGCTGATCCGCCCGGCCCATCTGCCGGACGGCACACGCGCCGCCTACCTGCTGGACATCGGCAGCGAGATCAAGCTCGGCGGCAACGCCGTGTGCCTGCTCGCGCTGGTCAAGTACACCGAACTCACGGGCGACAGGAAATACCTGCCGCTGCTGGAGCAGCTCGCGCTCGGCATCCGCCACATGCAGGATGCGGAGACGGGCAGCTTCGTGCACGTGCTGAATGCGCCCGCGCTCGACGTGAAGGACAGGTTCCGCGTCATCTACTACGACGGCGAGGCCGCCTTCGGCCTGATGCGGCTGTACGGCCTCACGCGCGACGAGCGCTGGCTCGCGGTCGTCGAGAAGGCCTTCGATCATTTCATTGCCGCCGAACACTGGCGCGCACACGACCACTGGCTGAGCTACTGCGTCAACGAACTCACGCGCTACCGGCCCGAGACGCGCTACTACCAGTTCGGCCTGCAGAACGTGGCGGGCTATCTCGACTTCGTGCTGGAGCGCATCACCACCTTTCCCACGCTGCTCGAACTGATGATGGCCGCGCGCGACATGGTGCTGCGGCTCGAAGCCGATCCCGCATTGCGCCCGCTGCTGGCCGGGCTCGACCGCGACAAGTTCGACCGCGCGCTGGCATACCGCGCGCGCTACCTCGCCAATGGCCACTTCTGGCCCGAGCTGGCGATGTTCTTCCGTAACCCGGCGCGCATCGCCGGCTCGTTCTTCATCAAGCACCACAGCTTTCGCGTGCGCATCGACGACGTGGAGCATTACCTCTCGGGCTATGTGGCGTATCACCGGATGCTGAAGGAGCGCGAGGCGCAGCAGAGCGCGCAGGCGCCGACAGCTACCGGTGTCGTTGCCTGGGGCGGTGACGTGAATCTTGCGCGCCGCCAGCACTACCGGCTGCACGAACTCGGCGGCGCGAAAAAGATGCTCGGCGACATCGCCGCGCTGCGCGAGGCAGACCTGCGCATCGCGAACCTCGAGTGCGTGGTTGCCACCATCGGCGAGCAGGGCGTCGACAAGGACGAGACGGCTCCCTACTACTACCGCGCCCGCCCCGAAATGCTCGCGGTGCTGACCGAGGCCGGCATCGGCATGGTCACCACCGCCAACAACCACAGCGGCGACTACGGCCCCGATGCGCTCATGGAACAGCAGGGCCTGCTGGACGCGGCGGGCATCGCCCACGCCGGCACCGGCCGTACGCCAGAGGCCGCGTTGCGCCCGGCGTTCCGGCGCGCGGGCGGCGTGCGCGTGGCGCTGTTCTCGCTCGACGCCACGCAGCCCGAATTTGCCGCCACCGCCGAGCGTGCGGGCGCCGCCTGGCTGTCGCTGGACGACCCTGCTGCGTGGACCGCCGCGCTCGCGCCGCGCATCGAGGCCGCGCGCCGCGAGGCCGATGTAGTGCTGGTGGCTGTGCACTGGGGCGCCAACCTCGAGACCGAACCCACGCAGGCCGAGATCGAAGTCGGCCATGCCATCGTCGATGCCGGCGCGGACGCGATCCTCGGTACTTCGGCGCATGTGCTGCAGGGCATCGAGATCTATCGCGGCCGGCCGATCCTGCACGACGCCGGCGACCTGCTGTTCGACTCGGTGCGCAACGACTTCGCAGACTCGGGCGTGTTCTCGCTGACGCTGGGGCCGCGCGGTGTCGAGGAGGTGATGTTCACACCCATTGGCGTCGGCTTCGGTTTCTCGCGGCAGCTCGAAGGTGACAAGGCGCAGGCGCTGAGCGAGCGCTTTGCGGCGCAATGCCGCGCGCTCGGGACGGAGATGGTTCTGGTGCCTGGCGGCCGTTGCGCGGTGCGACTGTCGCCGCCCGAGCGGCCTGCCTTTCGGCCCGACTCGGCCTCCGCAGCCGCACCAGTCTTCAGCCCGGCGCCTGTCGTGGAGCCGGTACAGACACCACGGCCCGAATGGCTGGTCGACGCCGTGCCCGAAGACGCGCGCATCACGCCACTGCAGATCGGCCCGCTGCGCCTCGTGGGCCTGCGCTGCACGCCGCGGCAGATCGTCGGGCGCCGCATGCTGTGGGTCGAATCTTTCTGGACCGCTGACGAGCCTGTTGCGGCCGACCTGCGCTTGTACTTCCGCGCGATGCCGATGCGCAGCACCCGCATGCCGCCCTGGGGCGAGAGCATGGACCACGACCCCTGCGACTGGATGTGGCCTACCAGCCGCTGGGAGCCCGGCCGCATCTACCGCGACCGCTACGGCCTGCGCCCGCCGCGCGGCGGCCTGCTGGAAAGCGACGTGCTGCAGCTCGAAGTGAGCGTGCGCGGCACACTGCCTGACCTGCCACCCGCGCGCCGTCTCGCGCTGTGGTGCGGCCTGCGCGTGCCGGACGCTCCTACGCCCTTGCCGGAACGCACAGCGCCAGTGCTCATGGCCGACCGCCCCGGCGCAGGCCCCGATCCCGCGCCCGTGTGGACCGCCGAGCAACTGCAAAAGGCCACGCGCGGCCGATGGCTCGTCGAGCCGCCGCCGGGCTGGTTCGCCAACTCGGTGGTGCGCGGCCCGGTCCACATGGGGCTGCTGCCGAAGCCCTCGCTCTTCGTCGCCTCCGACTACCGCACACTGGCCGCGCACGAGAACTACAGCAAGCCGCGCACCGACAACTGGGACCGCCACCTCGAATTGCCTCGCCTGCACTCCGAGCTGGCTGGCGCCGTGGTCGCGCACGCGGTGGACGGGCTCGACCCGGCCTTCCCGCTGCTGCAGGTGGACGACCCCATTGCCGCAATGCTCGCCATGGGCGCCGCCGCGCGGGCGCGCTACAAGGGCTTCGTGGTGGGCGTGACCGGCACGGTAGGCAAGTCGTCCACCATCGCAATGCTGCGCGACCTGCTGCCCGAGCGCGCGCGCGTGCACACCACCATCGACAACTACAACTCGCGTGTCGGCGTGCCGGCCATGCTGGCCAACCTCGGGCCCGACGTGGACGTGTGCATCCTCGAGATGGCGCAGAGCGGGCTATGGATGGACCGCGGCCCGATCTCGCTGGTGGCGCGGCCGCACGTGGCACTCATCACCGAGATCGGCCTGTCGCAGACGCGCCAGGCCTCGACGCTGGAGCTCACGGCCGAATACAAGTCGCGCATCTTCCTGGGGCTGGAGCCCGGCGGCGTGGCGATCGTGCCCGATCACATTCCCTGCCTGCAGCAGGTGGTTGCAGCGGCTGCGCGCACGGCGGGCGCCGTCTGGGTGGTCGGCGCCGGGCCCGAGGCCAACGTGCGCATTGTGGACACCCGGCCCGAGCCCGGCGGCGGCTGCCGCGTGCGTATTGCCGTGCCGGGGCGCACGCTGGAGTACCTGTTTCCGGTCGAGAGCGCGGGGCTGGTGCGCAACTCGGCGCTCGCATTCGCGGCCCTGCTGGCCATGGGCTTCGATGGCGAGGCCGCCTGCGCGCGCATGCCGCACGTGCGCCTGCCGGCCTCGGTGATGCAGGTGCGCGCGCTGCGCACGCAGGCCGGCGTGCAGGCCACGCTGATCGACGACAGCTGGAACGCCGAAGTCATGTCGATGCATAACGCGATGGAGTTCGTGCGCACCTGGCAGCGCGCGGAGAGCAGCGGCCCTGTGATGCGCAAGATCGGCGTGCTGGGGCGCATCGTCAATCTCGACAACGACGCCGAGGCCATGCATCGCAGCCTGGCCGGGCCGCTGCTGGCCTCGGGCATCCAGCACCTCGTGACGCACGGCGAAGAAATGCGCTGGCTGCGCGAGGAAGTGCCCGCCGAACTGCTCGGCCCGCACTTCGACAACGCCGTGCAGCTCGCGAACTACCTCGAAGGCTTCTTGCGCGACGGTGACCTGGTGCTGGTGAAGGGCGACCGCGACCGATCCGACTTCGGTAGCATCCCCGCACTGCTGCAACGGCTATGACTGCATCGAGCCTCTTCCGTCGATATGCGCGCTGCGCCCTCGTTCTGCTCGCGCTGGCGCAGGCCGCCTGCGCGCAGCGCACCGGCCCCGACGTGCCGCGTCCCTTCGCCGCGGCCAACGACGAAGTGCTGCACTGGAACCAGCCCGCCGACCGCGCCGGTTGCCCCGACCGCAACAGCTACCTGTGGGTGCAGACCGCAGAGGGCCCCGCCTGCATCCGCTACTTCGCGAGCGACGACATCGAGGGCGCGCGCATCGCCATCGTGCAGTTCTCGGGCGACCGCGACAGCGTGATGGACCAGGCGCCCACGCGCATTCCCGATAACACCGAAGACCTGCGCATGCTCGATGCGCAGCGCAGCCGCGACCGCGCGGGCGTGCCGTGGATCTTCGTGGCGCGGCCCGGCACGTACGGCTCTTCGGGCGATCACCGCAAGCGCCGCCAGCTGGTGGAGTTCCACGCGCTCGATGCCGCGCTCGACGCGCTCATGCAGCGCCACAGGCTGCAGCGCATCGTCATCGTCGGCCACAGCGGCGGTGCCACCGCGGGCGCCGCGCTGCTCACCCTGGGCCGCACGCGCGTGGCCTGCGCGGTGCTGACTTCGGGTGCCTACGGATTGCTGGAGCGCGCGCGCCTGCTGGGCCGCTCCAAAGACGGCCGCACCGACACCACCGGCAGCGCGCAGTTCTATGACCCGCTGGACCACGTGGGCGGCGTCGTGCGCGACCCGGCACGGCGTATCGTGCTGATCGGCAACCGCGACGACAGGAACACGCCCTTCGCGCTGCAGGAGCGCTTTGCCGACGCTGTGTCCAAGGCCGGTCATCGCATCGAACTGCGCACGCACGCCGCCGAGCCGCCCGACTACCATGACCTCAAGGACCGCATCGCGCTGCGCACCGCTTCGCAGTGCGCGCGCGAGGCGTTGTTCCCCTAAACAATTCCGGCAGGCAGGAGACACATGAGCAGCAGCATCACATCGCGCGAGTTCGGCCGCACGCCCGACGGCCGCGCCGTCACCGAATACACCCTGAACAACGGCCGCGGCCTGAGCCTGAGCGCCATCAACCTCGGCGGCATCGTCACCGCGCTGCGCGTGCCCGACCGCGATGGGCGCAGCGCGAACATCGTGCTGGGCTTGCCGACGCTCGCCGACTACCTCAAGCCGCATCCGCACTTCGGCACCATCGTCGGACGCTTCGCGAACCGGATCGCGGCGGGGCGCTTCACGCTCGACGGCACGGCGCATCAGCTGGGGCTGAACGATGGCGTCAACTCGCTGCACGGCGGCGCGAAGGGATTCGGCACGCGCTTCTGGGACATCGTGCCGCTGTCGGCGCAAGAGGCCGGCGACGACATCGCCATCGAGCTGCGCTACACCAGCGCCGACGGCGAAGAAGGCTACCCCGGCGAGGTACAGCTGACAGTGCGCTACACGCTGCTGGCGAGCGCAAACACATGGCGCATCGACTACAGCGCCCTGACCGACAAGCCCACGGTGCTGAACCTGAGCCACCACGACTACTTCAACCTCGCAGGCAGCGGCTCGGTGATGGACCACCGGCTGACGATTCCCGCGAGCCGCTACTGCCCGGTGGATGCGACGCTGATTCCGACTGGCTTGGCCGATGTGGCTTCGACGCCGTTCGACTTTCGCACTACGACCAATATTGGCGAGCGCATCCGCGAAGGCCACGAACAGTTGCTGCTTGCACACGGCTATGACCACAACTGGGTGCTCGACCGCGCGCAGGGCGATCGCGGCCTTGCTTTGGCGGCACGGCTGGAGCACGAGGCCACAGGCCGCGTCATGGAGGTGCATACCAGCGAGCCCGGGGTGCAGTTCTATTCAGGCAATTTTCTCGACGGCAGCCTGATGGGCAGCGCGGGTGCCAGCCTGCGGCAGGGCGATGGGCTGTGTCTGGAGACGCAGCACTATCCCGACTCACCGAACCAGCCGGGCTTTCCGTCTACGGTGCTGCGGCCGGGGGAGGTGTTTCGCAGCTCGACGGAACATCGTTTCGGCGTTATCGGCTGAACTAGCCCGCGAACAGTGCCGCCGGCACACCCGGGCTGTCGATGCGCACCTTGAACAACCCACCCGCCAGCGGCTCGGCCGCCTGCTGTTCTGCAGTAAGCCCGTTGCGCGCGGTCGTGATGTAGAGCGTGCGCAGGTCGGCATCGCCGAAGGCGCAGTCGGTGACGTGGCTCGCGGGCAGCACGATGCGACACAGCTCGGCTGCGCTCACTGGGTCATGGCAAGTCACGCACGAGCCGCCCCAGTGCGCGATCCACAACCGGCCGGCCGCGTCGGTGGTCATGCCGTCGGGCAAGCCATCGGGCTTCGGAAAGCGGTGCCACACGCGCCGGTTCGACACGGTGCCCGCTTCCATGTCGAAGTCGTAGGCGTAGAGATTGTTCAGCACCGTGTTGTTGAAATACATGGTGCGGCCGTCGGCCGACCACGTCGGGCCGTTGGTCACTTCGAAGCCGTCGTCGTGCTTCGTGCAGCGGCCGTCGGCGTCGTAGCGGTAGAGCGCGCCGGTGGGAGCCTTGCAGTCGAAGTCCATGCTGCCGCCCCAGAAGCGGCCGCGGCTGTCGCACTTGCCGTCGTTGAAGCGGTTGCCGGTGCGCTCGGGTTCGGGCTGGTGCAGGTAGTGCGGCTTCGCGCCGGCACCCGGCAGCTGTGTCGTGTCGAAGAGAGCGAAGCCGCGGCGCAGCGTGAGGATCAGGCCCGGTGCCGTCGCGCGCTCGGAGATCGCGGTGATCTCTTCGTCGAACTGCCAGGCCCGTCGCGCACCGTCGGCGGGGCGAAACCAGAACAGGCGCGGCGTGAGGATGTCGATCCAGTAGAGCGCCTGTTCGCGCTGCGACCAGAGCGTGCCCTCGCCGAGCTCGGCGCCGGCGGGCCAGATGCATTCGGGCTCGCCTGCGACCGAAGGCGCGGGCAATGAGGGAAGGGGGCTTGTCTCTTTCATTTGTTCTTTCCTTGTGATGTCTTCTTGACGCGGCGGATCGTATCAAGGCATATTGATAACGGAAATTGAAAATACTGGCATCAACTGATATTCATATTGCAATGTCGTGTGATGCGTACCTCGGAGACTTTTCTTGAATTCCCCCCAGCTTTCCATTCATCCCAGCCTGAAGGACCGCACAGTGTTCGTCACCGGTGGCGGCAGCGGCATTGGTGCGGCCATCGTCGCTGCTTTTGCTGCGCAGGGCGCGCGCGTAGCCTTCGTCGATATTGCCGAGGGCGCCAGCGCGGCGCTCGCGCAGCAGATCAAAGAGGCCGGCTACGCGGCGCCATGGTGGCGCGCCTGCGACGTGCGCGACATCGCCGCGCTGCAGAAGGCCATTGCCGACGCGGCCGCCGAACTCGGCGACTTCGCTGTGCTGGTCAACAACGTGGCGAGCGACGACCGCCACACGCTCGAATCGGTCACGCCCGACTACTACGACAACCGCATGGCCATCAACGAGCGGCCCGCGCTGTTCGCGATCCAGTCGGTGGTGCCGGGCATGAAGCGGCTGGGCTTCGGCTCGGTGGTCAACCTGGGCTCGACGGGCTGGCAGACCAAGGGATCGGGCTACCCCTGCTACGCAATTGCCAAGTCGTCGGTGAACGGGCTCACGCGCGGGCTCGCGGTGGACCTGGGCCGCGACCGCATCCGCATCAACACCGTGTCGCCCGGCTGGGTGATGACCGAGCGGCAGGTGAAGCTGTGGCTCGATGAAGAGGGCGAGAAGGCCTTGCAGCGCAACCAGTGCCTGCCCGACAAGCTGATGCCGGAAGACATCGCGCGCATGGTGCTGTTCCTCGCGTCTGACGACGCGAAGATGTGCACGGCGCAAGAGTTCACCGTCGACGCCGGCTGGACGTAATCAGGCACTCCCCCAGGCTTCGCGCACTTCGTGTCGCCTCGCCAACCCCCTCGCGGGGGGCAATGCCAGCGGCCCGGCAAAGCCGGTTCCGCGGCATTCCGCGAATGAATCCGGTCAATCGATCTCGAGTTTGCGTCCGTAGACGCTCATGCTGGCCGTCTTCAGCGCCTTCATCATCACCTTCGCCGCCGGCGACAGCAGCCGGTCGGTGCGCGTGATGATGCCGAAGGCGTCCATGTGGCAGGGCATGTCCAGCGGCAGCAGCGACACGATGCCGTGCGCTGCGTAGTAGCGCGCCACGTCGGTCGCCAGCACGGCCACCATGTCGCTCTGCTGCAGCATGCGCGTGATGAAGAGCAGGGCCGAGCTCTCGATGGTGTTGGTCGGTGGGGCGAGGCCTTCTTCCTGGAACATCAGCTCGAAGCGGTGGCGCAGCACGCTGCCTGCGGGCGGCACGATCCAGCCGGCGCTCACCACGTCGCGCAGCGTGAGCCCGCTCACGCCTAGCAGCGGATGGCCGGGGCGCACCAGCGCGCACACGGGCTCTTCGGTCAGCGCCTCATAGCGCAGCTGTGACTTGTCGTGCTCGGCAAAGAGCCGCGCCACCAGGATGTCTAGCTTGCCTTGCTCCAGCCGTTCGATCAGCACCGGGCTGGTCTCGATTTCCAGCGACACGCGCAGGTCGGGCTGTTCGCGCTTCACCATGGCCACGGCAGGCGGCATCAGCGTGAGGCCCGGCGCGGTGATGGCGCCCACGCTCACCTGGCCGAAGCGGCCGGCCTTGAGCGCGGTGAGTTCGTCGTGCGCCTGGTTCAGGCTCGCGAGCGCGACGCGGGCGTGGCGGATCATGGTCTCGCCGTACCAGGTCGGGCGCATGCCGCGCGGCAGGCGGTCGAACAGCGGCACCTCCAGCACGTCTTCCAGGTCTTTCAGCAGCTTGGAGGCGGCGGGCTGCGTCATGTTGAGCACCTGCGCCGCGCGGTGAATGTTGCCTTCCTCGGCCAGGGCCACGAGCAGCAGCAGTTGCCGGGTCTTGAGCCGGGCGCGGATGAACCAGTGGTTGTAGTTGGTCATGTCGTCTCTTGAAACGAAGGACTGATCGGGTTTTCCAGAATCCGATGATCGATATCCATTTTGCTTAAAAAACGATTGGATTGATATCAAATCTATTCATAGACTCGCAGCACTCCAAAAACAACAGAGACAAGGTCCGCGCCCCGGTGATTCACGGCGAGATCCATCAGAACGTGCGGCAGTACATCAATGGCCGCTGGGAAACCAGCGCGACCACGGGTGTGAGCGCCAATCCCTCGGACACCAGTGAAGTGGTGGCCGAGTACGCACGCGCCGATCGCCGCCAGGCCGAAGCCGCCATCCGCGCGGCCACCGAGGCCTTTCCCCACTGGAGCCACAGCACGCCGCAGCGGCGCGCCGACGTGCTCGACCGCATCGGCGCCGAGCTGCTCGCACGCAAGGACGACCTGGGCCTGCTGCTGGCGCGCGAAGAGGGCAAGACCCTGCCCGAAGCCGTTGCGGAAGTGGCGCGCGCGGGCCAGATCTTCAAGTTCTTCGCGGGTGAAGCCCTGCGAGGCGGCGGAGGCGAGAACGTGGCCTCGGTGCGCGCGGGCGTGCAGGTCGACGTCACGCGCGAGCCGGTCGGCGTGGTGGGGCTCATCACGCCGTGGAACTCGCCCTTCGTCATTCCGGCCTGGAAGATCGCGCCCGCGCTGGCCCATGGCAACAGCGTGGTGTTCAAGCCGGCCGAACTGGTGCCGGCCTGCGGCTGGGCGCTGACCGAGATCATCAGCCGCGCGGCCCTGCCGGCCGGTGCCTTCAACCTCGTGATGGGCAGCGGCCGCGAAGTGGGGCAGGCGCTGGTCGACAGCGCGCTGGTCGATGCGCTGAGCTTCACGGGCTCCATGGCCAACGGCGAGCGCATCCTGCAGGCCGCTGCCGCGAGGCGCGCCAAGGTGCAGCTGGAGACGGGCGGCAAGAACGCGCTGGTGGTGCTGGCCGACGCCGACCTCGACCGCGCCGTCGATTGCGCGGTGCAGGGCGCGTACTTCTCGGCAGGCCAGCGCTGCACCGCGTCGAGCCGGCTCATCGTCGAAGCGGCGGTGCACGACGCCTTCGTCGCAAAGCTGCGCCAGCGGCTCAAGACACTGAAGATCGGCCACGCGCTGGAGCGCGGCGTCGACATCGGCCCGGTGGCCGACGAAGAACGCCTGGCGCAGAACCTCGCCTGGGTCGACGTGGCGCGCGAAGAAGGCGCCGAGCATGTGTGGGGCGGCGAAGCGCTGGAGCGCGCCACCGTCGGCCACTACATGAGCCCCGCGCTGTTCCTGGCCAAGCCCTCGCACCGCATCGCGCGCGAGGAGATCTTCGGCCCGCTGGCCTGCGTGCTGCGCGCCGACGACTACGACGAAGCGCTCGCGCTGTGCAACGACACGCCCTTCGGCCTGTGCGCGGGCATCTGCACCAATTCGCTGAAGCACGCGATGCATTTCAGGCGCCATGCCGTGGTCGGCATGACGATGGTCAATCTGCCGACCGCGGGGGTGGACTTCCACGTGCCCTTCGGCGGCCGCAAGGGGTCGGGCTACGGGCCGCGCGAACAAGGGCGCCACGCCGCGGAGTTCTACACGACGGTGAAGACCGGCTACATGCTGGCCTGAGCCGCGACGAAAAACGGTTCTCAACAAGCAAGTCAACAGAAGGAGACATTCCATGACCATGAATCGCCGCACCCTCAACACCGCGCTCGCCGCCGCTGCCCTCAGTGGCATGCTGCCCCTCTCTGCGCTCGCGCAGAAAAAACTGGTGCTCGGCTTTGCGCAGGTGGGGGCCGAGAGCGAATGGCGCACTGCCAACACCGAGTCGATCAAGTCGTCGGCCAAGGAGGCGGGCATCGATCTCAAGTTCTCCGATGCGCAGCAGAAGCAGGAAAACCAGATCAAGGCCATCCGCTCGTACATCGCGCAGAAGGTGGACGTGATCGCGTTCTCGCCGGTGGTCGAGTCGGGCTGGGAAACGGTGCTGCGCGAGGCCAAGGCCGCCAAGATCCCGGTGGTGCTGACCGACCGCTCCGTCAACACCAAGGACGACTCGCTCTACGTGACCTTCATGGGCTCCGACTTCACCGAGGAAGGCCGCAAGGCGGGCCGCTGGCTGGTCGAGAAGATGAAGGACCAGAAGGGCGAAGTGAACATCGTCGAGCTGCAGGGCACTGTGGGCTCGGCCCCGGCCATCGACCGCAAGAAGGGCTTCGAGGAAATCATCAAGGCCGACCCGAAGTTCAAGATCATCCGCTCGCAGACCGGCGACTTCACGCGCGCCAAGGGCAAGGAAGTGATGGAAGCCTTCCTGAAGGCCGAGGGCAAGAAGATCAATGTGCTGTTCGCGCACAACGACGACATGGCCATCGGCGCGATCCAGGCCATCGAGGAAGCCGGCCTGAAGCCGGCGAAGGACATCACCATCATCTCCATCGACGGGGTGAAGGGCGCCTTCGAAGCCATGATCGCCGGCAAGCTCAACGTGTCGGTCGAATGCAGCCCGCTGCTCGGGCCGCAGCTGATGCAGGCCGTGAAAGACATCAAGGACGGCAAGACGCTGCCCAAGCGCATCGTGACGGTCGAGGGCATCTTCCCGATGGAAGTCGCAGCCAAAGAATTCCCCAATCGCAAGTACTGAGAGCCCACACCCATGAAACGCAAATTCCTCAAAGCCTCTCTCGCGGGCATCGCGTTCGCCATCGTCGGCTTCACGCCGCTGGCCAACGCGCAGGACAAGGGCCTGATCGCCATCTCGATGCCCACCAAGTCGTCGGCCCGCTGGATTGCCGACGGCGCCAACATGGTCAAGTACTTCAAGGACAAGGGCTACAAGACCGACCTGCAGTACGCCGACGACGACATCCCGAACCAGCTCGCGCAGATCGAGAACATGGTGACCAAGGGCTCGAAGGTCCTGGTCATCGCGGCCATCGACGGCACCACGCTGTCCGACGTGCTGCAGAAGGCGGCCGACAAGGGCGTGAAGGTCATCGCGTACGACCGGCTCATCAAGGGTTCGAAGAACGTCGACTACTACGCGACCTTCGACAACTTCCAGGTCGGCGTGCTGCAGGCGCAGTCGATCGAGGCGGCGCTGGGCCTGAAGAGCGGCAAGGGCCCGTTCAACATCGAACTGTTCGGCGGCTCGCCCGACGACAACAACGCCTTCTTCTTCTACAACGGCGCGCTCTCGGTGCTCAAGCCCTACATCGACAGCGGCAAGCTGGTGGTGCGCAGCAAGCAGATGGGCATGGACAAGGTCGGCACGCTGCGCTGGGACGGTGCGGTGGCGCAGGCGCGCATGGACAACCTGCTGTCGGCCTACTACACCAAGGACCGTGTCGACGCGGTGCTGTCGCCGTACGACGGCCTGTCCATCGGCATCCTGTCGTCGCTCAAGGGCGTGGGCTACGGCTCGGGCTCGCAGCCGATGCCCATCGTGTCGGGTCAGGACGCCGAGGTGCCCTCGGTCAAGTCGATCCTGCGCAAGGAACAGACTTCCACCGTGTTCAAGGACACGCGCGAGCTGGCCAAGGTCACGGTGGCGATGGTCGACGCCATGCTCTCGGGCAAGACACCCGAGGTGAACGACACCAAGACCTACAACAACGGCATCAAGGTCGTGCCCTCGTACCTGCTGAAGCCAGTGAGCGTGGATGCGTCGAACTGGAAGACGGTGCTGGTCGACAGCGGCTACTACAAGGAAAGCCAGATCAAGTGAGCATCGAAAGCAGCATCGCCGATGCTGGTGCAATCCTCGAGATGCGTGGCATCACCAAGACGTTTCCCGGCGTGAAGGCGCTGAGCAACGTCAACCTCAGCGTGCGCGCCGGGGAGATCCACGCGGTAGTGGGTGAGAACGGCGCGGGCAAGTCGACTCTCATGAAGGTGCTCAGCGGCGTCTACCCGTGCGACTCTTACACCGGCGAGATCCATTTCGAGGGCGAGCTGCGCCGCTTCCGGGGCATTGCCGACAGCGAGAAGCTGGGCATCATCATCATCCACCAGGAGCTGGCGCTGGTGCCGCTGCTGTCCATTGCCGAGAACATCTTCCTGGGCAACGAGATTGCCAGCGGCGGTGTGATCGACTGGTTTGCCGCCTATGCGAAGACGCGCGAGCTGCTCGCCAAGGTGGGCCTGAAGGAGCCGCCGACCACGCTGGTGACCGACCTGGGCGTGGGCAAGCAGCAGCTGGTGGAAATCGCCAAGGCGCTGGCCAAGGAGGTGAAGCTGCTGATACTCGACGAGCCCACCGCCAGCCTGAACGAGAACGACAGCGATGCGCTGCTGATGCTCCTGCTGGAGCTCAAGCGCCAGGGCATCGCGTCGATCCTCATCTCGCACAAGCTCAACGAGATCGCCAAGGTGGCCGATTCGATCACCGTGCTGCGTGACGGCGCCACGGTCGAGACGATGGACTGCGCGCGGCAGGCGATCAGCGAAGACCGCATCATCCGCGGCATGGTCGGGCGCGACATGGCGCACCGCTATCCGCAGCGCGACCCGAAGATCGGCGAGACCGTGTTCGAGGTGCGCGACTGGCGCGTGCACCATGCGCTGCATGCCGACCGCGAGCAGATCAAGGGCGTGAGCCTGAACGTGCGCAAGGGCGAGATCGTCGGCATTGCGGGCCTCATGGGCGCGGGCCGCACCGAGCTGGCCATGAGCGTGTTCGGCAAGTCCTACGGGCAGCGCATCAGCGGCTCGGTGTTCATGCATGGCAAGCAGGTGGACGTGAGCACGGTGCGCAAGGCCATCGACCACGGCATCGCCTACGTCACCGAAGACCGCAAGGGCCTGGGGCTGGTGCTGGAGGAAGACATCCGCAAGAACATCAGCCTGGCGAATCTCGATGCGATTTCCGAGTCTTCGGTGATCGACAACGGGCGCGAATTCAAGGTGGCCAACGAGTACCGCAAGGCGCTCAACATCCGCTGCTCGGGCGTCGAGCAGCTGGTGGTCAATTTGTCGGGAGGCAACCAGCAGAAGGTGGTGCTGAGCAAATGGCTCTTCACCAAGCCCGAGCTGCTGATTCTCGACGAGCCCACGCGCGGCATCGACGTGGGCGCCAAGTACGAGATCTACACCATCATCGACCAGCTCGCGAGCGAGGGCAAAGGCATTCTCATGATTTCTTCGGAACTGCCGGAACTGCTCGGCATGTGCGACCGCATCTACGTGATGAACGAGGGGCGCTTCGTCGCCGAGTTTCCGGCCGCCGAGGCCTCGCAGGAACGCATCATGCATGCCATCGTGAGTGCGGGGAGTTCGGTTCATGTCGCAGCCTGAAGTCAACGCGGTGAAGGCTGCCATTCCCGCTTCCGAAGCGCCGAAGCTGCACGTCGGCTTCCTGAAGAACAACCTGCGCGAATACGGCATGCTGATCTCGCTGGTCGCGATCATGGTGCTGTTCCAGGTGCTGACCGACGGTACGCTGCTGCGGCCACTGAACCTCACCAACCTGCTGCTGCAGAACAGCTACGTGGTCATCATGGCGCTGGGCATGCTGCTGGTGATCGTGGCGGGGCACATCGACTTGTCGGTGGGCTCGGTGTGCGGCTTCATCGGCGCGCTGGCTGCGGTGCTGATGGTGGAGTACGAGTGGCACTTCGTGCCCACGGCCATCGTGAGCATTCTTGCGGGCGCAGTCATCGGTGCGGCGCAGGGCTGGTTCGTGGCGTTTCGCAAGATCCCTTCGTTCATCGTCACGCTCGCGGGCATGCTGGTGTTCAAGGGGCTCACGCTGGCGCTGCTGGCGGGGCAGTCGGTGGGGCCGTTCCCGGTGGAGTTCCAGCGGCTCAGCTCGGGCTTCATTCCCGATCCGCTGGGTGGCGATGCGTTGCGCACCACCTCGCTGGTGGTGGGCGCGCTGGCCGCCGCGGCGCTGGTGTTCTTCAAGCTGCGCGGGCGCGCCAAGCTGGCGGCGCACGGCATGGAGCAGGAGCCGTATGCCTTCTTCCTGGTGAAGAACCTGTTCTTCGCGGCCATCATCCTGTTCTTCAGCTACCTGCTCTCGACCTACAAGGGCCTGCCCAATGTGCTGATCGTGATGGCGGTGCTGATCGTGGTGTACGACTTCGTCACCAACCGCACGACCATCGGCCGGCGCATCTATGCGCTGGGCGGCAATGAGAAGGCGGCGCGGCTGTCGGGCGTGAAGACGCAGCGGCTTGCGTTCCTCACTTTCGTGAACATGGGCGCGCTCGCGGCATTGGCGGGCCTGGTGTTCGCGGCGCGGCTCAACACGGCCACGCCCAAGGCGGGCCTGGGCTTCGAGCTCGATGTGATCGCGGCCTGCTTCATCGGTGGTGCCTCGGCCTCGGGCGGCGTGGGCCGGGTGATGGGCGCGGTGATCGGCGCCTTCATCATGGGCGTGATGAACAACGGCATGTCGATCCTGGGCATCGGCATCGACTACCAGCAGGTCATCAAGGGGCTGGTGCTGCTGGCGGCGGTGTTCATCGACGTCTACAACAAGAACAAGTGACGGCTGTACATGGCTGACGACGACACTCCCTCGCCCGTGCTGGAGCTCAAGGGCATCCACAAGCAGTTCGGCGGCATTCCGGTGCTGCGCGACGTGCAGTTGCGGTTGTACCCGGGCGAGATCCACGCACTGATGGGGCAGAACGGCGCGGGCAAATCGACGCTGATCAAGGTGCTGACGGGCGTGCTGCCGTCGAGCGGTGGCGAGATATTCCTCGACGGCCAGCCGATTCACCCGCATTCGCCGCTGGAGGCCCAGAAGCTGGGCATCAGCACGGTCTACCAGGAGGTGAACCTGTGCCCGAACCTGTCGGTGGCGGAGAACGTGTTCGCGGGGCGCTATCCGCGCTGCGGCGTGGCACAAGGCTTTCGCATCGACTGGGCTTGCGTGAACCGGCGCGCCGAAGAACTGCTGGCGCGCATCGGGCTCGACATCGACGTGACGCGGCTGCTGTCGAGCTACTCGGTGGCGGTGCAGCAGATGGTGGCGATCGCGCGAGCGCTGGGCGTGTCGTCGAAGGTGCTGATCCTCGACGAGCCGACGTCGAGCCTGGACGATGACGAGGTTGAGAAGCTGTTCGAGGTGCTGCGGCGTTTGCGCGGCGAAGGACTGGCCATCGTCTTCGTGACGCACTTCCTCAACCAGATGTACGCGGTGTCGGACCGCATCACGGTGCTGCGCAACGGCAGCTGGATCGGGGAGTGGCGCGTGGCAGATCTCGGGCCGCAGGCGCTGATTGCCGCGATGCTCGGGCGTGAGCTGGCGGCGCAATCGGCGCGGCCTGCTGCGTTGCCTGCGTTCGATGAAGCGGCACCGGCTTTGCTGCAGGCCGAAGGGCTAGGTCAGGCGGGGCAACTGCAGGCGACCGACTTGCGCGTGCGTGCAGGCGAGGTCGTCGGCATTGCGGGCCTGCTGGGCGCGGGCCGCACGGAGCTTGCGCGGCTGCTGTTCGGGCTGGAGTCGCCGGACCGTGGCGTGCTCAAGGTTGATGGCCGCGCTGTCAGTTTCTCGAATCCGGCCGATGCGATCCGCGAAGGCCTAGCGCTGTGCCCCGAGGAACGCAAGACCGACGGCATCGTTGCAGAACTGTCGGTGCGCGAGAACATTGCACTCGCCTTGCAGGCGCGGCTGGGCACGCGGCGCTTCCTGTCGCACGCCGAGCAGACCGAGATGGCCGAGCGCTTCGTCAAGTCGCTCGGCATCAAGACCGCGAGTGTCGAGACCCCCATCGGCCTGCTCTCGGGTGGCAACCAGCAGAAGGCAATGATCGCGCGCTGGCTCGCGACCGAGCCGCGCCTGCTGATTCTCGACGAGCCGACGCGCGGCATCGACGTGGCGGCCAAGCAGGAAATCATGGAAGAAATTCTGAGGCTCGCGAAGGCGGGCATGGCGGTGATCTTCATCTCGTCGGAGATGAGCGAGGTGGTGCGGGTGGCGCATCGCATCGTGGTGTTGCGGGACCGGAAGAAGGTAGGAGAGCTGCCGGGCGGCTCTTCCGAGGACGAGGTCTACGAAATGATTGCTGCGGCATGAACAACCTCCTGTCCTTGGGGCGCGATCACGTCGACGGGAGACATTCGCGGAGGGGAGCACCCGGTGTCATTCACACACGCCCCGAATACAACGCGTGCCGGAGCAACTGACCATGGCCGAAAAAAAACACAACCACCTGGCGAACGCAATGCGCCACAGACTTGCGTGGCCACTGATCACGCTGTTGCTCCTGCTCGCAGTCAACACAGCCTTCAACTCCAGCTTCCTGCATCTCGAATGGCGAGAAGGCCATCTCTACGGCAGCCTGATCGACATCCTCAACCGCGCAGCACCGCTCGTGCTGGTGTCGTTGGGCATGACGCTGGTGATCGCCACGCGCGGCATCGACATTTCGGTAGGCGCGGTGGTGGCTATCGCGGCGGCGCTCGCGGCCTGGATGATCGGCGGCTCGGTGGCCAATGACGTGAGCCGGTTCCCGATGTCGCTCGCGATCCTCGCGGCCATCGGCATTGCGCTGCTGTGCGGGCTGTGGAACGGTCTGCTGGTGGCCAAGGTAGGCATGCAGCCGATCATCGCGACGCTGATCCTCATGGTGGCCGGGCGCGGCATTGCGCAGCTGATTGCCGATGGGCAGATCATCACGATCTACTACAAGCCCTTCTTCTTCCTCGGCAGTGGTTATCTGCTGGGGCTGCCGTTCTCGCTGTTCATCGTGGCGGCGGTGTTCGTGTTGCTGTATCTGGCGATCACGCGCACGGCGCTGGGGCTGTTCATTCAGGCGGTGGGCATCAACCCGACGGCGGCGCGCGTGGCGGGCGTGCAGGCGCGGCGACTGATTGTTGGTGCCTATGCCTTCTGTGGTGCTTGCGCGGGCGTGGCGGGGCTGCTGATCAGCTCCAACGTGAAGAGCGCGGACGGCAACAACGCAGGTCAACTGATCGAGCTCGATGCGATCCTGGCGGTGACGCTGGGCGGCACTGCGCTGACTGGTGGGCGCTTCAGCCTGGTGGGTAGCGTGATCGGCGCGCTCATCATCCAGACGCTGACCTATGCGATCTATTCGCTGGGGGTGCCGCCGGAGATCAATCTCGTGGTGAAGGCCGGCGTGGTGTTTGCGGTGATGCTGCTGCAGTCGCCCGAGTTCAGGGCGGAAGTGCGGTCGCTGGTGCAGCGGCCGGCGCATGAAGGGGCGAAGGTATGAGCGCGGTGATTGATGCGACACCCTCACCCCAGTCTTCTCCCGCGCGCGGGACACAGGGGAAAGGGAGCAAGAGGCTCAACCCGAAGTACCTGCCGCTGGCAGCGACCATCTCGCTGTTCGTGCTGGTGGCGACGCTGGGGTCTGTTTTCTACGACGGTTTCTTCTCGGCGCAGGTGTTCCTCAACCTGCTGATCGACAACGCCTTCCTGATCGTCGTTGCCGTGGGCATGACCTTCGTGATTCTCTCGGGCGGCATCGACCTGTCGGTGGGCTCGGTGATCGCGCTCACCACCATGGTGTCGGCCTCGCTGGTCGAGAAGCACGGCTGGAGCCCGGGCATCGTGATTCCGCTGGTGCTGGTGATGGGCACGGCTTTCGGCGCATTCATGGGGCTGCTCATTGAACGCTTCCGGCTGCAGCCTTTCATCGTCACGCTGGCAGGCATGTTCCTGGCGCGCGGGTTGTGCTACCTCATCAGCATCGACTCGATCAGCATCACCAACGAGTTCTACTCGGAGGTCTCGCAGATCCGCATTCCCATCTGGGGCGAGGCCTCGGTGTCGATCAGCGCGGTGATCGCCATCGTGGTGCTGCTGGCGGCGATTTTCATTGCGCACTGCACGCCCTTCGGCCGCGCGGTTTACGCCATTGGCGGCAGCGAGCATTCGGCAATGTTGATGGGCCTGCCGGTGCGCCGCACGCTCATTGGCGTGTACACGCTCTCGGGCTTCTGCTCGGCGCTGGCGGGGGTGATCTTCACCTTCTACATGCTCTCTGGCTACGGCTTGCACGCGATAGGGCTGGAGCTCGACGCCATCGCAGCGGTGGTGATCGGCGGCACGCTGCTCACGGGCGGTGTGGGCTATGTGGCGGGCACGCTGTTCGGCGTGCTGATGCTCGGGATCATCCAGACGCTCATTTCATTCGACGGCACGCTGAGCTCGTGGTGGACGCGCATCGTCGTCGGTGCGCTGCTGTTCGTGTTCTGCCTGCTGCAACGCTTCTTTACCTCGCGCGCACCCCGGCGCTGACTTTCAATTTTTCCCAGGACACCTCGCATGCCGGACACCCCTCCGAAGAAACTGCGCTCGACCGAATGGTTCGGGTCGGCCGACAAGAACGGCTTCATGTACCGAAGCTGGATGAAGAACCAGGGCATTCCGGACCACGAGTTCGATGGCCGGCCGATCATCGGCATCTGCAACACCTGGTCGGAGCTCACGCCGTGCAACGCGCACTTCCGCAAGATCGCCGAGCACGTGAAGCGCGGCATCTCGGAGGCGGGCGGTTTCCCGGTCGAATTTCCGGTGTTCTCCAACGGCGAGTCGAACCTGCGGCCCACCGCGATGCTCACGCGCAACCTCGCGAGCATGGACGTGGAAGAAGCCATCCGCGGCAACCCGGTCGATGCGGTGGTGCTGCTCACGGGCTGCGACAAGACCACGCCCGCGCTGCTGATGGGCGCGGCGAGCTGCGACATCCCAGCCATCGTGGTCACGGGCGGACCGATGCTCAACGGCAAGCTCGAAGGCAAGAACATCGGCTCGGGCACGGCCGTGTGGCAGCTGCATGAATCGCTGAAGGCGGGCGAGATCAACCTGCACCAGTTTCTCTCGGCCGAAGGCGGCATGTCGCGCTCGGCGGGCACCTGCAACACCATGGGCACGGCCTCGACCATGGCCTGCATGGCCGAGGCGCTGGGCACTTCGCTGCCGCACAACGCAGCCATTCCGGCCGTCGATGCGCGGCGCTATGTGCTCGCGCAGATGTCGGGCATGCGCGCGGTGCAGATGGCGAAGGAGGGGCTCACGCTGTCGAAGATCCTCACGCGCGAGGCTTTCGAGAATGCGATCCGCGTGAATGCGGCCATCGGCGGATCGACCAATGCGGTGATTCACCTGAAGGCGATCGCGGGGCGCATCGGCGTCGATCTGGAGCTGGAAGACTGGACGCGCATTGGCAGCAACACGCCGACCATCGTCGACCTGATGCCTTCGGGGCGCTTCCTGATGGAAGAGTTCTATTACGCCGGCGGTTTGCCCGCGGTGCTGCGCCGGCTCGGCGAGAACGGTTTGCTGCCGCACCCCGATGCGCTCACCGTCAACGGCCAGTCGATCTGGGACAACGTGCGCGAGGCGCCCAGTCTCGATGACGAAGTGATCCGCCCGCTGAGCAACCCGCTGATCGCCGACGGCGGCATCCGCATCCTGCGCGGCAACCTGTCGCCGCGCGGCGCGGTGCTCAAGCCCTCGGCCGCGACGCCGGAGCTGCTGAAGCACCGCGGCAAGGCGGTGGTGTTCGAGAACCTGGAGCACTACAAGGCGCGCATCGTCGATGAAGACCTCGACGTCGATGCCAGCTCGATCCTCGTGATGAAGAACTGCGGCCCCAAGGGCTACCCCGGCATGGCCGAGGTCGGCAACATGGGGCTGCCGCCGAAGCTGCTGCGCCAGGGCATCAAGGACATGGTGCGCATCTCGGATGCGCGCATGAGCGGCACGGCCTATGGCACCGTGGTGCTGCACGTCGCGCCCGAGGCAGCGGATGGCGGGCCGCTCGCGGCGGTGCGCGACGGCGACTGGATTGAGCTCGATTGCGATGCGGGGCGCTTGCATCTCGACATCAGCGACGAAGAGCTGGCGTCGCGCCTGGCGTCGCTGACCGCCTCCGACGCACAGCCGATGAGCACGCGCGGCGGTGGCTACCAGAAGCTCTACGTCAACCACGTGCTGCAGGCCGACGAAGGCTGCGACTTCGATTTTCTGGTCGGCTGCAGAGGCTCGGCCGTTCCCCGCCATTCACACTGATTCATCGTCATGACACCCAGATACCGCGGCATTTTCCCGGTGGTGCCCACCACCTTCACCGAACAGGGCGCGCTCGACCTCGAAAGCCAGAAGCGTTGCGTCGATTTCATGATCGACGCGGGCTCGGACGGCCTGTGCATCCTGGCCAATTTCTCGGAGCAGTTCGTGCTGTCCGACGAAGAGCGCGAAGTGCTCACGCGAACCATCCTCGAACACGTGAAAGGTCGCGTGCCGGTGATCGTGACCACCACGCACTACAGCACCAAGGTGTGCGCCGAACGCAGCCGCCGCGCGCAGGACATGGGCGCTGCGATGCTGATGGTGATGCCGCCGTACCACGGCGCGACTTTCCGCGTGCCTGAGCCGCAGATCTTCGAGTTCTATGCGGGGCTGTCGGACGCGGTGGGCATTCCGATCATGATCCAGGACGCGCCGGCCAGCGGCACGGTGCTGTCGGCGCCGTTCCTCGCGCGCATGGCCAAGGAGATCGAGCATGTCGCGTATTTCAAGATCGAGACCGCTGGCGCGGCCGCGAAGCTGCGCGAGCTGATCCGCCTGGGCGGAGACGCCATCGAAGGCCCGTGGGACGGCGAAGAAGCCATCACGCTGATGCCCGACCTCGACGCCGGCGCGACCGGGTCGATGACCGGTGGCGGCTACCCGGACGGCATCCGGCCGATCATCGAGGCGCACCGATCAGGCGACCGCGACAAGGCCTTCGCGCTGTATCAGCAGTGGCTGCCGCTGATCAACTACGAAAACCGGCAGGCGGGCCTGCTGGCTTGCAAATCGCTGATGAAGGAGGGCGGGGTGATCGCCTGCGAAGCGCCGCGTCACCCGTTGCCGGCGATGCACCCCGACACGCGTGCCGGCCTGATCGAAACCGCGAAGCGGCTGGATCCGATGGTGCTGCGCTGGGGGAAGTAGGGACGGGGAAAGAGGCCGCTCAGGCCTCGGGGGTGCTGCTGTTCTTTTCGAGTTCGCTGACCTGCAGCGACAGATCGAACAGCTTGGACTTGCTGGCGTAGTAGCGGTCGAGCCGCCATTCCTTCAGGATGTCCATTGCGAGCTGGAAGCTCTTGTAGTCGAGGTTGTAAAGCGTGACCAGTTCGAAGCTGCGTTCGGACTCTAGAGCCAACACGAGTTGGGCCAGGATCTTGGCCGATTCGTTGGCCGGGTCCGTTTCGATGAATCGGCGAGCGACCTTGATGGCATTCATGGGAAAGGATTCCTCGGTAGGCAGGGACCGAGAACTATAGCTAGCGTGCAACTGCCTTTTGTGACAGTACTGTGACAGTAGGGGCATCGCCAGCCCACCGCGCGGGTTGGCGACGCCTCCGGTGCAAAGCTCACTCAGCGCAGGGGCGCGGGCATCGGTTGGGGCATCGGACGAGGCATTGGCCGAGGCATGGGCATCGGCTCCGGTGCCATGGCCGGCGCGGGCATCACGATGGTGGTGACCGATTCGCGGATCACGCCACCGCCCATCACGCTGCCGTCGACGTTGGCCTGGGTGTTGCCGCTGCTGCCGAGCACGCGGGCCTCGCAGGCAGCGCGGTCGTCCGGCTGCTGTTGCAGGCCGCAGCGCGCGAGCGCATTGGCGCGGTAGTCGGGTGCGCTGGTCAGGCCGCCCTGGGCGGCTGCCTGGCGTGCGGCGCCGGCTTCGCGGATGCAGGCAGCGCGGTCTTGCTGGTTGTGGCCGCAGACGGCCAGTTCCTGCTGATAGATACCGGCGGGCGCTTCACCACGGCGCGGCGACGCGGCCGAGACAGCGGTGGAGGCCACCAGAGCGCCAACGGCGAGCACGGCGAAGAGCATTGAACGAGTGTTGCGAGTAGTGCTTTTCATGGATGACTCCTTGAAGCGAGCTGAAAAACCAGGGAAATGTTCGACCTCCCGCAGGAGACCGGGTTCAGTCAACGTGCCGGCAGGGTCTGCGGCGGCAGGGGCGTCACGGTTTCGCGGATCACGCCGCCGCCCATCACGCTGCCTTCGGTGGTGGTGCGTGCTCCCCCCTTGATGCGGGCCTCGCAGTCGGGCTGTTCGACGGCGGGTAGTTCGCTGCAGCGGGCGAGGGCGTTGACCTGTTCGCGGGCGGGGCTGGGGCTGGTGAGGCCGCTGCGTCCGGCCTCCTGGCGGGCTGCGCCGGCTTCGCGCAGGCACGCGGCGCGGTCCTGCTGCACGCCGTCGCAGGTGGCGCGTTCCTTTTGCATGCGGGCTTCGGAGCCCGGTGCCTGTGCGCTGGCCGTCTGTGCGCCGAAAACGATGAAACCACTGGCGGCGAAAAGGGCCGTGGCAGAGAGGATCGAACGAACTGTTGTTGTCATGCGGGCTCCTGGTGAAGCCACGCCCTCCGGGAGGTGCGTGACCGGAGCCACAGTCTGGTGCCGGTCGGGGCCTGCGGTCTGTGGGACAGCCGCACCCATGGACTGGGCCGGACGCGCCCCTGCATGTGGGACGTGTCCGGCAAGCGGGGCTTCAGCCCGCTGCGATGCGCTGTGCCAGGTGAGCGAGCGCTTCCTCGACCTGGTCGACAAGGATCAAGGACAGGTCGCCGGGCTGTAGCCGCGCCAATGCCGTATCGATTGCCACGAACTCGCCGCGGATCTCGTCGATATAGCGCGTGCGAGCCGCGCCCTGCAGGCCCTGGCGCAGCAGCGCCATGACTTCGCCGTCGGCGCGGCCGCGTTGCGCCGCATCCTGATAGAGGATCACGTCGTCGAAGGCCTGGCCGAGGATGGCCGTCTGGTCGCGGATGTCCGAATCGCGCCGGTCGCCCGCGCCGCTGATCACCACCGAGCGCTTCTTCGCGGGCATCGTGTCCACGGCAGACACCAGTGCGCGCATGGCGTCGGTGTTGTGGCCGTAGTCGGCTATCACGGTGGCGCCGCGGTAGTCCATGACGTTGAAGCGCCCGGGCACGCCGGCCGCGTCGTTCATGAAGCTCGCAAGGCCGCTGCGGATGGTGTCCCAATCGAGGCCCACGGCCCAGGCCGCGGCCACGGAGGCCATGACGTTGTCGACCTGGAAGCCGATGGTGCCGCCGCGCGTGATGGGCACGTCGCGCAGCGCGATGCGTTCGCGCCACGAGCCCTCGGCCGCGACCAGCGTGTCCTGGTCGACGTACACGGTGCGCTTGCCTTGCGCGCGGTGCGTGGCCATGACCGGGTGCATGCGGTCGGCGGTGAAGAAGATCACGTGGCCGGGGCAGCCGGCCGCCATGGCAGCGACGTTCGGGTCGGCTGCGTTGAGCACCGCGTAGCCGTCGGCCGCCACGTTGCGCACGATCACGCGCTTGAGCACCGCAAGGTCTTCGACGGTGGTGATGTAGTTCAGGCCCAGGTGGTCGCCGCTGCCGATGTTGGTGACCACGGCCACCTGGCAGCGGTCGAAGCCGAGGCCTTCGCGCAGCACGCCGCCGCGGGCCACTTCGAACACGGCCGCATCCACGTCGGGGTGCATCAGCACGTTGCGCGCGCTCTTGGGGCCGCTGCAGTCGCCGCTGTCGGTCTGGCGGCCGTCGACGTACACGCCGTCGGTGTTGGTCATGCCGGTGCGCAGGCCGCTCGACGCGAGCAGATGGTTGATGAGGCGCGCGGTGGTGGTCTTGCCGTTGGTGCCGGTGACGGCAACCACGGGAATGCGGCCGTCGTCGCCATGGGCGAAGAGGGTGTCCATCACCGCTTCGCCGACCGCGCGGCCGCGGCCGAACGAAGGCGAGATGTGCATGCGAAGGCCGGGCGCGGCATTCACTTCGACCACGCCGCCGTGCTGCTCTTCGAGCGGGCGCAGCACGTTCTCGCACACCATGTCGACGCCGCAGATGTGCAGGCCGACCATCTGTGCCGCATCGACGGCGCGCGCCGCAACTTCAGGGTGCACGGTGTCGGTCACGTCGGTGGCGGTGCCGCCGGTGGAAAGGTTCGCGTTGTTGCGCAGCACCACGCGCTGGCCGCGCGCGGGCACGCTGTCGGGCGCGAGGCCCTGGGCTTCGAGCCGGCCGATGGCGATGTCGTCGAGGCGGATCTTGGTGAGCGAGGTGGCATGGCCCTCGCCGCGGCGCGGGTCGAGGTTCACGGTATCGACCAGCTGGCGAACCGTGGAGCTGCCGTCGCCGATCACCTGCGGCGGGTCGCGCCGCGCGGCGGCCACGAGGCGGTCGCCCACCACCAGCAGGCGGAAGTCGAAACCGGGGAGAAACTTCTCGACCATCACCTCGCCGTAGGCGGCGGCCGAGTCGTAGGCCGCGAACAGTTCTTCGCGCGAGTTGATGTTGACCGTGACGCCCTTGCCCTGGTTGCCGTCCTGCGGCTTCACCACGACCGGCAGGCCGATCTCGTTGGCGGCGGCCCAGCCGTCTTCGGCGCTGCTCACGGGCCGGCCCAGCGGAACGGGCACGCCAGCGGCGTTGAGCAGCTGCTTGGTCAGTTCCTTGTCCTGCGCGATCGATTCGGCCACGCCGCTGGTGCTGTCGACCTCAGCGGCCTGGATGCGGCGCTGTTTCGAACCCCAGCCGAATTGCACGAGGCTGCCGCTGGTGAGCCGGCGGTACGGAATGCCGCGTGCCACGGCGGCATCGACGATGGAGCCGGTGCTCGGGCCCAGGCGCTCGGATTCGTCGAGGTCGCGCAACTCGGTGATGGCGGCGTTGGCGTCGAAGGCGGTGTCGGTCAGGGCGGCGGCGATGAGCTGCTCGGCCACTTCGATCGCGCGGCGGCCGACGGCTTCTTCGCTGTACTGGAACACGACCTGGTAGACGCCGTCTTCCACGGTTTGCGAGGTGTGGCCGAAGTTGACGGCGCAGCCGGCCTGGGCCTGCAGCGCCACGGCGGCGTTCTCAAGCACGTGGGCCAGCGCCAGCGGCTGGCCCAGCACCATCGGGTGCAGTTCGCCGATGGTGGGGAAGCGCGCACGCAGGCGCGCCTCGAAACCGGCCAGCTTGCTGATGGCGTTCTCGTCGCCTTCGCAGGCCACGACTGCCTCGATGGCGGTGTGGCGGCTCCAGAGATTGGGCCCGCGAAGGGCTCGGATGCGGGTGACTTTCATGGGGCTGCGAGGGCTACGGTCTTGACGAGGCGGGAGCGAGGCGATGCGGGTGCAACGCTCAGGCGAATTGGGTTTGGAGGGGCTGGGTCTGAGACAGCTGCAGCGAGGCCAGCGCCGCCTGCAGGTCGGCCTCGAAGGCCTCCACGCCGGCGCCGATCAGGTTCAGCGGAATGCCCATGGCCCAGGCCGCGGCCACGGCGGCCAGCAGGCTTTCGAGGCTCACGCCGGCATGAGTGGCGCGCCACACGGTCAGCCGGCCGAGGCCCGGCAGGAACGATTCGCTGCTGCCGTTGGCCAGCACCACGCGGTCTTGCCGCACCAGCACGGCCTTGCCGCCGGCGGTCTGGTGCGCGGTGAGGTCGGCGGCCTGCGAGTCGGCCGAATACAGGATGACGGCGCCATCGCACAGCGGCGCGAGGCCGGCTACGCGCGGGTCGGCCGCGTTCAGCACGGCGGTGCCTTCGGACAGCACCACGTCGACCTGCGTGCGCAGCACCTTGACCATCTGGTCGCTCTCGGTGATGTCGTAGTCGGCCAGCGTTTCAGAGCCTTCGAGGTCGGTGACGATGCCGACTTCGCAGCGGTCATAAGAAAGGCCGTCGCGCAGGATGGTTTCGGCGCCGTTCTCGATCACCACGGCCTGCACGGCGCGGTTCACGAGCAGGCGGTGGCCGGCGTCCCAGTTGGCGCTGTCGCGTGCATCGACGCGGCGGCGTTCGAGGAACAGGCCGTCGCGGCAGGCGAGGCCGGTGTGGCGTCCGCCCAGGCCGATCAGCCAGGCCACGAGGCGCGCCAGCACGGCGGTGTCGCGCGAGCCGGCCACGCCGACCACGGGAATGCGCCCGGGCGCGTCGTTGGGGAACAGGTGGTCGCAGATGGCGCGGCCCACCGGGCGCGGCGAACCGACGGCCGGCTTCAGGTGCATCAGCAAGCCGGGGCCGGCGTTGACTTCGACGATCGCGCCGCGCTGCGGGCCCAGCGGCTTGGAAATGTCTTGCGCCACGAGGTCGATGCCGGCGATGTCGAGGCCCACCACGCGCGCGGCCAGCACGGCGGCGTGCGCGACTTCGGGGTGGACCTGGTCGGTGCAGTCGTTGGCCATGTTGCCGTTGCGCTGGATCGTGACCACGCGGCCGGCGGCCGGCACGGCGTTGGCGTCCAGCTCCTGGCGCTTGAGTTCGAGCTGCAGCTTGGCGTCGGTGTCGATCACGATCACGTCGAGCGGAAACTCTTCTTCGGCGCCGCGGCGCGGGTCGCTGTTGAGCTGCTTGTCGATGAGGTCGCGCACGCTGCTCTGGCCGTCGCCGGTCACGGTGATGATCTCGCCGCGCGCGGCCGCCACCACCTCGCCACCCACCACCAGCAGGCGGTGTTCGTGGCCGCGGATGAAGCGCTCGACCATCACGTCGCTGCCCTCGGGCTCGGCGACCGCGAAGGCGGCAAAGACTTCTTCGCGCGTCGTCAGTTCGAGCGACACACCGCGGCCGTGGTTGGCGTCGGAGGGTTTCACGACCACCGGCAGGCCGATGTCCTCGGCGGCTTCCCAGGCTTCTTCGGCATTGGCGACCACCTGGCCTTCGGGCACGGGCACGCCGCAGCTTGCGAGCAGGGACTTGGTCAGTTCCTTGTCGCTGGCGATCGATTCGCCGATGGCGCTGGTGTAGTCGGTTTCGGCGGTCCAGATGCGCTGCTGGTTGGCGCCGTAGCCCAACTGCACCAGGTTGCCGCTGTTCAGGCGCATGTGCGGAATGCCGCGGTCGGTGGCGGCGGCCACGATGGCGGCGGTGCTCGGGCCGAGGTAGCAGTCTTCCACCTTGGCCTTGACCGCGTCGACCGCCTTCTGCACGTCGGCGGCGGTGAACGGGTCGTTGTTGATGGCCGCCATCAGCAGGCGGTGGCCCTCGGCCAGCGCCACGCGGGCGACCTGCTCGTCACGCGCGCGGAACACCATGCGGTAGACGCCGTGCTCCGAGGTGCTGCGGGTTTGCCCGAAGCCGGTCGGCATGCCGGCCAGGTTCAGCAGTTCGATGACGACGTGTTCGAGCACGTGGCCCGACCAGGTGCCTTCGGTCAGGCGCTGGATGAAGCCGCCGCGCTCGCCCACGCCGCAATGGTGCTCGATGAGCGCCGGCAGCAGGCCGGTCAGGCGGTCGGTGAAACCGTCGATCTTGTTGGAGGGGTAATCTTCCAGTTGGCCCAGATCGAGCCAGACTTCGAGCACCGGACGGTAGGTCCAGAGGTTGGGGCCACGCAAATAGTTGATGCGCAGCAGTCGGATGTCGTCGAAACGGGTCATGCAAACGTTCGATGTGCTTTGGCCGAGCACCACGGCGCCTTCAAGCGCGCCCATGGCGATCAGTCAGAATCGGCGCCCGACGAAGGGCGCCATGACGCGGTCCATGCGGCCCGCGACGGGCAAGAGTCAAAGAAACACAATGCAACATCACGATCCAGTCGGCACCCGGGAGGGCGAAACAGAGGCGGCTTCAGACGCGCTGAAAAACCGGCTCGCAGTCGCGGAAAACGTTCTGGTAATACTGTCGGTTGACCTCGACGACCAACTTCGCTTCGCTTCCGCCCTAGTGGCCCTGACTGACCAGAGGCTGATCGCGCTCGAACCGGGCGGTGAATGGCGTGAGTGGCCACTAACAGACGCGGCCCTCGAACTGCGCCTGTCCGACCACTCAGGCGTCGGAACACTAGATCTGACGGGGCCTGCAGGCCGGTTGGGCCGCTGGCGCTACACCCTGGCCGGGCAGGCCGCGGCCCTGCGGCTGCTCAAGCTTTTCGGCCAGCGCATGGCCGGTGTCGCCAAGGAGACACCCGAAGTCATCGAGGTCGCCGATGGCGACGAACCGGCCGACACCGAGCTCCAGACCCCCCCCTCGACCTGGGTGCTGCTGCGCCTGGGCCGCTTCGCCAAGCCCTACCGCAAGCAGCTGATTGCAGGGTTTCTGCTGACCCTGATCTCCACCGCCGCCACCTTGGTGCCGCCGTACCTGACCATCCCGCTGATGGACGACATCCTGATTCCGTTCCAGAACGGGCAGAAGATCGACACCATGCGCGTGGGCCTGTACCTGGGCGGCCTGCTGATCGCGGCGCTGGTCGGCTGGGGGCTGGGCTGGGCGCGCACCTACCTGCTGGCGCTGGTGTCCGAGCGCATCGGCGCCGACCTGCGCACCACCACTTACGAACACCTGCTGACCCTGCCGCTGGACTATTTCGGCGGCAAGCGCACCGGCGACCTGATGGCGCGCATCGGCTCGGAAACCGACCGCATCAACGTTTTCCTGTCTTTGCACGCGCTCGATTTCGCCAACGACGTGCTGATGATCGTGATGACCGCGGCCATCCTGTTTTCCATCAACCCGCTGCTGGCCGTGGTCACGCTGGTGCCACTGCCCTTCATCGCCTGGATGATCCACGTCGTGCGCGACCGCCTGCGCACCGGCTTCGAGAAGATCGACCGCGTGTGGTCCGAGGTGACGAACGTGCTGGCCGACACCATTCCCGGCATCCGCGTGGTCAAGGCCTTCGCGCAAGAGCGCCGCGAAGCCGAGCGCTTTCGCATTGCCAACGCCTACAACCTGCAGGTGAACGACAAGCTCAACCGCACCTGGTCGCTGTTCACGCCGACCGTGTCGCTGCTGACCGAAATCGGCCTGCTCGTGGTCTGGGCCTTCGGCATCTGGCAGGTGGCGCGCGGCAGCATCACGGTGGGTGTGCTCACCGCCTTCATCGCCTACATCGGCCGCTTCTACACGCGACTCGACTCGATGAGCCGCATCGTCTCGGTCACGCAGAAGGCTGCGGCGGGCGCCAAGCGCATCTTCGACATCCTCGACCACGTGAGCAACGTGCCCGAGCCGGCCAACCCGGTGAAGGTGGAGCGCGTGCAGGGCCGCATCGAGATGAGCGGGCTGGGCTTTCGCTACGGCTCGCGCGCGGTGATCCACGACCTCGACCTGGTGATCGAGCCCGGCGAGATGATCGGCCTCGTGGGCCACAGCGGCTCGGGCAAGAGCACGCTGGTCAACCTGATCTGCCGCTTCTACGACGTGACCGACGGCGCCATCAAGGTCGACGGCACCGACATCCGCCGCTTCGCCGTGGCCGACTACCGCCGCCACGTGGGGCTGGTGCTGCAAGAGCCGTTTTTGTTCTTCGGCACCATCGCGCAGAACATCGCCTACGGCAAGCCCGACGCCACGCGCGAGGAAGTCGTCGCCGCAGCCCGTGCGGCCCACGCACACGACTTCATCCTGCGGCTGCAGCACGGCTACGACTCGCTGGTGGGCGAGCGCGGGCAGGGCTTGTCAGGCGGCGAGCGCCAGCGCATCAGCATCGCGCGCGCGCTGCTGATCGACCCGCGCATCCTGATCCTCGACGAGGCGACCTCGGCCGTGGACACCGAAACCGAGAAGGAAATCCAGAAGGCGCTCGACAACCTCGTGCAGGGCCGCACCACCATCGCCATCGCGCACCGCCTGTCGACGCTGCGCAAGGCCGACCGGCTCGTGGTCATGGACCGCGGCGAGGTGGTCGAAGTGGGACCGCACGACGCCTTGATGGCGAAGCAGGGCGCCTACTGGCGGCTCTACCAGGCGCAACTGCGCCAGGGCGACGACGACGCGAGCGAAGGAGCCGCCGACGAGCGCGCCAACGCGCAGGCGCCGCTGGCCATCAGCCACGCAGCCCATCCGGCGGGGGACGCATGACCGAGCACAACACCCCATCTTTCGAACTCGAACGCGATGCCTTCGGCCGCCTGGTGCTGACCGACGCGCAGGGCGAGCGCCATGTGGGCGTCGTGCCTGTGCGGGCCTTTCCGCTGAGCGCGCCCGGCCATGGCATTTCGCTGGTCGGCAGCGAAGGGCGCGAACTGGTCTGGATCGACAGCGTCGATCAACTGCCGGCGCAGGCCAGGACGCTGCTGGAAGAAGAACTCGCAGTGCGCGACTTCGCGCCCACGCTGCTGCGCCTGCACGGCGTGTCGAGCTTCGGCGTGCCCAGCACCTGGACCATCAGCACCGACCGCGGCGACACCACCTTCGTGCTGAAGGCCGAGGAAGACATCCGCCGGCTCGAAGGAGGTGCGCTGCTCATTGCGAGCGCGCACGGCGTGCAGTTCCGCATTCCCGATGTGAAGACGCTCGACCGGGCCTCGCGCAAGCTGCTCGAGCGCTTCCTCTGAGGCGCCCGGCCCGGTTCGATCAGTCCAGCAGGTCGGAGTACTCGCCGCGCTCATAGGCGTCGGCGATCTGCCATGGCAGCGTCTTCGGCGCCGGGATGGCCGAAGCCGTCATCACGTTGAGCGAGGTGCCGTGCGCATTGCGCTGCTCGATCTTGCGGGCGTAGCGGCCAGCCACGTCCCAGTCGATGCGCAGCGTGCTCTCGCCCTGCTGTACCTCGTAGCGCTGCACGCCCTTGTTGCCGGCCGTGCCCAGCGCCTTCATGTGCGGCAGGCTGGCGGGGTCGACCAGCCAGTAGGCATTTGCCCACGAGCCGCCGTAGCCCACGTTGCCGTAGTTGGCCTTGTCGACCTCGATCAGCTTGCGCTGCTGGCGCAGCACCATGCCCACCTGCACCTTGCCGGCTGCATCGCGGCGCAGCCACAGCGGCGCCGCGGTGTTGTCGGCGTGCGAGTGGCCGATGTGCACCTTGCCTTCGCTGGCCTCGTGGTCGTGGTCGGCGCGCAGTGCAGGGGGCAGCTCGCGTTCGATCCACACCGTGCCGGCGCGGCGGAACATCAGGTCGGCGTAGCGGCTTTCGCGCTGAACGCCGTCCTTGCCGATCGTCAGCACATGGTGCTGGATGCGCAGGTTCTGGTCGGGCGCCTCGGCATCGCCGGCGACGCTGGCTGCCAGCGGAAGCACTGAGAGGGCCGCAGCCGCCAGCAGCGTCTTGAGCGTCGAGGGAACGCTCACAGACCTGCCGCCTCTTTGACCTTGTTGAACACCTTGATGTTCTCCACGGTGCCCTTGAAGATCTTCGAGCCCGCGCCGCCGGCGAACAGCATCACGTCGCCGCCGCCATGGGTTTCCGCGCCGGGCGTGCCGAGGTTGATGCCGACTTCCTGCAGGAAGTTGTCGTCCTCGGTGTCCATCGCGGTCTGGTCGTCGCGCGAAGTCGCACGGGCCGGTGCGATCCACGGCTTGTTGCCGTCTTCCGCGTTGACCTGGCTGGAGCCCGTTGCGTTGGGCCGGCCGCCGTTGCCGAACACCAGCGTGGTGTAGGGCTTGCCATCGGTCGCCTTTGCCAGCTTGCCGTCGGAGTAGCTGTTGACCTTGCCGAGAATCGGGTTGCCGATCTTCGGATAGCCGTTGAAGGCAATCGCATGGTCATGGTCGGCCGTGACCACCACCAGCGTGTTCTTCAGGCCCGGGTCCTTCTTCTCCATGTAGTCGAGCGCGGTCTGGATGGCCGCGTCGAAGGCCAGCGTGTCTTCCAGCGCGCGCTTGGCGTTGGTGCCGTGCAGCGCGTGGTCGATGCGGCCGCCTTCCACCATCAGGAAGAAGCCCTTGTCGTTCTTGCTGAGCACGCCGAGCGCCTTCTCGGTCATGTCCGACAGGCTGGGCTGGTCGAGGCTCTGCTTCACGCGGTCGAGCTCGTAGGCCATTTCGCTCTGCGAGAACAGGCCCAGCAGCTTGCTGGTGGCCGCCGTATCGACGGTCTTGAGCTTGGTGCCGGTGTCGACGTAGGTGTAGCCCTTGGCCTTCATTGCGGCCACCAGGTCGGCGCCGTCGGTGCGCTTGCTGCTGGGGTTGGTCGCGACCGGCAGGTAGTTGCGCTGGCCGCCGCCCATCAGCACGTCGATGCCGTCGAGCAGCTTGGGGTTGTAGTTGGCGTGGCCCGGCACGCTCTGCTCGGCGATGGTGTTGTAGCCGTTGCGGTTGCAGATGTGCGAGTAGGTGGTGGCCGGCGTGGCATGGCCGACGCGCGTGGTCGACACCGCACCCACCGCGCGGCCCTTGGCCTTGGCGAGTTCGAGCAGCGTGTCGACGGCCTTGCCGTTGGTCGGCTGGCAGGTCGTGTCCTCGCCGTTGATGTACTGCTTGCCGGTGCTGTCGACGGCGGTGGTGTCGCCCGACATCGAGATCACCTCGTTGCGCATCTTCACGCCGGTCATGTAGGCGGCCATGGAGGGCGCGCTGTCGGTGGTCTGGCCGTCGAGCGAGAAGGTCTTCACGCGCGCCGCGTACGGCAGCGACTGCATGACGAGGTTGGCGCGCTCGGGGCTCACCAGCGAGCCGGGCTTGGCGGCCAGTTGCTTTTCGCCCTTGTAGATGCGCGCGGCGGTCACCGTGACGGGACCCATGCCGTCGCCGAGGAAGAAGATGACGTTCTTGGCTTCGCCGGCGGCGTGCGCGGTGCCGGCCAGGGTGCCGGCGGCGGCGCAGACGAGGGCGGCTGCCAGGCGGGTGTTGCGGGTGATGCGGTTCATGGTCGTGTTCATGGTTGTGTTCGTCGATGAGCGCTCGCTGCCCTTCACAGGCCGACCGCCTTCTTGATGAGGCCGAACACGTCGGTGTTGGTGATCACGCCGGCGAAGTTGTCGGCGCCCAGGCCCTGCGCGCCGAGGAACACGTCGGCACCGCCATGGGTTTCGGAATCGCTGGCCGCATCCATCGGCACCACGGCTTCCTGCCGGTAGTCCTTGTTTTCCAGCTCGGCGTCGGAGATCGGGCCGCGCGTGGCGAGGCGGCGCGGGCCGTTGCCGAAACCGATGATGGTGTATGGGTTGCCGTCCACGTCCTTGCTGGTCTTGCTGGTGTCGACGTAGTCCTTCACGAGGCCGAGCACGCCCGGCTTGCCGGCCTCGGTCTTGCCGGTGCGCGCGGCATAGCCGTTGAGCTGCAGCGTGTGGTCGTGGTCGGCCGTGACAACCACCAGCGTGTTCTTCAGGCCCGGATCGATGGCCTGCATCTTGTCGAGCGCGAGCTTGATGGCGTCGTCGAAGGCACCGGTGTCCTGCAGTGCGCGGCGCGCGTTGGTGGCGTGCAGCGCGTGGTCGATGCGCCCGCCTTCCACCATCAGGAAGAAGCCCTTCTTGCGCGCGGCCAGCGCGTCGATGGCCTTGCCGGTCATCTCGGCCAGGCTCGGCTCCTTGGTGGCATCGCGGTCGAGGTCGTAGGCCATGTGGCTCTTGGTGAAGAGGCCGGCGATCTTGGTGGCGCCGTCGGCCGGCAGCTTGTCGAACTCGGTCTTGTTGGCGGCGAAGCTGTATTTGGCGGTCTTCAACTCGGCGATCAGGTCGCGCTTGTCGTTGCGCTTGCCGCCGGCTTCCTTGGCGATGAAGTAGTCGGTGCCACCGCCGAAGAACACGTCGACGCCGTCACCCAGCTTGCCGTTGTAGCCCGCGCCGCCCGGCACGAGCGCGGCGGCGATGGTGTTTTCCGCGTCGCGGTGGCACACGTGCGAGTACGTGGCTGCAGGCGTGGCGTGGGTGATACGGGTGGTGGTCACCACGCCGGTTGCGTAGCCCTTGGCCTTGCTCTGCTCCAGCAGCGTTTCAACGGCCTGGCCGTTGCCCGAGGGGCAGGTGCTGTCGAAATTGACCTGATAGGCCTTGCCGGAGGCGTCGGCGGCCTTGGTCTCGGGGCTCATCGAGATGACTTCGTTGTTCATCTTCACGCCGGTCATGTAGGCCGACATCGAGGGGGCGCTGTCGGTTACTTGCGCGTCGTTCGAATAGGTGTGGACGAAGGCCGTCTCGGGCAGCGTGTCCATCGTGAGGTCGCCGTCTTCGCCGACCTTGTAGATGCGCGCGGCGGTCATGGTGGTGATGCCCATGCCGTCGCCGAGGAAGAACAGGACGTTCTTGGATGCCTGCGCGGCCGGCGGCGGGCTGGTCGTCGGCGGAATGAACGGCAACACGACGCCGTTGTTGTTGCTGCCGCCGCAAGCGGACAGCAGTAGTGAGGCGCCCAGCAGCGCCGGGGCAATGAAGCGTTGGGTCATGATTCCCTCGGGTGGTTGTTTGACCGGTGCACCGGGCGTGCACCATTTCTGGAGGTGAAATCTAAAGACGTCAGATGACCCGGCCGTGACGAGTTGAAAGCCGAATGAAAGTTCAGCGCTCTTATCGAAATAAAGGCGCGAACTGTCTTCGGCGCGTCACGCACGCCGGCTAACTGAGGCGACTACTCAGCGCGACGCGAACCAGCGCAGCGCCGCTGCGCCGGCTGCCGCGGCAAGGCCGCTCACAAGCGTGCCCCATGCCAGGTCGATGAACGACAGCGCAAGCGGCCAGTCGCGGATCACGGCGAGGTTGGTGAGGTCATAGGTGCCGTAGCAGAACAGGCCGAACAGCCCGCCCAGCAGCGCCGCCCGCGTCACGCCGCGTGCCCGCAGGCCGGGCACGATCGCGAACACCAGCAGGCCAACGGGGTAGGTGAGGTAGAACAGGGCCGCGAAGCCCAGCCGCGGATTCGGCGACATCAGATCGCCCATGGCCTGCTGGTACATGTTCTTGGCGACGAAGCCGAGCCAGAGCACGTCGAGCGCCAGCAGCACCGCGAAAGTGGCGACCCATGCAAGCAGGTGTTTGGCGTTCATGTGGGAGATCGTATCCACGCCCCCGGGGCACCTGCGAAAATCGCGCCTTTGGACTACGGCGGCATGCACCGCCGCCGACGGATATGCCCCTGCACACCACCGCCCTCGTTCTGTTCTCCGGCGGCCAGGACTCGACCACCTGCCTCGCCGATGCGCTCTCGAAGTACCAGCGCGTCGAAACCCTGGGCTTCGACTACGGGCAGCGCCACCGCGTCGAGCTCGACGTGCGCGGCACCATCCTCTCGAAGATGCGCGAGCGCTTTCCCGACTGGGCGCCGCGCCTGGGCGAAGACCATGTGCTCACGCTTGCAGCGCTGGCGCAGCTCGGCGGCTCCTCGCTCACCGAAGAGGTCGCCTTCGCCATGCAGGCCGACGGCCTGCCCAACACCTTCGTGCCCGGGCGCAACCTGTTGTTTCTCACGCTGGCCGGCGCGCTGGCCTACCGGCGCGGGCTGCAGGTGATCGTCACCGGTGTCTGCGAGACCGACTTCTCGGGCTACCCCGACTGCCGCGACGACACCATGAAGGCGATGCAGCTCGCGCTGTCGCTCGGGCTGGAGCGCCGCCTCGTCATCGAGACGCCGCTCATGTGGATCGACAAGGCCGAGACCTGGACCATGGCGCACCGTCTGGGCGGCGAGCCGCTGGTCGACCTGATCGTGGAAGAGACCCACACCTGCTACCTCGGCGACCGCGTGCACCGCCAGGCCTGGGGCTACGGTTGCGGCGAGTGCCCTGCCTGCGACCTGCGCAAGAAGGGCTGGGAGCGCTACGCCGCGGCGGGCTGAACCCCCGCTGAGGTGTTCAGCCGGTAGCGCGCGCCACCGGCGGCGCCGTCTTCCTGCGGCACCAGCGTCCATCGCTGGTTGTGGAAGTCGCCCACGGCCGCGCGGTGCGCGATCGACACCATCGCCCCGCCGGCGGCGTGCACCGTGGCGGCGAGCCGCTTGTAGAGCACGCTCTCGGCCTGCGCATCGAGCGCGCTGGTGATCTCGTCGGCGAACAGCCATGCCGGTTTCTTGAGCAGTACCCGCGCGATGGCCAGGCGCTGCTGCTCGCCGCCGGAGAGCTTCTGGCTCCAGGCGTCGCTGTCGTCAAGGCGGCTCACGAGGTCGGGCAACAGCGCGTCGGTCAGGGCCTGGCGCAACTGGTCGTCGCTGAAGTTCGATGCGGGGTTGGGGTAGGTCAGCGCATCGCGCAGCTTGCCGTCGGGCACGTAGGGCCGCTGGGGCATGAAGGCGACGTTGTCGGGCACCTGCAGCTTGCCCTTCGAGAACGGCCAGATGCCCGCGAACGAGCGGAACAGCGTCGACTTGCCGCTGCCCGAGGGCCCCTGCAGCAGCACGCTGTCACCGGGCTTCACCGCCAGCGCGGCGCCGGCAAGCAGCGGCGTGCCGTTCGGCAGCGCGACTGCGAGGTCGTCGGTTTGCAGCATCTCCGAGGGCGCGCGCTGCAGGGCATCGTCCCGCGAGGCGTGGGCCGTCATGCTGTCATCGAAGCTGGTGAGACGGTCGGTGGTGGCGCGCCAGACGGCCACGCTGTCGTAGTTGTCGACGAACCAGCTGAGCGACTCCTGCACCTTGCCGAAGGCCGAGCCGATCTGCATCAGGTGGCCGAGCTGGAACGCGCCGCCAAAGTACTGCTGCGCCGCCACGAGAAACGGAAAAATCACCGCCGCTTGCCCGAAGAACGAGGTGAAGGTGACGAGGTTCTTCTGCTGCTTGATCAGCAGCAGGTAGTTGCGCAGCACATCGCCGAAGCGCAGGTCGAGCTGGCCCCGCTCGACCTTCTCGCCGTGGTCCAGTGCGATGGCTTCGCTGTACTCCCGCACGCGCACGAGGTGGTGCCGGAAATCGGCCTCGAAGCGCTGCTGCCTGAAGTTCAGCCCGATCAGCGGACGGCCGATGAAATGCGTGACGACGGTGCCGACGATGGAATAACCCAGTGCCAGCCAAACCATCGCGCCGACGATCTGGTAGGTGGTGCCGCTGAACGTGAACGAGAAATTGCCCGACAGCCCCCAGAGCAGGCCGATGAAGCTCAGGAGCGTGACGACGGCGTTCAACAGGCCCATTGAGAGCGTCATCGTGGAACTGGTGAAGATCTGCATGTCTTCCTGGAGGCGCTGGTCGGGGTTGTCCGGCGTGTGGCCGTCCTTGTTGGCGTAGCGCGCGAGTTCCAGGTGATAGAAGGTGCGGTCCGCCATCCAGCGCGACAGGTAGCTGCGCGTCATCCAGGTGCGCCAGCGCAGCTGCAGCAGCTGGGTTATGTAGAACTTCAGCACCTGCACCGCGATGTTGAAGAAGGCGATCCAGCCGAACACGCGCACTTCGCGCCAGAAGGTCGTCACGTCCTTGTTCTGCAGCGCGTCGTAGAAGCGCCCGTACCACTGGTTGCCCAGCACCGCCACATATACATAGAAGAGGTTGAGCGCGACGATGGCCAGCAGCATGGCGCGCGCGCGCCATTTCTCCTCGGACCGGAAGTAGGGCGCCGCGAGCGAGAAGACGCGGCGCAGTACCTGGATGAACGTGCTTGCGCGCGCGGTGACGGATGAAGACATGTGGTTTCCTCGCAGGCGCCCGTGCGGCGCCGGTCATCATGAAGAAACCATCGTAGACAAGAGTTTCTTAATCCGGCCTGAAATCGGCCTGAAACCTTGCCCAGCCTCCGAAAAACAGGCCCGTCAGTGCAACATGACCCTGGCCGCCGTCGCCAGGAAATGCGCCAGCGGCGGCGTTTGTAGCCCTTGCGCCTTCGCCTCTTCGTCCCACAGCCTCAGCCGCACGGCGTCACCCGACCAGCGGTGCGTGGCAAAGCGCTGCGCCGCTTCCGCGTCCATCACGCCGCCTTGCAGGGCCAGGCTGCGCACCGAATCGGGCGAGAGCTTCGAGAAATAGTCGGGCCGCGTCGCGCACAGGTAGCGCTTGGCGTCCACATGCAGGCGGATCGGCTCGCGCACTTCGATGTCGAAGGCGCCGCGCAGCAAGGGCAGTGCGATGTATTGATGGCGGTCGTCGATGCCCAGTTGGGTAGGAGACTGCGATAGCGTCTGGTGCTCGGCGATCAGCAGGTGGCCCAGGTCATGCAGCAGCGCGGCGGTGACCAGTGAATCGCTCGCGCCGGCCTGTTCCGCGAGCCAGGCGCATTGCAGCGCGTGTTCCAGCTGGGACACGGGCTCGCCCGCGTACGCGACTCCACCGCGTTCAGCGAACAGGCGGGCGATCTCGGCAAGGTCGAGTGTCATGAAAGCGAAGCGAAAACACAGGGAATAACTCCGGCAGCTTGACGCGACGCAATGACATGCGGATGACGAAGCCGCCGCGACATCGCCGGCCTAGGGTGTATTTATGGGTATTTGGGTGTTTCTGGGGCATCTGACAAATTCTTGTCACATGCCGGTGCCAGCATCGCCCGCATCGCTGAACGGCACTTGCGTACTTTCGCTTGCCTGCCCGTGTGTCCCGCATCGCGTCCTTTCTACTTTTCCCAAGAGAACCTCCACCATGCTGCATCGTCAACTCCGCTGGGCCTTCGTGCCGGCCGCCCTGTTCTCGCTGGCTTTTGCCGCATCGGCCCAGGGCCGCACCGAGCTGCTGGTCTACACCGCGCTCGAAGCCGACCAGGTGCAGGCCTACAAGGCCGCATTCGAAAAGGAGAACCCGAGCATCGAGCTGAAGTTCGTGCGCGACTCGACCGGTATCGTCACCGCCAAGCTGCTGGCCGAAAAGGCCAACCCGCAGGCCGACGTGGTGTGGGGCCTGGCCGCCACCTCGCTGATGCTGCTCGACAAGGAAGGCATGCTCCAGCCCTACGCGCCCAAGGGCCTCGACGCCATCAAGCCGACCATGCGCGATGCGGCCAACCCGCCCAAGTGGGTCGGCATGGACGTGTGGTCCTCGGCCATCTGCTTCAACACCGCCGAAGCGCAGAAGAAGAACCTGCCCAAGCCCACCAGCTGGGCCGACCTGACCAACCCGGTCTACAAGGGCCAGATCACCATGCCCAACCCGGCCGCCTCGGGCACCGGCTACCTGATGGTGTCGGGCTGGATCCAGATGATGGGTGAAGAAAAGGCGTGGAAGTACATGGACGCGCTGCACCAGAACATCGGCATCTACAGCCAGTCGGGCAGCAAGCCCTGCCGCCAGGCCGGCGCCGGCGAGTTCGCGCTCGGCATGTCTTTCGAATACCGCGCCAACAAGACCAAGCGCGACGGCGCTCCCATCGACATCGTGCTGCCGAAGGAAGGCCTGGGCTGGGACATGGAAGCCACCGGCATCATGAAGACCAGCAAGAAGCAGGACGCAGCCAAGGCGCTCGCCGACTGGGCCGTGACCAAGCAGGCCAACGAGTTGTATGCCAAGAACTTCGCTGTGCTCGCGCTGCCGGGCATCCAGGAAAAGCTTGAATTCGTGCCGGGCGACGTCGAGAAGCTGCTCGCCAAGAACGACTTCAACTGGGCGGCAGCCAACCGCGACCGCATCCTGACGGAATGGTCGAAGCGCTACGAGTCCAAGTCGGAAAAGAAGCCGCTTTGATCCTGTCGTTGAAGCCAAGCGGTATCCGGTCATGACGAGCAGCAGCTTTCTTTCCCTTCGCGGCATCGGCAAGTCCTTTGGCGCCACACGCGTGCTCGACGGCATCGATCTCGACATCGAGCCCGGCGAGTTCGTGTGCCTGCTCGGCCCCTCGGGCTGCGGCAAGACCACGCTGCTGCGCATCGTCTGCGGCATCGAGCGCGCCGACAACGGCCAGATCCTGCTCGGCGGCCAGGACATCGCGGGCCTGCCGCCCGCGGCGCGCGGCTTCGGCGTGGTGTTCCAGTCGTACGCACTGTTCCCCAACCTGACGGCCGCGCAGAACATCGCCTACGGCCTGCACCCCACAGGCGCACTGGCCCGTGAGATGGCCAAGCGCTCACGCGAGATGCTCGACCTCGTCGGCCTGGCCGCGCATGCCGACAAATACCCCGTCCAGCTCTCGGGCGGACAGCAGCAGCGCATTGCACTGGCGCGTGCGCTTGCGCCCAATCCGCGCCTGCTGCTGCTCGACGAGCCGCTCTCCGCGCTCGACGCGCAGGTGCGCGCCAGCCTGCGCAGCGAAATCCGCGCGCTGCAGAAGCGCCTGGGCATCGTCACCATCATGGTCACGCACGACCAGGAAGAAGCCCTCTCGATGGCCGACCGCGTGGTGCTGATGCACAACGGCCGCATCGAGCAGGCCGGCACGCCCGACGAGTTGTACCGCCAGCCGCGTACCCGCTTCGTGGCGGGCTTCGTGGGCCGCATGAACATGCTGCCGGCCACCGTGCTGGCCGACGGCAAGGTGCGCGTGCGCGACAGCGAGCTGTTCTGTGCGCCCGGCAGCCTCAGCGTCGGTTCGCAGGCAACCGTGGGCATCCGGCCCGAGCACGTGGTCGTGAAGCGCTTCGGCACCGAGCTCGGCGCCAACAGCTTTGCGGCACGCCTGCTCGACACCGAGTTCTTCGGCAACCGCACCTCGGCCCGCCTGGCCTGCGAGCCACTGGGCATCGAGATCGAGGCCGAGTTGCCCGCCGATGCGCGCGGCGGCGGCAGCGATCCGCTGGTGCCGAGCAGCATGGTGCATATCCAGCTGCCCCTGAACGCGCTGTCGGTCCTGGCGAACTGAGCATGAGCAGTTCTCCCGACGCCATCGCCGTTGTGCCGGTGGTGGTGGCGCGTGGCAGCGCATTCGACCGCGAGCGCTGGCTGACGGGCGCGGCCGTGTTGTTGGTCGTGCTGCTGCTGGTGGTGATCGTCGCGTTGCCGGTCGGCGCATTGGTCGGCCAGAGCTTCTTCGACCACGCGGGCGCGTTCGTGGGCCTTGCCAACTTCGCGCGCTACCTCGACAACCCGGCGCTGGTGCAGTCGGCCTTCAACAGCCTGGGGCTCGCAGCCCTCAGCGCCGTAATCTGCACGGGCATCGCCTACGTGTACGCCTACGGGCTCACACTGTCCTGCATGCCGGCCAAGGGCCTGCTGCGCGCGGTGGCGCTGGTACCGCTGCTCGCGCCTTCGCTGCTGCCCGCGATCAGCCTCGTCTACCTGTTCGGCAACCAGGGCCTGTTCAAGGGGCTGCTGGGGGGTGCGTCCATTTACGGCCCGCTGGGCATCGTGCTCGGCTCGGTGTTCTGGACGCTGCCGCATGCGCTGCTGATCCTCACCACCGCCATGGCCACTTCCGACGGCCGGCTCTACGAGGCCGCGCAGACGCTGGGCGCCTCGCGCTGGCGCATCTTCCGCACGGTGACGCTGCCGGCCTCGCGCTACGGCCTCATCGTGGCCGCGATGGTCGTGTTCGTGCTGGTCATCACCGACTTCGGCGTGCCGAAGGTGGTGGGCGGGCAGACCGGCGTGCTCGCGACCGACATCTACAAGCAGGTGGTCGGGCAGCAGAACTTCCAGATGGGCGCGGTGGTCGGCCTCGTGCTGCTGATTCCGGCGGTGCTGTCGTTCCTGGTCGAGCGCCACGTGCGCAGCAAGCAGGCGGCGGCGCTGTCGGCGCGTGCCACGCCCTATCAGCCCGAGCCCATGAAGGTGCGCGACCGCGCACTGCTGGCCTTCTGCGTGCTCACGGCCTGCGGCATCCTCGTGATGATCGGCATGGCGGTGTTCGCCTCGCTGGCCACCTTCTGGCCCTACAACCTCGTGCCGTCGTTCAAGAACTACGACTTCAGCAACATGGACGGGGGCGGCTGGGGCAGCTACTTCAACTCGCTGCGGCTGGCCGTGTGCGCGGCAGTGGCGGGTGCATTCATCACCTTCATCTCGGCCTATTTCGTCGAGAAGCCGCGCCACTTCGGCTTGCTGCGCGAACTGCTGAACCTGCTGGCCAACCTGCCGCTCGCGGTGCCAGGGCTGGTGCTTGGTGTGGGCTACATCTTCTTCTTCATCTCGCCTTCGAACCCGCTGCGTGCCATCTACGGCAGCATGACCATCCTCGTGGTGTGCACGGTGGCGCACTTCTTCTCGGTGGCGCACCTGACTTCGCTCACGGCGCTGCGCCAGCTCGACCGCGAATACGAGCTGGTGTCCGAGTCGATGGGCGTGCCGTTCTGGCGCACGCTGTGGCGCGTGCACCTGCCGGTGGCGCTGCCGACCGTGCTCAATGTGGGTGGCTATTTCTTCGTCAACGCGATGACGACAGTGTCGGCCGTCGTGTTCCTCTACTCGCCGCAGACCACGCTCGCCGCCATCGCCGTGCTCAACATGGACGACGCCGGCGACGTCGCGCCCGCCGCTGCCATGGCTTCGCTGATCATGCTCACTGCCGCCATCGGCCGGGGCGTGTTCGCGCTGGCCGGGCAGTGGGCGCTCAAGCGCACCCAGGCCTGGAGACAACGATGATCGCTGCCCCCGCACACGACCCGGACGGCTTCGATCTCATCGTGGTCGGCGCTGGCATCGTCGGCCTGGCCCACGCCTACAGCGCCGTGCAGCGCGGCCTCAAGGTCTGCGTGATCGAGCGCGACGCAGCCTGCATCGGCGCTTCGATTCGCAACTTCGGCTTCATCACCATCACCGGCCAGGCGCCGGGCGACATGTGGCGCCGCGCGATGCATTCCCGCGGTGTGTGGAACGAGGTCGCGCCGCAGGCCGGCATCGAGGTCGTGCACCGCAACCTCTGGCTCGCAGCCTATCGCCCCGAGGCGCACGATGTGCTCGAAGCCTTCATGCGCACGCCGATGGGCAAGGGCTGCGAACTGCTCGACGCCGCCGATGCGCAGGCCAAGGCGCCGGCGCTGAGCCTGGCGGACGCGCGCTCGGTGCTTTTCAGCCCGCACGAACTGCGCGTCGAATCGCGCACCGCCATCGGCCTGCTGACCAAATGGCTGGCCGAGGCGCACGGCGTGACCTTCCGTTTCAGCGAAGCCGTGCTCGAAGTCGAAACGCCCCGCGTACGTACCTCGCTCGGCACGCTGCATGCCGAGCGCGTGGTGGTCTGCACCAACACCGACCTGCACGGCCTGTTCGCTGGCCGTATTGCCGCGCACGACCTCACGCTGTGCCGCCTGCAGATGCTGCGCGTGAAGCCCGAGGCGGGCTTCCGTCTGCCCGGCTCGGTAATGTCGGACCTGAGCCTTGTGCGCTACGAGGGCTACAGCACGCTACCAGAGGCCGCCGCGTTGCGCGCACGCCTGCAGCAGGAAGAGGCCGCGTCGCTCGCTCACGGCATCCACCTGATCGTGGTGCAGAGCGCCGACGGCTCGCTGGTGGTCGGTGACTCGCACCACTACGCCGACGCGCCCGAGCCCTTCGCGATGGAGGAGGTCGACCAGCTCATCCTGAGCCACCTGCGCAGCACGCTGAACCTCGAGGCCGCGCAGGTCACCGAGCGCTGGACCGGCGTGTACCCCTCATCGAAGACCACGCCCTGCGTGATCGACGCGCCCGACGACGCCACGCGCGTGGTGCTGGTCACCAGCGGCAGCGGCGCGAGCACCGGTTTCGGCATCGCGCACGATGTCTTCAACGCCTGGTGACGGCTGCAGGGCCGTTGCCTTCCTTCCGAACCTCTTCATCTCAGCCGCCATGAACGCCCACAACCACTCCCAGCTCCAGGCCGTCGTCTTCGACTGGGCCGGCACCATCCTCGATTTCGGCTCCTGCGCCCCCATGGGTGCCTTCGTGAAGCTGTTCGAGCAGTTCGGCATAGACATCACCATCGCCGAGGCGCGCGGACCGATGGGCGTGGCCAAGTGGGACCACATCAAGGCGCTGGGCACGCTGCCGCGCATCAATGCCCAGTGGGAGGCAAAGCACGGCCATGCGTTCAACGACGCCGATGCCGACAAGCTGTATGAAATCTTCACGCCCATGAACGCAGCCAGCGCACGCGACCATGCCGACTTCATTCCGGGCGCGCTCGAGGCCGTCGGCGTGCTGCGCCAGCGCGGCCTGAAGATCGGTTCGACCACCGGCTACAACCGCCCGATCATGGAAGTGGTCGCGCCCATCGCCGCGGCCGGCGGTTATGCGCCCGACAACCTCGTGTGCGGCGGCGACCTCGCCGAAGGCCGCCCGTCGCCGCTCATGATGTACCGCTGCTTCGCCGACCTCGGTGTGTGGCCGCCGCACACCGTGGTGAAGGTCGACGACACCGGTGTCGGCCTGCAGGAAGGCCTCAACGCGGGCACCTGGGCCGTGGGCGTGGCTGTCAGTGGCAACGTGAACGGTCTCACGCTGGCCGAATGGCAGGCGCTCGATGAAGGCCAGCAGCAAGAGCGCCGCGCACGCGCCACCGCCGAGCTCGAAGCGGCCGGCGCGCATTACGTGATCGACAGCGTGGCCGACTTGCCGCAGGTGCTGGAAGACATCGAACGCCGGCTGCAGCGCGGCGAGCGGCCTGTCGTCGCCTGACCTGTAGCCAGAAGCGGCAGCGTCCGACTTGACGCACGCCTTCGCGGGCATAGCATGCCCGCCATGATGAGAAGCACAAGCTTTGTTCTTCTTCTGTTCTGCGTGGGCCTGCTGACGGCCGCGTGCGACGACAGGCCGAAGCCGGGTGGACCCATGCCGAAGGCTTCGACGAGCTTTGTCGCCACACCCGCGCCATTCGCACACTGAGCCAATGCCGAGCCTGAAGGTGGTTTGACACCACCGGGCTCTGCGCGTGCCTCGCGTTTCCGCGTCACGGGGTATCCTCGTCGCGGAGACAAAAATGAAGACAAACGAGACAACCGCCCATCAGGCGGATTCACGCTACGCCATGGTGCGCCTGGGCCTCACGCTGCTCGTCATGACGGTCGGCAGCAGCGGCATGTACGTGGTGTCGGTGATGCTGCCCGCGGTGCAGGCCGAGTTCGGCGTCGCGCGTGCCGACGCCTCGCTGCCCTACACGCTGCTGATGCTGGGCTTCGGCTTCGGCGGTGTGCTGATGGGCAAGCTGGCCGATCGCGTCGGCGTGATGCGGCCGCTGCTGATGGGCTCCGTGTTTCTCGGTGCGGGGTACATCGCGACGGGCCTCTCTGGCGGCATCGTGTCCTTCACCATCGCGCAGGCATTGTTGGTCGGCCTGCTCGGCAGCTCGGTGGCTTTTGCGCCGCTGGTGGCCGACACCTCGCTGTGGTTCGTCAAGCGGCGCGGCATCGCGGTGGCGGTGTGCGCGAGCGGCAACTACCTCGCGGGCGCGGTGTGGCCGCCGATCGCGCAGCACTTCGTCGAAACGGTGGGCTGGCGCCAGACCTACATCGGCATGGGCATCTTCTGCGGGCTGACGATGGCACTGCTTGCCCTGTTCTTCCGCGCGCGGCCGCCTGCGCTGGCTGATGCACCGCCCGCCAACGCTTCGAACAGGGCCGCGGTGCGCGACATGACGCGGCCTTTCGGCCTGAGCATGGGTGCGGCACAGAGCCTGTTGTGCGTGGCCGGCGTGGCCTGCTGCGTGGCGATGGCAATGCCGCAGGTGCACATCGTGGCCTACTGCGGCGACCTGGGCTACGGGCCGGCGCAAGGCGCGATGATGCTGTCGCTGATGCTGGGCTTCGGCATCGTGAGCCGGCTGGTGTCGGGCGCCATCTGCGACCGCATCGGCGGGCTGCGCACGCTGCTGCTTGGCGGCTTGCTGCAGTGCGTGGCGCTGCTGCTGTTTTTGCCCTTCGACGGGCTGGTGCCGCTCTACGTGATCTCGGCGCTGTTCGGGCTGTTCCAGGGCGGCATCGTGCCGTCGTACGCAATCATCGTGCGCGAGCACTTTCCGCCGAAGGAGGCGGGCGCGCGCGTGGGCACGGTGCTGATGTTCACGCTGTTCGGCATGGCGCTGGGCGGGTGGATGTCGGGCAAGGTGTTCGACCTCACGGGCAGCTACCACGCGGCCTTTCTGAACGGCATCGGCTGGAACCTGCTAAACGTGAGCATCGCGGCTTTCCTGCTGTTCAGGACGCTTCGGCAGCCAGCCGGCCGAGTGTCTGCATCGCCTGCTCGCTGAGCGCACTCCACGGGTGGCCGTAGTTCAGCCGCAGGCAGTTGGTGAAGGCGCGCGTGGCCGAGAAGATCGGCCCGGGCGCGACGCTGATGCCGAGCTCCAGCGCCTTGCGGTGAATCTCCAGCGTGTTCGCGCGCGCCGGCAGCTCGACCCACAGGAAGTACCCGCCCAGCGGCCGCGTGGCGCGCGTGCCCGGCGGAAAGTAATGACCCACAGCCTGCGCGAAGGTGGCCTGCTGCATCGCCAGCGTCTGCCGCAGCTTGCGCAGGTGCTTGTCGAGCCCGCCTTTTTCGAGATATCCAGCTAGCGCCAGCTGCGCGGGCGCCGAGGTGCTGAGCGTGGTCGTGAGCTTTTGCCGCGCGACCTTGCGCGCGAAGCGGCCGGCCGAGGTCCAGCCGATGCGATAGCCGGGTGCCAGGCACTTCGAGAACGACGAGCAGTGCAGCACCAGCCCCTGTGTGTCGAAGGCCTTGGCTGGCGCGGGACGCCGCTCGCCGAAGTAGAGCTCGGCGTATACGTCGTCCTCGATCAGCGGCAGTTCGTGCCGCGCGAGCAGCTCCACCAGCGCCTTCTTCTTTGCATCGGGCATCAGGCTGCCCAGCGGGTTCTGGAAGGTGGTCATTAGCCAGCACGCGGTGGGCTTGTGCGCCGCGATGGCCAGCTCCAGCGCTTCGAGGTCGATGCCTTCGCCCGGATGCGTCGGCACCTCGATGGCCCGCAGGCCCATGCGCTCCAGCGCCTGCAGCGCGGCATAGAAAGTTGGCGACTCGACGATCACCGCGTCGCCCGGCCGCGTGACCGCCGCGAGGCAGAGGTTGAGCGCTTCGAGTGCGCCGTTGGTAATGACGATTTCGTCTGCCGGCACCGGCATGCCGTCGGCCAGGTAGCGCAGCGCGATCTGCCGGCGCAGCGCTGCGCTGCCTGGCGTGAGGTCGTCCACCGTGCTCCATGGGTCGAGCGACTTGGCGCTGGCGGCCATGAACTGCCCGAGCCGCGCCAGCGGAAACAGCAAGGGGCTCGGAAAGGCCGAGCCGAAGGGCACGACCTTGCGCGACATGCTGGCCTCGAGGATGTCGAACACCTTGTCGCTCACGTCGAGCGACAGCGGCCCGTCTGCCGGGCGCGAGGTGTGGGTGGACTCGGGCGGCGCATCGCGCAGGCCGCCACCGGCCACGTAGTAGCCCGAGCGGTCGCGTGCGCGCACGAGGCCGCGCGCCTCCAGCAGGTAGTAGGCCTGGAACACGGTCGATGCGCTGACCCCGCGGCTCTGCCCGGTGTGGCGCACGGAGGGCAGGCGGTCGCCGGTCTTCAGGGTGCCGTTGCGGATCGAGGCCTCGATGTCTGCGGCCAGGGCTTCATATCGCTTCATCGTGGGGTGTTCTTCATTCGGCAGCACTTTATCTGCACCGGTCAATTGGTGCGGATCTGCATCTGTTTTTTCTGGCCCGACTGGGCCACACTCGACCCCATGTCGAATCTCATGCGCGCGGTGCGCGCCGTTCTCTGGAGTTTCATCGGGCTGGGTGGCCGCCGCGCCGACGCCGACAAGCGGACCGCGCAAGTCGGCATCCTGCCGCTGATCGGCGTGGCATTCGTGATGGTGCTGCTGCTGATAGCGGGGCTGCTGGCGCTGGCGCACTACGCTGCCGGTACATGAAGCTGCACATTCGCCTCGCCGTTGCCGGGCTGCTGCTCGCCGTGCAGGGCATGGCGGGCGCCGCGACGCCGGCCACGGTGCCCGACACCATCGAGCAGCGCGTGGCCGCCTGCATCGCCTGCCACGGCCGCGAGGGCGCGACCACCAACGCGGGCTACTTTCCGCGGCTGGCGGGCAAGCCGGCCGGCTACCTGTTCAACCAGCTCGTGAGCTTCAGGGACGGCCGGCGCTTCAACAGCGACATGGCGTACATGGTGCAGCACCTGTCGGATGCATACCTGCGCGAGATGGCCGAGTACTTTGCCGGGCTGCAGCTGCCTTATCCGCCGATTTCCCCCACCAGCGACGCAACGCCCGAGCAGCTGCAGCGCGGCCGCCAGCTCGTGCGCGAAGGCGATGCGGCGCGCAGCATACCCGCCTGCGTGCAGTGCCACGGCGCGGCGCTCACGGGCGTGCAGCCGGCCATTCCGGGGCTGCTGGGGCTGCCGCGGCTCTATGTTTCGTCGCAGCTCGGCGCATGGCTCACGAGCGAGCGGCATGCGCTGCCGCCCGACTGCATGGCCGACGTCGGCCGGCGCATGAGCACCGCCGACATCAACGCCGTTGCGAGCTGGCTTGCCGTGCAGCCGATGCCGGCCGACACGAAGCCCGCGGCCTCGCTGCCCGCGCCGCTGCCGGTGACTTGCGGCGGCATGCCGAAGTGACGGAGCAGCGCCCATGAAACTCCGACACCTGGCCTGGACGCTGCTGGCGCTGATCGTGCTCGGCGCAGCCGCCGCCGGCGGCATCGTGGCCATGAACCTGCGCGGCGAAGACCCGCTGCCCGTGCAAGCCGAAGCCTTCGCCGCCACGCCGCAACTGGTCGAGCGCGGACGCTACCTCGCGCTGGCCGGCAACTGCGCGGGCTGCCACACCACGCGCGGCGGCCAGCCCTATGCGGGCGGCCTGCCGATCGAAACGCCCTTCGGCACCATCTATTCGAGCAACCTCACGCCCGACGACAAGGCCGGCATCGGCGGCTGGAGCAGCGCGCACTTCTGGCGCGCGATGCACAACGGCCGCAGCAAGGACGGGCGGCTGCTGTACCCGGCGTTTCCGTACCCCAACTTCACGCAGGTGACGCGCGAGGATTCGGACGCGATCTACGCCTATCTGCGCAGCGTGCCGCCCGCAGCCGAGCCCAACAAGGCGCACCGGCTGCGCTTCCCCTACGACACGCAGGCGGCACTGGCCGTGTGGCGCGTGCTGTCGTTCAAGCCCGAGCCCTTCGTGGCCAATGCCGGCAAGCCGGCCGAATGGAACCGGGGTGCCTACCTGGTCAACGGTTTGGGCCATTGCATCGCCTGCCACGGCAGTCGCAATTCGCTGGGTGCGACCGAAACCAAGCTGGGCCTTTCGGGCGGCCTCATCGCCGTCGAGAACTGGTACGCACCTTCGCTCAACGATCCGCATGAAGCCGGCGTGGCCGACTGGCCCGCGGCCGACGTGGTGGCGCTGCTCAAGAGCGGTGTCGCACCGCGCGGCTCGGTCATGGGCCCGATGGCCGACGTGGTGTTCCGCAGCACGCAGTACCTGAGCGAAGCCGACTTGACGGCCATGGCGAGCTATCTGAAGGACCTGCCTGATGCGCCGAAGCCCGAGGCCGACGCCGTTATCGCGAAGGCCCCCATCCGCCGCGATGCCGGCACCATGACGCGCGGCGCGAAGATCTATGACCAGCGCTGCGCCTACTGCCATGGCGACCAGGGGCAGGGCGCGGCGGGCGCCTACCCCCCGCTCGCGGGCAACCGCGCAGTCAACATGGCGCGGCCCACCAACCTGATCCAGGTGATCGCACATGGCGGCTTCCTGCCCTCGACCCCCGGCAATCCGCGTCCCTACGGCATGCCGCCGTTCGGCCAGACGCTGGATGCGACCGAGGTCGCGGCCGTGCTCACCTACGTGCGCGGTTCGTGGGGCAACGACAGCGCGCCCGTCACGCAGCTGGACACCATGCGCCGCTGAGCGGCGCCCGCATCCGCTTCAGATGTTCGTGCTCGAAGGAATGCGGCTCGGCAGCAGGTGCTCGTAAGGCCGCGTGCGCGTGGTGTTGCGCTGGCGGATGGTGTTCTCGATGCCGACGAGCGCGTTGCGGAAGCGCTCCAGCGGCCCGCCTTGCCCGGCGATGGCAGGGTCGAGCAGCACTGGCAGATGCGGGAACATGTTGTCCTTGTACTCGCCCAATGGCCGGTAGTACACGCCGCCGAGGATGTGGAACAGCAGGATCTGCTCCTGCGCTGCCAGCCGCGAAGGCAGCATCTGCGACCAGCTTGCTTCGTTCTGACCCGCACTGCTGGTCGGCGCCGGCACGCCGCCCGCGCCAGCGCTGAAGGGCGCATAGGTCATCACCGAGTACTGTGGGAAGTTCACCGCCGCATGCTGCGCGCTGGCGTTGAAGATGATCGCGGTCAGCACGTCGATGAGCTGCGCGCGCGTGGTGATCGGCCGGAAGCCGTGCACCTTGCCGCTGGTCGCGAGTTCGGTGGCCCAGGCCTTGAGTTCGTAGTCGCCGGTGACGTCGGCGTCGCTCAGGTAGTAGGTGGCCACGTAGTCGCCGACCCATTGCGCGATGGCGTTCCACACCAGCAGCGCGTCGTCGCGGTACGGGTAGTCGGGCAGCGCCGCCGTGTCGTCCACGCCGCGCGTGCGCAGGTCGTTGGGCAGCATCATGCGGTCGTAGAAGTCGTAGGCCAGCCGGTCGCGGCCGCACTCGCGCTGCAGCGTCTCGATGGGCGCGGTGAGGATCACGTCGCCCGTGGTCAGCGGCGCCATGATGATCAGCGTCGCGAACTCGTTGATGAACATCGCGCCCTCCAGGTGCGGCGACAGCAGCCGGCTCAGCGGATGCGCAGTCGCGAACTGGCGCTGCGTGGCCATCGCGAAGGCCTCCGACATCAGGTGCGTGCGGCCCAGGTGCACGAACATCTCGTGGTAGTTGAAGTCCGCCACCTGCACCACGGTCTTTGCCGATTGCCATGCCCAGTAGGCCTCGGCCTTGGCGGTGTCGTCCACGCGAAGGAAGATCGGGCTCAGCGTCGGGTCTTGTCCGCACTGGATTGCGACCGGCACCAGCGAGCGGCCGGTCTTGGGTCGGGCGAACAGCGCGATGGGCGCATGGATGTAGGCAGTGCCGGTGAGCGGCTTGACCTGCGGACCTGCCGGCGCCATGTCGCCCAGGCCTTCGTAGTCGAGCAGGTAGAGCCGGCCGGAGGCGGCCGCATCGGCGAGGCTGTCGCCGGCGCCCATCACCTGCCGGTACTGCGTGTCGCTCAGCGGAAACTTCGCCGGCAGCGCCGTCGCTCGCTGGATCAGCATCGGGTTGGGCCCGGACACGCGCATGGCCGCGAACAGGTCGTTGTCGTGCAGCAGCTGCGAGATGGCCGGCTTTTCGATGGTGACGAACAGCGCGTCGTACTGCGCTACCGTCTTCGGCCCGTTCAGCGCGCCCAGCGGGCCTTGCGACAGCAGGTCGTGGTGAATCTGCTTGAGCTGCGTGGCGATGTCGCCCGCCGTGCCGGTGAGTGTGCCCAGCAGGTTCAGCACCGTTGCCGGCAGCGTCGCCAGCCCGCCGTTGGCGGCCAGCAGCTGGTCGAAGCTGGCCTGCAGGCCAGCCAGGCGCGTGCGCAGGTTGTCGAGCGACTGCAGGCTGCCCGAGGCCAGCGCGCTGGTGGCGAACGAGGCCGCGAAATTGGTAACGGCTTCCAGCGCCTTCGCGATGGTCTTTAGCTGGTGCTCCAGCGCCGGCAGTTCGCCCGGGGGCACCACCGCGCCCATCGGCACGCCGGCCAGGTTGATGTGCGATTCGGTCCAGAGGTAAGTTGTCTGCCGTCCCACCAGTTCGAGCCGCCGCAGCGTGGCGCTGATCGGGTCGATCTTCTGCGGCAGCGTGGGCTTGAGCACCGGCAGGGCGGCCGATGCGGTGGATGGTTTGCCGGCCAGCAGGCCCAGGCTGCCCGCCGAGGCGGACCATTTGAGGATGTCTCTGCGCTTCATCGGGGAGTTCCCTGTTGTTGTGAATCTTGGGAAGGCCGATGGCGTGCTCGGCCACTGAATAGAACGGTCGTTCTATTCAGTGGGCGGATTCTGCGGAGGGGCTCTGGCGTTGGCAATAAGGGTTGGTGCCTAGGGCTCGAAGGCACTCAACCGGCGCTGCCGGGGAGCTCAGGCCGTGTGCGGGTGCCGCGCGCCGTCGTAGAGCGTGCGTGCAAGGTCGCGATGCCTTGCCAGCAGCGGAGCCAGCTCCAGCCCGGTAAAGCCGCCGTCGCGGATGCGGACCGCCCCGTTGATCACGCTCAGCGACACCGTCCCTGGGGTGCAGAACACCAGCGCCGCCACTGGGTCATGCCCCGCGCCCGCATGCGCCACGCCGCGCATGTCGAAGGCGACGATGTCCGCCGACATGCCTGGCGCGATGGCGCCGATGTCGTCGCGCCCCAGCACGCGCGCGCCGCCCAGCGTGGCGATTTCCAGCGCCTCGCGTGCCGTCATCGCCGCCGGGCCGTAGCCCACGCGCTGCAGCAGCATGGCCTGCCGTGCCTCGCCCAGCATGTGCGCGCCGTCGTTCGACGCGCTGCCATCCACGCCCAGCCCCACGGGCACGCCCGCGCGGCGCATTGCGCCGATGGGCGCGATGCCCGAGGCCAGCCGCATGTTGGAGCAGGGGCAGTGCGCCACGCCGGTGCCGGTGCGGCCGAACAGCGCGATGCCGGCCTCGTCGAGCTTCACGCAGTGCGCGTGCCACACGTCGCGGCCGACCCAGCCCAGGTCTTCGGCGTACTCGGCCGGCGTCATGCCGAACTTCTCGCGCGAATAGGCCACGTCGTTGTCGTTCTCGGCCAGATGCGTGTGCAGCGACACGCCGCGCTCACGCGCCAGCTCGGCCGAAAGCCGCATCAGGTCGCGCGACACCGAGAACGGCGAACACGGCGCGAGCACGATGCGGCGCATCGAATGGCGCGACGCGTCGTGCCAGCGGCCGATGAGCCGTTCGCTGTCGCGCAGGATGGCTTCTTCCGTCTCCACCACCTCGTCGGGCGGCAGGCCGCCTGCGCTGCGGCCCACGCTCATGCTCCCGCGTGCCGCGTGGAAGCGCATGCCCATCGCGTCCGCCGCCTCGATCGAATCGTCGAGTTTCGAGCCGTTGGGAAACAGGTAGAGATGGTCGCTGGTGGTGGTGCAGCCGGAGAGCATCAGCTCGGCCATCGCGGTCTGCGTCGACACGCGGATCATCTCGGGCGTGAGGCGCGCCCACAGCAGGTACAGGTTGGTGAGCCAGCCGAACAGCTCGGCGTCTTGCGCCTCGGGCACGGCGCGCGTGAGGCTCTGGTACATGTGGTGGTGCGTGTTGACCAGGCCCGGCATCACCACATGGCCGTGCATGTCGATGGCCTCGGCCTGGCCGTTGCGCAGAGCGTCGTGATACGCGATGGGAAGGTCGGCCGTGGGGCCTGCCCAGGCCACCGCGGGCCCGTCGCACACCACGGCGCCGTCGGCGATCTCGCGCCGGGCGGCGTCCATGGTGAGCAGAACGTCGGCATGTCGAAGAATCATCAGCATGCCGGCATTCTTGCCGGGGCTCAGAGGTCGGGCAAGCCCATGGCCGGATCGCTCACCGTGTGCTTGCCGGTTTCGACGCGGCCGGCGAAGCGGCGGTAGTAGGCCGGGTCGGCATCGCAGGTGACGGCGAAGTCGTACCACTGGCCGCTGGCTGCGAGATCCCAGTGCTGGTCGACGTTGGCACCGCCGTTCACCGTCGCGGTCCACGGCCCGTCTGTACGGTAGGCCTTGGCGACGATGGTGAGCTTGCACGCGGCCTTGCCGTCGTTGCGCATATTCAGGTAGACGTTGCCGTTGGCGATGTCGTAGCACACGCGCACCTCGGGCTGCGCCGCATCGCCTGCGCGCAGCGTGTTGAGGTTGCCCTTGAAGTGACGGTGAAAGCCGTTGGGACCGAGCACCCACAGGTCGTAGAGGCCGGCGTCGTCGGCCATTGCGGCCCAGGTGTCGTCGAGCTTCTTGCCCGCTTCGACCATGTAGCGGCGCGGCAGGCGGTCGAGGTGGCGCTTGTCGTAGACGTGGAACACGGCAGCCGCCTTGCCGGTGTTGAGGAGCAGCAACTGCAGTTTGCCGTTGACCACGTCGGCCTTGGCGCTGGTGTGCAGTTCGTACGGCAGGGCGCGCGAGGGGCGCGTGCCGGTGGGCTGCTTCGGCAACTGCGGATCGAGCGGCAGCGGCACCTGTGTCAGCGCTTCCTGGTCGAGGCGCAGCTTGTCGGCCTCGGTCCTGTTCTTGCGGCCGGTGAGCGTGGGCAGGGCCTCGCTGTTGGGCGTCGCGAAGTTGAAGGCGCTCGTGAGGTCGCCGCACACGGCGCGGCGGTAGGGCGAGATGTTCGGCTCCTTCACGCCGAAGCGCGCCTCGATGAAGCGCAGCACCGAGGTGTGGTCGAACACCTGCGAGTTGACCCAGCCGCCGCGGCTCCATGGCGAGAGAACGTACAGCGGCACGCGCGGGCCGGGGCCGAACACGCGGCCGTCGGGTGCAGGCTGCGAACGGCTGCCTTCCGGTGGCTGCTGCGTGAAGTACTCGTGCACAAGGTCGGCATCGGTGAGCGTCGTCTTGCCCGCGGCGGCGCTCCTGGAGTCGATGGGGTTGATCAGCGATGGCGCGGACGGCGACGGCACATGGTCGAAGTAGCCGTCGTTCTCGTCGAAGTTGACCAGCACCACGGTCTTGCTCCAGACCTCCGGCACGGCTGTCAGCGCGTCCAGTATTTCCTGCAGGAACCAGGCGCCTTGCACCGGGCTTGATGGGCCCGGGTGTTCGCAATAGATGGACGGGGCGTTGATCCAGCTCACCTGCGGCAGGCGGCCGGCCTTGATGTCGCTGCGGAACGCATCCAGGTACTCCTCCGGCTTGCTGCCCGGCAAGGTGTTGGCGATGCCCTTGTAGAGCGGGTTGCCCGGGTTGTCGCTGGCGGGGTCGTAGGCGTGATAGGGCGTTGCCTGGCCGCTGTTGGAATAGGGCGCGTTGGGAGCGCCGCCGCTGGAGACCGGGAAAGGGGATGCCCGGTTGGCGCGCCTGAACTGGCGGAAGGCGCCGAGCATGTTGTCGCCCCATTCGTCGGGCATGTTCTGGTAGCAGATCCAGCTCACGCCTGCGTCTTCGAGCCGCTCGGCATAGGTCTTCCACGTGTAGCCGGTGTTCACGGCGGAAGCGCGTCCGTCGAGCCAGTCCCACTCGTTGTTGACGAAGGCAACGTTCTGCGCGGTCGAGCCGTTGGTGCCCGTCAGGTGGAAGGAGCGGTTGGCGTCCGTTCCGGTGTGCATGGCGCAGTGGTAGCTGTCGCAGAGCGTGAAGGCGTTGGCCAGCGAGAACTGGAACGGCACTTCCGCTTCCTTGAAGTAGCCCATGGCTGCGCTGGTCTTGTAGCGCGGCCATTGGGAGAGGCGGCCGCCGTCCCATGCTTCCTGGCTGTCGAGCCACTCGTGCGGCGTGCCGCTCACGCGCTGCGCGTTGCCCTTGGTCTGGTCGAGGTGGTAGGGCAGCACGAGCTTGCCACCGGCATCGCTCTGCTGCCACACGTTGCGCCCGCCCGGCAGTGGAACGGTGAAGCGGTCACCGAAGCCGCGCACGCCCGGCAGCGTGCCGAAGTAGTGGTCGAAGGAGCGGTTTTCCTGCATCAGCACGACGATGTGCTCGACGTCCTGGATGGTGCCGGTCTTGTTGTTGGCCGGAATGGCGAGTGCGCGGCGGATGCTGGGTGGGAAGGCGCTGAGCGAGAGGGCGGCAAGGCCGGTGGTGGCCGTGCCGGTGAGGAATTTGCGGCGTGAATTCATGGGCAGCTTGTTGTGGTTCTTCGGGCGATCAGGGAGCGCAGCGCTTTTCGGGCTTGACGCCCGTATCCGGTGGGGTTGTCGTGGTGTCCGGTGTGGGCAGGCCGGCGAAGCCGCCACCGTCGCTGCCGCCGCATGCGGAGAACGTGCAGGCAATGAAGAGCAGCGCGCACGCGAGATGCGTGCGCGAAGTGATGAATCGCATGGGGAGATCCTCTCGATGTTGTGCGCCGAGGCTAGGAAGCCCGGGTGACATCGAGATGAACCCTTCGATGCCGAGGTGTAAGCGCGCATTGCGCGCTCCACGCCTCGTCATCGATGCATGGCGAGGCTCAGAGGTCGGCCATGCCCATCGCGGGGTCGCTTACCGTGTGCTTGCCGGTTTCCACGCGGCCGGCAAAGCGGCGGTAGTAGGCCGGGTCGGCGTCGCAGGTAACGGCGAAGTCGTACCACTGGCCGCTGTTCGCAAGCTCCCAGTGCTGGTCTACGTTGGCGCCGCCGTTCACGCTCGCAGTCCACGGGCCGTCTGTGCGGTAGGCCTTGGCGGTGACGGTGAACTTGCACGTCGCCTTGCCGTCGTTACGCATGTTCAGGTAGACATTGCCGTTGGTGATGTCGTAGCACACGCGTACTTCGGGCGCAGCGTTGCTCGTGCCCGACGCATTCACATTGCCCTTGAACTGTCGATGGAAGCCGTTGGGACCGAGCACCCACAGGTCATAGAGGCCGTTGTCTCCGGCGGCGGGCGTCCAGGTGTCGTCGAGCGTCTTGCCCGCCTCGACCATGTAGCGGCGCGGCAGGCGATCGAGATGCTTCTTGTCGTACACGTGGAAGACTGCCGCGGCCTTGCCGGTGTTGGCGAACAGCAGCTGCAGCTTGCCGCCGGTCGCGTCGGCCTTGGCGCTTGTGTGCAGCTCGTAGGGCAAGGCGCGCGAGGGCCGCGTACCCGTGGCCTGCTGCGGCAATTGCGCGTTGGCCGGCGGCACCACCTGCGGCAGCACGTCCTGGTCGGCGCGGACCTTGTCGGCCTCGGCCTTGGTGCGGCTGCCCGCCAGCACCGGCAGCACCTCGGTGTTGGGCGTCGCGAAGTTGAAGGCGCTCGTGAGGTCGCCGCACACCGCGCGGCGGAACGGGCTGATGTTGTCCTCCTTCACGCCGAAGCGCGCCTCGACGAAGCGCAGCACCGAGGTGTGGTCGAACACCTGCGAGTTGACCCAGCCGCCACGGCTCCACGGCGAGATCACGTACATCGGCACGCGCATGCCGGGGCCGTACACGTTGCCGTCGGGCGTGGGCTGGGCGGTGGGAATGCCGGGCGGCGCGGGGTGCGTGAAGTACTCGTAGCTCATGTCCTGCGCAGGCAGCGTGCTCTTGCCCGCGAGCGTCGATGCATCGGGGTTGGGCGAAGGCGCGGAGGGCGAGGGCACGTGGTCGAAGTAGCCGTCGTTCTCGTCGAAGTTCACGAAGAGCACCGTCTTGCTCCACACCTCGGGCACTGCGGTGAGCGCGTCCAGCACCTGCTGGACGTACCAGGCGCCCTGCACCGGGCTCGAAGGCCCGGGGTGCTCGGAGTACACGTCGGGCGGAATCACCCACGACACCTGCGGCAGCCGGCCGTTCTTCACGTCGGCGCGGAACGCATCCATGATCGCACCCGCGTCGAAGGCGGCCTGATCGGCCACCGGCAGCGTGTTGGCCGTGCCCTTGTAGAGCGGGTTGCCCACGTCGTCGCCGGGCGCGTAGGCCGGCGACGCGCCTTGCGGCAGCGAGGTGCTCACCGGCTTGCCCGAAGCTTCGTTCGCCTTGCGGTAGGGCTTGAAGCCCAGCAGCGGGTTGCAGCCGTAGTTGTTGGGAATGTTCTGGTAGACCATCCAGCTGACGTTGGCCTCCTGCAACCGCTCGGCGTAGGTCTTCCATTCGTAGCCTTCGGTCGACGGGCCGGTCGAGCTCCAGGCATTGACGTTGTTCACGTAGGCCACGTTGGCGCCGGTGGGGCCGTTGGTGCCGGTCCAGTGGAAGGAGCGGTTGGCGTGCGTGCCGGTGTGCATCGCGCAGTGGTAGTCGTCGCAGATCGTGAAGGCATTGGCCAGCGCGAACTGGAACGGCAATTCGGCTTCCTTCAGGTAGCCCATCGACTGCAGGTAGGGTGTCTTGCCGGCCTTCTTGTAGCGCGGCCACTGGTACATGCGCCCGCCATCCCAGGCGTTGTGCGCATCGACCCAGGTGTGCGGCGTGCTCGACACGCGCTGGGCGCTGCCCTTCGTGCTGTCGAGGTAATAGGGCAGCACCACGTTGCCGGCGTCGTCGAGCTGCTGCCAGACCTTGCGGTCAGCAGGAAGCGGAATGGTGAAGCGGTCGCCGAAGCCGCGCACGCCCATGAGCGTGCCGAAGTAGTGGTCGAAGGCGCGGTTCTCCTGCATCAGGATGACGATGTGCTCGACGTCCTTGATGGTGCCAGTGGCGTTGTTGGCCGGTATGGCCAGCGCGCGGCGAATGCTGGGTGGGAACGCGCTGAGCGCGAGGGCGGCGGCGCCCGTGGTGGCGGTGCTGGTGAGAAATTTGCGGCGTGATGTCATGGGTGTGTTGTTGTGGTTCTTCATGGACGGGGTCAGGGGTACAGGCCGTGATGATGAGCGCAGGCACGAGGTGCTTGCGCTCATCCTCTCATCGGAATGTATCGGCGCTCAGAGGTCGGCCATGCCCATGGCCGGGTCGCTCACCGTGTGCTTGCCCGTTTCGACACGGCCTGCGAAGCGGCGGTAGTAGGCCGGATCTGCATCGCACGTGACTGCGAAGTCGTACCACTGGCCGCTGCTCGCAAGCTCCCAGTGCTGGTCGACGCTGGCGCCGCCGTTCACCGTCGCGGTCCATGGCCCATCGTTGCGATAGGCCTTGGCGTTGATGGTGAACCGGCACGCCGTCTTGCCGTCGTTGCGCATGCTCAGGTAGACATTGCCGTTGGCGATGTCGTAGCACACGCGCACCTCGGGCGTCGCATTGCTGGTGCGCAGTGCGTTGAGGTTGCCCTTGAAGTGGCGATGGAAGCCGTTGGGCCCGAGCACCCACAGGTCGTAGGCGCCGCCGTCATCGGTCATCGCGGCCCAGGTGTCGTCGAGCATCTTGCCGGCCTCGACCATGTAGCGGCGCGGCAGGCGATCGAGATGCAGCTTGTCGTACACATGGAACACGGCCGCGGCCTTGCCGGTGTTGGAGAACAGCAGCTGCAGCTTGCCGTTGACCACGTCGGCCTTGGCGCTGGTGTGCAGTTCGTACGGCAGGGCGCGCGAGGGGCGGGTGCCGGTGGGCTGGCGCGGCAGCGCGGGCGTGGAGGGCAGCGGCACCTGCGCCAGTGCTTCTTGGTCGAGGCGCAACTGATCTGCTTCGGCCTGGGTCTTGCGTCCCGCGAGCGTGGGCAGCACTTCGCTGTTGGGCGTTGCGAAGTTGAAGGCGCTGGTCAGGTCGCCGGCAATCGCGCGGCGGAACGGCGAGATGTTCGTTTCCTTCACGCCGAATCGCGCTTCAAGAAAACGCAGCACCGAGGTGTGGTCGAACACCTGCGAGTTGACCCAGCCGCCGCGGCTCCATGGCGAGATGACGTACATCGGCACGCGCGGGCCGGGGCCGTAGACGCGGCCGTCCGGCTGGGGCACGCCGCTGGGCGTGCCGGGTACCAGCGGGTGGTTGTAGCGCTCGAACGCGACATCGGAGTCGCCGAGCGTGGTCTTGCCCGCCGCGCTCTTGTCGGGGTTGATCGACGGCGCGGAAGGCGACGGCACGTGGTCGAAGTAGCCATCGTTCTCGTCGAAGTTGACGATGAACACCGTCTTGCTCCACACGTCGGGCGATGCGGTGAGCGCATCAAGCACCTGCTGGATGTACCAGGCGCCCTGCACGGGGCTCGAAGGTCCGGGGTGCTCGGAGTAATCGGCGGGAGCGACGATCCACGACACCTGCGCGAGCTTGCCGCTGGCCACGTCCTGCTTGAACGCGCCGAGCAGGCCGCCGTCGGGCATGGTGTTGGCGATGCCCTTGTAGAGCGGGTTGCCCGCGTCGTCGCTGGCGGGGTCGTAGGCCGGCAGCGTCGTGCCCACCGGCGGGCTGGCGTCGCCGTCGTAGCGCTCGTTGTTCTTGCCTGAAGCCTTGTTGGCCACCCGGTATTGCTGGAAGCCGGCCAGCGGGTTGTCGGTGAAGTTGTCGGGCAGGTTCTGGTAGACGATCCAGCTGACCTTGGCGTCCTGCAGGCGCTCCGGGTAGGTCTTCCAGTTGCAGCCGAAGGTGGTCGAATCGACGCCGGGGTTGTCGGTGGGGTCCCATGGAAACCGCAGGTTCTCCCAGGTGTTGTCCACCGAGGCGACGCCCGCCACGCCGGCACTGGTCTGGCCCGAGGGGCCGTTGGTGCCGCTCCAGTGGAACAGGCGGTTGGAGTTGGTGCCGGTGTGCATGCCGCAGTGGTAGCTGTCGCACACGGTGAAGGCGTTGGCCAGTGCGTACTGGAACTGCAGTTCAGCCTCTTGCAGATAGCCCATCGATTGCGTGAAGGGCGCCGTGCCGGTGGCCTTGTACTTCGGCCATTGGTTGAGGCGCCCGCCGTCCCAGGCGTTCTGCGCGTCGAGCCAGCTGTGCGGCGTGCCGCTGACGCGTTGCGCGTTGCCCAGGGTCTGGTCGAGGTGATACGGCAGCACCACCTTGCCGTCGGCGTCGCTCTGTTCCCACACGCGGCGCCCGCCGATCAGCGGAATAGCGAAGCGGTCGCCGAAGCCGCGCACGCCCATGAGCATGCCGAAGTAGTGGTCGAACGAACGGTTCTCCTGCATCAGGATCACGACGTGCTCGACGTCCTGGATGGTGCCGGTCTTGTTGTTGGCCGGAATGGCGAGCGCGCGGCGGATGCTCGGCGGAAAGGCCGAGAGCGCGAGGGCGGCGGCGCCAGTCGTGGCTGTGCCCGTGAGGAATTTGCGGCGGGAGGTCATTGAGTAGTTCCTGGCGGCGCTCAGGGCGCGCAGCGCATCTCGGGCTTCGGAGTGTTGTCGGGCGGGGTGGGTGTGGTCGGCGTCGTCGGCGTGCCGCCGAAGAAGCCGCCGCCACCGCTGCCACCACCGCACGCAGAGAGCACGCAGGCCAGGAACAGCACGGGCGCAAGCCGCGTGCGGAGAAAAAGAAGTCGCATGGATCGGTCCTTTGTTATGTGGTTCTGGAAGGTGCGTGAGGGGGCGCACCTGGGCCACGAGACTAGGGATAACCCGTTACCGACTGGTTAACTTGGGATGACGCAGAGAAGTCAGGCGCGTGACAACGCACTGCCCAAGGCAGCGTCAGGATCGGCGAAATGACGGCGTGGCGCGGCCTGGCGCCGCGTTCAAGCGCAGCGCTCAGGGCTCGTTGCTGATACCGCTCGATACATGCCCGGCGGGCACGTGGCGCGAGGCCGCATCGACATGACCGGTCTGGTCGTCGAAGAAGAAGTCGGGCTCGAACTCGCGCAGGAACTCGCCCTTGGGCAGGCCGCCGAGGAACATGGCCTCGTCGACGCGGATGTTCCACTTCATGAGCGTGCGGATGGCGCGCTCGTGCGCCGGTGCGCTGCGCGCGGTGACGAGCGCGGTGCGAATGCGCATCTGCGCATTGCCGGCCATCTGCAGCCGGTGCAGCGCCATCAGCAGCGGCTTGAACGGCCCTTCGGGCAAGGGCAGGTCGGCCTTGCTGAGTTCGTGGGCCTGGAAGGCGTCGAGTCCCTCGGCCTGGAACACGCGCTCGGCCTCGTCCGAGAACAGCACCGCATCGCCGTCGAAGGCAATGCGCACTTCGTTCGGCCAGGCGTCGCTGGCCTTTACCGATTCGACCAGCACGCGCGCAGCCGGAAAGCCCGCGATGAGCGCCTCGCGCACGTCCTGCGCGTTGACCGAGAGAAACAGGTGCGCGCGCAGTGGGCGCAGGTAGCCGAAGGGCGGTCGGCCCTGTGTGAACACGCCGCGCTGCAGTTTGATGTCGGCGGCCGCGCTCGACTTGAAGATGCGCATGCCCGAGACCGGGTCGTTGCGCGAAAGAATCACGACCTCGACGCGCTGCACGCCGTCTTCGTTGAAGCGCAGCAGCTTGCGGATCAGCGAATACGCAATGCCCGGCGCGGCCGGCACGTCGATGCGATCGAGCTGCAGCTTCATGTAGCCCTCGTTGTCCCCGGCCTCGAAGATCTTGTTTTCTTCTTCGAGGTTGAACAGGGCACGCGAGGAGATCGCGACCACGAGCTTGTCTTCGAGCGTTACGGGCATGGTGCGCCTTGCTGGCTGGCCGTTGTTACTTGACGAACTGGTTCAGCTGGATGATAGGCAGCATCACCGCCAGAACAATCAGCATCACCACCCCGCCCATGGCCACGATCAGCAGCGGCTCGAGGATGGTCGCCAGGTGCATTGCGCGGCGCTGCACTTCGGCGCTGAGCTGATTGGCCGCGCGTTGCAACATCAGCGGCAGGGTGCCGGTCTGCTCGCCGAGGCGCGCGAACATCGACACCAGGCCCGGAAAGCGCTTCTTCTGCGCCAGCGCTGAGGCCAGCGGCGCGCCTTCGCGCACCAGCACCAGCGCGTCGAGCGCGTCGGCGCGCATCGCGCGGTTGCTCAGCGTCTCGGAAGCCGCCTGCAGCGCACGCAGGATCGGCACGCCGGCCGTGGCCAGCATGGCGAGCGTGCTCGCGAAGCGCGCCGCGTTGTAGCCGCGCGCGAGCTTGCCGACCAGCGGCAGCTTGAGCCAGACCGCGTCGAACTTCAGGCGGAAGGCCTCTTGTGCCAGCGCCACCCGCGCGCCGATGGCCGCGAGCACGACGGCGCACAGCATCCACCAGCCATAGTTGCGCACGCCCGCGCTCAGCGACAGCATCACGGTGGTGAGAAAGGGCAGCGAGCGCTTGGTGCCCGCAAAAACCTGCGCCACCTGCGGCACCACGTAGCTCACGAGGAAGATCACGATCACGATCGCCACCAGCGTGACGATGGCCGGGTACAGCGCCGCGCCGATCAGCTTCTGCTGCAGCGCCTGGCGTTCTTCGAGGTCGTCGGCAAGGCGGTCGAGCACGAGGCCGAGGTTGCCGCTCTGTTCGCCGGCGCCGATCACGGCCGTGTAGATGGGCGAGAACTCGCGCGGATGTGCCGACAGCGCACGCGCGAACGGCGAGCCCGCGTTGACTTCGGCGCGCAGCGACGCGACAAGGTTGCGCTGCTGCTCTGACTCGGCTTCGTCGGTGAGTGCCGTGAGCGCGCGTTCCAGCGGCAGGCCCGACGAGACGAGGCCCGCGAGCTGCCGCGTCCACACCGCGAGGCCGGTGGAATTGAAGACGCGCTTGCCGCCGCCGAGCCAGCGGCTGAGGGTGCTGCGCTGGCCGGTGCCGTTGACGTGGTCGCTTCCGACCGGCTTGACCGACAGCGGAATGAGCGCCTGCGCCCGCAGCAGGCTGCGCGCGCTGCGTGCGGTGTCGGCCTCGAGCACGCCTTCGCGGCTCTGGCCGCTGGCGTCGATGGCTTCGAAGGAATAGGCGGGCATGGGGAGCGCCGGGGCGGCTTAGTCTCGCGTGACGCGCAGCAACTCGGCGCGCGAAGTGACGCCAGCCTGCACCAGCCGTTCGCCGTCTTCGCGCATCAGGCGCAGGCCGCCGCGCGCGCCGGCCTTGAGCAGTTCGCTCTCGGCCGCCTTGCTGTGGATCAGGCCCTGCACGGTTTCGTCCGCCACCAGCAGCTCGAAGATGCCGGTGCGGCCCTGATAGCCGGTCTGGCCGCACACTTCGCAGCCCGCGCCGGCGCACACCGTGCACACCTTGCGCACGAGGCGCTGCGCGAGCACGCCGAGCAGAGACGAGCTCAGAAGAAAAGGCTCCACGCCCATGTCGGTCAGGCGCGTGACGGCGCTGACCGAGTCGTTGGTGTGCAGCGTGGCCAGCACCAGGTGACCGGTCAGCGAGGCCTGGATGGCGATCTGCGCGGTCTCGAAGTCGCGGATTTCACCGATCATGATGACGTCAGGGTCCTGCCGCAGGATCGCGCGCAGGGCCTTGGCGAAGGTGAGTTCGATCTTGGCGTTGATCTGCGTCTGGCCCACGCCCGGCAGCTCGTACTCGATGGGGTCTTCCACCGTCATGATGTTGCTGCGGCTCGCATCGAGCCGGGCCAGCGCGGCGTACAGCGTGGTGGTCTTGCCCGAGCCCGTGGGGCCGGTCACGAGAATGATGCCGTGCGGCTGCGAGATGAGCTTCTCGAAGCGCTCCAGCGTGTCGCCCTGCATGCCCACCGATTCGAGCGTGAGCTTCGATTCGCTCTTGTCCAGGAGACGCAGCACTGCGCGTTCGCCATGCGCACTCGGCAGCGTCGACACCCGCACGTCGACCGCGCGCGTGCCGATGCGCAAGGAGATGCGTCCGTCCTGCGGCAGCCGCTTTTCGGAGATGTCGAGGTCGGCCATGATCTTCAGGCGCGAGATCAGCGCGGCGTGCAGCGCGCGATTGGGCTGCACCACCTCGCGCAGCGTGCCGTCGATGCGAAAACGCACGGACGAGGTGCGCTCGTAGGGCTCGATGTGGATGTCGCTCGCACCGTCGCGCGCGGCCTGCGTGAGCAGCGCGTTCAGCATGCGGATGATGGGCGCGTCGCCAGCGCTTGCCAGCAAGTCTTCGACCGCGGGCAGCTCCTGCATCATGCGCGAGAGGTCGGCGTCGTTCTGCACCTCGCTCACCACCGCGGCGGCGCTCGACTCGCCCTGCGCATAGGCCGCGCTGATGCGCTGCGCCAGCGCGCCGTCGGCCAGCACCTCGAAGGCCTGCACGCCGTACTTGCGCGACACCTCGCCGACCGCGCTGCGTGCCGGGTGGCTCGACATCCACAGCGTGTAGCGGCCGTCGTCGGTCTCCTCGAGCAAAAGCTGCTGGCTGCGTGCGAAGGCGTAGGGCAGGGGGTAGCGCATGGACATCAAGGCAGTATCAAGGCAGTTCGCGCGTGCTCACGGGGTCGGCGGTCGGCGGCAGGGCGCCGCGCAGGGCGCTTGGCGCCAGCTTGCGGTTGTCGGCGGGCAGCGCGGGCGGCGGGATCAGTTGGGTGCCTTGCTCGCGCAGGCCGCCCCGGCTGTTGCTGCTGGTGCCCAACGGCGGCGACTCCGGTAGCACGGGCGCGGCATTCACGTTGCGCAGCATCACGTTGTCGGTGTTGGGCTGGGTCGCCTGCTGCAGGCCACGGATCTGGTCGTAGCGATCGAATGCGAAGGCTTCGGTCGCCGTGGCGTCGCGCATCACCACCGGGCGCAGGAACATCATCAGGTTGTTCTTGACGCGCGAGCGGTTCTCGCTCTTGAACAGGTTGCCGACCACCGGGATGTCGCCGGCGAACGGCACCTTTTCAGTGTTGGTGCCGTAGGTGTCCGACAGCAGGCCGCCGAGCATGACGAGCCCGCCGTCTTCCACCAGCACGCTGGATTCGAGCGAGCGCTTGTTGGTGGTCGGGCCGTTGGGGTCGGTGGTGGTGCCGGGCGCGACGTTCGAGATCTCCTGGAAGATCGTCATCTTCACGGTACCGTTCTCGTTGATGGTCGGACGCACGCGCAGGGTGAGGCCGACGTCCTTGCGCTCGACGGTGGTGAACGGGTTCACGCCCACCGAGCCCGAGGTGCTGGCGTAGGAGCCGGTCGGGAACGGCACGTTCTGGCCGATGACGATCTTGGCTTCTTCGTTGTCCAGCGTCAGCAGGTTGGGCGTCGAGAGCACGTTGGCGTCGTTGTCGTTGCTGAAGAAATTCGCCACCGCGCCCAGGATGTACTGGCCACCGATCTTGCCGGCAATGCCGAGGTTCAGGCCGGGCTGGATCGACGTTGCAAGGCCGGAGGCATCCTTGGTGGCCAGCGCCTGGGTCAGCGCCAGGATGTTGCCGCCGTTGAGGGTGGAGTTGGTGCCGATGACGGCGTTGTTGCCCAGCGCGCTTTGCCACTGCACGCCGAACTTGGCCGCCTTGGTGGCGTTGACCTCGACGATCAGCGCCTCGATCATGACCTGCGCGCGCCGGCCGTCGAGCTTGTCGATCACGGCGCGCATCTGGCGGTACTGCGGCTCGGGCGCGGTGATGATCAGCGAGTTGGTCGTCGGGTCGGCCTGGATCTGGCCGCCGGTCGAGGGCTGGTTGGCGTTGTTGAGCGGCGCGTTGGCGGCGGCCGAGCCACCGCTCTGGTTGCCGCCGCTGTTCAGGTTCACCTGCATGGCCTGCGGCGCGCTCTGCTGGGGCGCCGCGCCGCCACCCGCAGCACCGGCAGCGCCTGGCGTGGTGTTCTGCTGGTTCGCCGCCATCGCGGCGCGCAGCGTGGCCGCGAGGCGCACCGCGTCGGCGTTCTTCAGGTAGACCACGTAGATGTTGCCGGCCAGGCCATTGCTGCTTTCCGTCGGCGGGCGGTCGAGCTTCTCGACCAGCGTGCGCACCAGCGCCACGCGTGCCGGGTTGGCCGCGCGCAAGATCAGCGAGTTGCTGCGCGGGTCGGCCATGAGCGTGGTGCGGAACGACGCATCGGTCGCACCGGGTGCGGCGCCGCCCGGGGCGCCGGAGCCGCCGCCGTCGACCAGGCGCTGCACCAGCGGCACCATGTCGGTGGCAACCGAGTGCCTGAGCTGGATGACCTCGATGTCGGACGCATTCGGCACGTCGAGCGACGCGATGATGCGCGCCAGCCGGCGCATGTTGTCGGCGTAGTCGGTGATCACGAGCGAGTTGTTGCCCGGGTTCACGTTGATGGTGTTGTTCGGCGGAATCAGCGGGCGCAGCACCGGCAGCAGGTTGTTCGGCGACTCGTAGTTGAGCCGGAAGATCTGCGTGACGATCTGGTTGCTGCCGCTGGACGCCGTGGCGCTGATGGAGGTGTTGACGGTGCTGCTCTGCAGCTTGGCGTCGGCCTCGGGCACCACCTTGTAGAGGCCGTCGGCTTCCACCACCGCGAAGCCCTGCAGGCGCAGCGCCGAGGCGAACTGGTTGAAGGCGGCGGCTGGCTGGATGGCGCGGTCGGTGACGAGGTTCATCGTGCCCTTGACGCGCGGGTCGACCACCACATCGCGGCCCGTGACCACCGCCATGGTGCGGGCCACGGCCTCGATGTCGGCGTTGGAGAAGTTCAGCGTGATCGGCTCGCCGCGGCGCGGCGCATCGCCGGCCTGCGCGAACGCAGCGGGGGCACCCTGCAGGAACGTGGCGGCGATCAGCACGCGTACGGCGAGTGCGACGGTGCCGGTCGAAAACAGTGGCTTCATCATGAGGATCAACCCAGGGTGATGATCGAACGTGCGTTCTCGCGCCGTCCGATGATGTTCAACAAATTGGAAAGCGCGTCTTCGCGGCCGGGGGCGGCACTGGCTTCGCCGTTGAAGCGGAAGGAAGTGCCGTTCCAGCTGCCGCTGCCGTTCAGTTCGAGGCTGCCCTCGCGCGTGCTGAGCAGCAGCGTGGGGCGGGTGCCGCCTTCGAGTGAGAGCCGGTAGCTGCCCATCGGCCGCAGGGTCGACAGGCTGGAGGAAACATCGGTGGCGTCGAGCGTGGCCTGGCCTGCAACGCGCAGCGCGGGGCCGTCCCACTGCATGGAGAAGGCCTTGGTGGACAGGTCGAGCGCGCCTTCGAGCTTGAGCGTGTTCCAGGGCGCGCCCAGGCCGGTGAGCAGGGTGGCGGGCCAGCGCGAGCGGCTGTCCTGCCATGCGAGCTGCATGCCGCCGGCGCGCGGGCTGGCCTTGAGTTCGAGCGGCTGCGCGGCGCAGCAGGGCAGGTCGAGGCTGGCGGCGATGCCGCTCCAGCCCGGGCGCATGCGCCAGTGCAGCAGGCCGGGCAGCGACACCGCCTGCGCGCCGCCGGCGCCGCTGGCGAAGACCACGGCGGCCGTACCGTTCCAGACGGTGCCGCGCGGGTTGGCCAGCACGAGGCGGCCATGGCTCCAGTTCGACAGCGCCGCCGCGAGCCAGCGCGCCGGCGCGAACAGCACCACCGCCAGCAGCGCGCCGACCGTGATGCCGAGCAGGGCCCAGCGCCAGCCGCGGTGCGGCCGGGGTTCGGAGATCGGAGGGCGGGTCAGCATGCGGGCCTGTTGCTCATCGCGCTCATCGCGCCGCGGGCAGCGCCATGACGACGGTGCCGTCCCAGCGGACCTGCGGCGTCTTCGGCGCGTCCTTTGCGCCGGGCGACGGTGTGGCCGGCGCTGCGGTCGGCGCGCGGGTCAGATGGACTTCGCGCGGCACGGCATGCGCGTTGCCGCGGGCCTGGCCGAGCCATTGGGCGACGGTGGCAGCGGGCGCGGACCGCAGCGAGACGGCGGCAGCACCATCGCCGCCGGTCGTCACGAGCTGCGCGTTGCCGGCGCCGAAGCTGTCGCGCACCGAGGTCTCGAGCGCGCGCAGCGCGTCGTCGCGGTTCAGGCGCGGCTGCGATTGCAGTGCCTTCGCGCGGTTCTGCAAGGTGGCCATCTGCTGCAACTGCGCATCGAGTTGCGCATGTTCGGCCGGTGCCGCGGCCAGCGTGCGCAGCGCGGGGGCGAGCGCAATCCACCAAAGCAAGGCCAGTGCCACGAGCGCGGCGGCGGCGTAGACCATGCGGCGCTCGCGCACCTCCAGGGTGGCCCAGTGGGCCTTGAGCTGTTCGCTGAAATTCATCGGTTGGCCTCGGCCTGCACCAGCAGGAGGTCGCCTTCTGTACGCACGTTGTAGCCACGCGGCGCCAGCGCGCCGGTGATCTGCGAGACCTCCGACGGCTGCAGCCCGAGGCCGCGCAGGCGCAGCTGCCCGGCGCCGTAGTCGACCGCGCTCGGCACCTTGCCGGGCGGCAGGTTGGCGGCGAGTGCGCCGACCATGGGTTCGAAGTCGCTGCCCGCCACGTCGCCCACGGCCTGCTGCAATGCAGCAACTTCGCGCTGCATCTGCACCGGCGCGTCGACCACGATCTTCACCGAGGGGAAGGTCTGGGTCAGCATGGCCTTGGCGGCCTGCCGTTTCGATTCGAGCGCACTGCGTTCCTTCCAGGCCCAGGCGTTGAGTCCGATCAGCTGGGTCAGCAGCAGCACGACCACGCCCCAGCGCGCGGCGCGCCACTCGGGCGCATAGCGCAGCGTTTGCAGGACTGATGCGAATTTCTTGCCGGCGCGTGCGCGGCCGGTTGCGGCGAGGTCGAACTGCGCGAGCTCCCAGGGCGTGCGCGCGGCCTGCAGCCAGCGCTGCGGCGATTGCACGATGGGCACGCGGCGCTCGAGCAGCTGCTCGGCCGCTTCGGCCACGGCGGGTTCGGTGGTGATGACGGCGGTGTCCAGCGGCAGGCCGCCCGACAGGGCCAGCCCCGCGCCGGCCAGCGGCAGCGAGACCACGCCGTCGGCGTCGCACACCGTGAGCTGCGGCGCCTCGGGCTCGCCCGTGACCAGCAGCAGCGGCGGGCCGTCGACCGGCTGCGGCGCGAATTCAGGGACGATGCGCACCACGCGACGGCCGGCCGCTTCGAGCCCTTGCACGACGCTGCGCAGCCAGATGCGATTGCAGGCCGCGACCCACACGGGCGCGCCGGCCTTGGCGTCGGGTTCGAGCGCGAAGTGCAGGGCTTCGGGTTCGTCGAGCAGGTGTTCTTCGAGCAGGCCGTCGAGCACCGCGCGCAGCTTCGACGCGCTGCCCATGCTGCCCTTGGGCAGCGTGACGCGGTGCCACGAGAGCGCGACGGAAGGAATGCCGAGCATGACCTCGGCGCTCGAGGGCAGGAGCGCCAGCAACGCACGGCCCTGGTTGCGCAATGCAATGCCGTCGTCGCCTGCCTGGGCCCAGTCGTACTCGCCCGCGGCATCGGCCGGAGGGAGGGGGGCAATGAGCAGCAGGGGAGTCATGTGGATCTTGGAAAAGCCGGTGATTGTAGGTGCGCGTCTGACAGGCTGACGCTCTTGTTTCGATAGCGTGTTGCGCAGACGCCATGCGCGTTCGAAGGCTTTTTGTCTACAAATAGGGCATCGAAATCAGGGTTTGACCGTAGTGTCTGTTGCGCCGGCGCCGCGGGTGCGCCAGATCGTCGTTACCGTGACACCGTTGCGCTGTAGAAGCGAGCGCTCCTCGACGTAGGTGCGCTCCAGCCGCAGCCTGCCGTAGACCTCGAAGTACTGCGTGCCCACGCCGTGCTGCGCTGCATTGAAGGGCGCGCTGCCGCTGGGCAGCGCGGCGTTGGCGGCGGCAATGTCCTTGAAGAAGGCGCGCGTGCGGCGCTCCACAAGTTGGCGCGCGCTGGCGATATTGAGCGACTCCATGCTGGCGCTGATGGCTTCGGCGCTCGCGGTGTTGAGGTTGAGCGTGGTCTTCACCGGCAGGATCGTCACGTACGGTTCGAGCGCGGCGGCGGTCGACGGCGACAGGCCCAGCCACACCAGTTGCGAGACCTGCTGCGGCATCAGCGGCGCGGCGCTGGGATCGCCGCCGTCGCTGCCGTCGGTCGCGGTGCCCGTGGCAAGGGCGGCCACCAGGCCCGTGGTCATCCGGCTGAGCTCCGACGCCGGCAGGCCCAGCAGGTTGAACAGCCGGGTGAAGGTGGCGACGCTGGCGGGCACCGGCTTGCCGTTGTCGACCAGCGACAGCACGTTGAGCTTGGACTGCGCATCGACGATGCGGCCCGAGAGGAAGGCATCGGGCAGTCCTTCGAGACTGTCGCTAGACACGTTCTTGTCGGCGGCCAGGAAGCTCGTGAGCCGCGCTTCCTCGAGCGGCACGGCCCAGGGCTCTGCCAGGTTGTCGGGGCCGCCGGTGCGGCCGTCTTCGCTGAGGATCAGGCGCGACCAGTCGAGCGCGCCGACCAGCACCCAGGCAGCCTGCACGCGCGCGCGCTCGGCGCCTTCGACCTCGGCCGCGCGCCATTGCTGCCACAGCGCCGCGGCGGCGAAGGTGGCCACGAGCATCACGGTCAGCATCGCGGCGAGCAGGGCGGCGCCGGACTGGCGCTTCTTTGTTGCCGTCATGATGATTTCGCCGATCCGACGGTCGGCTTGACCCAGTCGCGCGTGAGCGTGCCCGAGAGGCCGTCTCCGGGCGGCAGCGTGATGACGAGGCGCACGCCGTCGGGCATGGCGACGACGGGGCCCGCGGGGTTGTTGGGGTTGGGCACGACGGTGGGCAACTGGCTGGCCGGCACCCAGGTGTTGTCGCGGAAGAAATAGAGCTGCCAGTTGCTGGCTGGCACCAGCGGCACGTCGCTGTAGCCGCCTCCGGCCGCGCTCGCGCCGCCGTCCTGTGCCCAGGCGGCTGCGAAGTTCCAGGCCTGCTGCCATTCGCCGCGCGTGGTGAAGGGCTGCGATTGCCAGCGCCGCCAGCGCACGCCGTCGGAGCCGGACTTCAGCATCCAGGCCACAACCTGCACCGAAGGCGCCGCGTCGTCACTGCCACGGCGCGTGAGCCGCAGCACGCGGCCGTCCCAGTCGATCGGGCGGGTCTGCGCGAGCGTGGTCACGGCGTCGAGGTCGGCGCTCCACTGCGCGAGCGTGGCCTGCAGCGTGAGGACGGCGTCGGCGCGCTGCTGGTTCTGCGTGGTGGCGCGGGACATGCTGTCCAGCCCGCGCCAGCTGATGAGCGAGAGCAGGGCCATCACCGCGATGGCGACGAGCAGTTCGATCAGCGTGAAGCCGCGGGACCTGGAGACGAGCATCAGTACCTCCCCACGATGGTGGAGATGCGCAGGATCGGCGCGTCGGCTTCGTCGCGCACCTGCACGTCGACGCGCCGGAAATTCGGGTTCAGCGTGGACGTGGTCGAAGTGGTCACGTTGAACGAGACGCCGGCCTGCAGGCAGATGGAGCCCGAGTCGCCGATTGCCGGCATTTGCCGCGACAGGCGGGCCTTGGCGAGTTCGTTCTCGGCGCACAGGTCGGCCAGCACGAGATCGGACTGGCGCTGCGCATTGCGCGTGAGCGACATCGTGGCCTGCGAACCCGCGGCCAGCGCCAGCGCGACGATGCCGAGCGCGATCAGCACTTCGATCAGCGTGAAGCCGGCGATGCGAGAGGACGGGGCAGGGCGTCGCGCGCTCATTGCACGGCCGATACGGTGAAGGGGCGCACCCCGTCGGTCGCGATGCGCAACGCGCGCGCGGGCGGGCCGGCGGAATAGAGCATGACCTGCTGCGCCGCGATGATCGGATCGGGCCCGAGCTGCAGCGCGGGAACCAGCGTGCCGTTGGCGAGAGAGGCCTGAGCTGTGATGCCCTCGGCGGCCCAGTTGGCGGGCAATGCGCCAGGCGGGAGGCCGTCGAACACGAAGCTGCCTTCGACGGGCCGCCACCGCACCACGATGCCGCTGGCGCGCGACTGGGCACGGGCCGATTCGAGCAGGGCGGCGAGCCGGTCGGCTTCGCGGTCGAGCTTGGCGGCGTTGGTGTCGCGTATCGCGAAGCTGACGGCGGCGGTGGCGATCGCGATGATGGCGATCACCACGATCAGCTCCAGCAGCGTGAAGCCGCGGGCCGGGTGGATGTGGGGGCGTGGATACCGGTTGCGGCGCAGCGCGCCCGAGCCGCTATTGCCAGCTGCCGATGTCGGCATTCTTGCCCTCGCCGCCGCTTTGGCCGTCGGCGCCGAACGAGAGCACGTCGATCTCGCCCTTGATGCCCGGGTTCATGTACTGGTACGGATGGCCCCAGGGGTCGTTGGGCAGCTTCTCGACGTAGGCCTTCCAGTTGGGTGCGGCCGGACCGGTGGTCGGGCGCGTGAGCAGCGCCTGCAGACCCTGCTCGGCGGTGGGGTAGCGCTGGTTGTCCAGGCGGTAGAGCTTGAGCGCCTGCATCAGGTTGTTGATGTCGGTGCGGGCGGCCGTCACGCGGGCGTCGTCGGCGCGCTCGATCACGTTCGGCACGATGAGCGCCGCCAGCACGCCGATGATGACCAGCACGACCATCAGTTCGATCAGCGTGAAGCCGCGTTGGGCGGTGCGGGTGGCGGCACGGAGGAATTTGTTCATAGCTTGGGCGGACATGATTCGGAAAGCGCGCTGCATGATAATCCGCAGCCATGACAAGTCCCTACTCAGCCGCTCGCTGGCATGCCCCACTTGCAACGACGGGGCTTTGGGCGCTGGCGGCCGGTGCCGCGGTGTTCTGGGCGCTGCGCCTGGCTTCACCGGCCGACGCCGTGGCGGCAGCCGCGACGATGCCGCGGCCTTCGGTGACGGCCGATTCGGATGCGGTGGCGCGGCTGCTGGGCGTGCTGCCCGCGTCACGCACGGCCCAGGTGGCGCCCGAGGCGGCCAGCCGCTTTGCGCTGTCGGGTGTGGTGGCCGACCCTTCGAAGCAGGGGGCCGCGTTGATCTCCATCGACGGCAAGCCGCCGCGGCCGTTCCGTGTCGGTTCGTCGGTCGGCGACAACTATGTGCTGCAGTCGGTGGGCCTGCGCTCGGCGACCATCGGCACGCAGGCCGACGGCCCGGCGGCGTTCACGCTGCAATTGCCGGTGCGTGCGCCGATCAGCGTTTCCAGCCCCGGGTTGCCGGCGGTGCCGATGTCCGCGCCGCCAGGGCCGCTGCCTGCGACGATGCCGGCCGTGGTGGCTCCGCCGCAGTTGCCGCAGCAACAGCAGCAACCGGGTGGCCCGCTGTCGCAACCTGCTGCTATGGCACCGCCGCCGCAACAGGCGCCCGCGCAGTAGCAGTGGACAGTTGAACGATCGAAGCCGGCCTTGAGCCGGCTTCTGCTTTTTCAGGCCTGCAGAAAGAGCCGGTACGCCGGGTTGGCCGTTTCCTCGACGTAGGGATAGCCCAGCGTTTCGAGGAAGGCGTCGAACTCGGCACCTTCGCCGGCAGGCACCTGCAGGCCCACGAGGATGCGGCCGTAGTCGGCGCCCTGGTTGCGGTAATGGAACAGGCTGATGTTCCAGTTCGGCTGCATCAGGCTCAGGAACTTGAGCAGCGCGCCGGGACGCTCGGGAAACACGAAGCGCAGCAGGCGCTCGTCATGCGCGAGGCCAGTGCGTCCGCCCACGAGGTGCCGCAGATGCTCCTTCGCAAGCTCGTCATGGGTGAGGTCGAGCGTGTTGAATCCGTGCTCGTCGAAGGTCCGCGCGATGAAGGCCGACTCGCCGCGCGCCGAGGTCGTGAGACCGACGAACACATGCGCCTTGGCTGCATCGCTTATGCGGTAGTTGAACTCGGTCACGTTGCGAGGTGCGCCGCCGCCCGTGGCTTCGGCGTCGCTCGCGGGCATCTCGCCGATCAGCTCGCAGAAGCGGCGGAAGCTGCCGCGCTCTTCGGGCATGGTGACGGCGAACAACGCCTCGCGCTCTTCACCGACTTCGGCGCGTTCGGCGACGAAACGCAGCCGGTCGAAATTCATGTTGGCGCCGCACAGAATGGCTGCATAGGTCTCGCCGTGGCGACCGTGCTGGGCAACGTATTCCTTGATGGCCGCGACCGCCAGCGCACCGGCCGGCTCGACGATGCTGCGCGTGTCCACGAAGATGTCCTTGATGGCGGCGCACACGGCGTCGGTGTCGACGGCGATGTATTCGTCGACCAGCTCGCTGGCGATGCGGAAGGTTTCCTCGCCGACCAGCTTGACCGCCGTGCCGTCGGAGAACAGGCCAACGTCGGGCAGGTTCACGCGCTGATGAGCCGCGACCGATTGCATCATTGCGTCGGAGTCGTTCATCTGCACGCCGATCACCTTGATCTCGGGTCGCACGGCCTTGATGTAGTTGGCCACGCCGGAGATCAACCCGCCGCCACCGATTGCGACGAACACTGCATCGAGCGGGCCCTGGTGCTGTCGCAGGATTTCCATTGCGATGGTGCCCTGGCCTGCGATGACATCGGGGTCGTCGAAGGGATGCACGAAGGTCAGGTTTTGCTGCGCCTGCAATTCGAGTGCGTGCAGATAGGCATCCGAATAGCTGTCGCCATGCAACACGATTTCGCCGCCAAAACCACGCACCGCATCGATTTTCAGTTTGGGCGTGGTCACCGGCATCACGATCACCGCGCGCGTACCGAGCTTGCGCGCACCCAATGCAACGCCTTGCGCGTGATTTCCAGCCGATGCGCAAATTACGCCGCTTGCCAATTGAGCAGCACTCAGATGCGCCATCTTGTTATAGGCGCCGCGCAGTTTGAAGCTGAAGACCGGTTGCTGGTCTTCGCGCTTGAGCAGCACGGTGTTGCCGAGCCGTTCGCTGAGCGCGCGCGCCTTCTCGAGCGCGGATTCGACGGCAACGTCATAGACCCGAGCATTAAGTATTTTTCTGAGATAGTCGGCGGGCGTGAGCGCCGGATTAACAGGCGCATTGCGCACGATTTTTTCCATGGGAGTTTTCATTTGCTAACTGTTGATGATAAGAGGCATCGGGATTGCATGCGAGATATGACATGGACACAAATGTCATAAACCTCTTCGGCAAAGCCCCAGCTGCAAATGATTCGGGATTTTTTGGACGCACCTATCCCGCGATTCATCCGACCGCCAATCAATTTAAAAATGAGCAGAATCTGTTATCAATTTCTGTCAGTGACCTTTCGAAAGGGCTGATGCAGGCGGAGGCTGCGCGCGTTCAGCGAAAAGAAATTGGGCGTGCCACATGGCAGGTGATGGGCAACAGATTGCGTGCGCACATCGTTCCGTTGCTCGGCGACGTGTCGGCGCAGTCGTTTGCAACCGCCGACGCGCAACGCTTGATCGATCACCTCGGAGAGCAGGGCTTCACCAGCACGACGATTGCCCAGTACCTGGTGCTGTTGCGCAAGGTGGTGATGCACGGCGTGCACATCGGTGTACTTCGCGATGCGCCTCCTTTTCCGAAGGTCAAGGTGCGCAGCCAGCCGCGCGGCAGCTTCAGCGTTGCGGAGTACCGGACGATCATCAAGACCGCGCGCAGCTTGCGAGGACACTCGCATCCGGTGCTCGATCAACTCGCGGCCGGAGAACGTTTCTGGATTGCGCGCGAGCTGCTCGTCATGCCGGACGAGTTGCCCTGGCTGATCCGCTGGATGGTGAACACCTTCGTGCGTCCGAGCGACATCAAGCTCATGAAGCACAGGCACATCGAGGTCGTGCGCGGCAAGCACGTCTATCTTCGGATGAACCTGCCGGAGACCAAGCGGCACAGTCAGCCCATCGTGAGTCTGTGTCCTGCGGTGCGGGTCTATGAATGCTTGCTCGCTTATCGTGGCGAGCATGGGTATGGCGGAGCGGAGGACTACATCTTCCTGCCGCAGTTGAAGAACCGCGAGCATGCGCTGGCGGTGCTCAACTTCTTCTTTCACTGGGTGCTCGAAAAGGCAGGGCTTGAGAAAGGGCCACTGGGCCAGTCGAGGACGCTCTACTGCCTGCGTCATACCGCGATCACGCTGCGGCTCTTGTACGGGCAAGGGATCGACATGCTGACCTTGGCACGCAATGCGCGCACGAGCGTCAATATGGTCGAGCGTTTCTACGCATCGGTGTTGAGCGGAGAAATGAATGTGGGGCTGCTGCAAAGCCGGCGTAGCCGGGCGAGCTGAGAGAAAGAGAGAGAAAGGACAAAAAGCCGCCCGGCGTGAGCCGGGCGACTTGAGGCTTTGCTGATTCGAACTGGCAAGAGCCAGCATCGGGATCAAACGAGGAAGATCAGAACGCGTGACGGATGCCGAAGTCGTAGCCCGTCGAGGTCTTCGGCGTGAACACGCCAGCAGCCGCGTTGTAGAAAGCCGGGCCACCCACGGTCAATGCCGCGCCGTTCTTGTTGCTCACGCGAGCAACCGTGGCGTAAAGGGCCGTGCGCTTCGACAGGTTGTGCACGTAACCAAGTGCCAGCTTGTTGGCCTTCGGGTCGCGTCGGGTGGCCGACAGGTTGTCGTCGTACTTGACAGCCGAGTAGGACGCTCGGATCAGGCCTGCACCAACTGGCACAGTCAGGCCAAGTAGATAGCCGTTCAGATCGACGTCGGGACGACCGCCGGCGATCGGCCGGTTTTTGTAGTCACGCGAGTTCTCGGCACGCGAAAGTTCGCCGAACAGCTTCACGGGGCCGAAGTCATACGAGGCACCCAGGTTGAAGATGTTTACCGAGTCAGTGGTGCCAGCGTAGTACTGATCGCCAACCGTGCTGTTGCCGTAGGCCACTGCGACGTCCAGAGGACCGTTTGCGTAGCCGAAGCGACCACCGATGTAACGGCCTGCGCGGCTCTTCGAGGTTGAGCTGTCCGCCGGGGTGAAGCCGCCGTTGCTGTACTTGTCGTTCTCGTGGAACGCATACATCACCTGGCCGTAAAAGCCGCCAAGGTTCGGTGGCAGGAAGTAGCCGATCGAATTGCTGGCGCGAGAGTAGTTCTGGTTGCCGCCGAAGCCGCCGGTGTCCTTGGCGCCGTAGGTCACGGCGTTGAAGCCGTTGGCCGTGTTGATCAGGTTGGAGCCAACGCCGTTGGTGCCGAACGGATCGAAGACGGTGTCGTTCCAGAACGTCGGGGTGTAGTCGCGACCCAGGCGGAGTTCGCCGAAACCACCCGACAGACTCACGGTCGAGCGACGAACGAAGGTTGCGAGGCCGGTGGCGCCGTCGTCATTGGTGATGGGGGCTTCGAGCCAGAAGCTGGCTGCCAGGCCGCCCCCCAGGTCTTCCGTACCTCGGAAGCCCAGGCGGCTGGTGTTGTAGCCAGAGTTGGCCAGCGCCGTGCGACTGACCTTCACGCTGCCCTGGTTCGTGTACGTGGGAATGCCGAAGCTGTTGCGCAGAACGGTAGGCTTCTGGTCGCGCGAACTGGACGAGTAACCGCTGATCGATGCGTCGACCACACCAAACAGCGTGACGGACGACTGAGCCGAGGCAACACCGGCAACAGCCAGGGCAGCCAGAGCAACTGCCCTTTCTGTGCGAAAACTAGAGTGGCGGCAAGGCCGGTGAGGGTGGCCTGGAAAGAAAAAAGCCCCGAGCTTTGCAGCTCGGGGCTAAATCCACCAATTGGAAGGGTGGAGGAGACAACTGGGTGCGCATACGTTTGCGCAATGAAATAAAGTATATCGACTGTTTGTTGCGTTGCAACAAGCGAGTGATGCTTTTCCCACACACAAATGGATGTCGGCGTGCATTTTTGCCCGACATCCCAGACCTGGAACTCCGAAAACCATGGAATGCACAGTAAGTTGGACCGGTGACGCAGGCACGCGATCGGCCATGGGCTTCGTTGCCGAGACGGGCAGCGGCCATGTCCTGATGATGGATGGCGCACCGGATGCCGCGAAGCCCGAGAACGGCGGACAAAACCTCGCGGCGCGGCCGATGGAAACCGTTCTTGCCGGCACCGGGGGATGCACTGCCTACGATGTCGTGCTCATACTGAAGCGCGGACGCCATCGCGTCGAGCGCTGCAGCGTCAAGCTGACCAGCGAGCGCGCCGAAAAGGACCCCAAGGTCTTCACGAAGATCCACATGCACTTCACCGTGGCGGGCAAGGGAATTCCGGCCTCAGCCGTGGAGCGCGCAATCGCACTGAGTCACGAAACGTATTGCTCCGCCAGCATCATGCTGGCGAAGACAGCCGAAATCACCACCAGTTTCGACCTGATCGAAACCTGAGCCAAGTGGCCTAGATGCGGTGCGCCAGCGTGGTCATCACGCGGGAAGCCACGCGCATCAGGGCCTTGGCCGGTGCCGGGAGCTCCGCCGCGCCGGCGTCGACAGCCTGCGACGCATGGCGGGCTTCGTCTAGCTTCATCTGCTCGACCACTGCCTTGGATGCGCTGTCTCCGGACGGAAGGCGATCGAGGTGGCTGTCCAGGTGGGCCTCCACCTGACGCTCCGTCTCTGCGACGAATCCCAGACTCAATGGGTCTCCGAGGCGGCCCGCGACGAGGCCGAGGCCGAAAGCGCCTGCGTACCAGAGAGGATTCAGGATCGACGGGCGCGCCCCCAACTCGTCAAGCCGTTGCCGGGTCCAGGCCAGGTGATCGGTTTCCTCGTGCGCCGCTTCGAGGAAATGGGCGCGCAGCGCAGGATCGCGTGTCACCGCTGCCTGGGCTGTGTAAAGCGCCTGTGCGCAGACTTCACCCACATGATTCACCCGCATCAGCGCGCCGGCTTCCCGACGTTCCGCTTCACTCATTTCACCCGGTGCCTGTGAGGGGACGGGCGTCGCCCGCGTGGCATGGGGGCGGGCAAAAAGCGTGCGCAATGCCGCGTCTGCCGCGGTCAGAACAGGGTCGATCATGAGCGTCATGTGGCTATTTGAACGCACATGCGAAATGCCATGCCGGAGCCTCGTCATATTTCACATGGTGGTGCGCAGAGGGGTCTAAGTCCTTTGTTGCAAGCGTGCAACGAAACGCGCGAGCCATCCAAGATTTCGGGCGAATTGTTTTGCCCTGCCGCAGCGGCTCTGGTGCAATAGCATCAACTTCCCAAAAGGAGGTTGGCCCGGGGTCCGGTGGGAGCACAAAAGTGCCAGTCACGGTGAGCCCTTCGCACCGGAGCCCTATGTTTAACCTTGGAGAAACTTGCAATGAAAAAATCTCTAGTTGCTCTGGCTGCCCTGGCTGTTGCCGGTGTTGCCTCGGCTCAGTCGTCCGTCACGCTGTTTGGTGTGGTCGACGCGTCGATCAGCGGCTATTCGAACACCGCCCGCGACAACCGCGCGACCGTGTTCCCCAACGCTTTCGGTATCCCCACGTACCTGAACCAAGGTTCGGTCAAGACCAGCCGCCGTGAGCTGTCTAACTCGAACTACAACTCGAGCCGCCTGGGCTTCCGTGGTACGGAAGACCTCGGTGGTGGCCTGGCAGCCAGCTTCTGGCTCGAAGCTCCGATCAGCAATGACGACGGCAGCCAAGGTGTCGCGACGTTCGCCCGTCGTTCGACCGTGAGCCTGTCGGGTGGTTTCGGTGAACTCCGCCTGGGTCGTGACTACACCGCTACGTTCTGGAACGACACCGTGTTCGATCCGTTCGGCACCAACGGCGTTGGCACCAACCTGATCTTCTCGGCCAGCAATGCGATCGGCGCCTTCGGCACCCCCGCAGCGTCGACCGGCGTGTTCAGCAACACCGGCACCAGCAACTACGTCCGCGCAAGCAATGTCGTTGGCTACTTCCTGCCGCCGAACCTGGGTGGTTTCTACGGTCAAGTGCAGTACGGCTTTGCTGAAAAGACCAAGTACGACTCGGGCATCTTCACGCCTAACGTGGCCAACAGCCAGCGTCAAGGTCGTTACGTCGGTGGTCGCTTCGGCTACGCCAACGGTCCTCTGGACGTTGCGCTGGCTTATGGCAGCAGCACCGTGGGTGACGACTACTACGCCGGCACGACCACCAAGGTCAACACGCTGAACCTGGGCGCTTCGTATGACTTCGGTCCCGTGAAGCTGTTCGGTGAACTGTCGCGCGTCAAGAACAAGATCGACTACGAAGTCACCCCGCTGGCTGGTGGCCGTCCTGACATCGACGTGACCGGTTACCTGCTCGGCGCTACCGTGCCGGTCGGTGCTGGCCTGATCCGCGCTTCGTGGTCGCATGTCAAGTACGACCAGAACCTGCCGAACAACCCGTTCGCTCTGAACACGCCTGATCCCAAGGCCAACAAGATCGCTCTGGGCTACGTGCACAACCTGTCGAAGCGCACGGCTCTGTACGCAACGATCGCTCGTGTCAGCAACAAGAACGGTGCTGGCCTGACGGTTGGCGGCCCGGCCTTCTACAACAACGCAGCTGGCGCCTTCACCCCGAAGAGCTCCACCGGCTACGACTTCGGTATCCGTCACGCTTTCTAATTTGACGCTGGCGTAAGCCAGCTTCGAATCAAAAGCTCGAAAGCCACTCGACGAAAGTCGAGTGGCTTTTTTTCGTCTGGACACTCTTGGGGAAACCACGAGGCGCACCCCCGGGGAACCACCGTGCGGGCACGCACCTTGCACTGCTAGCATGCCCCGTTCACTTCGCTCGATGAATGATTGCCTTTGTACTGCGCCGCCTGATCCAGGCCGTGATCGTGATGATCGCGGTCGCGTTCATCGCCTTTCTCCTCTTCCAATACGTCGGCGACCCCGTCGTGTTCCTGTTGGGGCAGGACGCCAAGCCTGAGCAGATCCGCGAACTGCGCGCCGCATTGGGGCTCGACCAGCCCTTCTTCGTGCAGTTCTGGCACTTTCTCGTCAATGCAGCACAAGGCGAGTTCGGCCTGAGCCTGCGCCAAGGCGCGAAGGTGTCGCGACTCATCGGCGAGCGCTTCCCCGCCACGCTTGAACTCGCGCTCGTCGCGGCCGTGCTGGCGCTGTTCATCGGCATTCCGATGGGCGTCTACACCGCGTTGCGCCGCGGCACCTTCATGAGCCAGGTGTTCATGACCGTGTCGCTGCTCGGCGTGTCCTTGCCCACCTTCCTGATCGGCATCCTGCTGATCCTCGTCTTCGCCGTGACGCTGGGGTGGTTCCCGAGCTTCGGGCGCGGCGAGACCGTGAAGCTCGGCTGGTGGACCAGCGGCCTCTTCAGTGCCGACGGCTGGCAGCACATCGTGTTGCCGGCGGTGACGCTGGCGATCTTCCAGCTCACGCTGATCATGCGGCTGGTGCGCGCCGAGATGCTCGAGGTGCTGCGCACCGACTACATCAAGTTCGCGCGCGCGCGGGGCCTGACGAACCGCGCCATCCACTTCGGCCATGCGCTCAAGAACACGCTGGTGCCCGTGATGACCATCACCGGCCTGCAGCTCGGCGGCCTGATTGCCTTCGCGATCATCACCGAGTCGGTGTTCCAGTGGCCCGGCATGGGGCTGCTGTTCATCCAGGCCGTGACCTTCGCCGACATTCCGGTGATGGCCGCCTACCTGTGCCTCATCGCCCTGATCTTCGTGGTGATCAACCTCGTGGTCGACCTGCTGTACTTCGTGGTCGATCCGCGATTGCGCGTCGGCAAGGCGGGAGGGCACTGACATGACGACAGCGACAGCAGAGGCCCCGCGCCTCAAGGCCTCCGGCCGCGCATTCGCGCACATCGCGAACTTCTATCCCGAGATCACGGCCTTCCGCCGCGACCTGCATGCGCACCCCGAGCTCGGCTTCGAGGAGATCTACACCTCCGGCCGCGTGCGCGAGGCCCTGCGCGCCTGCGGTGTCGACGAGATCCACGAGGGCATCGGCAAGACCGGCGTGGTCGGCGTCATCCGCGGTCGTTCGACGGCCAGCGGCCGCATGATCGGCCTGCGCGCCGACATGGACGCGCTGCCCATGCGCGAAGACAACGACTTCGGCTGGCGCTCCGCCAGCGAGGGCCTCATGCACGGCTGCGGCCACGACGGCCACACTGCCATGCTGGTCGGCGCCGCGCGCTACCTGGCCGAGACGCGCGACTTCGACGGCACCGCCGTGCTCATCTTCCAGCCCGGCGAAGAGGGCTGCGCCGGCGCGCGCGTGATGATCGAGGACGGCCTGTTCGACCGCTTCCCGGTCAACGCCGTCTACGCGATGCACAACTGGCCCGCCATGCCGGCCGGCACCGTCGGCATCAACCGCGGCGCGATGATGGCCGCGGCCGACCGCATCACCATCAGCATCAAGGGCAAGGGCGGCCATGGCGCGCACGCCTACCAGACCGTCGACCCCGTGATCGTCGCGGCGCACATCATTACGGCCGCACAGACCATCGTTTCGCGCAACGTGCGCCCGATCGACGCCGCCGTCATCAGCATCTGCGCGATGCAGGCCGGCGATCTCGGCGCGATGAGCGTGGTGCCGGGCGAGGCCACGCTGGTCGGCACCGTGCGCACCTTCAGCGCGCGCGTGCAGGCGCAGATCGAGCAGCGGCTGAACGAGCTGTGCGCGGCCATTGCCTCGGGCTTCGGCGCCAGCGCCAGCATCAAATATGAGCGCATCTACCCCGCCACCATCAACACCGCGCCCGAGGCCATGTTCGCGGCCGACGTGGCCGAGTCGCTGGTCGGCGCGAAGAATGTCGAGCGCAGCATGGAGCCCAGCATGGGCGCCGAAGACTTCTCTTTCATGTTGCAGAAGAAAGCCGGCGCCTACCTGCGCATCGGCCAGGACGTGCGCGACGGCGCCTACCTGCACAACAGCCGCTACGACTTCAATGACGAGATCCTGCCGCTCGGCGCCGCGCTGCATGCCGGCCTGATCGAGCAGGGCATGCCGCTTGCCGTTACCCGCGGTGCGCAGCCAGGGAGAGCCGCCGCTACCGCGGCGACGTGATGTGTTTGATTCCAACCCGAGGAGTGTTCCCATGAGTTTCAAGAAAAGTGTGGCTGCGGCCGCCGTTTTGTGCGCCCTGAGCGCCGTCAGCATGGTCGCCGGCGCGCAGACCATCCGCATCGCGAACCAGGGGGACGCGCTATCGCTGGACCCGCACTCGCTCAACGAATCGCTACAGCTGAGCGTGACCGCCAACGTCTATGAAACCCTCGTGGGCCGCAACAAGGACCTGAGCCTTGCACCGCTGCTGGCCACCAGCTGGAAGCAGACCTCGCCGAACGTCTGGCGCTTCGAACTGCGCAAGGGCGTGACCTTCCACGACGGCACCCCGTTCTCCGCCGACGACGTGGTGTTCAGCTTTGCGCGCGCCCAGGGCGACGGCTCCGACTTGCGTGCCACGCTGAGCGACATCAAGGCCGTGCGCAAGGTCGGCGACCTCGCCGTCGAGATCGAGACCAACGGCCCCTTCCCGATCCTGCCCGACGTGATCTCGCTCACCATGATCATGAGCAAGAAGTGGTGCGAGGAAAACCAGGCGACCAAGCCGGTGGATCGCCGCAAGGGCATCGAGAACACCGCCTCGTTCAAGGCCAACGGCACCGGCCCGTTCCGTGTGCGTGAGCGCCAGCCCAACGTGCGCACCGTGTTCACGCGCAACGGCACCTACTGGGGCAAGATCGACGGCAACGCGCAGGAGATCATCTTCACGCCCATCGCCAACCCGGCTACCCGCGTGGCCGCATTGGTTTCTGGCGAAGTCGACGTGATGGAGCCCGTGCCGGTGCAGGACATCGCCCGCATCAACGCCGCGCCCAACGCCCGCGTCATCACCGGCCCCGAGATGCGCACCATCTTCCTGGGCATGGACCAGAAGCGCGACGAGCTGCAGTACTCGAACATCAAGGGCAAGAACCCGTTCAAGGACAAGCGCGTTCGCCAAGCCTTCTACCAGGCCATCGACATCGTCGGCATCCAGAAGACCGTGATGCGCGGCGCCTCCAAGCCCACCGGCCTCCTGGTCGGCCCCGGCATCAACGGCTGGACTGCCGAGCAGGACAAGCGCTTGCCCTACGACGTCGAGGCCGCCAAGAAGCTGCTGACCGAAGCCGGCTACCCCAACGGCTTCGAGGTGTCGCTGAACTGCCCGAACGACCGCTACGTGAACGACGGCCAGATCTGCCAGAGCGTTGCCTCCAACCTCGCGAAGATCGGCGTCAAGATCAACCTCGTGGCTGAAACCAAGGGCACCTACTTCCCGAAGGTGCTGCGCCGCGACACCAGCTTCTACATGCTGGGCTGGACCCCGACCACCTACGACTCGCACAATGCGCTGAGCTCGCTCACCTCCTGCCCCGATGACAAGGGCACCGGCCAGTTCAACCTGGGTGCGTACTGCAACCCCAAGCTCGACGAGCTGACCAAGAAGATCCAGTCCGAGAGCGACAAGGCCAAGCGCAACGAGCTGATCAAGGAGGCGTTCAAGATGCACGCCGACGACATCGGCCACCTGCCGCTGCATCAGCAGTCGCTGGCCTGGGGCGTGAGCAAGAAGGTCGAGCTGGTGCAGCTGGCCGACAACTTCATGTACTTCAAGTGGATGAGCATCAAGCCGTGATCCCGCTGGCCACCCGCAAGGCGGCCTGACCATGGGCCCGCTTCTTGCGGGCCCATTCCTTTTGCCTCACGATGAAAAAAACACTCGCCCGTTGGCTCGACAGCGATGTCGGCTACAGCTTTCGCACGTCGCCCGTGGCCATTGGCGCGGCGCTGATCGCGCTGGTCTGCGTGGTCTGCGCGGTGTTCGCCGGATGGGTGTCGCCGCACAACCCCTTCGACCTCGCCACCCTCGAACTCGGCGATGCGCGCCTGCCGCCCGCATGGAGCGCCGAAGGTTCGTCCAAGTACCTGCTGGGCACCGATGACCAGGGCCGCGACATTCTCTCGGCCGTCATCTACGGCGCACGCATCTCGCTGATCGTCGGCCTGGTGTCGGTGGTGCTGTCGGTGGTGGTCGGCGTGGTGCTGGGCCTGCTCGCCGGCTTCTTCGGCGGCTGGCTCGACTCCTTCCTCATGCGCGTGTGCGACGTGATGCTGTCGTTTCCGCCCATCCTGGTGGCGCTGCTCATTGCCGGCGTCGGCCGCGCGCTCTTTCCCGGCGCGCACGAGTCTCTCGCCTTCGGCGTGCTGATCATTTCCATCTCGCTGACCGGCTGGGTTCAGTACGCGCGCACGGTGCGCGGTTCCACGCTGGTGGAGCGCAACAAGGAATACGTGCAGGCCGCGCGCGTCACCGGCGTGGCGCCTATGCGCATCATGCTGCGCCACGTGCTGCCCAACGTGATGGGGCCGGTGATGGTGCTGGCCACGATCCAGGTGGCCACGGCCATCATCACCGAGGCCACGCTGTCGTTCCTCGGCGTCGGCGTGCCGCCGACTTCGCCTTCGCTGGGCACGCTCATCAGCATCGGCAACCAATACCTGTTCTCGGGCGAATGGTGGATCACGGTGTTTCCGGGCCTGATGCTGGTGCTGATCGCACTCAGCGTGAACCTGCTTGGCGACTGGCTGCGCGACGCGCTCAACCCGCGTCTGCGCTGAAGAGAAAGATAAGGAGAACGCCACCATGACGCTGCTCCAGGTCAAAGACCTCGTCGTCGAATTTCCGCACCGCCGCGGCACGCTGCGTGCGCTCGACCGCATTTCATTCGACATCGCGCCCGGCGAAATCCTCGGCGTGGTGGGCGAATCGGGCGCTGGCAAGTCGCTCACCGGCGCGGCCATCATCGGCCTGCTCGAACCGCCGGGCCGTGTGGCCGGTGGCGAGATCCTGCTGGAGGGCCAGCGCATCGACAACCTCGGCTTCGACGCGATGCGGCCCATTCGCGGCCGCAAGATCGGCGCGATCTTCCAGGACCCGCTGACTTCGCTGAACCCGCTCTACACCGTGGGCCGGCAGCTGATAGAAACCATTCGCGCCCACTTGCCCGTGACCGAGAGCGAAGCGCGCAAGCGGGCTATCGGCCTGCTGCAGGACACCGGCATTCCCGCCGCCGAGCAGCGCATCGACCACTTCCCGCACCAGTTTTCGGGTGGCATGCGGCAGCGCGTGGTGATTGCGTTGGCGCTTGCGGCCGAGCCCAAGCTCATCGTGGCCGACGAGCCGACCACCGCGCTCGATGTGTCGATCCAGGCGCAGATCATTCAGCTGCTCAAGCAGGTCTGCAAAGACCGCGGCGCGGCGGTGATGCTGATCACGCACGACATGGGCGTGATCGCTGAAACCTGCGACCGCGTGGCCGTGATGTATGCCGGCCGCATTGCCGAAATCGGCCCGGTGCACGAAGTGATCCACCAGCCTGCGCACCCCTACACCTCGGGCCTGATGGCGTCGATTCCCGACATGACGAGCGACCGCGAGCGGCTCAACCAGATCGACGGTGCAATGCCGCGGCTCAACGCCATTCCCACCGGCTGTGCCTATAACCCGCGTTGCCCGCGCACCTTTGCGCGATGCCTCGTCGAGCGGCCCGAGCTCATGCATGCCGGCGCCACGCGCGCTGCCTGCTGGCTGCACGATGCCGCCGATCCGCATGCCGGCCAGGCCGAGATTGCGGCAAGGCATCACGACGCATTGGCTGCCGGCGAACGCGCCACGCCCGAAGCGGCCGAACCCATCGTGGAGGTGACGCGATGAGCGAACCGCTCGTGGTCGCACACGACCTCGCCCGCACCTTCGACGTCTCGCCGCCCTGGCTCAACCGCGTGCTCGAACGCAAGCCGCGCGTGCTGCTGCACGCGGTCGACGGCGTGAGCTTTTCCATCGAGCGCGGCAAGACGCTGGCGCTGGTGGGCGAATCGGGCTGCGGCAAGAGCACCGTGGCGCGCCTGCTGGTGGGCCTCTACGCGCCCACGCGCGGCGGCCTGCAGTTCGACGGGCAGGACGCGCACGCCGCGTTCAAGACCCCCGAGGGCCGCAAGCTGCGCCGCCGCATCCAGATGATCTTCCAAGACCCCTACGCGAGCCTCAACCCGCGCTGGATCGTCGAGGACATCATCGGCGAGCCGCTGCGCGAGCACGACATCATCAGCGACAAGGCCGCGTTGCGCGAGCGCGTGGGCGAACTGCTCAAGTCGGTCGGCCTCTCGCCGCTGGACATGAGCAAGTACCCGCACCAGTTCTCGGGCGGCCAGCGCCAGCGCATCTCGATTGCGCGCGCGCTTGCCACGCAGCCCGAGTTCCTGGTGTGCGACGAGCCCACCTCGGCGCTCGACGTGAGCGTGCAGGCGCAGGTGCTCAACATCATGAAGGACCTGCAGCGCGAGCAGGGCCTGACGTACCTCTTCATCTCGCACAACCTCGCCGTGGTGCGCCACGTGGCCGACCAGGTCGGCGTGATGTACCTGGGCCGGCTGGTCGAGGTGGCCGACAAGCAGAAGCTGTTCTCGGCGCCGCAGCATCCATACACCCGCATGCTGCTCGATGCCATTCCGCAGATGAAGCACACGGGGCGCCAGCGCACGCCAGTGCAGGGCGAAGTGCCGAACCCGCTGAACCCGCCCACGGGCTGCGCCTTTCATCCGCGCTGCCCGCATGCGAATGCGCGCTGTTCTTCCGAGCGCCCGAAGCTGCTGAGCATCAAGGGCGTGCAAGTCGCTTGCCATGCGGCCGAGGAGGGCCGCATCTAGCACGGCCGCTTAATCCGGGTCGGCGCCGCGTGTTCGGCTTCAGGTCTATAACTCCTTGGTGCTTTCGTAAAAATCACACCAAGGAGAACAGCACATGTGGGCCTTGCTCTTGTTGCCCTTCATCGGGCTTCTGTGGCTGCCGTTCTACAACAGCCCCTTGCCGGAGCTGTTCGGCTTTCCCTTCTTCTACTGGTACCAGCTGCTGTGGGTGCCGATCACCGCGCTGCTGATCTGGATCGTCTACCGCAGCGGGTATGAAGAGGGAGACGAATGATGGGCGGCCAGATCAACTGGACCGCGCTGTCGGTCTTCGTCTTCTTCTTCGTGCTGGTCACCGTGATGGGCTTCTGGGCCTCGCGCTGGCAGAGCGGCGGCGCCAAGGGCAAGGGCGCGCATCTCGACGAATGGGGCCTGGGCGGGCGCAACTTCGGCACCTGGATCACCTGGTTCCTGGTGGGCGGCGACTTCTACACCGCCTACACGGTGATCGCCGTGCCCGCGCTGGTGTACGCCGTGGGTGCCTACGGCTTCTTCGCGCTGCCGTACACCATCCTCGTGTACCCCATCGTCTTCATCATCATGCCGAAGCTCTGGCATGCCGCGCACAAGGCCGGGCACGTGACTGCCGCCGACGTGGTGTACGGGCGCTACGGCTCGCGCGCGCTGGAGCTGGCCATTGCCGTGACCGGCGTGGTCGCGACGATGCCCTACATCGCGCTGCAGCTGGTCGGCATGGAGGTGGTCATCAAGGCGCTGGGGCTCACTGGCGAGCTGCCGCTGGCGGCCGCCTTCGTGATCCTGGCGCTCTACACCTACTCGGCGGGGCTGCGCGCGCCGGCGCTCATCGCGTTCGTGAAGGACCTGATGATCTACATCGTGGTGCTGGTGGCGGTGGTGCTTGTGCCCATGAAGCTCGGCGGCTACGGCAGCGTGTTCCACGCGGCCGGCGATGCCTTCGCGGCCAAGGGCGGCGCGACGGGGCTCACGCTCAAGCCGGCGCAGTACCTGCCGTACGCGAGCCTGGCGCTGGGCTCGGCGCTCGCGGCCTTCATGTACCCGCACACGCTCACCGGCATCTTCGCGGCCAAGAGCGCCAACACCATCCGCAAGAACGCCGTCTTCCTGCCGGCGTACACGGTGCTGCTGGGGCTCATCGCGCTGCTGGGCTACATGGCCTATGCGGCCCATCTCACAGTGAAGAGCAACAACGACGTGGTGCCGGCGCTCTTCAATGCGCTGTTCCCGTCGTGGTTCGCGGGCTTCGCGTTCGCGGCCATCGCCATCGGCGCGCTGGTGCCGGCGGCGGTGATGTCGATCGGCGCGGCCAACCTGTTCACGCGCAACTTCTGGAAAGCCTACGTGCGGCCCGACGTCACGCCGGCGGGCGAGGCCAAGGTCGCGAAGATCGTGTCGCTGGTGGTCAAGCTGGGGGCGCTGGTGTTCATCCTGTTCCTGCCCACGCAGTTCGCGCTCGACCTGCAATTGCTGGGCGGCCTGTGGATCCTGCAGACCTTCCCGGCGGTGGTGTTCGGCCTGTTCTTCGGCTGGTTCCGCGCACCGGCGCTGCTGGCGGGCTGGGCCGTGGGGCTGCTCGGCGGCAGCTGGCTGGCGTTCTCGGACGGCATCAAGCCGGTGCACACCTTCGTGATCGGCGATGGCAGCTACACGCTCTACACCGGGCTGGCGGCACTGGTGTTGAACATCGTGGTCGCGGTGGTGGTGCAACTCGTGGTCAAGGGAGCGCCGCTGCGCGAGGCACCGGTGCTCGCGAGGAAGTAGGCCAGAACCGCCGATCCTCGAAAAAGTGTGCGCAAAGGCACCGCCTTGCGCCGAAAACTGTTGCAGAGTGCCGCCATGCCAACGACGACAACGCTTGCAACCTCCGAACTGGGCCGCCGCGGCTTCCTGATGGGCACCGCCCTTGGCGCGACTGCGGTGCTGGCCTCGCTGGCCTGCAGCGTGCAAGCCGCCGACGCACCTGCTGGTGGAGCTTCTCGCCGCATGCCGGTGATCTTCATCGGCCATGGCTCGCCGATGAACGCCATCAGCGACAACGCCTTCACGCGTCGGCTCTCGGCATGGGGCCGCGAGCTGCCCCGGCCCTCGGCCATCCTCAGCGTGTCGGCGCACTGGCTCAGCCGCGGCGCCACCGGTGTCGGCATGCAGGCGAAGCCGAAGACGATCCACGATTTCGGCGGCTTCCCGCAGGCGTTGTTCGACATCGAATACCCGGCGCCGGGTCACCCCGCGCTTGCCCAGGAGACCGTCGGCGTGGTGAAGCAGACGCCGGTGATCGCCACCGAGCAATGGGGCCTCGACCACGGCACGTGGTCGGTGCTGAAGCACCTGTACCCCAAGGCCGACATTCCCGTGTTCCAGCTCAGCATCGACTACGACAAGCCGGCCGCCTTCCACTACGCGGTGGGCCGCGACCTCGCCGCGCTGCGCGACAAGGGCGTGCTGGTGATGGGCAGCGGCAACGTGGTGCACAACCTGCGCGCCACCGACCGTGGAACGCCCGACGGGCCCAGCGCAAGCCGGCCATGGGCGCAGTCGTTCGACGATGCGGTGAAGTCTGCACTTGCGGGCCGTGACGACCGCGCACTGGTCGACTACGCGAAGCTGGAAGGCGCATCGACCGCCGTGGCGATGCCCGATCACTACTACCCGTTTCTCTACGCCCTCGGCGCCGCCGGGAGTGGCGAGCGCGCGAAGACGATCTACGAGGGATTCCAGTCGGGCACGCTCAGCATGCGTTGCCTGCAGTTCGGCTGAGCGCGACCGAAGCGGGCGTTACTGCTCTTCGCCCCAGGCGAAGCCGTCGCGCGCAATCATCGCGCTGGACGCGCTCGGGCCCCAGGTGCCAGCCGCATAGGGGCGCGGGCCGCCGTCCGATTCCCAGCTGTCGATCAGCGGCTCGACCCAGCGCCATGCTTCTTCCTGCTCGTCGCTGCGCACGAACAGGTTCAGGCGGCCGTCGATCACGTCAAGCAGCAGGCGCTCGTAGGCGCCCACGCGTTCGGCGCCGAAGCGCTTGTCGAAGTCGAGGTCGAGCTGCACCGGCGCCAGTTGCGCGGCCGCGCTCTGGTTGCCGTTGGTGCGCTGGCGGTTGTCCTGCGCCTGCGCGAGCATGTGAAGCTCCAGCCCGTCCTTGGGCTGCAGGTTGATCACCAGCTTGTTGACGTTGCCCGCCGGTGCCCGGTAGATGGCATGCGGCGTGGGCCTGAAGTTGACCTCGATGCGCGCGTCGCGCGAAGCCAGCCGCTTGCCGGTGCGGATGTAGAAAGGCACGCCGGCCCAGCGCCAGTTGGCGATTTCGGTGCGCAGCGCCACGAAGGTCTCGGTGCGGCTGTCGGGGTTCACGCCCGGCTCGTCGCGGTAGCCCTGCACCCGCTCGCCGTAGGCCGTGCCGGCCGTGTACTGGCCGCGCACCGTGTGCAGGCCCAGGCTCTCGGGCGTCCAGGGCTTGAGGGCGCGCAGCACCTTGAGCTTTTCGTCGCGGATGGCGTCGGCGTGCGAGTTGATCGGCGGCTCCATGGCCACGGCGCACAGCAGCTGCAGCGCGTGGTTTTGCACCATGTCGCGCAGTGCGCCGGTCTGGTCGTAGAAGGCGCCGCGCTTTTCCACGCCCAGGTCTTCGGCAATGGTGATCTGGATGTTGGAGATGTGCTCGCGGCGCCAGATGGGCTCGAACAGCGCATTGCCGAAGCGCATGGCGAACAGGTTCTGCACCGAAGGCTTGCCGAGGTAGTGGTCGATGCGAAAGACCTGCTTTTCTTCGAGCACCTTGCCAACGGCGGAGTTGATGGCGCGGTTGGAAGCCAGGTCGTGGCCCAGCGGTTTCTCCAGCACGATGCGGGTCCTGGAGCCATTGAGCCCGGCCGCCGCGATCTGCTCGACCACCTGGGTGAAGAGCGCGGGCGCCGTGGCCACGTACATCACCACCGTCTTGGCGTCGCGCTGGTTGAGCAGGCTCGCCAGGCGGGCATAGTCGTCGGGCTTCGAGAGGTCCATGCGCAGGTAGTGCAGCATCGAGGCGAACTTCTCGAACTCCTCCGGTGAAGGCCGCTTGGCGCCTTCGACCGCCTTGAAGCGCGACTGGATCAGCTCCCGGTACTGGTCGTCCGACAGGTCGTCCCGCGCCACGCCGACGATGCGGCCGTCAGGTGGCAGACTGCCGTGCCGGAATGCCTGGAACAGCGCGGGCATCAGCTTGCGCCACGCGAGATCGCCAGTACCGCCGAACAGAACGAGATCGAAGCTCATGAGAAAACTTTCCTTTGTCTGAGTGCCGAGGCAGGCTGCATGCGTCGCTGATGCGACATGCGCCAGTCGCGATGGTACTTGTACCGATTCGAGAGACCTGTACTAAAGCTACGCTGCCCCATGGCCGCGAGGCCTTTTTTTATTGCACAGAGGTGGAGGGACCCAATGAAGAGCAAGATTCTCACCGCAGCCGCGCTGCTCGGCCTGTCGGCCGCCGCGTCGGCCCAGACCGTCAACGTGATCTGCTCGGTCCAGGCCGAGTGGTGCAACGTGATCTCCACCGTCTATGCCCGTACCACCGGCGTGCGCATCAACATGGCGCTCAAGGGCTCGGGCGAGGCGCTGGCCCAGCTGATTGCCGAGAAGGACAACCCCAAGACCGACATCTGGTTCGGCGGCACCGGCGATCCGCACCTGCAGGCGGCCGAGCAGGGGCTCACGCTCGAATACAAGTCGCCCACGCTGTCGCAGCTGCACCCCTGGGCCCAGCAGCAGGCCAAGCAGTCGGGCTACAAGACGGTCGGCATCTATTCGGGCCCGCTGGGCTTCGGCTACAACCCCGAGCTGCTGGCCAAGAAGAAGCTGCCGGTGCCCAAGACCTGGGCCGACCTGCTCAAGCCCGAGTACAAGGGCGACATCCAGGTGGCCAACCCCGCATCGAGCGGCACGGCCTACACCATGATCGCCACGCTGGTTCAGATGATGGGCGAGGACAAGGCCTTCGACTACCTCAAGGCGCTGCACAAGAACGTGGGCCAGTACACCCGCTCGGGTACCGGCCCGATCAAGGCGGTGGCGCGTGGTGAAACCGCGATCTCCATCAGCTTCGTGCACGACGGCCCTGGCGAGAAGATGCAGGGCTTTCCGGTCGAGACCATCACGCCGAGTGATGGCACGGGCGCCGAGATCGGCTCCATGAGCATCATCAAGGGCGCGCGCAACCTCGACGCCGCCAAGAAGTTCTACGAATGGGCACTGACGCCCGCCGCGCAGGAGCTGGGCGCCGCCAACAAGCAGTTCCAGTTGCCGAGCAACATCAACGCCAAGCTCGACCCGCGCATCCCGGACTTCAAGAAGATCAAGTTCATCAACTACGACTACGCCAAGTACGGTGCCAGCGCCGAGCGCCGCCGCCTGATTGCGCGCTGGGAAAAAGACGTCAATTCGCTGCCGCGCTAAGTGGAAGCGCGTTCAGTCGCTGAAGGCGCGCCGGTCAATCCGGCGTCGCTGGCTGCCATCCGGCGCTCGCGGCGCTGGATCTGGGCGTGGGTCGTGCTGGGCTTTGCGGCGTACCTGCTGCTGCCCTGGTATGCGATCCAGGATGCCACCTGGTACGAGGCCGTTCCGCAGGTCTTCGGTCAGGCGGAGGGTGCCAACGGCCTCATGCAGGCGGCTACGCAGGGCCGCAGCTGGCTCTTCATCGGCCTTGCGGGGCTGGTGATGTGCGCCGTGGGCGCGTGGCTGCCAGCAGGCCGTGCGCAGGGGCGCTGGCTGCTGGCGGGCGGCGCGATCGGTGCCATCGGGCTTGCCGTCACGGGCTTTGCCATCGGCGCGCGGGGCTGGAGCTTTGCGGCGCTCAACGCGCAGTTCGGCGAGCTGGCCATCAACCAGTTCGGCATCGGCGCGGGTGGCTTCGTGGCGCTCACCGCGCTGGTGCTGCTGGCGGCCTTCGGCATTGCGCGGCTGGGCCTCTTCAAGGGCGACCTGTTCGTGTCTGCCGCGGTCGTCGGCTGCGGCGTGCTGATGGCGCTGTTCATTGCCTACCCGGTGAGCAAGGCGTTGTCCGGTGCGTTCTTCAATGAGGACGGGCAGTGGTCGATCACCGCGTTCGTCGCGCGCGTGTTCACCGAGCGCATCTGGGGCCTTGGCTGCCTCTCCGGCGGCGTGCGCTGCGGCGTGGCGTGGAACACGCTGGTGCTGGCCCTGCTCGCGGCGGCCGGCACCACCTTCCTCGGCACGCTGATGGCGCTGATGGCCGAGCGCGGCAGCAAGCGCGGGCAGGGCGCGCTGCGGGTGCTGGCGCTGCTGCCGATCATCACGCCGCCCTTCGTGGTGGGCCTCGGGCTCATCTTGCTGTTCGGCCGCGCCGGCATCGTCAACCAGGTGCTGGAGAACGTGTTCGGCATCGAGCCCACGCGCTGGTTCTACGGCATGCCGGGCGTGCTGGTGGCGCAGCTGTTCGCGTTCACGCCCATCGCCTTCATGATCATGCGCGGCGTGGTGCAGGGCATTGCGCCCAGCCTCGAGGAAGCCGCGCAGATGCTGCGCGCCGACCGCCGCCGCACCTTCTTCACCATCACGCTGCCGCTCTTGAAGCCGGGGCTGGCCAACGCCTTCCTGGTGGGCTTCATCGAGAGCATTGCCGACTTCGGCAACCCGGTGGTGGTGGGCGGGCAGTTCTCGGTGCTGTCGACCGACATCTTCTTTGCCATCGTCGGCGCGCAGTACGACCAGGGCCGCGCGGCCTCGCTGGCCTGGGTGCTCACGCTGTTCGCGCTCGGCGTGTTCGCGCTGCAGCGCGGCGTGCTGGGCAAGCAGAACTACACCACCGTGAGCGGCAAGGGCGACGCCGGCATCGCGATGGCGCTGCCTGACGGCGTGCGCCGCACCATCTACTGCATCGCCTTGCCGTGGATCGCGTTCACCGCCGTGGTGTACCTGTTCGCCTTCGCGGGCGGCTTCGTGCAGACCTGGGGACGCGACTACAGCTTCACGCTGAACCACTTCAAGAGTGCCTTTGCGCTCGAGTGGGGGCAGTTCGGGCTGGTGTGGGCGGGTACGGCGTGGAACTCGCTGATCACCACGCTCAAGCTGGCGGGCATCTCGGCGCCCATTACCGCGGCGCTGGGCCTGCTGATTGCATGGCTGCTGGCGCGCAACGAGTTCAGGGGGCAGGGGCTGTTCGAGTTCGGCGCGCTGCTGGCCTTTGCGATTCCGGGCACGGTGCTGGGCGTGAGCTACATCCTGGCTTTCAACGTGCCGCCTTTCGAGCTCACGGGCACGGGGCTCATCATCGTGCTGTGCTTCATGTTCCGGAACCTGCCGGTGGGCGTGCGGGCCGGCACGGCGGCCTTCAAGCAGCTCGACCGCTCGCTCGACGAGGCTTCGCTGATGCTGCGCGCCTCGACCTCGCAGACGCTCTTCAAGGTGGTGCTGCCGCTGCTCAAGCCCGCGCTGGTGGCCGCGCTGGTCTACAGCTTCGTGCGCGCCATGACGACGGTGAGCGCGGTGATCTTCCTGGTCACGGCGGAGAACGAGTTGGCCACCACCTACATCATCGGCCGCGTCGGCAACGGCGACTACGGCATCGCGCTGGCTTACTGCACGGTGCTCATGATCCTGATGTCGCTGGCGATTGCGCTGGTGCAATGGGTGGTGGGGGAGCGCAAGCTGGGCAGACGCGGGGCGACGCCCGGACACCAGGGGCATCACAAAATGGAAAGCTTGGCACCATGAACGGCATCGAATTCCGCAACGTCACCAAGCGCTACGGCACCGACAAGAATGCACCGCTGGCCGTCAAGGGCATCAGCTTCGAGGTGCCGGTCGGCACGCTCACCACCATCCTCGGGCCCTCGGGCTGCGGCAAGACGACCACGCTGCGGATGATCGCGGGGCTCGAATCGCCGACCTCGGGCTCGATCTTCATGGGCGGGCGAGACGTCACCACGCTCGGCCCGGCCGAGCGCAACGTCAGCATGATGTTCCAGAGCTACGCGCTGTTCCCGCACATGAACGTGATCGAGAACGTGAGCTACGGCCTGCGCATGAGCGGTGTGAAGAAAGACGAGGCCACGTCGCGGGCGCGCGAGGCGCTGCGGGGCGTGGGGCTGGTCGGCTTCGACGAGCGGCTGCCCAGCGAGCTTTCGGGCGGCCAGCAGCAGCGCGTGGCGCTGGCGCGTGCGCTGGTGCTCGAACCGGCGGTGCTGCTGTTCGACGAGCCGCTGTCGAACCTCGATGCCCGGCTGCGCCGCGAGATGCGCGAGGAAATCCGCTCGCTGCAGCAACGGCTGAAGCTCACGGTGGCCTACGTCACGCACGACCAGAGCGAGGCGCTGGCCGTGAGCGACCAGATCATCGTGATGGACCACGGCGTGATCGCCCAGCGCGGCACGCCCGAGCAGCTCTACGGGCGGCCCGAGAGCGAGTTCGTCGCCGGTTTCATGGGCGAGGCGATGGTGTTTCCCGCCACGGCGCAAGCCGACGGCAGCGTGGCGCTCGGCCCGCTGCGCCTGCAGCCGCGCTACGCGGTGGCGCCCGGCACGGTGAAGGTGGCGGTGCGGCCCGAAGCCTGGCAGATCGGCGCCAGCGGTGCGGCGGACGGCCTTCCGGCCACGCTGCGCAAGGCCGCCTACCTCGGCAGCTTCTACGAATACGGCTTCGACACCACCCTGGGGCCGGTCTTCGTGGTGTCGACCGACTTGTCCCGGCCGCTGGCTGCCGGCGCGCAGGCCACGCTGTCCCTGGGAGCCCATGGCGTGAGCGTGGTGCCCGGCGCATGAAACAATGGCGCCATGAACGTGGTTTTCGACTTGGGCGCCGTGCTGTTCGCATGGGAGCCCACACGGCTGGTACAGGCCCATCTCTCCCAACACGCACCCACTGAAGCCGCCGCGGCAGCCCTGGGCAGGGCGCTTTTCCATCACGACGACTGGACGGGTTTCGACTGCGGCACCCGCACGCTGGACGACGCCATCGCCCGCATGACGGCGCGGCTTTCGCTGCCGGCCGAGCCGCTGCACGCCATGCTCGAAGGGCTGGGCGAGCGGCTGGAGCCCATCGGCGTCACGGTCGACATGCTCGAACAGCTGATTGCCCACCGCGAAGCCGGCCAGCCGCTGCGCCTGTATTACCTGTCGAACATGCCCGCGCCGTACGCCCGCGCCATCGAGCGCAAGCACGCCTTCATGCAGCGCTTCGACGGCGGCGTGTTCTCGGGGGACGTGAAGTTCCTCAAGCCCGAACGCGAGATCTACGAAGTGCTGGCGATGCGCTACCGCCTCGATCCGGCACAGACCGTGTTCATCGACGATTCGGCCGCCAACGTGGAGGCGGCGCGCGCCTTCGGCTGGCACGCCATCCACTGCACCGCGCCGGCCGTGCTGCCTTCGCAGCTGCAGCGCTACCTGCCGGTGAGCACCACCTTGTCGGTGTCGAACCCCAGGCTGCGGGCGTAGTCCAGTTCCGCGCGCAGCACGGCCTCGTCGAGGCGTGGCGCGCGCGACAGCACCCACAGGTATTGGCGGTCGGGCGTGCCGACCAGCGAAACCTGATAGTCGCGGTCGAGCTTCAGGATCCAGTAGTCGCCCCAGACCATCGGCAGCCAGCCGAGCCACGCTGGCGCAAATCGCACCTGGAGGCGCCCTGCGCCAGGCTGGCCTGCCACCGGCACCACGCGGGCAGCGCCGACGGCCTCGTCGAAGTTGCCGTCTTCCCGCACGCAGCGATTGAGCACCTGCACGGCGCCCCCAGGCTGCGGGGTGTATTCGGCGACCACGGGGCCGGCGCATTGTTTCTGGAAGCGGTTCGGCAGACGGGCCTGCTCGTGCCAGATGCCCGCATAGCGCTGCAGATCGACCGGCGCCACCACCTGCAGCGGCGCGGGCATCAGCGGTGCGCCGTCAGCCGGTCCGGCCGGCCGGGCGCGTGCGGTGCGCGCCGCGTCCATGGCGAACCAGGTGGCCACGCCGCCCACGACGAAGGCCGTGGCCATTGCGCCGATCGCATTGCTGGTGCGGCGGTCGTCGAAAGGCCGGACGGTGGTGGCGTCGGCGCGCGTGCGAGGGGTCATGAGGCACTCCTGAGGGATGAAGACATTCGGCGTAAAACTCAGGCTAGCCAAGGGCAGGGCACGCGCCCGTCAGCCACGGACCACAGGCGGTGTAGGGCGGGGAGGCCAGAGAGCGGCGACAACCACACGGGCATCAGGCCGATGGAGCCGCGTGAAAACCCGTGCTACGGTGCGCATGAAAACATCGGCCGACGCGCAACTGCGTGCAGGACTTGTCACAACCCGCACTGGATAATGATTTCATGAACCAACTCGATGCCCTCCGCCAATGGACCACCGTCGTCGCCGACACCGGTGACTTCAAGCAGCTCAGCGTTTCCAAGCCACAGGACGCGACCACCAATCCCTCGCTGATCCTCAAGGCCGTGCAGAAGCCCGAATACCGGCCGCTGCTCGACGAGACAGTGAAGAAGCACGCGGGCAAGCCGCTCGACGAGGTCATCGACCGCCTGCTGGTGCGCTTCGGCACCGAAATCCTCTCGATCATCCCGGGCCGCGTGTCCACTGAAGTCGACGCCCGCCTGTCCTTCGACACGGCCGCGACCATTGCGCGCGGCGAGCGCATCGTGGCGCTCTACAAGGCCGAAGGCATCGACACCGAAAAACGCCTGCTGATCAAGGTGGCCTCCACCTGGGAAGGCATCGAGGCGGCGCGTGCCCTGGAGCAGAAGGGCATTCGCACCAACCTCACGCTGCTGTTCTCGTTCGCGCAGGCCGTGGCCTGCGGCGCTGCGGGCGTGCAGCTCATCTCGCCCTTCGTGGGCCGCATCTACGACTGGTACAAGAAGTCGGCCGGCGCCAAGTGGGACGAGGCCGCGAGCGCTGGCGCGAACGACCCCGGCGTGAAGTCGGTGCGCGAAATCTTCAACTACTACAAGCAGCACGGCATCAAGACTGAAGTCATGGGCGCGAGCTTCCGCAATGTGGGACAGATCCAGGCGCTCGCCGGCTGCGACCTGCTGACCATCAGCCCCGAGCTGCTGGCCGAGCTGGCCGCCAGCAACGAGCCGCTGCAGCACGCGCTCGACGCCAAGGCGGCAGCCGGCGGCGACGTCGCCAAGGTCAGCTACGACGAGGCGGGCTTCCGCTTTGCCCTGAACGAAGACGCCATGGCCACCGAGAAGCTCGCCGAAGGCATCCGCGCCTTCGCGGCCGACGCCGTGAAGCTCGAAAAGCTCATGCAGGAAAGCGGCAAGTAAACATGGCCATGACCCTTCGCTGCGATCGCGCGCCGGCCTGGGCGCAATTGCAGTCCAGCTTCGAAACCGCAGGCCGCCAGTTCGACGTGCGCCATGCCTTCGTGGACGACGCGGGCCGCTTCGCACGCTTCAGCCAGGAGGCGCCGTACGTCTTCGCCGACCTGTCGAAGAACCTGATCGACGCGCGTACCGAAGAGGTGCTGCTCGAGCTGGCCCGCGAGTGCGGCCTCGAGGCTCACCGCGACGCCATGTTCGCCGGCGAGCACATCAACAACACCGAAGACCGCGCCGTGCTGCACACGCTGCTGCGCGCGCCGGCCGATGCGCAGACCGGCCCGAAGACCGCGCACGAGCTGCGCGAAGTGCACGCCACGCTCGACGCGATGCTGGCCTATGCCGAGAGGGTGCGCGCCGACCACACGATCACCGACGTGGTCAACATCGGTATCGGCGGCTCCGACCTCGGCCCGCAGATGGCGGTGCTGGCGCTGGCCGAATTCGCCGCGCCGGGCAAGCGCTTTCACTTCGTCTCGAACGTCGACGGCCATGAGCTGGCGGGCGTGCTGCAGGGCCTCGCGCCCGAGCACACGCTGTTCCTCATTGCCTCGAAGACCTTCACCACGGCCGAGACGATGACCAATGCGCTTTCTGCCAAGCGCTGGTACGAGCAATCGGGCGGCACCGACATCGCGGGCCACTTCGCGGCGCTCACCACCAATGTGGAAGCGGCGAAGAAGTTCGGCATCGACACCACCTTCGGCTTCTGGGACTGGGTGGGCGGCCGCTATTCGCTGTGGTCGGCCATCGGCCTGCCGATTGCGCTGGCCATCGGCGCCGACGGCTTCCGCCGGCTGCTGGCGGGCGCGCATGCAATGGACGAGCACTTCCGCGCGGCACCGCTCGCGCAGAACCTTCCGGTGCGGCTGGGCCTGCTCGACGTCTGGTATCGCAACTTCCACAAGTTCACGAGCCGCAGCATCGCGCCGTACCACAGCGCACTGAAGCGTGTGCCGGCCTACCTGCAGCAGCTCGAGATGGAAAGCAACGGCAAGCAGGTCGATGCCAGCGGCAAGCCGGTGGCCTTCGGCACTTCACCTGTGCTGTGGGGCGAGCCCGGCACCAATGGGCAGCACGCCTACTTCCAGATGCTGCACCAGGGTACCGACGTGATCCCGCTCGAGTTCGTGGCGGTACGCGATGCCTCGCACGACCTCGAAGGCCATCACCCCAAGCTGCTGGCCAATGCGCTCGCGCAGGCGCAGGCGCTGATGGTGGGCAAGCTCGACGAGGGCGGCCACAAGAACTTTCCGGGCAACCGGCCGAGCACCTTCTTCGTGTTCGAAAAGCTCACGCCCGAATCGCTGGGTGCCTTCCTCGCGATGTACGAGCACCGTGTGTTCACCAGCGGTGCGCTGTGGGGTATCAACAGTTTCGACCAGTGGGGCGTGGAGCTCGGCAAGGTGCTCGCAAAGGACATCGAACCGCGCCTCGCATCGGGCGATGTCATGGGGCTCGATGCATCGACCGCGGGCCTGCTGAAGCGGCTGGGCAGCTGAATCGGGCCGCTGGCAAGCCAATTCATAACCCGTTTGTTTGCAGGCCGGCTATCGCTTCTAGCCGAGTTTGCCGTTGAAAGACGCATCTATATGATGGCCCGGGGAAATTTCCCTGGGACCAATCAAGAGGAGTCGATCAATGAATTTTCAAACAGCGGTCAAGACCTGTCTGAACAAGTACGTGGATTTCAGCGGGCGCGCCTCGCGCTCGGAGTTCTGGTGGTTCGTGCTTGGACAGCTGGTCATTCTCATCGTGGCAAGCCTGATCCATCGGTTCGTGTACGGCATCGCGGCTCTGGCCCTGCTGCTGCCCGCGCTGGCCGTGGGAGCGCGCCGCCTGCACGACATCGGCAAGAGCGGCTGGTTTCTGCTGCTGGCGCTCATCCCGCTCGTCAACCTCGTGCTGATCTATTTCTACGTGCAGCCGACGCAACCCGAGTCGAACAGCTACGGCGAACCACCGACCGCCTGAGTTTTTAAAAAAGGGCCGCGCAAGCGGCCCTTTTTGTTTGGTCCTGCCGAGAGACTCACGCAGTTACTGCCTGTGCGGCCGTGCGCACCGGCGCGCCGCTCGCCATGCGCACGCACAGGTCGAAGGCCTGCTGCAGCCCTTCGATCTTCGCAATGCCCTGGCCCGCGATGTCGAAGGCACTGCCGCTGGCCGACGTGGCCACCGGCACCGGCAGGCCGCCGTGCAGCGTTACGCCCTGCTCGAAGCCCATGAGCTTCATCGCGATTTGGCCCTGGTCGTGGTACATCGACACCACCGCATCGACGTCGCCGCGCCGCGCGCCGATGAACACCGTGTCGGGCGAGAACGGGCCGCGCGCGTCGAAGCCCTCGGCGCGCAGCTGTTCGACGGCGGGCGCGATGATCTCGATTTCTTCCATGCCGATGGAGCCCCCGTCGCCCGCGTGCGGGTTGAGCCCCGTCACCGCGATGCGCGGATGCGCCACGCCCGCGCGGCGCAGCGCCGACGCGATGATCTTCACAGCGTCGCTCACGCCTCCCACGGTGATGTGGCTCGCCACGTCCTTCAGCGGAATGTGCGAGGTCACGCGCGAGGTCCAGAGCGATCCTGTGAGATTGAACTCGCAGACGAAGCCCGTCACCGCAAAGCGCTCCTGCATGTAGCGCAGCTCGTCTTCATGCACGAGGCCGCCCAGGCGCAGCGAATGCTTGTTGAGCGGCGCAAAGAGAATGCCTTCGGCCTGCCCGCGCCGCACCGCCAGCGTGGCCAGCTCCAGCGCCTCGAACGAGGCCCGGCCAGACTGTTCATTCGACTCACCCAGCACCGGCTCAAGGCCCTCCATCCAGTCGCGCGTGAGCAGGCTGGGGCGGCCGTCTTCGAAGCGCAGCGCGTCGAGGTTCTCGACCTGCAGCGGGTCCAGCTTCACGCCCGCCGCGCGCTCGCCGGCGGCCAGCACGATCGGGTCGGCAATCAGCAGCACGCGCGCGGCGTCCAGGTTGCGCTGGCGCCCCAGCAGCTTCACGGCCATTTCGGGGCCGACGCCGCTGGGGTCGCCCAGCAGCACGACGATGCGGGGTTTGGCGGAGATCACGCTCGAGGTCTTGGTAGTGGTGGACATGGTGTGGCTCGGATGCGAGTTGAATGAAAAGGGAGCGGGCCGGTTCATTCGGCCTTGATATTGGCGTCGCGCACGAGCTGGCCGTAGTGGTCGAATTCCTGCTTGTTCATTGCCGCGAAGGGCTCGCCGGTGAGCGCGCCGGGCTCGCCGCCCAGGGCCTTGATGCGCGTCTGCACGTCGGCCAGCTTCAGCGTGCGCGTGAGCTCGGCGCTCAGCCGCTCGACCGCGGGGCGCGGCGTGCCGGCCGTGACGTAGAGGCCGTACCAGGTGGACACGTCGGCGCCCTTGACGCCCTGCTCGGCCAGCGTGGGCACGTCGGGCAGCTCGGGCGAGCGCTGCGGCGCACTCACGGCCAATGCGCGGAACTTGCCGGCCTTGATCTGGCCCATGGCCGAGGAGGTGCTGTCGAACATCATGTCGACTTCGCCCGCGATGATGTCGATGTGCGCCTGCGAGCTGCCCTTGTAGGGCACGTGGATCGACTTCATGCCGGTGGCCAGGTTGAAGGCCTCGCCGCCCACGTGCTGCGTGCTGCCGATGCCCGACGAGGCGTACTTGAATCCGCCCGGCTTGGCCGCCATGGCCGTCACCAGGTCCTTCACCGACTTGTAGGGCGAGCTGGCCGACACCACCAGCACGTTGGGCATCACGGCCACCAGGCCCACGGGCTGCAGGTCTTTCAGCGGGTCGTACTTGAGCTTGAGGATGTGCGGCGCCACCGCCTGCGCCGTGTTGGTGGCCAGCAGCAGCGTGGCGCCGTCGGCCGGCGCGCGGGCGGTGAGTTCGCCGGCGATGGTGTTGGAGGCGCCGGGCCGGTTCTCGACCACCACGGTTTGCTTGAGCGCGGGCGAGAACTTGTCGGCCAGCACGCGCGCCAGGATGTCGGTGCCGCCGCCGGGAGAGGCGCCGACCATGATGCGCATCGGCTTGTCGGGGTAGCTCGACTGCGCACCGGCCGCTGACACGGCCAGCAGGGCGGCTGCAGCCAGCCCCGCCGCGCGGGCGAGAGAGGGAAATTTCATCGGGTGTCTCCTGCTTGTAATGAGCCCGAGCGTACGGAGCTTCTCCCTCGCGATCCAATCGTAAAAGCCCGAAGCTCCATATACTTTTGCATATGACTTCTGGACTGACCGATGCCTCGCTGATGCTCCACGTGCGGCCGCGCCAGCTGTTGCTGCTGGCCCGGCTCGATGCCCATCGCCACCTTGGCCGGGCGGCCGAGGCCATGAACATCAGCCAGCCTGCCGCCACCAAGCTGCTGCAGCAGCTGGAAGATTCACTGGGCGAGAAGCTCTTCGAGCGCCTGGCGCGCGGCATGGAGCCCACGCCCTACGGCGACATCCTCATCCGCTACGCGCGCCGCGTGCTCAGCGACTTCGGCACCGCCCGCGAGGAGATGCTGGCCCTGCGCTCGGGCCTGAGCGGCGCCCTGCGCGTGGGCAGCGTGCCGGGTGCTGTGCCCGAACTGCTGGCGCCGGCGCTGGTGGAGTACCGCCGCCGCCACCCGCAGGTGGCCGTGTCGGTGGTGGTGGAGACCAGCGACGTGATTCAGGCGCAGCTGGAGCAGGGCGATGTCGATCTCGTGCTGGGCCGTCTCACCGAGAGCCATGACGAGGCGAAGTACGCGAGCGTGCCGCTGCTGGGCGAGTCGATGGTGGTCGTGGTGCGCACCGCGCACCCGGTGTTCGAGCGCGCCACCGTCACGCTGGCCGGCATGGCGAACTGGTCGTGGGTGCTGCAGCCGCCGGGCTCGCCGCAGCGCGGGCGCTTCGAGGCGGCGATGCGCGAGGCCGGTATCCAGGCGCGGCTCGACATCATCGAAACGGCATCGCCCATCGCCATTACCGCCTTGCTCGAGAACTCCGATATGGCGGCCGTGATGCCCGCCTCGCAGGCCAACCACTATGCCCGATTGGGCGTGCTGCGCACCGTGCCGGTGGAGCTGCCGGTGCGCGTGCCGCCGATCTGCCTGATCACGCGGGAAGACCGGGCGCTGTCGCCGGCGGCCGCGCAGTTCCGCCGTCAGCTGCTGGGCGGCGCCTGAGGCCTTTGGGATGCCGTTTTCCATGCTGTATTGCATCAACTAGGGAATTCACTAGCCAACTGGCGCATGAAAGTACTGGTGGTGGCTGTCGAAGTACCAAAACTGCAAGCGCGTTTCTCCAGAATCCGGCCACGGCGACCCGACAAGAGGGCGTCGCTCACCTCTAGGAGACAACATGAAGCGTTTTCTGAAAGCGGGCCTCGTCCTCGCACTCATCGGCTCGGGCGTCGTGTCCCAGGCCGCCACCGAACTCGTGATCGCGACCGTGAACAACGGCCACATGATCGAGATGCAGAAGCTCACGCCCTTCTTCGAAAAAGCGAACCCCGACATCAAGCTCAAGTGGGTCACGCTGGAAGAAGGCACGCTGCGCCAGCGCGTGACCACCGACATCGCCACCAAGGGCGGCCAGTTCGACGTGATGACCATCGGCCTGTACGAAACGCCGATCTGGTCGAAGAAGGGCTGGCTCAAGCCCATTGCCACCGATGCCGCCTATGACATCGACGACCTGCTGCCCGCCATCCGCGACGGCCTGTCGACCGACGGCAAGCTCTACGCCGCGCCTTTCTACGGCGAGAGCTCGATGCTCATGTACCGCAAGGACCTGGCCGACAAGGTGGGCGTGAAGTTCTCCGACCAGCCGACCTGGGCGCAGGTGAAGGAGTTCGCCGACAAGGCCAACGACCCGAAGGCGGGCGTGTACGGCATGTGCCTGCGCGGCAAGCCGGGCTGGGGCGACAACATGGCCTTCCTGACCACGCTGGTCAACACCAATGGCGGCCAGTGGTTCGACATGCAGTGGAAGCCGCAGATCGACACCAAGGCCTGGAAGGACGCGATCACCTTCTACGTCGACATGATGAAGAAGGACGGCCCTCCGGGCGCATCGGCCAACAGCTTCAACGAGAACCTCGCTCTCTTCAATGAAGGCAAATGCGCGGCCTGGGTCGACGCGACCATCGCGGCCTCGTTCATCAGCGACCCGAAGCAGTCGAAGGTGGCCGACAAGGTGGCCTTCGCGCAGGCACCGACCGCCTCCACGCCGAAGGGCGCCAACTGGCTGTGGTCGTGGAACCTCGCCATTCCGGCCAGCTCGACCAAGGACGACGCGGCGCAGAAGTTCATCAAGTGGGCCACCTCCAAGGAATACATCAACCTCGTGGCCAAGGAAACCGGCTGGGCCTCGGTGCCGACAGGCACGCGCAAGTCGACCTATGCGAACCCCGAGTTCCAGAAGGTCGCCAAGTTCGCTGCTGCAGAGAAGAAGGCGATCGACAGCGCGAACCTCACCGACAGCACCTTGCCGAAGTCGCCGTACGTCGGCGTGCAGTACGCGGCCATTCCTGAGTTCCAGGCCATCGGCGTGGCGGTGGGCCAGCAGATGAGCGCGGCGCTGTCGGGCAAGGTCACCGTGGACCAGGCGCTGAAGACTTCGCAGACGGCCGCCGAGCGTGAGATGAAGAAGGCCGGGTACTACAAGTAAGTCTTCGGGCTTGCTCCCTCCCCCGCTGGGGAGGGTAGGGGTGGGGGCTCGCGGCGCATCGTTCGGTGCCGCGCCTGATCGGGCAGCCCCCATCCCAGCTTTCCCCCAGCGGGGGAAGGAGCCAGGGACCACAAGAAGGGATACCTCATGAAAAGACTCCTGCCCCGCGCCCTCATGGCGCCCGCGGTGCTCACGCTCTTCCTCTGGATGATCGTGCCGCTCGTGATGACGTTGTACTTCTCGTTCGTCAACTACAACCTCATGCAGCCCGGTGAACGCACCTTCGCGGGCATCGAGAACTTTCACTACTTCATCACCGACCCGGACTTCTGGCCGGCCACGTGGAACACGCTGCTGCTGATCGGCAGCGTGATCGTCATCACGGTGGTGTTCGGCGTGCTGCTCGCACTGCTGGTGAACGAGCCCTTTCCGGGGCGCGGCATCGTGCGGGTGCTGCTGATCTCGCCGTTCTTCGTCATGCCCGCGGTCAATGCGCTGCTGTGGAAGCACATGATGATGAACCCCATCTATGGCGTGCTGGCCGACGTGTGGCGCGCCTTCGGCGCACAGCCGGTCGACTGGCTCACCGACGTGCCGCTGCTGTCGGTGATCATCATGGTGGCCTGGCAGTGGCTGCCTTTTGCCTGCCTGATCTTCATCACTTCGCTGCAGTCGCTCGACCGCGAGCAGATGGAAGCCGCGCGCATGGACGGCGCGAGTTCGTTCCAGCGCTTCTTCTATCTCACCATTCCGCACCTCGCGCGCCCCATGGCGGTGGTGATCATGATCGAGATGATCTTCCTGCTCAGCGTGTTCGCCGAGATTGCCATCACCACCAACGGCGGCCCGGGCAACGAGAGCACGAACATGACCTACATGATCTTCAAGCAGTCGCTCATGAACTTCGACGTGGGCGTGGCCTCGGCCGGCGCGCTGTTCGCGGTGGTGCTGGCCAACATCGTGGCCGTGTTCCTCATCCGGATCATCGGCAAGAACCTCGACTGAGGAGCAACACGCCATGCAACAACAACAAGCCCCCAGCAACTTCCTGCCCCAGGCCATTCGCACCGTGGGCGCGTGGGCCGTCACGCTGCTGCTGTTCTTTCCGCTCGGCTGGCTGTTTCTCACGGCCTTCAAGACTGAGCTGCAGGCCATCCACGTGCCGCCGCTGTTCATCTTCGAGCCCACGCTCGGCAACTTCAGCGAAGTGCAGCGCCGCAGCGACTACCTGCTGTACGCGCGCAACTCGCTCATCACCAGCCTGGGCTCGACCATCCTCGGCCTGCTGATCGCGGCGCCTGCCGCGTACTCGATGGCCTTCTTCCGCACGAAGAAGACGCGCGACATCCTGATGTGGATGCTCTCCACCAAGATGATGCCGGCCGTGGGCGCGCTGGTGCCCATCTACGTGATCGCGCAGACCGCGGGCATGCTGGATTCGCTCACCGCGCTGACCATCGTGTTCACGCTGTCGAACCTGCCGATCATGGTGTGGATGCTCTACAGCGCCTACAAGGACATCCCGCCCGAGATCCTGGAGGCCGCGCGCATGGACGGCGCCAACCTCTGGACCGAGTTCCGCCACGTCGTGATGCCGCTGTCGGTGGGTGGGCTCGCATCGACCGGCCTTCTGTGCCTGGTGCTGAGCTGGAACGAGGCCTTCTGGGCGTTGAACCTCACCTCCGCCAAGGCCGGCACGCTGGCCACGCTGATCGCCTCGTACTCCAGCCCCGAGGGCCTGTTCTGGGCCAAGTTGTCGGCCGCCTCGCTGATGGCCATTGCGCCCATCGTCGTGTTCGGCTGGTTCAGCCAGAAGCAACTCGTCCAAGGCCTGACCTTCGGCGCCGTCAAGTAAAGAAAGGGAGACATCTCATGGCCTACCTCGAACTCAAGAACATCAAGAAGAGCTTTGGTGAAGTCAACATCATCAAGGGCGTCGACCTGCAGATCCAGAAGGGCGAGTTCATCGTCTTCGTCGGGCCTTCGGGCTGCGGCAAGTCGACGCTGCTGCGGCTGATTGCCGGGCTCGAGCCCATCACCAGCGGCAACCTGCTGCTCGACGGCAAGGACATCACCTGGGCGCCTTCTGGCAAGCGCGACCTTGCGATGGTGTTCCAGAGCTATGCGCTCTATCCGCACATGAGCGTGTACGACAACATGTCGTTCGCGCTGAAGCTCGCGGGTGTGTCCAAGAGCGAGATCAAGACCAAGGTCGATCATGCGGCGAAGACGCTCAACCTCACTCAGTACCTCGACCGCACGCCCAAGGACCTGTCGGGCGGCCAGCGCCAGCGCGTGGCCATCGGCCGCGCCATCGTGCGCGCGCCCAAGGTGTTCCTGTTCGACGAGCCGCTGTCGAACCTCGACGCGGCACTGCGCGGCAACACGCGGGTCGAAATCCACAAGCTTCACCGCGCACTCGGTGCGACCACCATCTACGTGACGCACGACCAGGTCGAGGCCATGACGCTGGCCGACCGCGTGGTGGTGCTGAAAGACGGGCTCATCGAGCAGGTCGGCACGCCGCTGGAGCTGTACGACCACCCAGCCAACCAGTTCGTCGCGCAGTTCATCGGCATGCCGTCGATGAACATGGTGGCCGCCAATGCCATTCCCAGCTTCTCGGCCGCCACCGGCGGCAAGCTGCCAGCCGACGGCTTCCTGGGCGTGCGGCCCGAGGGCCTGCGCGTGCATCCGAAGCAGGGCGCGCCGGTGAGCGACGTGCAGGGCCGCGTCGAGCTGATCGAGGCGCTGGGCGCCGACACGCTCATCCACGTCGACGTGGGCGGCGTGCCGCTCATCGCGCGGCAGAACGACCGCACGCCGCTGCAGGCCGGCGACGACGTGGCCGTGGAGCTCGACCCGTCGGTGCTGCATCTCTTCAACCGCGAAGGCCGTTCGGTCGCCGCGTGACCTTCATTTTTCTTCTACCGTCTTTTCAACGGACATTCCCGTGACCATCGCGCAAATTCCACCGGCTCTCACGGAGTTCACGGTGCTTCACCTGGGCCTTGGCTCATTCCACCGCGCTCATCAGGCGGTGTACCTGCAGAGGCTGATCGACGCGGGCGACACCCGCTGGTCGCTCTCGGGCGCCAACATCCGGCCGGACATGGCCGATGTGGTTGCTGCATTGCAGGCGCAGGGCGGGCGCTACACGCTCGAAACCGTGTCGCCGGCAGGCGAGTACCGCTACGAAGAGATCGAAGCCATCCGCGAAGTGCTGCCGTGGGAGCGCTCGCTGGTCGGCGTGATCGCGCGCGGTGCGGCGCCGTCAACACGCATCGTGTCGTTCACCGTGACCGAGGCGGGCTACTACCTCGACGACAAGGGCAAGCTCGACCTGTCATTCGGCGACCTGGCAGCCGATGTCGAACGTGCGCGCCGTGGCGAGTCCGGCGGCGACGGAGTGACCATCTACGGCGCCGTCTGCGCGATCCTGCGCGCGCGCAAGGCCGCCAATGCCGGCGCGGTCACGCTGCTGAACTGCGACAACCTGCGCCACAACGGCGACCGCTTCCGCGCCGGGCTGCTGGAGTTCATCGAACTGGCGGGCGATGCGGATCTGCTGGCATGGGTCAACGCGAACACGCGCTGCCCGAACGCAATGGTCGACCGCATCACCCCGCGCCCGCCGCCCGAACTGCGCGCACGTGTGAAGGCCGCCACGAGCCGCGACGATGCGGCAGCCGTTACCGGCGAGAGCTTCATCCAGTGGGTCATCGAAGACAACTTCGCGGCCGGGCGCCCTGATTGGGGCCGCGTGGGCGTGGAGCTGGTCGAATCGGTGCAGCCTTACGAAGAGGCCAAGATCCGCATCCTCAACGCCACGCACAGTTGCATCGCCTGGGCGGGCACGCTGGTGGGGCTGAACTTCATCCACGAAGGCACGCACAACGCGGCCATTCGCAAGATGGCGTTCGACTACGTCACCGACGACGTCATTCCCTGCCTGAGCCCGAGCCCGATCGACCTCGCGGCGTACCGCGACGTGGTGCTCGACCGCTTCGGCAACCCCGCCATCCGCGACACCAACCAGCGCGTGGCGGCGGACGGCTTCTCGAAGATCCCGGGCTTCATCGCACCGACCGTGCGCGAGCGCCTGGCGGCGGGCCAGCCCGTCGACAGCGTGGCGATGCTGCCGGCGCTGTTCCTCGCGTTCCTGCAGCGCTGGCACAAGGGCGCGCTGCCCTACGTCTATCAGGACCAGGGCATGGACGAGGCCGTGGCTCACGCGATCTGCGATGCGGCCGACCCGGTCGCTGCACTGTGCTCGGACGCGGGCCTGTGGGGAAACATCGCCGCCGACGCCCGGCTGATCGATGCCGTGCGCCGGGCCGCCGAACGCGTTGCGCGCTTCGTCGCTGCGGAAAGCCGACCATGACGAGCGGGCGCCTGCAGGACCGGCATGTGCTGCTGACCGGCGCGGGCGGCGGCATCGGCCTGGCCGTGGCGCAGGCCTGTATCGCCGAAGGCGCGCGCTGCACCGTGATCGACCGCGCCACCGCCGCGCCGGAAGCCGTGCGCGTGCTGCAGCAAGAGCACCCCGACAAGCTCGCCTACATCGCGGCCGACGTCACCGACACCCAGGCCATTGCGCACATGCTGGCCGAGGCGCAGGTGGCCTTCGGACCCATCCACACGCTGTTCAACAACGCGGCAGTGTTCGACCTGGCGCCGCTGCTCGACAGCGATGAAGCGTCATTCGACAGGCTCTTCGCGGTCAACGTGAAGGGCATGTTCTTCGTGATGCAGGCCGTGCTGCGCCACATGGTCGAAGCCGGCACGCAGGGTGCATCGGTCATCAACATGGCATCGCAGGCAGGGCGCCGCGGCGAGGCGCTGGTGTCGCACTACTGCGCGACCAAGGCGGCCGTCATCAGCTACACGCAGAGCGCTGCGCTGGCCATGGCGCCGCACGGCATCCGCGTCAATGGCATTGCACCCGGTGTGGTCGATACGCCGATGTGGGACCATGTCGACAGCCTGTTCGCCAAGGCCGAAGGGCTGCCGCCCGGAGAGAAGAAGCGGCAGGTCGGGCTGGCGGTGCCTCTCGGGCGCATGGGCGTGCCGAGCGACATCGCGGGGGCGGCGGTATTTCTTGCCAGCGACGAGGCGCGCTACATCACTGCGCAGACTTTGAATGTCGATGGCGGTAACGTGATGAGCTGAGATGAGCGAAGACTTCCACCTGTACCTCGACAGCGCCGACCTGACAGAGCTGAAGGCCTGCCTGCCGCACCCCGTAGTGCACGGCGTGACAACGAACCCGACGTTGCTGCAACGCGCAGGCATCGGCCGCGCCGAAGTGCCAGGCCTGCTCAAGCGCTGCATCGAACTGGGCGCGCGCCAGGTGCAGGCGCAGGTGTATTCGAGCGAAGTCGACGCCATGCTCGAAGACGCACAAGCACTGCTTCCGCAATTCGACAGCGGCCAACTGGTCATCAAGATTCCCGCCACGCGCCAGGGCCTCGATGCCGGTGCGCGGCTCATCGCGCAAGGCGTACCCGTCACCTTCACAGCCGTGTACGCGCCAGAGCAGGCGCACTTCGCGGCGCAACTGGGTGCGGCCTACGCAGCGCCATACCTCGGGCGGCTCGATGACTCCGGCATCAACGGCCTGGCGCTGATCGGGCAGATGCAGTCGCTGGTCGCACGGCGGCCCTCGTCGGGCACGCGGCTGCTGGTAGCAAGCATCCGCTCGCGCGAGGCTTATCTTTCATTGCTGGGGCTCGGCGTGGGGGCCATCACCGTCCCGCCGCGCCTTTTTGCCGAACTGCTCGACCATCCCGCCACGCTGGCCGCCGAACGCGGCTTCCTGGCCGATGCGCGCGCCTTGCCGTGATCCAGAATCCAGACACCATGCGCATTGCACTCACGGGCGAAGCCCTCATCGATTTCACCGCCAGCGAGGCGGGCACCCTGGCTTTCCTCGGGCACGAGGGCGGCTCGCCGCTCAACACCGCAGTGGCCTGCGCGCGGCTCGGGCAGCCGACCGGTTTTCTCACGCAGCTGTCGACCGACCTCTTTGGCGAACGGCTGATGGGCTTCCTGCAGCGCAACGGCGTGGACACCAGCTTCATTCTGCGAAGCAACGCACCCTCGACGCTGGCCTTTGTCGAGCGCACGCCGCAGACCAACCGCTACGCCTTCTATACACGCGGCAGCGCCGACGCCACCTGGGCGCCCGAGCCGCTGCCGCAGTTGCCGGCGGAATGCCGCTTTCTGCACTTCGGCTCGATCTCGCTGCTGCAGGACCCGGCCGCCACGCGCATCACCGACCTGGTCGCCGCGAACAGGGAGCGTTGCGTGATCGTGTTCGACCCCAACGTACGGCCCAGCCTGATCACTGACATGGCGGCGTACCGCGCGCGCGTCACCGGCTGGTTCACCATGGCCGACCTGGTCAAGCTCAGCGACGAAGACGCTGCGCTGCTCGCGCCCGGCCAGCAGGTCGACGCGCTGGCCGCCGAGTGCCTGAAGGCCGGCGCGCGCGCCGTGATCGTCACGCGCGGCGGCGACGGCGCAACGCTCTGGCGCACGGGGCACGAGCCGTTGACCGTGGCCGCGCCGCGCGTCACGGTGGTCGACACCATCGGCGCGGGAGACACCTTCACGGCCGGGTTGTCCGTGTCGCTGCTCGCGCATGGCGTGGAGCGGCCGGCGCAGCTCGGCGAGCTGGGCGACGACGCATGGCGCGAAGTGATGAGCTTTGCCGCCACCGCCGCCGCCCTCAACTGCACCCGCGAGGGTGCCGATCCACCGACGCTGGAGGCGGTTCACGCCGCGCTGGCGAAGGCACAAAATACCGCTGTTGCTGCTGCTTCCCGGCCCTGAGCCGGGCTGCCATCATGACGACGTCCACCCGAAAGCGTTCGATTCCCCGTCAGCGCCAGCCCGAGCTGGAGCGCGACTTCACGCGTTCCCCCTCGCTGGGTTACGAGACCCCCGAAGAAACCGGCCTGGTGCGCTGCCTCGCGCACGGCTTTCCGAGCCCGCTGGTGCGATGGCACTTCCATGAAGACTACGAGCTGCACCTGATCACCGAGACATCGGGCAAGGCCTTCATCGGCGACTGGATCGGGCCGTTCCAGCCCGGGCACCTGGTGCTGTGCGGGCCGCGGCTGCCGCACAACTGGATCTCGCTCGACGTGCCCGAAGGCGGCGCCGCGGGACGCGACCGGGTGATCCAGTTCCGACACGAGCCCATCGAGCACGCGGCATCCCAGATTCCCGAGCTGCGCGAGGTAATGCACCTGCTGGAGCGGGCGCGCCACGGCATCGAATTCTTCGGCATGTCGGAGAACGCGCAGGCGCACTGGGACAGCATCAAGGCCGCGCGCGGCGTGCGGCGCCTGAGCCTGTTCCTCGACTTCATGGCCGACCTGGCGCAATGCACCGACTACCGGCTGCTGTCGAGCGTGCAGATGCAGGGCGCACAGGGCGCAGACGGCGACGCGCAGGTCGACCAGATCAACGGCATCGTCAACCGCATCACCAACAACATGGCCGACCCGATCTCGATGTCGGACGTGGCGGCCGAGCTGGGCATGAGCGAGAGCCGCTTCAGCCGCTTCTTCAGGCGCTCCACCGGCAACAGCTTTACCGATTTCGTCAACCGCGTGCGCATCAACAGCGCCTGCCACCTGCTGATGCAGACCGATCACTACGTGACCGACATCTGTTACCAGGTGGGCTTCAACAACGTGGCGAACTTCAACCGGCGCTTCCTTGAAATCAAGGGCATGACGCCGAGCGAATTCCGCCGGCAGGCCGACACGCGCTTCGGCAGCGGCGTCTCTTCCTGAGCACGCAGCAGAAAACCAGGGGGCTCATCTTGTATCTGGGACTCGACCTCGGCACGTCCGAGCTCAAGGCGCTTTTGCTCGCCGACGACCACCGCATCGTGGGCGTGGCCCGCGCACCGCTCACGGTCGAACGGCCGCAACCGTTGTGGTCGGAGCAGGCGCCGCAGCAGTGGTGGCATGCGCTCGAAGAGGTAATGCGCACGCTCGGCAAGTCGCATCCCGAAGAGCTTGCGGCGGTGCGTGCAATCGGCCTGTCGGGCCAGATGCACGGCGCCACGCTGCTCGACGAAGCGGGCCAGGTGCTGCGCCCCGCGATTCTCTGGAACGACGGACGCAGTGGCGCGCAGTGCGAAGCGCTTGCGCGTGCCGTACCGCGGCTCGGCGAGATTGCGGGCAACCTCGCGATGCCGGGGTTCACGGCGCCCAAGCTGTTGTGGGTGCGCGAGCACGAGCCCGAAGTTTTCCGCCGCGTTGCGCGCGTGCTGCTGCCGAAGGACTGGCTGCGCTTCATGCTCAGCGGCGAGGCGGTCAGCGAGATGTCGGACGCGGCCGGCACGCTGTGGCTCGACGTGGGTGCGCGCGACTGGTCCGACGAATTGCTCGCTGCCACCGGGCTCACGCGTGCGCAGATGCCGCGCCTGGTCGAGGGCAGCGAGGTGTCGGCGCAGCTCAAGCCCGAGTTTGCGGCGCGCTGGGGCGTGGGTGGCGGTGGTGCGGTGCTGATTGCCGGCGGTGCTGGCGATAACGCGGCCAGCGCGGTCGGCATGGGGCTGGTCGAGCCGGGGCAGGGTTTTGTGTCGCTCGGCACATCGGGTGTGGTGTTCGTGTCGACCGACCGCTTCTTGCCGAACCCCGCGCAGGCGATGCACGCCTTCTGCCATGCGTTGCCGAAGCGCTGGCACCAGATGTCGGTGATGCTCTCGGCCGCGAGCGCGGTGAGTTGGGCGGCAAAGACCTTCCGGTTCGTCGACGAAGCCGCGCTGCTCGAAGCGGCGGCGTCCATCTCGCTGGCGCAGCGCGAGCGCTGCCCGCTGTTCCTGCCGTATCTCTCGGGCGAACGCTCGCCGCACAACAACCCCAATGCGCAGGGCGTGCTGTTCGGGCTGACGCATGCACACGGTCCGGCGGAAATCGCCTACGCCGTGGTCGAGGGCGTGAGCTTCGGGCTGCGCGATGGCTTCGACACCCTGCGGCTGCCGGCCGACATGCCGCTGCGCGAAGTGGCGCTGGTGGGCGGTGGTGCACGCAGCGTGTGGTGGGGCCAGTTGCTGGCCGACATCTTCCAGGTGCCGCTGACGCTCTATGCGGGAAGCGAGACGGGCGGGGCGTTGGGGGCAGCGCGGCTGGCGTGGCTGGCCGATGGAGGCGCGGTGGCCGAGGTGTGCAAGCTGCCGCCGGTGCAGCAGCAGTTGATTCCGTCGACCGAAGGAGCCGCTGTGCACAGCGCGCGCCACACACGCTTTCAGGTGCTCTATGCGGCGCTGCGAGACCAGTTTCAGTAACTGGCACAGGCAATAAAAAAGGGCCGCTTTCGCGGCCCTTCTTCTTTTGGTGAGCAGTGCTCAGCCGGGCATTACATGCCCATGCCGCCCATTCCGCCCATGCCGCCCATGTCGGGCATGCCGCCGCCGGCGCCAGACTCGTCCTTGGGCGCGTCAGCGACCATGGCTTCGGTCGTCAGCAGCAGCGAGGACACCGAAGCGGCGTTCTGCAGTGCGGTGCGGGTGACCTTCGTCGGGTCCAGGATGCCCAGCTCGAGCATGTCGCCGTACGTGTCGTTCGCAGCGTTGAAGCCGTAGTTGCCCTTGCCGGCCAACACAGCGTTCACCACCACCGAGGCTTCGCCGCCGGCGTTGTTCACGATTTCGCGCAGGGGAGCTTCGATGGCCTTGAGCACCAGCTTGATGCCGGCTTCCTGGTCAGCGTTGTCGCCCTTGACCGACTCGCCCACGGCTTGCTTGGCACGCAGCAGAGCCACGCCGCCGCCAGCCACGACGCCTTCTTCCACTGCAGCGCGGGTAGCGTGCAGGGCGTCTTCGACGCGAGCCTTCTTTTCCTTCATTTCGACCTCGGTGGCAGCGCCAACCTTGATCACTGCAACGCCGCCGGCCAGCTTGGCCACGCGCTCTTGCAGCTTTTCACGGTCGTAGTCGCTCGTGGCTTCTTCGATCTGCACGCGCACTTGCTTCACGCGGGCTTCGATGTCGCCAGCGGCACCGGCGCCGTCGATGATGATCGTGTTTTCCTTGCCCACTTCGATGCGCTTGGCTTGGCCCAGGTCGGCCAGCGTCACCTTTTCGAGCGTCAGGCCCACTTCTTCAGCGATGACCTTGCCGCCCGTCAGGATGGCGATGTCTTCCAGCATGGCCTTGCGGCGGTCGCCGAAGCCAGGAGCCTTGACAGCCACGACCTTCAGGATGCCGCGGATCGTGTTCACGACCAGCGTAGCCAGGGCTTCGCCTTCGACTTCTTCGGCAATGATCAGCAGCGGACGGCCAGCCTTGGCGACTTGTTCCAGCGTGGGGAGCAGGTCACGGATGTTGCTGATCTTCTTGTCGAACAGCAGCACGAAGGGGTTGTCGAGCAGCGCCGATTGCTTCTCGGGGTTGTTGATGAAGTAGGGCGACAGGTAGCCGCGGTCGAACTGCATGCCTTCGACGACGTCGAGTTCGCTGTCCAGCGACTTGCCGTCTTCGACAGTGATCACGCCTTCCTTGCCGACCTTGTCCATCGCGTCAGCGATGAGCTTGCCGATGGTTTCGTCGCTGTTGGCCGAGATCGAGCCGACTTGAGCGATTTCCTTCGACGTGGTGGTGGGCTTGGAAGCCTTCTTCAGCTCGGCGACCAGGGCCGTGACAGCCTTGTCGATGCCGCGCTTCAGGTCCATAGGGTTCATGCCGGCAGCCACCAGCTTGAAACCTTCGCGAACGATGGCTTGTGCCAGCACGGTCGCGGTGGTGGTGCCGTCACCGGCGTTGTCCGAAGTCTTGGAAGCCACTTCCTTCACGAGCTGGGCGCCCATGTTCTGCAGCTTGTCCTTGAGTTCGATTTCCTTGGCGACCGACACACCGTCCTTGGTGACGGTGGGGGCGCCGAACGAGCGCTCGAGCACCACGTTGCGGCCCTTGGGGCCCAGGGTCACCTTGACTGCGTTGGCCAGGATGTTGACACCCTCGACCATGCGTGCGCGGGCTTCACCGCCGAAGACTACGTCTTTTGCTGCCATGTTTGTTTACTCCGAATGGGATGTTTGAATTACTTCTCGACGACCGCGAACAGGTCGTCTTCCTTCATGACGAGCAATTCGTCACCGCCGACCTTGACGGTCTGGCCGCTGTACTTGCCGAACAGGACGCGGTCGCCGACCTTGACGGTCAGTGCGGCCAGTTCGCCCTTGTCGTTGCGCTTGCCCGGGCCCACGGCCAGGACTTCACCCTGATCGGGTTTTTCAGCGGCTGCGTCGGGGATGACGATGCCGGAGGCGGTCTTGGTTTCGCTGTCAACACGCTTGACGATCACGCGATCGGCCAAAGGACGAAGTTTCATTGCATCTCCTGGATGTATGGATAAGAAACGGGTTTTGTGGTCGGGTGCCGGACCGGAGGCCGGCAGCCCATCGACTGGAAGCGAGGGCTGTTAGCACTCATCAGCAGCGAGTGCTAATCATAAGGGCAATCGGTGACGATTCAAGTGGGCGGACTTCCGTACGCTTCGTGTAGCGCGACGTTTCGTCGGTCGCTCGCAGGTACTTCTTTGCGATGTTGCGAGACAGGCCTGTGCACCTCGCTATCTCGCGGATGGGCATCGGCTTGCGTAGGGCCCAGCATCTTTCAGAGTTGCTTTCGGACGCCTCGCGCGCGCCGCGATACCTAATTTGGGTGATGGACCGGTCCCCGCCGTGCCCTTAATCTTGCGCGTAACAAATTGACATGAATCGAGAGTGACGGAGCTTTTCTAACGATTGAGAACAGGAGTGATCGATGGCCTGGTGGAAATGCATCCCCTGTACTCGGGAGGGAAAGGGCGGATGGCACGAGTTGGCCGAATATTCCGTCAGCACTCGCTGCCCAGTTTGCGCGACCTACATGCAGGGGCCTTTTCCTGAGGCTATCGATGCTCACGTCCTTGGGCTCATGCCGACTGCACCAAGGCGACCATCGATTGAGCAAATCAATTTGTTTTTCGAGAGAAACTATGGGCCAAAAGGCCCTGTCGATGCTCATACCGTCAATTTCCAGATGTTGAATGACAATCTGGTGATATGGCGAAAGGAGTTCGTTGAGCGCGTTCGGACCTTAAAGAATTCCATCAGCGAAGAACAGGCTTTGGGCCTTTGGGAATTGATGGTGGAGTGCTTCGTCGAGAAGAAGATAGACAAAGCCTATGCTTTCCTGCAGCGCGCCAAAGCTCTGGGGCTGAAGCCGTTGGAGGCGGAAAGCCCGCGCGTGTTCTGGTCAGGTGCGGAGAGCCGCAAGAAGGCATATGAGGTCTCCCAACCACCGCCCGAAGCTACCGCTCTGGAAAAAACCGATATAGGGCAGCTGCTCGACAAGCTTTCATTGTTCAAAGCAGTCCCGTGGGAGCTTTCGACGCTTCTGTGGGCGCTGGTGTCTCGGTATTTCGGCATGGGAGCCAGCGGCGATATACATGTCTATATGGACGGCGGTTTTGCATTGGGCAATGTCTTTTGGAACGACGAGCTTCCAGTTCTCCGGCTTATGCAGCGCTACGGTGCTGTTCGATCAATCCTTATTCACATTTGGCACACCGAGGATCTTCGATGGATGCCAGAATTTTCAATTGATTCAGACCAGCTGCTGTTGGTTTTCGATAAATCTCGGAGAATCCCAGCCCCGACCATCGACAACCCGCAACAGACCCGAAGTTTCCGCTTCGAAAAACCTTACAGGCTGGCGAACTTTCGGCGGCTCTTCGAGCGCGCATTACAGCAGCCCGACAGGCTCCATCCCCTGGTCCTCTATAACTTTCGCAAAGAAACCGGCGTTTATGCCCGATTAATTCGAAAGGCTAACGGAGTTGACATTTTGCTGTTTGAGTATGAGTCAGAGCACAGAAAATTGATCAGGGTCTTTGCCGCGAACAGCCAGGATGCCATTGGCCGCATGACGAGCATCGAAGCCTTCATGATGGCGAACTACACCGCCTACGTACAGATCCCTTTCGAGTTGATCTGCACCCCGGAAGCATTCATCGACGGGTCGGGACGTGGAGGGAAAATTCTGGCGGTCAATTTCAACCCGGCAACCGGCTGGCGATACCGTCACGCCTTGATTGCACGTTTCCCTGAATCTGAGGGCTGGGGGTTGTTGGCTAAGGTGCACAGGCTGTTGCCTACTCTCGCGTTGAAATATGCCACCGGAGGCATGGATCTTCCCAAGAGCCGGAGGCTGCTGGGAGAGCTGTTTGATGGAAAGATAGGCGAGTCGTCCGACCTCGGTCATCGTTTGCAGTGCCTGAGGATGTGCTTCGGCGGACCAACTGCGTCTGCGAACCTTCATCCTGCCAAGCTCTGAGCACCAAATGATGAGGCGAGTCAGCTCTCCTCTTGAGGCGAGAGACTTTCGTTGTCGGCCTTGGAGTTTCGGACAAGATGAGGCGTACCTCATGCAGCGCAGGAAGGACGGGGCTTCCCGCTTTGTGTCGTGTCAGTCCACCTTAATGCTCGCAGCCTTGACCACCTGCTGCGCCTTGGCGGTTTCGTCGACGATGAACTTGTTGAACTGTGCCGACTGCATCGTGAACGGCTCGGCGCCGAGCTTCTCCAGCCGCTCTTTCAGCTCGGGCGACACCATGATCTTCGCGACCTCGGCCTGAAGCCGCTCCACCACGGGTTGCGGCGTCTTTGCCGGGGCGAAGAGGCCGACCCAGAACAAATACGCCGAACCTGGCACGCCGGCTTCCACGGTGGTTGGGGCATCGGGCAAGGCGGGCGAGCGTTGGGCGGTTCCCACGGCCAGCGCCTGCAGCTTGCCGCTCTTGATGAGCGGCAGCGCCGACACCATCGGCGCGAAGAACCAGTCGACGCGGCCCGACATCACCTCGGTCATCGCCTCGGGCGTGCCGCGGAAGGGCACGTGCTGCGCATCGAGCCCGGCCGCGAGGCGGAACACCTCCGCGTTCATGTGCGTGGCCGAGCCGTTGCCAGCCGATCCGTAGTTGAAGCTGCCCGGCTTTGCCTTGACCTTCGCGACCAGGTCCTGCACGTTCGTGAAATGCGCGGGCGCGGTCACCAGCACGTTGGGCAGGCTCGCCATCGGCGTGATGCCGGTGAAGTCCTTGATCGTGTCGTACGACAGGCCCTTGTAGATCCATGGATTCACGAGGTGCCCCGCTGAATGCACCAGCAGCGTGTACCCGTCGGCCGGTGACTTGGCCGTGATGGCCGCGCCCAGGGTTCCGCCCGCGCCGGGCTTGTTGTCGACGATCACGCTCGTGCCCAGCGCCGGCCCGAGCTTCTCGGCCACGAGGCGCGCGACGATGTCGGTGCCGCTGCCTGCCGTGAACGGCACCACCAGCTTGATCGGCTGCGTGCCCGGCCATGCGCCCTGCGCCAGCGCGCCGTTGCTGCCCAGCGTGCAGGCCGCGAGCGCCGCGGCCGCGGTGAGTGCCTGTCGGCGGCTCCAGGGGAAAGTCTTCTTCTTCATGCGTCTTGTCTCCGTTGATTTGTTCGATGAGCAATGAATGACCGAAGGGGGTGCGAGCGCTAGGCCGGTGGCGCATTCGGCATCACCAACGCCACTAGCACCGGGCGGTTGCTGCGGTTTTCGAGCTGCCGCTTCTCGCCGGGTGCGAAGCGGCAGCTGTCGTACTGCTCGAGCACGTCTTCCTGGTGCACGCCGTCGGTCTCACCGACCACATGCAGCTGGCCTTCGAGCACGAGGTAGAGCTTTTCCATCGGCGAGCCGTCGAGCCCGGTGTGGCCGCCGGGCAGGATCTGGCTCATGCCCATCCACATCTGCGTGGAGGGGCCGGCTTCCTTGCCCTGCAGGCGCAGGCAACGCATGTCGAAGTGGTTGGGCGCCTCGTAGTGCGGCGCTTCGTTGAAACGGGTCACGTGCATGGCGGGTGTTCCTTGCGGTTTCAGGGGCGCAGCACAACGCGGTCGGTGCTGCCCGACAGCACCAGCCGGTAGGCATCGATGGCTTCGTCGAGCGCGAAGTGGCGCGCCACGGGAAAGGGCTTCAGCGTGCCGCGCTCGAAGCCCTCGCGCATCGCGTCGAGCTGCGCGGTGGAGGCAACGCAGTCCATCGCAAGCGAGTCGATGCCCACGAAGGTGTGCATGCCGCGGTAGAACGCGAAGATGTCGAAGGGCACCGCGCGGTCGTGCGTGGCAATGAAGATCTGCGTCGCGCCCTTGGCCATCGCCTTGTTGGCGGCCTCGAAGTAGGCGCTGCCCACGGTGTTGTAGACGATGTGCGCGCCGCGCCCGTCGGTGAGTTCGCGCACTTGCGCGCCCACGTCGGCATGCTGGCGCGCGTCGATCACGTCGACCGGCCCGTTCGCGAATCCCTCGAAGGGCCCGGCGTGCCGCTGCACTGCGATCACCCGCGCGCCAGCCTGCGAAGCGAGTTGCACCGCCGCCTGCCCGACCTTTCCGTTGGCGCCGAGTACCAGCACAGTCTGCCCCGCCTGCGGCATGCCGCTGCGGCGAAAGCCTTCGTAGGCGGTGACGAAGGGCACGCCCACCGCGCCGGCTTCGTCCATCGAAATGCCCCGGGGCTTTGCGCGCAGCGCCGCTTCGGGCAGCACCAGGTAGCGCGCATGTGAGCCGTCGCGCGTGATGCCCACGTCGCCGCCCGAGCCGTAGACCTCGCGGCCGATCCATTCGGCAGGGCCGCTCACCACGGTGCCCGCGAAGTCGCGGCCCGGGGTGCGTGGCCAGACAGCCTGCGGCATGATGCCCAGCGTCGCTTTCACGTCGCTCGGGTTCACCGCGGCGGCGGCGATGCGCACCACGGCGTGGCCGGGTGGTGGCGTGGGTTCCGGCTGCGGCGCGGCCTCGAGCCGCAGCGTGTCGAGGTTGGCGGCCTTCTCGCTCACGCGCAATGCGCGGGAGCTGTGAGCCGGGTGCATGGCTGCGATGCTCATCGCCCAACCCCTTGCATGCCCCTCGCTTCCGGCAAGCCCAGCATGGTGCGGGCCTCGCGCGGGTTGGCGATCTCGCCGCCCAGGCTCAGCAGGATGTCGCGCGCCTTGGCCACCAGCTGCGCATTGCTTTCGGCCAGCACGCCCTTCTCCAGGTAGATGTTGTCCTCCATGCCCACGCGCACATGGCCGCCCAGCAGCCAGGCCTGCGCGACGATCGGAAACTCCATGCGGCCGATGCCGAAGGCGCTCCAGAAGGCGCCGCGCGGCAGCATGTTGCGGGCGTAGAGCAGCGTCTCCGGTGTGGGCGCAAAGCCGTACTTCACGCCGAGCACGAAGGTCCACATCGCGGGGCCGTCGAGCGTGCCGTCGGCGATGAGGTCGAGTGCAAGGTTGATGTCGCCCGAATCGAAGATCTCCAGCTCGGGCTTCACGCCGGCCTCGCGGATCACCTTCGCCATGCGTCGTACATTCTTCGGCGTGTTCATCACCACGTCGGGGCCGGAGTTCATGGTGTTGAGGTCGAGCGAGCACACGTCGGGCTTGATCAGCGCGATGTGCTCCACGCGTTTTTCCGGAGGCAGCAGCGTGGTGCCGGGCGCGGCGATCTTCGGGTCGTCCTCGCCCGGAATGAAGCGCCCGCCGGGGCCGGTCGTGAGGTTGATGATCAGCTCGCGGTTCCCGCGGCGGATGCGGTCGACCACCTCGCGGTAGAGCTCGATTTCCATCGAGGGTTTGCCGGTTTCGGGATGGCGCACATGGATGTGTACCTGCGCCGCGCCGGCCTCGGCCGCGGCCAGGCATTCGTCGGCAATCTGCACCGGCGTGATCGGCAGGTGCGGCGTCTGCTCCGGCTTCACGAGGTTGCCCGTGACGGCGCATGTGATGAGGGTCTTCGGGTTCACAGGTGACGCCCTCCGTCGACCACGATGCGCGTACCGGTGACGAAGCGCATCGTCGTCGCGAGCGCTTCTACGGTGGCCGCCACGTCGTCGGGCTTGCCGATGCGCCCGAGCGGCGTGGTGCTCGCCATCTTGCTGGCGAACTCCGCGCCGCGGCCGGGCACGAAGCCCGACTCCACCGCGCCCGGCGACACCGAAACGACGCGCACCGCCGGTGCCAGTGCCTTGGCCAGCGCGTCGCCGACCACGTCCAGCCCGGCCTTCGCTGCGACATACGCGAGGTTGCTGCCCACGCCGGTGAAGCCCGCGATGGACGAGATGTTGACCACGAGCCCATCGCCACTGGCCTTCAGCATCGGTGCAAAGGCGCGGATGGTCGCGAACACGCCGCGGAAGTTGGCGCGCACGATGTCGTCGATGAGCTCGTCGGTCAGCGCGTCGAGGTCACCGGCGGGAACGGGCTGCGTATGGCCCGCGCTGTTGACCAGGATGTCGCAGCGGCCATGCGTGGCTTTCACCTCTGCGGCCGCGGCCTGCAGGCTAGGCGTGTCGACGATGTCGGCGCGGATCGCGCCGTGGCGCTGTGCTTGCGCAGAGGGCAGGGCGGCAGCACGCGCAGTCGCATCGTCGCCCTTGCGGTGCAGCAGCACGCAGGTAGCGCCGAGCGCTGCGAGGCGAGTGGCCGTCGCGTAGCCGATGGCGCCGAGGCCACCGGTGATGACAGCGACCTTGCCGTCGAGTCTGGAAACAGGATCGAAGCTCATTGGATGAAGAGGAGTTGAGGAATCAAGGAATCGGCGGCCGGGGGAACTTCATCTCGCCCGGCTCGAGCTGGAAGTCGTACTGCAGCGTGGCGGTCTTGCCGTCGGGCGCCAGCGCGAAGCGGCCGATCAGCCGGCGCGTCACACCGAAGGTCGGGTCGCTCTCCAGGTTCTCGTCGTCATCGGCGAACACCTGCGTGATCAGCACCTTGTGGCCCGGCTTGCTCACCATGAAGTGCAGGTGAGCGGGCCGGTTCGGATGGCGCTGTTGCGCGCGCAGCAGCACACCGCAGGGTCCATCGGTAGGCACCGGGTAGCCGGCCGGCCGCACGCTGCGGAAGTGAAAGCGCCCCTCGGCATCGGTGCTGAAGCGCCCGCGCAGGTTCATGTCTTCTTGCTCGGGGTCTTGGTTCTCGTAGAGCCCGATGGGCGAGGCCTGCCACACGTCGACCGTGGCGTCGGCCACAGGCTGGCCCTGTGCGTCGCGCACCGTGCCTGTCACCGCGAGCGGAATGCCCGGCGTGCCTGAGCGCGCGATGTTGTCGCCCGGTGCGCAGGCCGGCGAGTTCGCGCGCCAGAAGGGCCCAAGCAGCGCGGCCGGCGATTCGCCGTGCGGGTCCTGGTTGTTCTGCAGCGCCACCACGGTGGAGACGCCGAGGATGTCTGCCGCCAGCACCACTTCGTTCTTGGTTTCGCCGGTGGCCTGGCCGATGGCGACGATGAATTCGAGCGCTTGCTCGAACTCCTCCTCGGTCAGCTTCACCTCCTGGACGAAGGCATGCAGGTGGCGGGTGAGCGCATCCATCACGGTGCGCAGCCGTGGGTCGGGCGTTCGCTTCATGGCGTCGAGCGCGAAGCCCAGCACCGAGTCGGGGGAGGTGGCGATGTTCATGGTGAGTCTCGTGCAATCTACGTGATTCATGCAATCGTTTGCACGATATTACGCCAGATCGTCGAAAAGTAAAATGACCACATTCCGCAGGTCATGAATAGGAAAAGCCGCCCCAAGCACCTGACACGCACGACAATCGTTTGCACAAATCATGAGCACCAGCCCGACTTCCTCCCCCGTGACCATCCGCGATGTCGCCCGTGCCGCCGGCGTGCATGTGTCGACCGTCTCGCGCGCGCTCAGCCCCGAGAAGCGTTCGTTGATCAGCGACGAGGTGCTGCGCGTGGTGGAAGAAGCGGCGCAGCGCCTGGGCTACCGGCCCAACCGCGCGGCCTCCGCGCTGCGCACCGGGCGCACCCACACCATCGGCGTGCTGGTGCCCGACATCACGAACGCGGTGTTCCCGCCGATCCTCCAGGGCATCGAAGCCAGCGCGGCGGCTCGTGGCTACTTCGTCTTCGTCACCAATGTGGTCGACCCCACGCTCGCGCGGCCGGTGCTCGAACGCATGCTGGCGCAACGCGTCGACGGCGTGATCCTGGCCACCGCCACGCGCGACGACCCGCTGGTCGACTTCGTCGTCAAGGCCGGCCTGACCACGGTGCTGGTCAACCGCGCCGACGAAACCGGCCGCCTGCCGGCCGTGGTCAGCGACGACCGGCTCGCGATGAAGCTCGCGGTCGACCACCTCGTCGGCCTGGGCCACAAGCGCATCGCGCATCTCGCGGGGCCGCAGAACATTCCCACCGGCGTGGGCCGCTCGCTGGGCGTGGAGCAGGCCTTGCGCGACCACCGCATGAAGCCGTTCCGCGTGGTCGAGTGCGCGAGCTACAGCCGCGAGGCGGGCGCGACCGCAATGAAGCAGATGCTCGCAGCCGGTGCCGCGCCTCAGGCGGTGGTGTGCTGCAACGACCTCGTCGCGCTGGGCGCCTACGACGCGCTGCGCGAGGCGGGACTGCGCGTGCCGCAGGACATCTCGGTCACCGGCCACAACGACATGCCGCTGGTGGACATGGTCGATCCGCCGCTCACCACCATCCGCCTGCCGCACCGCGAACTCGGCTGGCGCTCGGCCGAGATGCTGTTCGCGGAGATCGACGGGGCGGCGATGTCGGCGTCGACCGTGGTGCTGCGGCCGGAGCTGGTGGTGCGCAAGTCGACGCGCGCGCCGGCCGCGCGCTGATCAGGGAGTCGCGTCCAGGAATTTGCGCCCTTTTTGCGCGCTGCGCGATAGGCTTCCCGCTCATGACCAGATTCCCGTTTGATCGTCCAGGCACGAGAATGGCCGGCAACCCTTTCATTGACAAGAGTTACCGCCCTGCATGAAAAGCACCGCTCCGCAGCTCACCGTCACTGAAGAACGCCGCGCATTCGGCTGGGTCGATGCCCTGGTCATGCTGGCCTTGCTGGGTTTGTTCTGGAGCGCATTGCACTTCGGCAAGGGCATGCTGGTGCATTTCGATCCGGCCGCGGTGCCGCAGGTCGACAACTCGCCGAGCCTGATTCCGTACTACGCGGGTCGCACGCTGATGCGCATGTGGATCGCCTTCGGCTTCTCGCTGTTCTTCGCCATTTCCGTGGGCTACCTTGCGGCAAAGAACCGGACCGCGCGCGCCTTCATCCTGCCGGCGCTCGACGTGCTGCAGTCGGTGCCGGTGCTGGGGTTCCTGTCGGCAACGGTGACGGGTTTCATGGCGCTGTTCCCCGGCAGCCTGCTCGGCGTCGAGTGCGCCGCGATCTTCGCCATCTTCACCGGGCAGGTGTGGAACATGGCCTTCGGTTTCTATCACTCGATGGTCACCGTTCCCACCGACATGCAGGAGGCCGCGTCGACCTACGGCCTGACCCGCTGGCAGCGCTTCAGGACGGTCGAGCTGCCGGCATCGGCGCACAGCCTGATCTGGAATTCGATGATGTCCTTCGGCGGCGGCTGGTTCTTCGTTGCGCAGAGCGAAGCCATCAGCGTGATGAACAAGGACATCAAGCTGCCGGGCCTGGGCTCGTACATGGTGCAGGCGATCTCGAACGGCGACAGGACGGCCGCGCTGTGGGCAGTGGTGGCCATGATCGTGTTGATCCTGGCCAGCGACCAGCTGGTCTGGCGCCCTCTGCTGGCGTGGGCGGACAAGTTCAAGATCGAGCTGACGGGGTCGACGACTCCGGCGACCTCGTGGGTCTACAACCTGCTGCGCGGCGCCTACCTGTTCACCTGGATCAGCGAGCGCCTCTGGCGCCCGTTGCTGGACAAGGTGTTTCAGGCGCGGGCTCCGATGGCGCGAATGCCGGTGAGGCTCAAGGCGTCGTGGAAGAAGTTGCTCTGGCGGGTGGTGGGCATCGTGCTTTCCATCTGGATCGGTATCGAGCTTCTCAGGGCCGTGGCGGCGGCCACTGCCGCGCTGCACGGTGCGCTGTCCTTGGCCGACTTTGGCCACATCGTCTGGCTTGGCTTTCTTACGGCCCTGCGCGTCGCTGCCATGACAGTCCTGGCCACGCTGATCTGGACGCCGGTCGGCGTGTGGATCGGGTTCCAGCCGCGCGTTGCGCGATTCGCCCAGCCGCTGGCGCAGATCGGTGCGTCGTTTCCCGTGAACATGACGTTCCCGATCGTCGTCGGCTTCTTCGTGGCCAGCCACATCAGCCTCAACTGGGGCAGCATCCTGCTCATTGCCATGGGCACGCAGTGGTACATCCTGTTCAACGTGATCGCCGGCGCCATGGCGATTCCGAACGACCTGAAGGAAGCCGGGCGCGTCTACGGCCTGCGCCGCTGGAGCCTGTGGCGCACCCTGATCCTGCCGGCCATCTTTCCGTTCTGGGTGACCGGCGCCTGCACGGCCGCCGGAGGTGCATGGAACGCCAGCATCGTGGCCGAGCTCGCCACATGGGGCGGCACGAGCCTGCAGGCGGATGGTCTTGGCGCGTACATCGCCAACGTCACCAAGACGGGCGATACGCCATTGATCATCGCGAGCATCGGTGTGATGTCGATCTTCGTCGTGCTGATGAACAAGCTCATCTGGCGCCGGCTGTATGCCTTTGCCGAGCGCCGATTCAGATTGGACTGAACATGAACACTCCCACGCCCTCATTGAAGGAGCCGCCCGTGCCGGTGGCCGAGCTCCGTGCCGTCACCAAGACGTTCATGACTGCAGGAAACCATGAACTCAAGGTGCTCGACAACATCGACCTGGCCGTCAGCGAAGGCGAGTTCCTTGCGCTGCTGGGACAGTCCGGCTCGGGCAAGTCGACGATCCTGCGTTGCCTCACGGGCCTGATCGTGCCGACCTCGGGCCGGGCGCTGGCCAACGGCAAGCCGCTTAACGGCGTGAATCCCGATGCCTCGGTGGTCTTCCAGACTTTCGCGCTCTACCCGTGGCTCACCGTCGAGCAGAACGTGGCGGTGGGCCTGATGGCCAGAAAGATCGGCCGAGCCGAGCGCGACGCGGCTGTCGATCGGGCGATCGAGCTCATCGGCCTGGGCAACTACCACTCGGCCTTTCCGCGCGAGCTGTCGGGCGGCATGAGGCAGCGGGTGGGCATTGCGCGTGCGCTGGTTTCGCAGCCCAAGCTGCTGTGCCTGGACGAGGCCTTCAGTGCGCTGGATGTATTGACCGCAGAGAACCTGCGGCAGGAGCTGATCAGCCTGTGGCGCGACCCGGGCGGCGACCTCAGCTCGGTCTTCATGGTCACGCACAACATCGAAGAGGCGGTGGAAATGGCCACGCGCATCGTGGTCGTGTTTCCGCGACCGGGACGCATCGGCCTCGTGCTGGAGAACAAGCTGCCCTATCCGCGTGACAGCAAGGACCCCGAGTTCCAGCGGCTGGTCAGCGTGATCCACGAGTGCATCACCACGATGACGCTGCCCGACCTGCCGCCGGAGACGCCCGTGAAGGGGGAGCCCATCTCACGTGCGCGCACCCGGATGGAATCGATCCCGCTGGTGCCGGTGGGGCAGATCCTCGGGCTGATGAGCATCCTCAGCGACTCGCCGGACCTGTCCAACATCTACGACATTTCCGACGAGATCGGCAAGGAGTTCGGCGAGACGATCGCCATTCTCAAGGCGGCCGAGATCCTCGAGTTGATCGATACGCCGCGGCAGGAGGTGCGCTTCACCGAGCTCGGCCGGAAGTTCGTTGCTGCCGACCGGCTCGGAAAGCGCGCGATCTTCGAGGAGCAGGTCTTCAAGCTGCGGCTGTTCCACATCATCATCGCGCTGCTCAAGGAATACGAAGAAGTCGAGGCCGAGCGCGTCATCAAGGACATCGGCAGCGCCTTGCCGTACGACAACCCGGAGAAGATCTTCGAGACGATGATCGCCTGGGGTCGCTACGCGGGCCTGATGGACTACAACGCCAAGACCGGCATGGTGTTCGTGCCGGAAGACGGGGATGCGGTCGAAGACGCGCACATCTGACGACCGCTGCGGCTGCTCAAGTCAAAGCAGCTCGAATGCGATGTCCTGCGCGCCTTCCCACAGCACCTTCCTGCCGAGCGCGCGCAGCTGCTCCTTGCCTTCCACGATCGTCAGGAAGTGGTTGCCCGCAAGCGGCCCCATCTTGCTGGCGAAGCTGCAGCTGCCGTAGGCCAGGATGATTTCGGTCTCGCTGTAGCCACCGGGGTAGAACAGGATGTCGCCGACCGAAGGATGGCTGGTGTGGTTCTCGAAGCCGACGCCCAGTTCGAAGTCGCCCAGCGGAATCCAGCAGCCCTCGCCGCTCCAGCGCACGTGGATGATCTTCTGCCTGTAGGGCAGCAGCCTGGTGAACGCCTCCACGGTCTTGGGTGCTTCGGGATTCGTTTCCGCGATGAAGCGCAAGCCTGCCGCTTCGATGCCAATTCTTGCCATGAGTGATTGAAGAAAAGTAAGTAAGGGTTGATCAGTGCAGCAGCTGGCTCAGGAAGAGCCGGGTGCGCTCGTGTTTCGGATTGCTGAAGAACTCCTTCGGCTCTGCCTGTTCGACGATGGTGCCCTGGTCCATGAAGATCACGCGGTTGGCAACCTGGCGCGCGAAGTTCATCTCGTGCGTGACCGACAGCATGGTCATGCCGTCGTCGGCGAGCGAGACCATGGTGTCCAGCACCTCCTTGACCATTTCGGGGTCGAGCGCCGAGGTCGGTTCGTCGAACAGCATGACCTTGGGGCCCATGCACAGAGCACGCGCAATGGCCACGCGCTGCTGCTGGCCGCCTGAAAGCTGCGACGGATATTTGTTGGCCTGCTCCGGAATGCGCACGCGCTCCAGGTACGACATGGCCACTTCCTTCGCCTCTTTCGGCGTGTACTTCTTGCTCCACACCGGCGCGAGCGTGCAGTTCTCGAGGATGGTGAGATGCGGGAACAGGTTGAAGTGCTGGAACACCATGCCGACGTCGCGCCGCACCGCGTCGATGCGACGCATGTCAGCGGTGAGCTCGGCGCGGTTCACCACGATCTGCCCCTGCTGATGCTCTTCGAGCCGGTTAATGCAGCGCAGCAGCGTCGACTTGCCCGAGCCCGAAGGCCCGCAGATCACGATGCGTTCGCCGCGCTGCACTTCGAGGTCGATGTCGCGCAGCACCTGGAAGTCGCCGTACCACTTCTGCACGCCGACCATGCGGATGACGAGTTCGGCCCGATTGTCTGTGGTCGACGCGGGCGTGTCCGGTTGCAAGGCGCTCATGGGAATACCTCAGGCGGTGGTGGTTCGGATCTTCAGGCCGAGTTCGTCGACCAGGCGCTTCGCCGCGGCGATGCCCTCGGCGCCTATAGGCAGGCGCGGCGGGCGCGGCGCGCCGACCGGCAGGCCCATGGCCGCGAGCAGGGCCTTGGTGCCCGCCACGTACGACTGGCCGGCGACGAAGTCGATCATCGGAAAGTGCTTGAACGCCAGCTCGCGCGCCTCAGCCAGCTGGCCGGCCATGACGAGGTCGTACAGGCGCGCCATTTCGCCCGGAGCGCCGTTGGACGGCACTGCGGCCCAGCCCACTGCGCCCTCGACATACGACTCGAAGCCCATGATGCCGCCGAAGACCGCCATGCGGCCGTCCGACAGCCGCATGATGTCGCGCACGCGGGTCACTTCCAGCGTCGATTCCTTGATGTAGCGGCAGTTGTCGATCTGCGAGAGCCGCGCCACCAGCGGCGGCTTCAGGTCGACGTTGGCAACGGCCGGGTTGTTGTAGACCATGATCGGAATGCCGATGGCGTCGGAGATGGTCTTGTAGTGCAGGAACAGTTCGTCGTCGGTGGGGGTGCAGTAGAAGGGCGGCAGCACCATCACGCCGTCGGCGCCCTGCGCCTCGGCGCGGCGGCTCAGGCGCACGGCGGCGCGCGTGTCTTCGGCGGTGGTGCCGATCAGCACCGGCACGCGGCCGGCGGCGCGGTCGATCACCGTCTTGGCGACAAGCTCGATCTCGTCGTCGGACATCGACATGAATTCACCCGTCGAGCCGAGCGGGATCAGGCCGTGGATGCCGGATTCGATCTGCCAGTCGACATAGCGCTCGAGCGTGGGCACGTCGACCGCGCCGTCGGCGTCGAAGGGCGTGACCATGATGGTGTAGGTGCCGCGGAAATCAGCCATGGGACAGGTTGTTCAGTAGGTCAATGGGTGGAGGAAGGCAGCAGGCCCGAGGCCACCAGTGCTGCGCGGATGCGCGCCGTGTCGTCGGCCGGCACGGGCAGCAGCGGCGGGCGTGGGTCCGGATGGGGCAGCCGGCCGAGAAGATGCAGCGCAGTCTTCATGCGGTTGTGGGCGTCGAGGTATGGCGCGCGATAGAAGGCCCGGCACAGCGGCACCAGCCGATCGTTGACCGCACGTGCGGCAGCCAGGTCGCCGCGTGCGACGGCTTCGTGCAGCGCCACCAGCAGCGGGGCTGCCACGCTGCCCAGGCCCGACAGGATGCCGTCGGCGCCATAGGCCAGTGAAGCGAGCAGCCAGCTGTTGCTGCTGCTCAGCAGCGTGACCGGGCGAGGCAGCGCGCGCAGGGCCCGGAGGTTGTCTTCGTAGAGCTCGGGAACGTCGCTGCCTTCCTTCACCGCCACGATGGCAGGCACGTCCAGGCAAAGCTGCGCCAACGTCTCGGTGGAGAACGCGAGGCCCGAGGCGCGCGACAGCTGGAACAGCACGATGGGCAGGCTGCTCGCACCGGCCACCTTGCTCACGAAGCGACGGGCCATGTCGGGCCGCGCGCCCGCGCCCTGCGCGAACACCGCGGGCGGAAACAGCAACAGGGCCGAGGCTCCGGCCTGCGCCGCATCCTGCGCCAGCGCGCAGGCGTAGCGGGTGTCGTCGGCCACCACGCCGGCCACCACGGGCACGCCGCCGGCCGCGGCCACCGCAACGCTCACCACCTGGGCGCGCTCCGCGCGATCAAGCGAAGTCGCCTCGCCCGCATGCCCGTTGACCACCACCGCGCGCACGCCGGGCGTGCCGGCCACGTCGCGCACATGGGCGGCCAGCGCGTCGTCGTCGACGCGGCCGTCCGGGGTGAAGGGGGTGAGCGTGGCGGGCCAGATGCCGCCGACTCCGGAAATGTGCATGGCCATCCTGGGTTGGGTCGCTGAAGCCGGCAGTATGCAAGAAAATTGGAAACGATTGCAATAATCCCGACCAGCCTGCATGGCTTGCAGTTTTCTTCTTGACTACAGGCCTTATGAAAATCTACGATAAAAATATGCAAACGTTTACAAGAAACTGCTCTCACGAGGCCAGGCCATGGCGGTAACGCTGCGCGACGTGGCCCGTGCCGCCGACGTTTCCATTGCCACGGCTTCCCGTGCGCTGGCCGGCTCCAGCCTCACTAACCATGCGACGCAGCGGCACGTGATCCAGGTCGCCGCCGCCCTCGGCTACCGCACCAACACCTTCGCCCGGGCGCTGAAAACCAAGCGCTCGCGGCTCATCGGCCTCACCGTGCACAACCTGGAGAACGCCTCGTTCCAAGTGCTCGCCTCGGTGGTGCAGACGCGCATGCAGGCGCTCGGCTACCAGGTCATCCTGAGCATCAGCGCCGACGACCCCGAGCAGGAACGCGACATCTTCAAGACCCTGGTCGACCATAGCGTCGACGGCCTGATCGCCGTGCCCAACGGTGCCAACGGCGCCCAGCTGCTGGCCATGGAGCACGCCGACATCCCGGTGATCTGCGCGGTGCGCCGCGTCGAGGGCGCCACGCTCGAATCGGTGCTCGCGGGCGACCTCGACGGCGCCTATGCCGGCACCAAGCACCTGCTCGACCTCGGTCACCGGCGCATCGGCCTGATCGTGGGCATGAGCGACACCACCTCCGGCAAGGAACGCCTCGCGGGCTACAAGCGGGCCATGCAGGAAGCGGGCCTGCCCATCGATCCGGCGCTGATCCAGGCCGGCCGCTATGCGCCCGAAACAGGCGTGGTGGCTGCCAACGCGCTGCTGTCGATGCCCACGCCGCCCTCGGCGCTCTTCGTGGCCAACCACGAGTCATCGCTCGGCGTGCTGCGCGTGGTGTCGGAGCGCGGACTGCTGATTCCCGACGACCTCTCGCTGCTGTTCTACGAAGACTCGCCCTGGTTCGAGTGGCAGCGCCCCGCCATCAGCGTGGTGGACAGCGGCGCCTTTGAGATGGCCAACCTCGCGGTCGACCGGCTGGTGCAGCGCCTCTCCGGCGTGGCCAACAGCGGCCGCGAATACCGCGTCGGCTCGCGGCTGATACAGCGCGCCTCCTGCCGCGCCGTCGAAGCGCACTGAAACAACCTCTCCCTGACATGCCCTATCTCGAAATCCTGGCGCCGAGCGCCCCCGAAACCCGCAAGCGCACCGCCAGCCGCGCGCTGACCGACGGCGTCGTCACATCGTTCGGCGTCGAGCCCTCGACCGTGACCCTGTACTTCATGCCCATCGCGCCCCACGACTATGCCCACGAGGGCCAACTGGGCCACGACGGCGGGGGAGAGGGCACGCGCGTGTTCGTCAAGGTGCACGCCTACCGCCGCACGCCGGCCCAGCGTCGCGCCTTGGCCGCCGCCATCACGCCCGCGCTGGCTACCTGCTTCGCCACCGGCAGCCACAACGTGGCCGTCTATTTCCTCGACCGCGAACAAGACGAAGTCGCGCACGACGGCCACCTGGCCAGCGACGAAGCCGAGCAGCAACCCGATCACACCGCCTGAAGACCATGACCCATTTCCTCACCGAAGACCAGATCTCGCTGCGCGACACCGCGCGCCGTTTCGCCGAGGGCGAAGTGCTGCCGCGTGCCGCGGCCATCGACCGTGAAGACAAGTTCGACCGGGTGCTGTATCGCGGCATGGCCGAACTCGGGCTGTTCGGCGTGAGCCTGCCCGAAGTGGCCGGCGGCTCGGGCTTCGACACCGTCAGCACCTGCCTCGTGATGGAAGAGCTGGCGCGCTGCTCGGGTGCCATCGGCAACGCGTTCGCGATTCCCGTCGAGGCGGCGCTGTTCCTGCACCACCACGGCAACGAGAGCCAGAAGGCGCTGATCCCCGGCATCCTCGACGGCTCCGTCGTCATGGCCACCGCCATGTCGGAGCCCGACTTCGGCTCGGACGTGGCGAGCATCACCACCACCGCGCGCGCCGTGGAAGACGGCTGGGTACTCAACGGCACCAAGGCCTGGGTCACGCTCGGCGGCGTGGCCGATCGCATCATGGTGTTCGCGCGCACCGGCAAGGAGGCCGGCCACAAGTCGATCAGCTGCTTCATGGTCGATGCGCACCAGGCCGGCGTGAGCCGCGGCAAGAACGAGGAACTGCTCGGCATGCACGGCCTGGAAGACTGCCAGATCGTGCTGCAGGACGTGCACGTGCCCAGGACGGCGCTGATCGGCGCCGAGAACCAGGCTTTCAAGACGGCCATGGGCAACTTCAACTTCAGCCGCCTGCTGATGTCGTCCATGGCGCTCGGCATGGCGCAGGCCGCGATGGAAGACGCCGTGGCCTACGCCACCACGCGCAAGCAGTTCGGCGAGCCGATCATGAACTTCCAGGCCATCCAGTTCATGGTGGCCGACATGGCGACCGACATCGCCGCGGCGCGCCTGCTGATCCATCACGGCGCGCGGCTGCAGGACGCCGGCCACTCCATCGCCAAGGAAGGCGCGCAGGCCAAGCTCTTCACCACCGACATGGCGATGCGCCACGTGTCGAACGCGCTGCAGATCCACGGTGGCAACGGCTACTCGCGCGACTACCGCATCGAGCGCATCTTCCGCGACGTGCGCCTGGCGCAGATCTACGAAGGCACCAACCAGATCCAGCGCCTGATCATCTCGCGCCAGGTCGTGAAAGAACTGGCTTGAGGACGCAGCCATGATCGACTGCATCACCCCCGACGCCGCCGCCGCGCTGCTGCGCGATGGCGACATGGTGCTGGCTGGCGGCAACGGTGGTTCGGGCGTGCCCGAAGCCGTGTTCGAAGCCATCGAGCGGCGCTTCACTGCCGGCGACGGCCCGCACGACCTCACGCTGTTCCACGTTACCGGCGTGGGCGCGCTCACCGAAAAGGGCATGTGCCATTTCGCGCACCCGGGCCTGGTGCGCCGCGTGATCGGCGGCAACTTCGGCATGCAGCTGCCGTTCATGAAGATGATCCTCGCGCAGGACGTGGAGGCCTACAACTTCCCGCAGGGTGTCATGACGCACCTGTGCCGCGCGATGGCGGGCCGCCAGCCCGGCGTGCTCACGCACGTGGGCCTCGAAACCTACATGGACCCGCGCCAGGACGGCGGCCGCATGAACGCGCGCACCACCGAGGCGCTGGTCGAACTGGTGCACGTGGCTGACCGCGACTGGCTGTTCTACCGCGCGCCCGGCGTGCCGAACGTGGCGCTCATCCGCGGCACCTCGGCCGACGAAGACGGCTACGTGAGCATGGAGCACGAAGCCACCGCGCGCGAAGACCTCTCGATGGCGCAGGCCGTGCACAACGCCGGTGGCATCGTCATCTGCCAGGTCAAGCGCATCGTCAAGCGCGGCACGCTGCATCCGCACATGGTGAAGATTCCGGGCTTCCTGATCGATCACTTCGTGGTCGAGCCCGAGCAGATGCAGACCTACACCACGCGCTACGACCCGGCGCGCTGCGGCGAGATCGTGGTGCCCGCCTCGAGCATCGCGCCAGACCCGCTCGACGTGCGCCGCGTGGTGGCAAGGCGCGCGGCCTTCGAGCTGCGCCCGCGCGACGTGGTGAACCTCGGCGTGGGCATCTCCGCGATGATTCCCAACGTGGCCTCGGAAGAGGGCATTGCCGACCTGATCACGCTCACGGTCGAGTCGGGCGTGGTTGGCGGCGTGCCCGGTCATGCGCGCGAGTTCGGCACTTCGGTCAACCCGCGCGCGATCCTCGATCAGTCGTACCAGTTCGACTTCTACGACGGTGGCGGCCTGAGCTGCGCGTTTCTTTCGTTCGCGCAGGTCGATCCGCAAGGCAACGTCAACGTCACGCGCTTCGGCAAGCGCTACGACGGCGCGGGCGGCTTCATCAACATCACGCAGAACACGCAGCGCCTGGTGTTCAACGGTTCGCTCACCGGGGGCGACTTCGACATCGGCGTGGCCGACGGCGAACTCAAGATCCGCCGCGACGGTGCATTCAAGAAGTTCGTCCCGGCGGTCGATCAGATCAGCTTCTCGGGGCGGCTCGCGCGAGAGCGAGGCCAGCAAGTGAGCTTCGTGACCGACCGCGCCGTGTTCGAACTCGAAGCCGACGGGCTCGTGCTCACCGAGATTGCGCCAGGCGTGCGACTGAAGGAAGACGTGCTCGAGAAGATCGGCTTCGAGGTGCGCGTCAGCGAGCAACTGCGCACCATGGACGCACGCATCTTCCGCAACGGCCCCATGGGCGTGCACGACGAGTTCATTGCGAAGGCACCACGCCACGCTGGCAACGCGGCGCAAGGAGAGCGGGCATGAGTGATGTGTATTTCGAAGACGTGGTGATCGGCGCAGAACTGCGCAGCGAAAGCCACGTCGTGAGTGCCGATGACATCGGCCGCTTCTGCGATCTCACACACGACCACCATCCATTGCATACCGATGCGGACTACGCGCAGTCGCGCGGCTTTCCGGGCGTCATTGCGCACGGGCTGTTCGGTCTCTCGCTGATGGAGGGGCTGAAGACCGCTTTGAAGATTTACGAGAACAGTTCCATCGCTTCGCTCGGATGGGATCAGGTCCGGTTCTTGCGACCTGTTGTTGCAGGGGATGCGGTGCACGTGGTGTTCCGCTTCACCGACAAACGTCTTTCGTCGCGCGGTGGCCGCGGCGTGGTGACCGAGAGCCTGCAGCTCGTCAACCAGCGCGCGGAGCCCGTGATCGAAGCCGTGCACGTGGCGCTGGTTGCATGTCGACAAGCGACCCAGGCGGCCTGACTTTGATTGCCCGAGTTCTTCTCTTTCTTTCCTTCCCTGTCTTCAACGAAAGCATCTCATGCACATGATCAAACTATCCCTGGGTTTCATCGTCGGCCTCGTGCTGAGCGGCTCGGTCCTTGCCCAGACCTGCACACCCAAAGTCTCCGCCGAACACCTGACCGCGCCCGGCAAGCTCCAGATGTCCACCAACCCGACACTGCCGCCGCAGCAGTTCGTCGACAGCAAGGGCGAGTTGCAGGGGCTCAACATCGAGCTCGGCCGCGCTGTCGCAAAGCAACTGTGCCTCGAACCGGTCTTCGTGCGCATGGATATGCCGCCGATGGTGCCTGCGCTGCAGGCCGGCCGCTTCGACGTGATCAACACCGGCCTGTTCTGGACCGAGGAGCGCTCCAAGCTAATGTTCCAGGTGCCGTACGGCCAGCAATCGATGAGCATCTACACCGTGCCGAACAGCAAGCTCGCGCTGACCAAGTTCGAAGACCTCTCGGGGCACGTCGTCGGCATCGAGACCGGTACGTACGCCGAGCGCAAGTCGCGCGAATCGAACGCAGCCATGGTCGCCAAGGGCATGGCGCCTATCGACTTCCGCACCTTTGCAACGGCCTCCGAAACCACGGCCGCGCTGCGCGCCGGCCAGCTGGAAGCGGGCATCAACATCGACGAGACGGCCATTGCCTTCGAGGAGCGCGGCATCGTCAAGATCCGCGCGAGCGGCCTCTACGGCACCGACATCACGCTGTCGTTCCGCGACCGCGCGGTTGCCGAAGCCGTTGCGCAAGCCCTGACCGACCTGAAGGCCGACGGCACCTACGACAAGCTGTTCGACAAGTTCCGCATGACGCGCCTGAAGGACACCACGAAGTTCGCGATCCGCGGCCCCGGCCCGTCGCCGAAGTAAGCAGGTTGAAGAGGGGCCGGCCGTGTTCAATTTCGATGCCTTCCTGTCCTACTTCGTCAACCCGTTCCTCCTCGGGGGCGTGGGCATCACGATCGGACTGACCATCGCGACCATCGTGATCGGCCTGGCCCTGGCGCTGCCACTGGCGCTGGGCAGCATGTCTTCGCATCGATTGTTGTCGGCGCCGGCGCGCTTCTACATCTGGGTGTTTCGCGGCACGCCGCTGCTGGTGCAGATCGTCATCATCTACACCGGGCTGCCGCAGCTGGGCCTTCGCTTCGACGTGTTGACCTCCGCGGTGCTGGCGCTGAGCCTGAACGAAGCGGCGTACCTGTCGGAGACCATTCGCGGCGGCTTCTCCGCCATCGCGAAGGGGCAAATCGAAGCGGCCAAGGCGTTGAGCCTTTCGCGCTTCGCGACCTTGCGGCTGGTGACCCTGCCGCAGGTTTTGCGGGTGATCATTCCGCCGCTGGGAAACTCGGTGAACGGGCTGCTCAAGGCAACCTCGCTGGCGTCGGTGATCTCGATGGAAGAGCTGATGCGCCGCGCCCAGGTGCTCATGCAGGAAAAATTCGAAGTGCTCGAACTCTATTGCGTCGCGGCCTGCTTCTACCTGGTGCTGACCACGCTTTGGGACCGTGTGCAGGTGCGGCTGGAGCGCCACTACGGCAGGGGCTATGCGGCTGCGCGTGGCGCGGCCTGAACCGGATTCATCTGAACCATGTCCACTTCAACCTCCGACTTCGACCTTGTCGTGCGCAATGCGCGCGTCGTTACCGCTTCAGACACCTTCGATTGCGACATCGGCATCAGCGAAGGGCGCATCGTGCAGCTCGGGGCGAAGCTCGGCCCCGCCGCGCGCGAGATCGATGCGGCCGGCCGCACCGTGACACCGGGCGGCGTGGACGCCCACTGCCATCTCGACCAGCCGATGCCGCCGCCCACGCGCAACGCCGACGACTTCGACACCGGCACGCGTTCGGCGGCTTGCGGAGGCACGACGACCGTGATTCCGTTCGCCGCGCAGCAGAAGGGCCAGTCGCTGCGCGCGGCGGTCGAGGACTATCGCGCCCGCGCGGCGGGCAAGGCCCACGTCGACTACGCCTTCCACCTGATCGTGAGCGACCCGACGCCCACGGTGCTGAAGGAAGAGCTGCCGGCACTGATCAAGGAAGGCTTCACGTCTTTCAAGATCTACATGACCTACGACGACATGAAGCTCGACGACGGCCAGATCCTCGACGTGCTGGCGGTGGCGCGCGAACACGGCGCAATGGCAATGCTGCATGCCGAGAACTCCGACTGCATCGAGTGGCTGACCAAGCGGCTCGAGGCCGCAGGCCGCACCGCGCCGCGCTTTCACGCGCATGCGCGGCCGATGCTGGTGGAGCGCGAGGCGACGCACCGCGCCATTGCGCTGGCCGAACTGGTCGATGTGCCGATCCTGATCGTGCACGTGTCGGGCCGCGAGGCCGTCGAGCAGATCCGCTGGGCGCGTGCGCATGGCCTGAACGTGTTCGCCGAGACCTGCCCGCAGTACCTGTTCCTCACCGCTGAAGACCTGGGCATCGACGACAGCTACAAGGGCGCGAAGTGCGTGTGCAGCCCACCGCCGCGTGACAAGGCCAACCAGCAGGTGATCTGGGACGGACTCAACGACGGGCTCTTCACCGTCTTCTCGTCGGACCATGCACCGTTCAAGTACGACGCACCGGAGGGCAAGAAGCCCGGTGGCGAAGAGGTCGCATTCCGCCACATTCCCAACGGCATTCCCGGCATCGAGACGCGCATGCCGCTGCTGTGGTCCGAAGGCGTGCTCTCGGGCCGGATGACGGCCAACCGTTTTGTCGAGCTCACGGCCACGGGCCCGGCCAAGGCCTACGGTCTGCATCCGCGCAAGGGAACGATCGCGGTGGGTTCCGATGCAGACATCGTGATCTGGGACGAACGCGACTTCGTGCTGAAGAACGAGCAGCTGCACCATGAGGTCGACTACACGCCCTACGAAGGCATGCGGCTCAAGGCCTGGCCGGGCGTGACGCTGAGCCGCGGCGAGGTGGTGTGGGACGGCAGCAGCTTTCATTCGCACCAGGGGCGCGGCGAACTGCTGGCCTGCGGTGTGCCGACGTTGATGCCCAGGCGTCGTTGAGAGAACGCCGGAGGCCACCAGTCGATGACATTGCGAACCGGTTAATCAAATCTTAAAACAGCTAAAAACTTATTAAAGCCATCCCTTCAGCATCGGCTCCAGAAGGCGACGACATGGTGTCTGTCGCCGACCATTCGTACTGGAGCCTCCATGCTGAACCACCTGAAGTCAAACTGTCTTTCGAGCCGAGAAAAGAACAGCCGCGCGCGCATACCTTTCAGAACCATCGCTGCGGGCGTCGCCTCTGCGGCATGCGTTTCGTCGGCATGGGCGCAAGTTGCACAAGACCAGCTCTCCGAAGCGGGTTCGCAATGGGGCATCGGCATTGCCGCTGGCATGGAGCGCAAGCCCTATCGCGACTTCGACAACAAGGGCCTGGCCATCCCCATGCTCACCTACGAGAACAAGTGGGTCAGCGTTGCGTTCCCGAGTGCCGATTTGAAGCTGACGTCCGTGGGGCCCGTCTCTTTGCGGTTGCGTGCGCGCTACGCGGGCGATGGCTATGAGGCCGACGATTCGCCCTATTTCGGCGGCATGGAAAAGCGCAAGGGCAGCCTGTGGCTGGGCGGGGCAGCCATCTGGCGCAACGACATTGCCAACCTGTCGGCCGAACTGCTGGCCGACGGGTCAGGCAACAGCAAGGGAACGCGGTTCAAGGTGCAGATCGACCGGCGCTTTTCTTCAGGTGCCTTCGGCTTCACGCCGCGCCTGGCCGCGCATTGGGTCGACCGCAAGTACGTCGACTACTACTACGGCGTGACGGCGGCCGAGGCCCGATCCGACCGGCCCGAATATGCCGGCAAGGCTACCGCCAACATCGAAGTGGGCCTGCGCGTGGACTACGCCGTGGCGCCGAAGCAGACAGTTTTCCTGGACATGAGCGCGACCAGCTTCGGCAGCGGCATCAAGAACAGCCCTTTGGTCAGCCGGTCGAACCAGACCGGCGTGCGCCTCGGGTACGTCTACAGGTTCTGAGAAGAGGTCGACGGGGGCGGCGCTGCCGCCGCCGGGAACATCACCTGGATGGCAAAGCCGCGCCCCTCCAGTCCATCCCCGGTTTCGATGGTCGCATGATGCAGCTGGGCGATTCCAGCCACCAGCGACAGGCCGATGCCGCTGCCGCGCGTGGAAGTGCCGGCAGCCCGATGGAAGCGCTCGAAGATCGCCTTGCGTTCCGACAGCGGCACGCCGGGACCGTCGTCTGCCACTTCGAGATAGACTCTGTGCGTCTCTTCCTGTCCGACGGCCGGCTCATGGCCGCAGCTGACCCGAACGCGCCCGCCCTTGGGCGTGTAGCGCAGCGCGTTGTCGATCAGGTTGCGCAGCAGGATGCCCATCTCGTCGATGTTGCAGTGGATGGTGCATTTGTGAATATCGAGCAGGATCGAGCGCTCCTGCTGCAGGGCATGGGTGTCGAAATCGCGGGTCACGTGCAGGATGAGATCGCTCAGGTCTGCCCGCATGTGCTGCGGAGCATTGGCACTCGCATTCAGTCGTGCCAGGTCGAGCAACTGTTCGGACAACCGCGAGCTGCTCTGTGCGACCCGAAGCAGCTTGGTCAGTGCCACGTCCTTGTCGGCGGCGGTGTTCGCGCGCAGCGCGATCTGGGCCTGCGCCTGCAGCGCAGCCAGGGGCGTGCGCAGCTCGTGGGCGGCATCGCCGATGAAGCGACGCTCGCCCTCGATCGATTCGGAAAGCTGCTCCAGCAGACGATTGAACGACGCGACCAGCGGATGCAGCTCGCGCGGCAGCGCGGCCGAGGACAGCGGCGTGAGGTCGAACCTGCGCCGGCTTCGCATGGCAGCTTCCAGCGCCACCACTGGCTTGAGCGAGCTGCGTACCACCAGCCACATCAGCGCGCCCACGATCAGCAACAGGATGGTGCTGAGTACCAGCCCGGTCAGGGCCTGGTGCTGCATTTCGGCGTCCACCACGCTGTGGAGGTTGCCGACCTGTACATAGATCCGGCCTTTGGAATCCGAGACCGAATAGACACGCCATCGTCTTCCCTCGATCACCGTGGTGGTGATGCCATCCTCGAAGCCTGGCCGCAGCGGCGATTCGGGAGCTCCGGGCGTACGCACGGACAACCGCTTGCGATCGATCCAGACTTGGAAGACGAGTTGCTCGCTCTCTGCCAGCGCGGGGTCCCGCAGTTGCAGCCCTGGCCCCGTCACAACCATGTCCTTGTCGGCCGGAATTGTCAGCAGGATGCGAGTGGCAATGACCTTGAGCTTGTCGTCCCAGATGCTGGCCTTGTTGTGCGCGAGATACGCGAAAAGCACCGCGAACGCCACGATCCAGCCCAGGACGATGGTCGCCCCGAGCATCAGGATCATTCGCGCATAGAGCGACTTCGACTTCACGGCGGAGGCTGGCCGACGACATAGCCATGGCCGTGAACGGTGCGGATCAGGTCGTCGCCGAGCTTGCGGCGCAACTGGTGGATGAACACGGCAATGGTGTTGCTCTCGACGACGCTGGCCGTTCCGTAGACCACATCCTGCAGTTGATCGCGCGTGACGACGTGGCCGGGGCGTTCCAGCAAGGCGAGCAGGGTGCGGTACTCGTGCGCGCTCAACGGCACATCGACGCCGGCCTTGGTGACCACGCGGCGACTGCGGTCGACCGTGACGTCGCCACGGGAAAAAACGGGTATCACGCGACCCTGGCTGCGGCGAATGACCGAACGCACACGTGCCCACAGTTCGTCGAACTGGAAGGGCTTGACGAGGTAGTCGTCGGCGCCCGCGTCGAGGCCGTGGATGCGCTCGCTCAACTGATCTCGCGCCGTGAGAATCAGGACCGGTGTCGGGTCGTAGCGGCTTCGCATCGACCGCAGCACCGTCAGCCCCGACTCTCCGCCTGGCAGGCCCAGGTCCAGCAGCACGGCTGCATAGGCATGGTCGATCAGGGCGATCCGGGCGGCTGATGCATTGCCGACACGGTCGATGGACCAGCCGCTCTGGCGCGCGCCATCGCACACGGCTTCACCCAGCATGTCGTCGTCTTCTACGAGGAGCAGGTGCATGAGAGCGGAATTTCTTGTGGCCGAACGAAACAGCCCGGATGATGCGCCAGGATCATTAATGACTTTTTAAGATGTGCGAGAAGGCCATGAACGAAGTTGCGAGTAGAACCATGCGAGCCATCGTGCTGGATGCGCCCGGGCCGCCCGAAGCGCTGCACTATCGCGAGCTGCCCATACCGACGCCGCTCAAGGGGCAGGTGCTCATCAAGGTCCGCGCGTTCGGGCTCAATCGATCAGAGCTTCATACGCGGCTGGGGCTGGCGGAAGGCGTGACATTTCCCCGGGTGCTCGGCATCGAAGCCTGCGGGCAGGTCGCCGAATGCCCTGGAGGCGAGTTCGCGGTCGACCAGCAAGTGGTTGCGGTGATGGGGAACATGGGACGCACCTACGACGGCGGCTATGCCGAGTACACCTGCGTGCCGGCCAGCCAAGTGATTCCGTTCAGGAGCACGCTTCCCTGGAGCACACTCGGCGCCGTGCCCGAGATGCTGCAGACGGCCTATGGCTCGCTGGTCAGCGCGCTCGATGCGCAACCTGGCCAATCGATCCTGGTGCGGGGCGGGACTTCGTCGGTTGGCCTGGCGACTGCCATTCTGGCCAGGCAGCGCGGCCTCGTGGTCTTCTCGACAACGCGCAACGCTGCAAAGCGGGATGTGCTCACGGCTGCCGGGGTCGACCACGTGATCGTCGATGACGGCGATGTGGCTTCGCAGGTCCGGAAGATCCTGCCGGGTGGCGTGGATCTCGCACTGGAGTTGGTCGGCACGCCTGCGCTGCCCGACACCTTGCGGGCGGTTCGGCCCAGGGGCGTCGTCTGCTTCACCGGAATGCTGTCGAACGAGTGGCTGGTCAAGGACTTCTATCCGATCGGCTATCTGAAGAACCTTGTGCGGCTTTGCGCGTACTCCGGCGATGCCTCCGACCTGCCTGCCTCGGTGCTTCAGGACTTTCTCGACGGCGTGAGCGCGGGCAAGCTGAGCGTGCCCATCGACCATGTGTACGGCTTCGACGAGATCGTCGAAGCTCACACGAAGATGGAGAGCAACAGTGCGGCCGGCAAGCTGGTGGTGGTCGTGTAGCAGACCGCATTGCCGATGACTTGAAGGTTTTCGGCTGCGCCTTCGAATGCCTTGCTCTTCCGGCTGAGGTGTCGCGCTTCATAGACTGAAGCGCATCGCTCAACGGGAGAACCGCGAATGAAAAATCCAGTCTTTGTCGTGCCTGGGCACGGCAATTCAGGCCCTGCGCATTGGCAGAGCATCTGGCAGTCGACTCGACCGGAATGGCTCCGGTTGCAGGTCGATGACTGGGATCGGGCGGTTTGCGACGACTGGGTCTCGGCGCTGGAGCAGCAGGCTGGCGGGTTGGGCCGCGATCTTGTGGTCGTGGCGCACAGCCTGGGTTGCCTGGCCGTGGTGCATTGGGCGATGCGGTGCACGCCCCGGATTCGAGGCGCATTGCTCGTCGCAGTGCCCGACCCTCAGGCCGCTGCCTATCCGGCGGAAACGTCGCTGGGGTTCGAGCCACTACCGCCCGCCCGGCTGCCGTTTCCGAGCATCGTGGTCGCCAGCAATGACGATCCCTATGGCAGCACGGCTTACGCGAGCGAGCGCGCACGCGCCTGGGGCAGTGAGTTAGTCGAGGTGGGGGCGCTTGGGCACATCAACGCTGCCAGCGGCCTCGGCGACTGGCCCGAGGGCTACCGCCTGCTGCAGCGCTTGCTCTGAACCGGGTGCTGCCTACAGCTGGTCCGTGGGCACGAACCACGAGAACAGCAGCAGCTGCAGCCGTGTCAGCATGCTCGAGTCCGGCTCGCTGTCGAGCACCTCGTTGTCGACGTCGCCGGTGCCGACCCATTGCACGTTCTGGCCATCGGGCTTGAGCGTGACGCGGTAGACGCCCTCGATGTCGTCGAGCTGGTAGGCGAAGAGCAGCGCCTGCGTCAGGTCGAAGCTGCGCACGCGCACGCCGAACTCGGTGTTCAGTCGGGCGGAGCGCGGGTCGAGGTTCATCGAGCCGAGCAGCACCCACTGCCGGTCGACCAGTGCCAGTTTGGCGTGCAGGCGGCCGCGCGCCTTCTTGAGCAGGTCGCGGAACTGGCCGCTGCGCCGCAGCTGCTGGGTGCTGACCTCGTACAGGTTCACGCCCAGCTTGAGCATGTCGACGCGGTAGCGGTTGTAGTTGATGTTGACCAGTGGCTCGTCGCTGTCGGCCAGCGAGTTGGTGATGACGGTGATGTTCACGCCGTGGTCGCGGCCCATGCGGATGCGCTCCATGCCCTCGTCGCCCGGAATGAAGTAGGGCGAGATCACCACCACGTTCGACTGGGCCGTGGCCAGCATTTCGTGAAAGCGCTGCGCCAGCGACTCCGTGGGATGCGCCATGACGCCCAGTGCCTTGTTGGGGCTGTCGGCGGAGGCATGGGCCTCGGCGCGCATCCACTTGGCCTCGTCGATGTTGGCGAGCTGGGCGGCCAGTGGCGGGTCGCCGAGCAGGTCGGTGGCGGCCAGCGGGTCGGGCGGCGGTGCGTGGGTGGGGGAGGTCGCTTCCTCGAAGTCGGTTTTCAACTCCTGAGGCGTTCGGCTGGTGCTGGCCACCCTTTGCAGGGGGTAGACCACGTCGCTGTTCCAGTAGGTGTCGAAGATGGCGGCGGACTCGGGGACCACCGGGCCGGCCAGCAGCACCTCGAAATCGATGAAGTTCGCGCTCTCGCTGCGCAGGAAGTATTCGTCGGCCAGGTTGCGGCCGCCCGCGATGGCCATGGCGCCGTCGGCCACGAACAGCTTGTTGTGCATGCGGTGGTTGAGCCGCTTGAAGTCGGAGAAGAACTCCAGCCAGCGCCCCGACGAATGGTCGCGCGCGTTCACGAAGGGGTTGAACAGCCGGATCTCGGCATTGGGCTCGGCGGCCAGGCCCAGCAGCAGGCGGTCCATGCCGGCCGTGTAGAAGTCGTCGAGCAGCAGCCGCACGCGCACGCCGCGCCGGGCGGCATTGCGCATTTCGCGCAGCAGCAGGCGACCGGTCTTGTCGTTGCCGAGCTGGTAGGTCTGGATGTCGAGCGACGACTTGGCGCGCCGCATCAGCTCCAGCCGTGCATCGAGCGCGAAGGAGGCTTCGATCAGCGGCCGCATGCTGGTCAGGCCATCGGGCGGGGAATTGAGGCTGACGGCCGCGCGGCCGAGCTCGGTGGCGGGCGAGGCCGCAATGGCCAGCGTCGGCGGTTCGGGCGTGCGCGGCGGGAGGCCGGCGCAGCCGGTCAGCGCAATGGCAGTCGCAAGGACCATCAGCCGCAAAGCCGGACCGCGCAGCGCGGGAAACAGAAAGGCAATGAGCTTGAGCATGAGGGCTGCCAACGCACGGGAAGCGTGCGGGCGGCATGGTAGCCGGTTCACCCCTAACCCGAAGACGCAATTTCGCAACGCAACGCCCTTCACTCAGGGCGGTGATTGGAGGAAGCGGAAATTTGTCACGACTAAAATGCGAATCGTTCGTATTAATCAAAATTTCGAGGAGTGGAGCAGGAATGAAGAGGTTGGTGCTGATGGGGTGCCTGGCGATTTCCACACAGCACCAGGTGCTGGCCCAGACGACGAATGCGGGCTCGCTGCCCGAAGTGCGGGTCGACGCGAATGCTGAAGCCGAGACGGCGACCACGCCGGTGATCGGCTACCGCGCGAAAAATGCGGTCACCGCCACCAAGACCGATACGCCGCTGTCGGAAACGCCTCAGTCCGTGACCGTGATCACGCGCGACCAGATGGTCGACCAGGGCGCGATCAACGTGCAGGACGCGCTCAACTACGCGGCCGGCGTGCGCTCCGACGCCTACGGCCTCGATTCGCGAACCGACTCCGTGCGGGTGCGAGGCTCCACCCCCGACGTCTACCTCGACGGCCTGCGCCAGGCCTACGGCTACTACACCAGCACCACCCGCACCGAGCCCTACACGCTGGAGCGGCTCGAAGTGCTGCGCGGCCCCTCGGGCATGCTGTTCGGCGCGGGCACGGCTGCGGGCGTGGTCAACATGGTGAGCAAGCGCCCGCTGCAGGAGGCCCAGCGCGAAGTGGGCGTGCAGTTCGGCAGCTTCGGCCGCAAGCAGATCCAAGCCGACCTCACCGGCCCGCTGAATGCTGACGGTTCCCTGTCGTACCGCCTGATCGCGCTGCAACGCAAGTCCGATACGCAGGTCGACTACGTGCCCGACGACCGCAGCGTGATCGCGCCTTCGCTGACCTGGCGGCCCAACGCCATGACCTCGCTGACGCTGCAAGGCCTCTGGCAGAAGGACAAGAGCGGCAGCAGCTCGCAGTTCCTGCCCTGGGAGGGCACCTTGTTGCCGAACCCGAACGGACGTCTTCCAAGCAGCCGCTTCATCGGCGAACCGGGCGACTACTACGACAGCGAGCGCAAGACCTTCGGCTGGCAGTTCGAGCACAAGTTCAACGACAGCTGGACGCTGCGCCAGAACTTCCGCTACGCGCGCAACGAAAACGACAACCGCTACCACTACGGCGGCGCGTTCGCGGGGGCCGAAAGCTGGGATGCCACCGACCCGATCTTCAAGCGCGTGCTGGGCCGCTACTACGACAGCTCGCTCACGCGCAACCGCACGCAGACGCTCGACAACCACGTCGAGGGCCACTTCCAGACCGGCGCCCTGAAGCACACGCTGCTCGTGGGCGCGGACTTCGCACGCCAGCGCGAGAACGTCTGGGTCGGAACGACTTTCGACACCATCGACGTCTATGCGCCGGTCTACGGCCATCTTGACGAGCCCGTGCGCGACGCGCGGCCGCGCACCCGCCAGCGCCAGACGGGCGTCTATCTGCAGGACCAGATCAAGCTCGACAACTGGATCCTGGTGGCGGGCCTGCGGCACGACAGGGCCGTGTCCAGCGCCGCCGGCAGCAACGACGAGAAAAGCAGCGCCACCACCAAACGCTTCGGCCTGATGTACGCCTCGCCCTCCGGCTGGTCGCCGTACCTGAGCTACAGCGAGTCGTTCACGCCGCAGGCTGCGCGCGAAGGCCGCATCTTCAGTCCGCTGCGCGGCGAGCAATGGGAAGTGGGCGTGAAATACGAGCCCAAGGACCGCGCCCTGGCCTTCAGCGCCGCGGTGTACGACCTGCGCGAGAAGAACCAGATCAGCGAGCCGCAGCCCAAGGTGTTCACGCAGCTCGGCGAAACCAAGACCCGCGGCGTGGAGCTGGAGGCCAAGGGCTCGATCGGCCCGAACCTCGACCTCATTGCCCACTACAACTACACAGACGCCGATGCGCTGATCGAGGGTCTGCCCAAGCACCAGGCGAGCGTCTGGGCCAAGTACAAGTTCTCGGTCGGCGGCGTGAGCGGCTTCTCGGCCGGTGCCGGGCTGCGCATGATGAGTTCGTTCCGCGACATGCAGTCGGGCGTGGGTCCGCGCATACCGGGCGTTGCGCTGGCCGATCTCGTGTTCGCCTACGAGACCGCCGCCTGGCGCTATGCGCTCAACATCAACAACGTGACGGACAAGGTCTACTTCAGCACCTGCCTGTCGCGTGGTGACTGCTGGTACGGCTCGCGCCGCAACATCGTCGCCAGCGCCACCTACCGTTTCTAGAATCCCTTTCTCCATCAGAGCCACCACGACATGAACAGCCGAAAGATCAAGACCTGGGCCTGGGTGCACAAGTGGAGCAGCCTCGTGTGCACGGTGTTCATGCTGCTGCTGTGCATCACGGGGCTGCCGCTGATCTTCCACCACGAGATCGGCCACCTGCTCGGCACCGAGGTCGAGGCGCCGAAGATGCCGGCGGGCACGCCGCACATCAGCCTCGATCGCGTGCTCGACATCGCGAAGGCGAAGCACCCCGACCGCGTGGTGCAGTTCGCCTCGCAGCCCGAGGACGACGACGGCCTGTGGTTCGTCACGCTCACGCCCACGCCGGAAGCCACGGACGACTTCAAGTCGGTCGCGGTCGATGCGCGCACGGGCGAGGTGCTCGCGCAGCCCAAGTTCGACGAAGGCTTCATGTACGTGATGTTCAAGCTGCACGTCGACCTCTTTGCCGGGCTGCCGGGCAAGCTGTTCCTCGGCTTCATGGGCCTGCTGCTGCTGGTGGCCGTCGTCTCGGGCGTGGTGCTGTATTCGCCCTTCATGCGCAAGCTCGACTTCGGCACGGTGCGGCGCGAGAAGCGGCCGCGCCTGAAGTGGCTCGACCTGCACAACCTGCTGGGCATCGTCACGCTGGTGTGGGTGTTCGTGGTGGGCGCCACCGGCATGATCAACACGTGGGCCGACCTGCTCATCAAGTACTGGCAGTACGACCAGCTCAGCGCACTTCTCACTCCTTACAAGAACGAGCCCATCGTGGCGGTGAACGAACGCGGCTCGGTGCAGCGCTCGATGGACGCCGCGATGCAGAAGGCGCCCGGCACGAAGCTGTCGTTCATCGCGTTCCCGGGTACGTCGTTCTCGAGCCCGCATCACACCACCTTCTTCCTGCGCGGCAACGAGCCCTTCACTTCGAAGCTCTTCCAGCCGGTGCTGGTCGACGCCAAGACGGCGCAGGTGACCGCGTCGCCGAAGCTGCCCTGGTACCTCTGGGCGCTGCTGGTGTCGCAGCCGCTGCACTTCGGCGACTACGGCGGCATGCCGATGCAGATCATCTGGGCGCTGCTCGACATAGCGACCATCATCGTGCTGGGCAGCGGGCTGTATCTCTGGCTCAAGCGGGGCAACCCCGTGCCTGCGTCCAGCAAGAAGACGGCTGCGCATGAGCAGCATGTGCCTGCCGCCCCGCAGGGCGAGCCGGCTCCGGCGATGAAGGTTCAGGCATGAAGCCGCATCAACACCATCAAAGCTTCTGGCGCATGTGGGGCTGGCCGATCGTGCTCGGCCTGCTGACCACCTTCGGGCTGATCTCGGCACTCTTCAGCGATGGCGGGCTGGGGGACATCCTGGCCTGGATCGCACTGGGCATTCCGTGCGCGGTGGGCGCCTGGTATGGCTGGCACAAGGCGCCGGAGCGCTAGTTTTCCCTGAGAGTCGCGCCACCGCGACACGCGTAGCTGGTGTGCCGAAGCAGAATCGGCGCGATGAAACCTGCGCCCGTTGCCGCCGCCTGCCTTCTCTTGCTGGGTGTTCCGCTGGCCGCGCAGGCCCAGCAGGAGCCATCGGCCGATCCTGACACCAGCGGCGTGCGTCTGCGCGAGATCACTGTCTCCACGCCACGCGGCGAAGTCGCGCCTTTCAACGTGCCAGGCTCGGTAGACCGTGTCGATGGCGACGAGATGCGCGACAGCCGCCTGCAGGTCAATCTCTCCGAAAGCCTCGGAGCGGTGCCGGGGCTGCAGGTGCAGAACCGGCTGAACTACGCGCAGGACCTGCAGCTGTCCATCCGCGGCTTCGGCGCGCGCTCGACCTTCGGCGTGCGTGGCGTGCGGCTGTATGTCGATGGCATTCCCGCGACCTTGCCCGATGGCCAGGGGCAGACTTCGAACATCGACATCGGCTCGCTGGACCGGGTCGAAGTGCTGCGCGGGCCGTTCTCGGCGCTGTATGGCAACTCGTCGGGTGGCGTGGTGCAGGCATTCACCGCTTCGGGCGAGGGCGCGCCGCGGTTGGCGTACTCGCTCGCGGGTGGCAGCTTCGGCACCTGGCGGCAGTCGCTGCAACTGAGCGGATCGCAGGGGGCGGTGGACTATCTGCTCGACGCGAGTCGCTTCCACACCGACGGCTGGCGCGAGCACAGCGCGGCGCGGCGCGACATCGCCAACGGCAAGCTCGGCATCGCGCTGGACAACGGCGACAAGCTGACGCTGATCTTCAACAGCGTGCGCATCGACGCACAGGACCCGCTGGGCCTCACGGCCGACCAGTACGCCCTGGCACCGCGCAACGCCCCGCTGGCCACGCAGTACGACACCCGCAAGACGGTCGAGCAGACGCAGGCCGGTCTGCTCTACGAGCACCGCATCAACGCGCAGCAGGGGCTGCGCCTCATGGTCTATGGCGGCGAGCGCAAGACCACGCAGTTCCAGTCGATCCCGCCATCTGCGCAGCAGAGCCCGCTGCACGCGGGCGGCGTGATCGACCTGTCGCGGCAGTACGGCGGCGTTGACTTGCGCTGGAACGCCGCGCTTACGCTGGCCGACCGGCCACTCGACGTGGTGGCGGGCCTGGCCTACGACAGCCTGCGCGAAAAGCGGCGTGGCTATGAGAACTACCTCGGGCCGGTTTCAGCGCCGGTGCTCGGCGTGCAGGGGCGGCTCAGGCGCAACGAGCTCAACGAAGCCTGGAACCTCGATCCTTACGCGCAAGCTACCTGGCGCTTTACCGACCGCTGGACGCTCGAAGCAGGCGTGCGTCGCAGCAGCGTGCATTTCAACTCGCAGGACCGCTACATCGTGGGCGCGAACCGCGACGACAGTGGCAGCGCGCGCTACAGCAAGACCTTGCCCGTGGCCTCGCTGCGCTACCAGGCGACGCAGGACCTCGCGCTGTACGGCTCCATCGGTCGCGGCTTCGAGACGCCGACGCTGAACGAACTCTCCTATCGGGCGAACGGCGCGAGCGGGCTCAACTTCGCGCTGCGGCCGTCGGTGAACGACAGCATCGAGGTCGGGGCCAAGGCGCGGCTTGCGGGCGGCCTGCTGACGGCGGCGCTGTTCCAGACCCGCACGCGCGACGAGATCGTCACGGACACCAACGTCGGCGGCCGCGCGACCTTCCAGAACGCGGGCCGCACCAGGCGCAACGGCTTCGAGCTGGGTTGGCAGCACGAGACTGCGAATCACTGGCGCACGCAGCTGGCCTACACATGGCTGGACGCGACGTATCGCGATGTCTTCTGTTCACCGTCTCCGTGCGCGGCTGCGAACACCGTGGCCGCGGGCAATCGCATTCCGGGCATTGCACGGCAGTCGCTGTTTGCATCGCTGGGGTGGGTGCCGCCCGAGGGCTGGCGTGCCGGTGTCGAGATGCGTGCGCTGGGCCGAATGCAGGCCAACGACGTCAACACCGCGAGCGCGCCGGGCTATGCCGTCGCGGCGATGTATGCGGGCTATCTGAAGAAATGGGAGCGTTGGGAGTTCAACGCCTTCGCGCGTGTCGACAACCTGTTCGACCGGCGCTACGTGGGCTCGGTCATCGTCAACGAGGGCAATGCGCGCTATTACGAGCCTGCGCCGGGCCGTAACTGGACGGTGGGTTTGAGCGGCGCTTACCGCTTCTGACCCACCGCCGTTTCTTGCTTCTTACTTGAGGCCGGCAGCTGCGCGCAGTGCGGGCGCCTGCGTCGTCGCTTCCCAGGTGAACTCGGGCTCTTCACGGCCGAAGTGGCCGTAGGCGGCGGTCTTCTGGTAGATCGGGCGCAGCAGGTCGAGCATCTGGATGATGCCCTTCGGACGCAGGTCGAAGTGCTCGCGCACGAGTTCGGCGATCTTGTCGTCGGGGATCACACCGGTGCCTTCGGTGTAGACCGTGATGTTCATCGGCTGGGCCACGCCGATGGCGTACGCCACCTGGATCTGGCACTGGCGCGCCAGGCCGGCGGCCACGATGTTCTTGGCCACGTAGCGCGCGGCATAGGCAGCCGAGCGGTCGACCTTCGACGGGTCCTTGCCGGAGAACGCACCGCCGCCGTGCGGGCAGGCGCCGCCGTAGGTGTCGACGATGATCTTGCGGCCGGTGAGGCCGCAGTCGCCCTGCGGGCCGCCGATGACGAAGCGGCCGGTCGGGTTGATCAGGTAGCGCGTGTCCTTGAGCCACTCCTTGGGCAGCACCGGCTTGATGATCTCCTCGATGATGGCTTCGTTGAACGAGGCCTTCATCTTGGTCGAGGTTTCGCTCTGGTCGGGGCTGTGCTGGGTGGAGAGCACCACGGTGTCGATGCTGTGCGGCTTGCCGTCCACGTAGCGCATCGTGACCTGGCTCTTGGCGTCGGGGCGCAGGAAGGGCAGGCGGCCGTCCTTGCGCAACTGGGCCTGGCGCTCGACGAGGCGGTGCGCGTAGTAGATGGGCGCGGGCATCAGCTCGGGCGTTTCGTCGCAGGCGTAGCCGAACATCAGGCCCTGGTCGCCGGCGCCGGTGTTCAGGTGGTCGTCGCTGGCATGGTCCACGCCCTGGGCGATGTCGTTGGACTGCTTGTCGTAGCAGACCATCACGGCGCAACCCTTGTAGTCGATGCCGTACTCGGTGTTGTCGTAGCCGATGCGCTTGATGGTGTCGCGCGCCACCTGGATGTAGTCGACGTGCGCGTTGGTCGTGATTTCGCCAGCTAGCACGACCAGGCCGGTGTTGGTCAGCGTCTCGGCGGCCACGCGGCTGCGGGGGTCCTGCTCGAAGATCGCGTCCAGGATGGCATCCGAGATCTGGTCGGCTACCTTGTCGGGGTGGCCTTCGGAAACCGATTCGGAAGTGAAGAGGAAATCGTTCGCCATTTGTTCAAACTCCTTGAAGTGGTTGGCGCGTTGCCAACTCTGCGGAGCCATGGCGAACGCTTTAGCAGATGCCGATGAATCGGCGGGGGCACAATCGCTTCGCGCTTGTGTTTGTCGCCCTGCAAGTTGTTCCGTAACTCGGCGACAATTTGCATTCTATTCGAGCCGCGCAATACCATGCGCGCGCGTCCGTTTTTTGACCCCCTCCCTCCCGTTTTCAATGATCACCCTGTTCCGCCTGCTTGCCCGCGTGCCGATGCCGTTGATGCATCGACTCGGCGCCATGCTGGGCTGGCTGGTCTGGTGGAGCGCGCCGGACTACCGCCGCCGCTTCAAGGCCAACGCCGAGAGCGCGGGCTTCGCCCCCGACCAGTACCGTCCCGCCATTGCCGCCGCCGGCAAGATGGCTTCCGAGCTGCCCTGGCTCTGGCTGCGCCCTCAGGGCCAGACCGTGCTGCACCGTGTGGTGCGCTGGGAGGGCGTCGAGGCCTTCGAGGCGGCCATGCAGGCCAAAAAGGGCGTGATCCTGGTGGCGCCGCATCTCGGCAGCTGGGAGATGTGCGGCCAGGCCATCGGCGAGCGCTTTCTCGCGGCCTACGGGCCGATCACGGCGCTGTTTCGCCCCGCGCGCAAGAAATGGATGGCCGACCTGATCGCCGCCGGCTCGCGCGACCGGCCCGGCCTGCAGACGCTGCCCACCAACAACAGCGGCGTGCGCGGCCTGATCCGCACGCTGCGCGGCGGGGGCTACACCGGCATCCTGCCTGACCAGGTGCCGCCGTTGGGGCAGGGCGTATGGGCGCCGTTCCTGGGGCGCCCGGCCTACACCATGACCTTGCTTCCCCGCCTCGCGCAACAGACCGGCGCGGCCTGCTTCCTGAGCGTGTGCGAGCGCCTGCCGAACGGCGCGGGCTACGTGATCCGCTTCGAACCCATCGTCGGCACGGCGCTGACTGATCCGTCGGCCTCCATCGAGGACGCGTCGGCCGCCATGAACGACGCCATCGGCCGGCTGATCCACAGCCTGCCGGGCCAGTACGTGTGGGACTACGCCCGTTACAAGGAGCCGCGCGCCGAGCGCGTGGCCGCTGCCGCCGGGGAGGCCGCATGAGCCTCGGTTCCCGACTCGGCATCGGCTTCATGCGCGTGATTGCGCCGCTGCCGTTGCCGCTCGTGCGCGGCTTCGGCGCGTTTCTCGGCCGCATCCTTCACACCGTCGCCGTGCCGCGGCGGCGCGTGGTCGATACCAATCTGGCGGTGTGCTTCCCCGAGAAATCGGAGGCCGAGCGGCGCGCCATCGCGCGCGAGACCTTCGTCTACGTGGCGCAGTCCTGGCTGGACCGCAGCTGGCTATGGCATGCGCCCGAAAAGGTGGTGGCGAGCCGGCTCAAGGTGGTCGGGGCCGCTTCGGAGATCCGCGAGATCGCCGACGGCGACGAGCCGATGATCCTGTTCGCGCCGCATTTCTACGGCCTCGACGCCGCGGCCACCGCGCTGACCATGCACACGGCGCGCCCCTCGGCCACCATCTACACGACCCAGCGCGACCCGATGGTCGACGCCTGGATCCGCGAAGGCCGCACCCGCTTCGGCGACGTGGCGGCACTCAACCGGGTGGACGGCATCAAGCCGGTGCTGCAGGGCCTGCGCAAGGGCGGCCTGCTGTACCTGCTGCCCGACATGGACTTCGGGCGCGACCAGACCATCTTCGTGCCGTTCTACGGCGTGCAGGCGGCCACGGTGCCCTCGCTGTCGCGATTCGCGCGGCTGGGCAAGGCCAAGGTGGTGCCGGTGGTGTCGAAGCTCACGCCCGGGGGCTACGAGATCGAGATCCTGCCGACCTGGCAGAACTTTCCGACCGACGACGTCGAGGCCGACACCACGCTCATGAACACGCGGCTGCAGGGCTACATCGACACGATGCCTGCCCAGTACTACTGGGTGCATCGGCGGTTCAAGACCCGCCCGGAGGGCGAGGCTCCTATTTACTGAGCGCGCTGCAGGAAGCCTTCGATCTCGCGGGCGACCAGTTGTGGTTGCTCGTGCACGATCCAGTGGGTCGCGTTCGGCACCTTTTTCACTTCGAGCTTCGGCACATAGTCTTCCAGCCCTTCGAGCAGCCCGGGCAGCAGCGCCGCGTCGTCGAGCGCCCAGAACACGAAGGTCGGCACGTCCACCGTGAGCCGTTCGCGCGGCAGCACGGGGATGCTGTCGATGGTCTGGCCCGGCAGCGGCGGCTTCATCGGCGTCACGCGGTAGAGATTGCAGGCGCCCGTGAGGCCCGCGCCCCAGACCTCGCGGTACTTCTGCTTCACTTCTTCGGTGAGCCAGCCGAAGCCGTCCGGGCCGGCCTTCATCAGCAGGAAGAAGGGCCACATGCGCTTGAAGTCGTCGGCCGCGAGCAGCCCCTCGGCGTCGGGGCGCGCGAGGAAGTTCATGTAGGCGCTGGCTTGCTGCTGTTCCGGGCTGTTGCGCAGTTCGCGGGTGAAGGTGCCCGGGTGCGGCGAATTGATGATGACCAGCTTGCCGACCTGCTGCGGGAAAGCGTTGGCATAGCCCCAGGCGAAGGCGCCGCCCCAGTCGTGGGCCACCAGCGCGGCCATGGTGCCATCGGCGCTTTCGGTCGCGACGAGTTGCTGGATGTCCTGAATCAGCAGGTGAGCCTTGTAGGCGGCCACTTCCGTCGGCGCGCTCGACTTTTCGAAACCGCGCAGGTTGGGCGCCACGCAGCGGTAGCCGCCGTGGGCGGGGTCCGCGAAGTAGTCGAGCAGTTCGTCCCAGATGAACGCGGCCTCGGGGAAGCCGTGGAGGAACACCATCAGCGGCTGGCCCGGCTTGCCGGCGGCGCGGCAACTCAGGGTGGTGCCGTTGGGCAGGCTGCGTTGGAAGGTCTCGATCATGCTTCTTGTCTCCTTGGGTTGACTGTCGCTATTGTTTTGATAGTGAACTGCGCAGATGGGACGGTCGGCATAGCCTGTTTTGTGATCAGGCCTCTTCTGGCTCCGCCGGTGGCTCCGATGGCGTTGCCGGTGCGGCAGCCCCATCCGGATGCACCCAGCGCCACAGCAGTTCGGCTGCTTCGCCAACGCCCTGCTTCTTCAAAGCCGAGAACAGTTTCACCTCGCCGCCGCCGGCGTTCAGTCGCGTAATGGACAGCACCTTGGCGGCTTCGCTGCGCGTGAGCTTGTCGGACTTGGTCAGCAGCACGAGGAACTTGAGGCCCTGTTCCACGCGCGGGCGGATCACGTCGAGCAGGATCTCGTCGAGCTCGGTCAGGCCATGGCGCGGGTCGCACATCAGCACCACGCCGCGCAGGCTTTCGCGCGTCATCAGGTAGTTGCCCATCACGCGCTGCCAGCGCAGCTTGGCTTCGCGCGGAACGGCCGCATAGCCGTAGCCGGGCAGGTCGGCCAGCACCGCGTCGTCGACCTTCTGCTTGCCGATGCCGAACAGGTTGATGTGCTGGGTGCGGCCAGGCGTCTTGGAGGCGAACGCCAGGCGCGTCTGCTGCGTGAGGGTGTTGATGGCGGTCGACTTGCCTGCGTTGGAGCGGCCGACGAAGGCGATCTCGGGCAGGTCGACCGGGGGCAGATGCTCCAGCTGGGGGGCGCTGGTGAGGAAGTGGGCGGTGTGCAGCCAGCCGAGCGCAACGCGCTCGCGTTCAGCGACCTGGGGGTCCGCGGCGGGGGCCGCGCGGGGAGGATAGGCAGCGGGCTTGGCGCGCGGGGAGGGCATCTACGGACTTTCGAAACAAGACCCACATTGTAGAATCGTGAGGTTTTGCGCCATAAATTCGAAGCCCCCGATATGAAGTTGTTTGCCAATATTCTGCTTGCAGCCCTCGTGGGCATCGCATCCAGCGCGAGTTTTGCAGCCGATGAACACGCGGCTGCTCCGGCCGCGGCGCCTGCAAAACCGGCCAAGCCGGACCCCGCCAAGGGGGACACGCTGTTCAATGCGAGCACTCCAACAGTGCAGAGCTGCGCCTCGTGCCACAACGCCGACGGCAACTCGACCATCGCGGCCAACCCCAAGCTGGCGCAACAGCATCCCGAATACATCCTCAAGCAGCTGGAAGACTTCAAGTCCGGCAAGCGCAAGAACAGCGTCATGAGTCCCATGGCCGCGAACCTCAGCGACCAGGACATGCGCGACATCGCCTGGTTCGTGGCCTCGAAGAAGGTCAAGACCGGCTTCTCGAAGAGCAAGGACACCGTGGCCTTGGGCGAGAAGATCTACCGCGGTGGTATCGGTGAGCGCTCCATCCCCGCCTGCGCCGGCTGCCACAGCCCCAACGGCGCCGGCTTGCCCGCTCAATACCCGCGCCTGGGCGGCCAGAACGCCGACTACACCGTGGCCCAGCTCAAGGCCTTCCGTGGCGACGGTACCCCCGTGCGTACCAACAGCGGCCCCATGACCGGCGTCGCTGCCAAGCTCAACGACCGCGAAATTGCCGCCGTGGCGGACTACATCGCCGGCTTGCGCTGATGACGATGCGCTCCAGAGCGTGAACTAACCGCCGACAACAACCCCAAACAAAGGGCGGGCCGATCCAGCAGGATGGCCCGCCTTTTTGCTTTCTTCCCTTCTTCCCTTACCTTCGCCCGATGTCCGTCTCCACCCATGGCCTTCGCGTTCATCGCGGCCCGCACATGCTTCGCGCTGCGGTGGAGCTGTTTTCGTCGATGCGCTTCGCGATCGCGCTGCTCACCATCATCTGTATCGCGTCGATCATCGGCACCGTGCTCAAGCAGCACGAGCCGATCAACAACTACATCAACCAGTTCGGTCCGTTCTGGGCCGAACTGTTCCGCGCGGCGCGGCTCGACTCCATCTACAGCGCCTGGTGGTTCCTGCTGATCCTGCTGTTCCTTGTGATCAGCACCACGCTGTGCATTGCGCGCAACACGCCGCGCATCCTGGTCGACCTCAAGACCTTCAAGGAAGACATCCGTGCGCAGAGCCTGAAGGCCTTCGGCCAGCGTGCTGAGAACCGGCTCGGTGAAACGCCCGAAGCAGCGGCCAACCGCATCGGGCAACTGCTGGTGAGCGGCGGCTGGAAGGTCAAGCTGCAGCAGCGCGAGGCCGTCGACGGCAGCCGGCCGACCTCCGCAGGCTGGATGGTCGCGGCGCGCGCCGGCGGCGCCCACAAGCTCGGCTACATCGCGGCCCACAGCGCGATCGTGCTGGTGTGCATCGGCGGCCTGCTCGACGGCGACCTCGTGGTGCGCGCGCAGACCTGGTTCAACGGCAAGAGCGTGTTCACCGGCGGCGGCATGATCGCCGACGTGGCGCCGGAGCACCGCCTGTCCGCCAGCAACCCGACCTTCCGCGGCAACATCCTCGTGCCCGAGGGCGGGCAGGGCAGCGTGGCCATCCTGAACCAGTCCGACGGCGTGCTGCTGCAGGAGCTGCCGTTCTCCATCGAGCTGAAGAAGTTCATCGTCGACTACTACTCGACCGGCATGCCCAAGCTGTTTGCGAGCGAGGTGGTGCTGCACGACCGCGAGACCGGCGAGCAGGTGCCGGCGCGCATCGAGGTCAACCACCCGGCCAGCTACAAGGGCGTGGAGATCTACCAGTCCAGCTTCGACGATGGCGGCTCCAAGGTGAAGCTCAAGGCGGTGCCGATGGCGGCCGCTGCCAAGTCTTTCGAAGTGGAAGGCATCATCGGCGGCCCGAGCACCGAGATCACCAACGGCAAGGACAAGCTCACGCTCGAATACGCCGCGCTGCGCGTGATCAACGTCGAGAACTTCGCCGACGCCGGCGCCATGGGCAGCGGCGCCGACGTGCGCAAGGTCGACCTGCGCCACGACATCGAATCGCGCCTGGGCGCCGCCAACAAGACCAACAAGCCGAAGGTGCTGCGCAACATCGGCCCGAGCATCGGCTACAAGCTGCGCGATGCCGCCGGCCAGGCGCGCGAGTATCAAAACTACATGGTGCCGGTCGACACCGGCGACGGCCAGCCGGTGTTCCTGCTCGGCATGCGCGAGAAGCCCGAAGACCCGTTCCGCTACCTGCGCGTGCCGGCCGACGAGCAGGGCTCGATGGATGGTTTCGTGCGCATGCGCGCCGCACTCGGCGACGCCGACACCCGCGCGCGTGCCATCGAGCGCTACATCGCCAAGGCGACCGACCCCAAGCGCCCCGAAATGGCCGAGCAGCTGCGCGTGTCGGCCGCGCGCGCGCTGGCGCTGTTCTCGGGCAGCGAGCGTGCCAAGGCCGACGCAACCACCGCAGGCGGCTGGCAGGCGATTGCAGAGTTCATGGAAGTCAACGTGCCCGAGGCCGAGCGCGAGCGCGCAGGCGGCGTGCTGGTGCGCATCCTGAACGATGTGCTGTTCGAAGTGCTCAACCTGAGCCGCGAAGGCGCCGGCCTGGCCGCGCTGCCGAACGACGAGAAGTCGCAGGCCTACCTGACCCAGGCCGTGCTGGCCATCAGCGACGCGCACTTCTACCCGGCCCCGGTCGCGATGATGATGACCGACTTCACCCAGGTGCAGGCCAGCGTGTTCCAGGTGGCGCGCGCCCCTGGCAAGAACGTCGTCTATCTGGGCTGTCTGTTGCTGATCGTCGGGATTTTTGCCATGCTGTACGTCCGTGAGCGGCGCCTCTGGGTGTGGCTGACGCCCGATGGCAACGGGACCGACGGTGCCACGGCGGCCACGATGGCGTTCTCGGTCAATCGCAAGACCATGGACAGCGACCGCGAATTCGAGCACCTCAAGCACAAGCTGCTCGCCCTGAACAAGACAGAACCCGAGACACCATGAACACCACGACCCTCACGCTCAATGAAAGCTGGCTCTCGCGCCGCAACCTGTTCGACTGGGTGTTTGCGGCGCTGGTGCTGGCCGGCGGCCTGTTCGCGTTCGCGCGCTATGCGGGGTCGATGGACTATTACGAGAAGCCGATCCTCGTCGCCGCGGTGATCGCGATGATCTCCATCGGCTGGTTCTGGCGGCCGTTGCGCGTGCTGGCCATCGTGGTGGCCGCGGCGTCGCTGCTGGCCATCGCGTCGTACCAGGGCGACCTGGCACGCGCCGACACGGTGTTCTGGCTCAAGTACTTCCTGTCGAGCCAGTCGGCAATCCTCTGGATGAGCGTGCTGTTCTTCATGGGTACGCTGTTCTACTGGCTCGGCTTCTTCGGCGGCAAGCAGTCGGATGCTTTCGACATGATCGGCTCGCGCCTGACCTGGGCTGCAGTGACGATGGCGCTGATCGGCACCATGGTGCGCTGGTACGAAAGCCACCTGCTCGGCCCGGACATCGGCCACATCCCGGTCAGCAACCTGTACGAAGTGTTCGTGCTGTTCTGCTGGCTGACGGCCACGTTCTACCTTTACTTCGAAGAGCGCTACAACACGCGCGCGCTCGGCGCCTTCGTGATGCTGGTGGTGAGCGCGGCGGTCGGCTTTCTGCTCTGGTACACGATCGTGCGCGAGGCGCATGAAATCCAGCCGCTGGTGCCTGCGCTGCAGAGCTGGTGGATGAAGCTGCACGTGCCGGCCAACTTCATCGGTTACGGCACCTTCGCGCTGTCGGCCATGGTCGCCTTCGCCTATCTCATCAAGGAGCAGGCCAACGAGACGCGCTGGTACAAGCTCACGCCGATCTGGCTGCTGGGCGTGGCGCTGTGCTTCGTGCCGGTGGCGTTCCGCCAGCGCGTGCAGGAAGCTGGCGGCAGCTACTGGGTGGTCTATGCAGGCATCTCGGCGCTGATTGCGGCGGGCATCCTGCTGGGGCGCAAGCGCATCGCGGCGCGCCTGCCGGCCAACGACGTGCTCGACGACGTCATGTACAAGTCGATCACCGTCGGCTTCGCCTTCTTCACCATCGCCACAGTGCTGGGCGCCCTGTGGGCGGCCGATGCCTGGGGCGGCTACTGGAGCTGGGACCCGAAGGAAACCTGGGCGCTGATCGTCTGGCTCAACTACGCGGCCTGGCTGCACATGCGGCTCGTGAAGGGCCTGCGCGGCACCGTGGCGGCCTGGTGGGCACTGGGCGGGCTGGCGGTCACCACTTTCGCCTTCCTTGGCGTGAACATGTTCCTGAGCGGGTTGCACAGCTACGGCACGCTGTAGACGCAAGCTTGCGGTCTTTCGCGAAGAATTGAAACCGCGCGCCGCGACGGCGCGTAACCAAATCAGGGTTGGTCACGAACTACCCTGAGCACAACGATTCACGCGAAAGGCCTGTCATGTCGTTCCATTCCCGCCCGATCCGTCGCAACAGCAGCAGCGACAACGGCTTCACCCACCCGCTGTCGAGCGAGATCACGCCGCGCGCCGCCTACGAAAGCCGGCGCGACATGCTGAAGCTCATGGCTGGTGGTGCGGCAGGGGCGGCGCTGGCCGGTTTTGCCTCGCGCGAAGCCTGGGCACAGGTCGAGCGCCCCAACAAGCTCGCGCCGCTGCCGGGCGCCAAGTCGGCGGTGCCGGGGGCCATGTCGATGGAAAAGCTCACCGACTACAAGGACGCGTCGACCTACAACAACTACTACGAGTTCGGCACCGACAAGGCCGATCCGGCCAAGAACGCCGGCACGCTGAAGACGCGGCCATGGACCGTGGAGGTCGAAGGCCTGGTCAAGAAGCCGGGCAAGTACGGCATCGAAGACCTGCTCAAGCTCAGCGCGCAGGAAGAGCGCATCTACCGCCTGCGCTGTGTCGAAGGCTGGTCGATGGTCATTCCGTGGGTCGGCTATTCGCTGGCTGAGCTGATCAAGAAGGTCGAGCCGCAGGGCAATGCCAAATTCGTCGAGTTCGTGACGTTGGCCGACCCCAAGACCATGCCCTTCGTGGGCTCGCGCGTGCTCGACTGGCCCTATACCGAAGGCCTGCGCATGGACGAAGCGATGCATCCGCTCACGCTGCTTGCCTTCGGCATGTACGGCGAGGTGCTGCCCAACCAGAACGGCGCGCCGGTGCGCCTGGTGGTGCCGTGGAAGTACGGCTTCAAGTCGGCCAAGTCGATCGTGAAGATCCGCTTCGTCGAAAAGGAACCGAGCACGGCGTGGAACAAGGCTGCGGCCAACGAGTACGGCTTCTATTCGAACGTGAACCCGAACGTCGACCACCCGCGCTGGAGCCAGGCGACCGAGCGCCGCATCGGCGATGGCGGCGGCCTGTTCGCCAAGCGGCGCAAGACCGAGATGTTCAATGGCTACGAAGCCCAGGTCGGCCAGCTCTATGCGGGCATGGACCTGAAGAAGAACTACTGAGCTTGCCTCTGCACCCGGCCATCGCTCCATGAACAAGCTGCTCATGCATCCGGCGACCAAGCCGGTCATCTTCTTGCTGTGCCTGCTGCCGTTCGCGCGGCTGGCCTACGGCGCGTTCACGGACGGGCTCGGCGCCAACCCCGCCGAGTTCCTGATTCGCGCCACCGGCGACTGGACGCTGCGCTTCATCTGCATCGTGTTGGCGGTGACGCCGCTGCGCGTCATCAGCAAGTGGAACGCGCTTGCGCGCTACCGGCGCATGCTGGGCCTGTTCGCCTACTTCTACGTGGTGCTGCACCTGCTGTGCTACAGCTGGTTCGACATGGGTTTCGAGTGGGGCGACATTGCCAAGGACATCGCGAAGCGGCCGTTCATCCTGGTGGGCTTCTCGGCCTTCGTGCTGCTGACGCCGCTGGCGGCCACGTCGTTCAATCGCGCGATCAAGGCGATGGGGGCGAAGCGCTGGCAGATGCTGCATAAGCTGGTCTACGTGATCGCGGGCCTGGGCCTGCTGCACTTCTTCTGGATGCGCGCGGGCAAGAACAACTTCGCCGAAGTGTTCGTCTACGTTGCGATCATCGGGGTGCTGCTTGCGTGGCGCGTGTGGAATTTTGCGAGCAAGCGCAAGGCGAAGCCGGCAGCAGGGGCAACAGGCGCGGTGCGCAACAGCGAGAAGCCGCTACGCACCAACTGACAGACGGCAATCAGCCGTCGATCTCGCTGCGCAGCTGGTCTTCCATCGTCTCGCGACGGCGGATCAGCCTGGCGCTGGCGCCACTTACCAGCACCTCGGCGGCACGGCCGCGCGTGTTGTAGTTGCTGGACATGCTCATGCAGTACGCGCCCGCCGACAGCACCGCCAGCAGGTCGCCCGCCACCACGTTGAGCGCGCGGTCGCGGCCGATCCAGTCGCCGCTTTCGCAGACCGGGCCGACCACGTCGTAGGTCGGCGAGTCGCCAGCGCGCGCGCGTACCGGCACGATGCGCTGGAAGGCCTGGTACATCGCGGGGCGCGGCAGGTCGTTCATGGCCGCGTCGACGATGCAGAAGTTCTTGTCCTCGCCGGGCTTGGTGTAGAGCACCTCGGTTACGCACACGCCGGCATTGCCGACCAGCGAGCGTCCGGGCTCGATCACCAGTTTGCGCTGGCCGAAGCCGCGCGCGTCCAGCTTGGCGAGCAACTGCTGCCACAGCGCATCGGCCTTGGGCGGCACTTCGCCGTTGTAGTCGATGCCCAGGCCGCCGCCGAAGTCCAGATGATGGATCGGCACGCCGGCCGCTTCGATTGCCTCGACCAGGTCGAGCACGCGATCGCAGGCGTCGAGGTAGGGCGAGGCTTCGGTGATCTGCGAGCCGATGTGGCAGTCGATACCGACCACTTCCAGGCCCGGCAGCCTTGCAGCATGCCGGTAGGCTTCGACCGCGCGATCGTGCGCGATGCCGAACTTGTTGCCCTTGAGGCCGGTGGAGATGTACGGGTGCGTCTTCGGATCGACATTCGGGTTGATGCGAATGCTGATGGGCGCGCGCTTGCCTTCGGCCACCGCCACTTCGTTGAGCACGTCGAGTTCGGCTTCGCTCTCGACGTTGAAGCAGGCGATGCCGGCAGCGAGGGCTTCGCGCATTTCCGCGCGGGTCTTGCCGACGCCCGAGAAGATGATCTTCTTCGGATCGGCGCCCACGGCCAGAACGCGAGCCAGTTCGCCGCCCGAGACGATGTCGAAGCCGCAGCCTGCTTCCGCGAAAACGCGCAGCACGCCGAGCGACGAATTGGCTTTCATCGCATAGCAAATCAGCGCATCGCGACCTTCGAAGCCGCGCTGGTAGGCCGCCAGGGCGTCCAGCATCCACTGCTTCGAGTAGACGAAAAGAGGGGTGCCGTGCTCGCGGGCCAGCGCGTCGAGCGCAACGCCTTCGACGTGCAGGGCGCCATCGCGTTCTGCGATGTGCGGCTGGCCAGGGAGGGCGGGGGATGTGATATCGGCGCTCACTTGCGCGGTTCCGTGCTGTTGCTGGCCGGTGCGCTGGCCGCGGCGGCCGGTGCACTGGCGGCTGCCGCCGGTGTGGGGGCCGCCTCGCTGGAGGACGATGACCGCAAGCTTTCGGGCGTCATCAGCTGCGGCAACGTGGCTCGTCCGGCGGCGGCAGGATCGGTCGGCAGGTACAGCGCACCGCGCTGTCCGCAAGCAACCAAACCGGCAGCGCCTGCGACGAGGCAGACCATGAGCGCAGCGCGGGCGCGGGTGCTCACTAGAATTTGGCGAACGTTCAACATAGCGAAATTGTAATGACCGACACAGAGTACATGGACCGCGCCGAAGCCGCGCTCGCCGCCATCGAGCAAGGCTGCGACCGCATCAACGATGCGACCGACGCTGACATCGACAACCAGAGGGTGGGCGGGATGATCACGATTTCGTTCCGCAACGGCAGTCAGTTGATCGTGAATCTGCAAAAGCCCCTGCAGGAAATCTGGCTTGCCGCGCGCTCTGGCGGCTACCACTACCGCCATAACGGCCAAGTCTGGGTCGATACCAAGACCGGGGAAGAATTCTTCGGCAACCTGTCGCGCGAGGCGACCCTGCAGGCAGGCCAGCCGCTGGCGTTCGCGGCTGCCTGATTCTGCGTCTCCGCCGTCAGTTGCGGAAAAGATCGAGGATGCGGTTGCGCTCCTCGGGCGGGGCCGGCGGGCTCACCGGGGCGCCGGTCAGGGCTTCCGCTGGCGCCGCAGGCGTGGACTCCACGCCCAGGCTTGCCACGCCGCGTCCCGGCGCGTAGTCGTCGTAGTACCACTCGCCGCCGACGCTCACGATGCCAGACGGCGGGTTGGCCGACAGCTCTGTCACCGGCACGCCCTTGATGGCGGTTTCCATATAGGTGATCCAGATCGGCAGGCTCAGGCCGCCGCCGGTTTCGCGGTCGCCCAGGTTGCGCGGTGTGTCGTAGCCGATCCACGAGATGGCCGTCATGGTCGGCTGGAAGCCGGCGAACCAGGCATCGAGCGAGTCGTTGGTGGTGCCGGTCTTGCCGTAGAGGTCGGGGCGCTTGAGCATGGCCTGCGCCTTGGCCGCGGTGCCGGCGCGAGCCACGGAATTCAGCAGCGTGTCCATGATGAAGGCATTGCGCTGGGGAATGGCGCGCAGCGACTCGTTGAGCAGCGGCGGCTGCTTGTCGACCAGCACCTTGTCCTTGTGGTCGGTGATGCGGGTCACGAGATACGGATTGACGCGGTAGCCGCCGTTGGCGAACACCGAATAGCCCACCGCCATCTGCATCGGCGTGACCGAGCCCGCGCCGAGCGCCATTGGCAGGTAGGCCGGGTGCTTGTCCTTGTCGAAGCCGAAGTTGGTGATCCACTCCTGCGCGTAGCGCGTGCCGATGGACTGCAGGATGCGGATCGACACGAGATTCTTCGACTTCATCAGCGCGGTGCGCATCGACATCGGACCGTCGTAGCCGCCGCCGTAGTTCTTGGGCTCCCAGGGCTGGCCGCCGGTGGTGCCGGCGTCGAAGAAGAGGGGGCCGTCGTTGATGACGGTGGCCGGGGTGAAGCCCTTTTCAAGCGCCGCGGAATAGATGAATGGCTTGAAGCTCGAGCCCGGCTGGCGCCAGGCCTGCGTCACGTGGTTGAACTTGTTCTTGCCGAAATCGAAACCGCCGACCAGTGCCTTGATGGCGCCGTCGCGCGGATCCATGGCGACGAAGGCGCCTTCGACCTCGGGCAGCTGCGTGATTTCCCAGGTGTTCTTGGGCGTCTTCACCACGCGGATGACCGCGCCGCGGCGGATCTTGATATTGGGCGGGGCCTTGTCGGAGAGGCCGGACTGCGCAGGCTTGAGGCCGTCGCCGGTGATCTGCACTGGGTCGCCGTTGCCGCGCACGGCGTCGATCTGCTTGGCAGTGGCCTTGAGCACGACCGCTGCCATCACGTCGCCGTTGTCGGGGTGGTCGCTGAGTGCGTCGTCCACCGCCTCGTCGAGTTCCTTGGCGTCGTTCGGCAGATCGACGAACTTCTCGGGGCCGCGATAGATCTGGCGGCGCTCGTAGTCCATGATGCCCTTGCGCAGCGCCTTGTAGGCTGCCGCCTGGTCGGCCGCGACCAGCGAGGTGTAGACCTTCAGTCCGCGCGTGTAGGTGCTGTCGCCGTACTGGGCGTACATCAGCTGGCGCACGGTTTCCGCGACGTATTCGGCGTGCAGGCGGTTCGGGTCGGCGGCATCGCGCAGATGCAGTTCTTCCTTCTTGGCTTCGGCGGCCTGTTCGGCGGTGATGAAGCCGGCTTCCTGCATGCGGTCGATCACGTAGAACTGGCGACCGCGTGCACGCTGTGGGTTGTTGACCGGGTTGTTCGCACCCGGCGCCTTCGGCAGGCCGGCCAGCATGGCGGCCTGTGCGATCGTGAGTTCTTGCAGCGGCTTGCCGAAATACGCTTCGGAGGCGGCGGCGAAGCCGTAGGCGCGGTTGCCGAGGTAGATCTGGTTCAGGTAGATCTCGAAGATCTGATCCTTGGTGAGCAGGTGCTCCAGCTTGAAGGTCAGCAGTACTTCGTAGATCTTGCGGGTGAGCGTCTTCTCCGAGCTCAGGTAGACGTTGCGCGCCACCTGCATCGTGATGGTCGACGCGCCCTGGCTCTTCACGCGATTCATGTTGGCCAGGCCCGCGCGCACCATGCCCTTGTAGTCCACGCCGCCGTGGTCGTAGAAGCGTGCATCTTCGGCCGCGAGCACAGCGTCTTTCACGACCTTGGGAATGGCGGAAATCGGCGTGAGATTGCGGCGTTCCTCGCCGAATTCGCCGATCAGGGTGCCTTCAGCCGAGAACACCCGCAGCGGCAGCTTGGGCCGGTAGTCGGAGAGTTCGCTGATGTCCGGCAGGTTCGGATACGCGACGGCAAGAGCCACCGCCACCACGCAAAGCACCGCCAGCACACCGGCCGCGGCAATGCCGAACCCCCAGAAGAAAAAGCGCAACAGCCATTTCAGCCAGGTCGGGCGCTTGGGGGGAGGGGTCTTGGCTGGCCCTTTGGGGCTTGAAGTTTCTTGCATGAGGGGCCGGAGAGTCACCGGACATTATAAAAAGCCGTCCTCTTTTCACGATCCGATCTTTGCTGCCCTTGCATCGCCATAATTCAAAAGTTACAAAATGCGGATTTGACGTCAGGTTTTGACAACGCTTCAGGGTTTTGCCCCCCGGCGCTGCTTGGTTGCCGCTACGCCTGCTGCTAGCATGCAACCGAACGCACATTTTTCTATTGGTTACAAATACAGGGGGAGAGGGACTTAACTTGGCTGCTCTTGGATCATTGTTTCGTCGTCAGAACGCTCCCCTGCTTGGGCTGGATGTCAGTTCGTCCAGCGTCAAGCTGGTCGAGCTCGGCCGTGAGGCCAGCGGCAAGCTGGTCCTGGAGCGCTGTGCCATCGAGCCCCTGGAACGTGGCTGGATCACTGACGGCAACGTCGAGAAATTCGACGAGGTGGCGGAAGCCGTCCGGCGCGTCGTCCGCAAGAGCGGCACGCGCACGCGCAATGTGGCGCTTGCACTGCCGCCGTCGGCCGTGATCACCAAGAAGATCATTCTTCCGGGCGGCATGAGCGAGCAGGAGCTCGAGATTCAAGTCGAGTCCGAGGCCAACCAGTACATCCCGTTCTCGCTGGACGAAGTCAGTCTCGACTTCTGCGTCACGGGGCCGAGCGCCACGTCCGCCGGCGACGTGGAAGTGCTGATTGCCGCGTCCCGCAAAGAAAAGGTGCAGGATCGCGAAGGCCTGGCGGAAGCCGCCGGCCTGAAGGCGATGATCCTCGACGTCGAGTCTTATGCATCGCGCCTGGCAACCGCCCGCCTGATCGAGCAACTACCCGGCAAGGGCGTGGATTCGATCGTGGCGCTCTTCGAAGTGGGTGCCTTTACCACCAGCATGCAGGTGCTTCGCAACCAGGAAGTGCTGTATGACCGCGATCAGGCATTCGGCGGCGCCCAGCTTACGCAACTGATCGTGCGCCAGTACGGTTTTTCCGCTGAAGAAGCCGAAGCCAAAAAGCGCAGCGGCGATCTGCCCGACGACTACGGTTCCGGTGTGCTCAAGCCTTTCGTGGAAGGCATCGCGCAGGAAATCGCGCGTGCGCTCCAGTTCTTCTTCACGAGCACGCCGCACAACCGTGTCGACTATGTGTTGCTGGCGGGTGGATCGGCATCGCTGCCGGGCCTGACCAACGCCGTGACGCGACAGACCTCGTTCGCCTGCTCGCTCCTGAATCCCTTCGACGGCATGGACTTCAGTTCGAACATCCGCGAGAAGAAGGTTCGTCGCGAGGCGCCGTCCTATCTGACCTCTTGCGGGTTGGCCATGCGGAGGTTCCTGCAGTGATCCTCATCAATCTGCTTCCGCACCGCGAAGCTGCACGCAAGCGGCGGCGCGAGGCTTTCTTTGGCACATTGGGCGCCGCAGCGGTGCTCGGTCTTCTGATTGCTGGCTTGGGCTACCTCTGGTTCGAGGCCCAGATCGCGGCGCAGCAATCGAAGAACAGCTTCCTCTCGGCCGAGATCAAGAAGCTTGAGGTCGAGATCAAGGAAATCTCGACCCTGCAGGAAGAAATCGCGGCGCTGCGCGCGCGCCAGCAGGCCGTCGAAGACCTGCAGGGCGACCGTAACCTGCCTGTGCACCTGCTCAACGAACTGGTCCGGCAACTGCCCGATGGCGTCTACCTGACCAGCATGAAGCAGGACAACCAGACGGTCACGCTGCAAGGCATGGCTCAGTCGAACGAGCGGGTCTCGGAACTGCTGCGCAACCTGGGCAACAACAGCCCATGGCTCGTGAAGCCGGAGCTGGTCGAAATCACGTCGGCAAACGTGAACCTGAATCCACGCGACCAGCGCCGCGTTGCGAACTTCACGATGCGCATTGGCCTGAAGCGCCCCACCGATGCTCAAAAGGCCGCTGCCGAGAAGGCCTTGGCCGCAACGGCGCAATCCAAGGGGTAACCGATCATGGCAAGCAATCGCCCCTCCCAAAAAATAGATGTCGGCGCTGCGCTGCAGCGTTTCGGCGAACAGTTCCGCGGGCTCAACCCGAACGATCCGTCGATGTGGCCGCCGGTGCCCCGGTACGCGCTCTGCCTGGCGGTCACCGCGCTGGTACTGGTCGCCCTGTGGTTTGTCTGGCTGACCAATTCGAACGACGAGCTCGAAAGCGAGCGTTCCAAGGAAGTTGCGCTCAAGGCCGACTACCAGAAGAAGGTGGCTCAGGCAGCGAACCTCGAACTGCTGAAGAAGCAGCGCGAACAGGTGCAGCAGTACGTGACCCTGCTCGAGAAGCAGTTGCCCAGCAAGGCTGAAATGGACGCCCTGCTGTCGGACATCAATCAGGCAGGTCTTGGCCGCAGCCTTCAGTTCGAGCTGTTCCGTCCGGGGCAGGTATCGGTCAAGGACTACTACGCCGAGCTTCCGATCGCTGTTCGCGTGACCGGGCGGTACCACGACATGGGTGCCTTCGCAGCTGACGTCGCCGGCCTCTCGCGCATCGTGACGCTGAACAACATCACCGTCACCCCGCAAAAGGACAAGGACGTGCTGACGATGGACGCCACCGCACGCACCTTCCGTTACCTCGATGAAGACGAGCGGGCCGCGCAGAAGCGCGCCGCTGCGCCGAAGGCGAAGAAATGAAGATCGCCGCCAAAGTACTGTGGCTGACGATGGCCGCGCTGGGGCTGAGTGCCTGCGACTCGGGCCAGGACGACCTGCAACGCTGGATGGCCGAACAGCGCGCCCAGGTGAAGCCTTCGGTGCCGCCCATTTCCGAGCCCAAAAAGTTCACGCCGCAGGCCTACACCGAAGCCTCGTCGTTCGAGCCTTTCAACATCCTGAAGCTGACGCAGGCGCTGCGCCGCGACTCGAACCAGCCGAGCACGTCGGAGCTGATCGCACCCGAATTGGCTCGCCGCAAGGAGGCGCTCGAAGCCTTCCCGCTCGACTCGATGGCGATGGTCGGCAGCATGAACCGCAACGGCCAGCCAGTGGCGCTGGTTCGTGTCGACAAGCTGCTCTACAAGGTGCGCGTCGGCGAATACCTGGGACTCAACTACGGGCGCATTACCCGTATCAACGAAACCGAAGTCGCCTTGCGTGAAATCGTGCAAGACGCCGCCGGTGAATGGATCGAACGCGTCGCGACGCTGCAGCTGCAAGAGAGTGCGAAATGAACCAAAACAAATCAACGATGGCACAGTGGCTGCGCGCTGCCGGCCTGGGTCTGCTGGCCTTCGGTGCATTGGCCGTGGCCCATGCGCAAAACGCCATCGAGGCCGTGACCAGCTCGACACAGTCCGGTGCGGAAGTGATCCGCATCGACCTTGCGCAGCCGCTCACCGCGGTGCCCGCCGGGTTTGCCGTGCAAACGCCGGCTCGCATTGCGCTCGATTTCCCGGGTGTCACGAACGCCATCGGCCGCTCTGCCATCGAAGTGAACCAGGGCAACCTGCGCTCGGTGAACGTGGTGCAGGCCGGTGAACGCAGCCGGGTGGTGCTGAACCTGAAGCAGGCGACTGCGTACAAGGCCGAGATCCAGGGCAAGTCGCTGCTGGTCATTCTCGAACCGGTGGCCGGTTCGGCGCTTGTCACGTCTGCCGCCACGACTTTCGCTGAAAACCGCAACCGGGACATGTTGCCGTTGCGCGACGTCGATTTCCGCCTTGGCGCCGACAGCACGGGCCGCGTCATCGTCGATCTTCCGAACAACCAGGTCGGTGTCGACGTCAAGCAGCAGGGCAAGAACCTCGTTGTGGAGTTCACCAAGTCGACGCTGCCAGAGGGGCTGCGCCGCCGCCTCGACGTGGCCGACTTCGGAACGCCGGTCCAGCTGATCACCTCGCAGCAATCGGGCGACCGCGTTCGCATGACGATCGAAGCCAAGGGCGATTGGGAGCACAGCGCCTACCAGAGCGAGAACCAGTTCGTGGTCGAAGTCCGCGCCCGCAAGGTCGATCCGACCAAGCTGACGCAAGGCGTCGGCTACAACGGCGAGAAACTGTCGCTCAACTTCCAGAACATCGAAATCCGTTCGCTGCTGCAGGTGATTGCCGACTTCACGAACTTCAACATCGTGACCTCGGACTCGGTGAGCGGCGCGCTGACTCTGCGACTGAAGGACGTGCCCTGGGATCAGGCGCTCGACATCATCATGCAGGCGAAGAACCTGGGCATGCGCAAGAACGGCAGCGTGCTGTGGATCGCACCCAAGGACGAAATCAACGCCAAGGAAAAGCTCGAATTCGAGGCCAAGGCCGCGATCGAGAATCTGGAGCCGCTGCGCACCCAGTCGTTCCAGCTCAATTACACCAAGGCGATTGCCATCGCGCAGGGGTTGACGGGCACGGGTGCTTCATCGGGCGGTGGCGGTGGCGGCGGTACGACGACGCGCATCCTGAGCCCCCGCGGCAGCGTCATCGCCGAGTCGCGCACCAACCAGCTCTTCGTGTCGGACATCCCGTCGCGCCTGGCTCAGGTCACCGATCTGATCCAGAAGCTGGACATCCCGGTTCGCCAAGTGCTGATCGAAGCCCGGATCGTCGAAGCCTCTGACACCTTCGGCAAGTCGCTCGGTGTGCGACTGGGCGGCGGTATCTCGGGCGAGCGCTTTGCCTCGTCCGCTGGGAATCGGGCCTATGGCAACGTTGGCGTAATGCCCGTCGTCACGGCGGGCACCAACGGTGGCGCCAGCACTGCCACCACCACTTGGACTAATTCCAACTTCATCAACCTCCCGGCAGGCGATGCAGGCGGTACCGGCAACGCGGCGGGCACCTTCGCGATCTCGCTCTTCAATTCGAGCTTCTCGCGCATGCTGAACCTCGAAATTTCGGCGCTCGAAGCCGACGGCAAGGGCAAGCTGGTGTCCAGCCCCCGTGTCATCACGGCCGACCAGACCAAGGCGCTGATCGAGCAGGGTGAAGAAATCCCGTACCAGCAGGCCACGTCCAGCGGTGCTACCTCGATCTCGTTCCGCAAGGCGGTGCTGAAGCTCGAAGTCACGCCGCAGATCACGCCGGAAGGCAACATCATCCTGACGCTGGACGTGAGCAAGGACGCCCGCGGCGTGAATACCTCGGCAGGTCCGGCAATCAACACCAAGCACGTGCAGACCGAGGTGCTGGTGGAGAACGGCGGCACGGTCGTCATCGGTGGTATCTTCGAGCTCACCGAAACCAATGACGAATCGCGCGTGCCGGTGCTGGGTGAAGTGCCCTACCTGGGGGCACTGTTCCGCAAGCGCGAACGCGTTGCCAACAAGACCGAAATGCTCGTCTTTATCACCCCGAAGATGATTACCGACCGCAACGCCGCGCGCTGACGCGCGGGCGTAGCAGCCACCGCGTGGCGGTCGCACTCGTCGGCTTGCCCGGCGCCGGAAAATCCGCAGTGGGCCGGCGCCTGGGGATGCGGCTGGACCTTCCGTTCATCGACACCGATCACGTGATCGAGCAGCGCATAGGCTGCTCGATCCGCGATTACTTCGAGCGCGAGGGCGAAGTAGCCTTTCGGGATCTCGAGCAAACTGTGATCACTGACCTGGCCGCCAATGCCCAGGGCGTGCTGGCGACCGGAGGCGGCGCGGTGCTGCGGGAGGCCAACCGCACCCAGTTGCGCGATCACTTCCACGTGATCTACCTGCGCTCCTCCCCCGAGGACCTGTTCCGGCGCCTGCGCCACGACGTCAAGCGGCCCCTGCTGCAGGTGGCCGACCCGCTGGGCCGGCTGCGCGAACTGCACGATGCGCGTGACCCGTTCTATCGGGAAACGGCCCACGACGTGGTCGATACAGGCCGCCCGTCGATCGCCACGCTGGTGAACATCATCGTGATGCAGCTCGAATTGGCAGGTGTCGTCGAGCCGGGCGCCCACCCCGAAGAGCCCCCCGCCTGAGCCCGCCCGGGCCGCCAGCGCCTAAACTCGCTGCCCATGTCCTTGCCCGTACTTTCCGCTTCGCCAGAACGCGTCGACATCCAGCTCGGCGACCGCAGCTATCCGATCCTGATCGGTGCCGGCCTGCTGGACGATCCCCAGAGCTTTGCTGTCACGCCCGCCGCGGCCACGGCCCTGATCGTCAGCAACACCACAGTGGCGCCGCTTTACGCCAAGGCGCTGCAGACTGCCCTGGCGGGCCGTTTCCGTACCGTGCACTTGCTCGAGTTGCCCGACGGCGAGGTCTACAAGAACCTGCAGACCCTGAACCTGATCTTCGACGACCTGCTGGGCCATGGCAGCGACCGCAAGACCGTGTTGTTCGCCCTGGGCGGTGGCGTGGTGGGCGACATGACCGGCTTCGCCGCCGCCAGCTACATGCGCGGCGTGCCTTTCGTGCAGGTGCCGACCACGCTGCTGGCGCAGGTCGATTCCTCGGTCGGCGGCAAGACGGCCATCAACCACCCGCTCGGCAAGAACATGATTGGCGCGTTCTACCAGCCGCAGCTCGTCGTGTGCGATCTGTCCACGCTGCAGACGCTCCCCCCACGTGAACTGAGTGCCGGCTTGGCCGAAGTCATCAAGTACGGCCCGATCCACGACATGGCGTTCTTCGACTGGATCGAGGCGAACATCGACGCCCTCGTTGCGCGGGATCCGGCCGCGCTGGCCTACGCCGTCAAGCGCAGCTGCGAGATCAAGGCGCTGGTGGTCGGCCAGGACGAGCGCGAAACCGGCCTGCGCGCCATCCTCAATTTCGGCCACACCTTCGGCCACGCGATCGAATCGGGCCTCGGCTATGGCGAATGGCTGCACGGCGAGGCCGTCGGCTGCGGCATGGTCCTGGCGGCGCACCTGTCGCAGCGGCTCGGGGGCGTCGATGTTGCATTCGTCGAGCGGCTCACGCGCCTGATCGAGCGCGCCGGCCTGCCGATCGTCGGCCCCGCGCTGGGTGCCGAACGCTATCTGGAGCTGATGCGCGTCGACAAGAAATCGGAAGCCGGCGAGATCCGCTTCGTGCTGATCGACCGGCCCGGCTCCGCCGTGGTCCGCAGCGCGCCCGACGCGCTGGTGCGCGAAGTGCTCGCGCAGTGCTGCGCGGGATGAGCCTCGCGGCCTATGCCTGCCTGCCCGCGCAGTCGCGCGGCCGTCGGCATGCCGAGCCGCCCGCGCCCACGCGCGATGCCTTCCAGCGCGACCGCGACCGCATCGTGCATTCCACGGCCTTTCGCCGGCTGGTCTACAAGACGCAGGTGTTCCTGAACCACGAGGGCGACCTGTTCCGCACCCGGCTCACGCACTCGCTGGAAGTCGCCCAACTGGGCCGTTCGATCGCCCGTGCCCTGCGGATCAACGAAGACCTGGTCGAGGCGATTGCCCTGGCGCACGACCTGGGCCACACGCCCTTCGGCCATGCGGGCCAGGACGCGCTCAACGACTGCATGGCCGGGCATGGTGGCTTCGAGCACAACCTGCAGAGCCTGCGTATGGTCGATGCGCTGGAGCACCGCTACCCTCAGTACGACGGACTGAATCTCAGCTTCGAGACCCGCGAGGGCATCCTCAAGCACTGCTCCCGCGCGAATGCGGAGCGTCTGGAGGCGGCCGAGCCCAACGGCGTGGCCCGGCGGTTTCTCGACCGTACGCAGCCGGGGCTCGAGGCGCAGCTGTGCAACCTCGCCGACGCCATCGCCTACAACGCCCACGACATCGACGACGGCGTGCGCTCGGGGCTCATCAGCGTCGAGCAACTGTCCGAGGTCGAGCTGTTCGAGCGCCATCGTCGTGAGGCGCTTGCCGAGCATCCGCAGTTGCAGGGCCGGCGCGTGCTCTACGAAACCATCCGGCGCATGCTGAGCGCGCAGGTCTACGACGTGATCGACGCGACGCGCGCGGCGCTCGAAGCCCTCGCGCCGGTCGATGCCGACGCGGTGCGCAAGGCCCCGCCGGTCGTCGCGTTCAGCGGCACCATGCAGGCCCAGTCGGAAGACCTCAAGCGTTTTCTCTTCCACAACCTCTATCGGCACCCGCAGGTCACCCAGACCACCGATCAGGCGCGTGACGTGGTGCGGGAGCTGTTCGAGGCCTATCTCGAGCGCGGTGCCGAAATGCCAACTTCCTTCGCCGAGCGCGGCGACAGGCACCGAGCCGTGGCCGACTACATCGCCGGCATGACGGACCGTTTCGCTGTGCGCGAGCACGAGCGGCTCACCGGCCGCCGGGTGATCGCGTGAGTTCCGTCGCAGCACGTCCGCGCGTTCCCGCCGCGGCCTTCGCCGTCCTGCTGGGCGGCGTCAGCGGGGCCTTGCATCTGGGCAAGCTGCCGCCTGCCGTGCCGGCGCTGCAGGCATCGCTCGGCATCGGCCTGGTCGAGGCGGGATTCCTGTTGTCACTGGTTCAGGTCGCGAGCATGACCCTGGGGCTGCTGGTCGGGCTTGCGGCAGACACCATCGGTCTGCGCCGCAGCATGCTGACGGGGCTGTTCGTGCTGACGGTCGCGAGCCTGCTGGGTGGCCTGGTCGGCACCAGCGCGGACGGTGGTGTGCATGCTGTGCAATGGCTGCTTCTGCTGCGCGGCATCGAAGGCATCGGCTTTCTGCTGGCGGTCATGCCGGGACCGGGGCTGATCCGTGCCTTGACCCCGCCGGGCGCGGACAAGGCAGCGCTGGGCCTCTGGGGCGCCTACATGCCGCTCGGCTTGGCCCTTGCGCTGCTGCTTGGGCCCGCCCTGATCGCCTGGGGCGGTTGGACGGGCTGGTGGTGGGCGCTGTCGGTCGTGTCGGCTGGTGCTGCGCTCTGGGTGTGGACGGTCGTGCCTGGTGATCGCACCCGCCAGGCGGCGGCAGGCCAGCCCAGCGAAGGCTGGTCATCGCGCCTGCGCGCCACTGTCGGTGCGCGCGCCCCCTGGCTGGTTGCGCTGACGTTCGCCGTGTACTCGTCACAGTGGATGGCTGTCATCGGCTTCCTGCCCGCCATCTATGCGGGTGCGGGCGTGCCGGCTGCCTGGAACGCGGTGCTGACTGCGCTCGCGGCCGCCATGAACATCGTCGGCAACATCGCCGGTGGCCGCTGGCTGCAGCGCGGCGTGGCGCCGGAGCGTTTGCTGCAGCTCGGTTTCCTGACGATGGCGCTGGGCGGCGTGGCCGCGTTCGCGCAAGCAGGGCAGGGCGCCGACGCCCTGGGCCTGCCGCCCGTGCTGCGCTACATCGCCGTCTGTGCGTTCTCGCTGGGCGGTGGCATGGTGCCGGCCACGCTGTTCCTGCTGGGGGTGCGGCTGGCACCCGGGCCCACCACCGTGTCGACGACCGTCGGCCTCATGCAGCAGGCGTCGTCGCTTGGCCAGTTCCTGGCTCCGCCCGCGGTAGCGTGGCTGGCCCACCGCGTTGGCGGCTGGCACTGGACCTGGACGGCCACGCTGGCCTGTTCGCTGGCCGGCATGGCGATCGCTCGGCGCCTGGGGCGGATTCGCCCTGCGGCGGAGATGGCATGACCCATCCGACGACAATTGCAGCCGCCCAGGCCGAAGCCGACACGCGGCGTTGGCTCGAACGCGCGGTGATCGGCCTCAACCTGTGCCCCTTCGCAAAAGCCGTGCACGTGAAGGCACAGATCCACTACGCCGTGTACGAACCCGCCGAAGCTGCCGACCTGATGGACGCGCTGCTGGCCGAAGCCAAAGACCTCGCAGCGCTCGACGCCGCCGTGCGCGACACCACACTTCTGATTGCACCGAATACCTTGGCCGATTTCCTGGACTTCAACGATTTCACGGCGCGTGCCGAACGCCGGCTTGCGCGCGCCGGTTTCGACGGCGTGCACCAGCTGGCAAGCTTTCATCCGCAGTTCCAGTTCGCCGGCACCGAAGCCGACGACCTCGGCAACGCCACCAACCGCGCGCCATACCCCACGCTGCACCTGCTGCGCGAGGACAGCGTGAGCCGCGCGGTCGAGGCGTTCCCCGAGGCGGAGGCCATCTTCGAGCGCAACATCGACACGCTCGAAGCGCTGGGGTCCGATGGCTGGGTAGCTCTCGACGTCGGCCCCGGGAGCGCCAGGCCATGAACACCAAAGCCGCATCGAAACCGGTGACGAAGACGAACAAAGCCGCCAAGGCTGATGCCGAACTGGCCGAAGCCCTGCGCCCTGGCCAGTCCGTCGAGCTGCTCAAGGAACTGCACATCCTCACCCGCGAGGGGCGCCTCAACCAGGACTCGCGGCGCAAGCTCAAGCAGGTCTACCACCTGTTCCAGTTCATCGAGCAACTGCTGCGCGAGCTGCCGGAAGAGGGCGCAGGCGCAACGCTGGCCGATCATGGCGCGGGCAAGTCGTACCTCGGCTTCATCATCTACGACCTGTTCTTCCGGGCACGGCAGGGCAGCAGCGGCCATGTCTACGGCATCGAGACGCGCGGCGAACTGGTCGAGCGCTCGCGCGCGCTGGCGCAGCGGCTGGGCTTCGACCGCATGTCGTTCCTGAATCTCACCGTGGCCCAATCGGCGCAGGCAAGCGAACTGCCGGAGCAGATCGACGTGGTCACCGCGCTGCACGCCTGCGACACCGCCACAGACGACGCCATCGCCTTCGGCCTGGCCAAGAAGGCGCGCTGCATGGTGCTCGTGCCTTGCTGCCAGGCCGAAGTGGCCGCCTGCCTGCGCGAAACCAAGGCGCTGGCGCTTTCGCGCACGCCGCTGGCCGAGCTGTGGCGTCATCCGCTCCACACGCGCGAAATCGGCAGCCAGCTCACCAACGTGCTTCGCTGCCTGTATCTCGAAGCCAACGGCTACAGCGTCACCGTGACCGAACTGGTCGGCTGGGAGCACAGCATGAAGAACGAACTGATCCTGGCGCGCTACACCGGCCAGCGCAAGGCGAGCGCAGCGACGCGGCTGCGCGAGTTGCTGGCGCAGTTCGGGCTCGACACGCTGGGCGACACGCGCTTCCGTCTCGCCTGAGCGCCGGCGCGCAACTCGCGTCTGCAGACCCCATGGCCCGTCTTCCCCGCCTCACGCTGGCCGACATGCCGCACCACGTGATCCAGCGCGGCAACAACCGCCAGCCGATCTTCATGGACCGCGCGGATCACGAGAAGCTGCTCGCGCTGCTGGCCGAAAACGCCACGCGCTTCGGTATCGCGCTGCACGCCTATGTGCTGATGGACAACCACTTTCATCTGCTGGCCACGCCCAACAGCACCACCGGCCTGCCGCAGTTCATGCAATCGGTAGGCCGCAGCTATGTGCGCTACTTCAACGACCGCCACGGCCGCAGCGGCACGCTGTGGGAGGGGCGCTACCGGTCGACGTTGATCCAGACCGACCGCTATCTGCTGACCTGCATGGCCTACATAGACCTCAACCCGGTGCGGGCGGGCATGGCGGCCGATGCGCGCGACTTTCCATGGTCCAGCCACGGCCACTACGCCGGCCTGCGGCATGACCGGCTGCTGACGCCCCATCCGCTGTACTGGGAGCTCGGCAACACGCCGTTCGCGCGGGAGGCTGCGTATGTCGAGTTGGTGCGCGGCGGGGTACGCGCGGCCGACCAGAGCGCGCTGACCGAAGCCACTTTGCGCGGCTGGGCTGCCGGTGACGACGATTTTCTCGATGGTCTGCAGAAGTCCACCGACCGCCGCGTGGTCAAAGCCAAGGCCGGCCGGCCGCCTTCGAACACCTCATCCTGAGCTGAAAAGCAGCGCCAATCTATTGTGCCGCCTGGTCTTTTTGCTCCTGTTTTTGATATGTCCCTAATTTAATTCCGAGAAGAAAGCTCAACATTTAATAAGAATCTGACCCCTATTAAAGTGTTTGGCATTCTTTGTGCATCGCAATATGCTCCCTTTCCCTGCGAAAACTGAAGGAGCGCGCCCATGACGACGGCTGCCGAGATTCAACATCTCCAAGAACACGGTCTGTATTCCGGTGCCGACGAGCACGATGCCTGCGGCGTCGGCTTCGTTGCACACATCAAGGGCGAAAAAAGCCATGCCATCGTGCTGCAGGGCTTGAAGATCCTCGAAAACCTCGACCATCGCGGCGCCGTGGGCGCTGACAAGCTGATGGGCGACGGCGCCGGCATCCTGATCCAGCTGCCCGACCACCTGTACCGCGAAGAAATGGCGAAGCAGGGCGTCACGCTGCCCCCGCCGGGCGAGTACGGCGTCGGCATGATCTTCCTGCCGAAGGAACACGCCTCGCGCGAAGCCTGCGAACAAGAGATGGAACGCGCCATCAAGGCCGAAGGCCAGGTGCTGCTCGGCTGGCGCGATGTGCCGGTCAACCGCGACATGCCCATGTCGCCCACCGTGCGCGAAAAGGAACCGCTGCTGCGCCAGGTCTTCATCGGCCGCGGCAACGACGTGATCGTGCAGGACGCGCTGGAGCGCAAGCTCTACGTGATCCGCAAGACCGCCAGCGCCAACATCCAGCGCCTGAAGCTCAAGCACAGCAAGGAATACTACGTTCCCAGCATGTCGAGCCGCACTGTGGTCTACAAGGGCCTGCTGCTGGCCGACCAGGTCGGTACCTACTACCTCGACCTGCAGGACAAGCGCTGCGTCTCGGCCCTGGGCCTGGTGCACCAGCGTTTCTCGACCAACACCTTCCCCGAGTGGCCGCTGGCCCACCCGTACCGCTACGTCGCCCACAACGGCGAAATCAACACGGTCAAGGGCAACTACAACTGGATGAAGGCCCGCGAAGGCGTGATGTCGTCGCCGGTTCTGGGCGCCGACCTGCAGAAGCTGTACCCCATCAGCTTCGCCGGCCAGTCCGACACCGCCACCTTCGACAACTGCCTCGAGCTGCTGACGATGGCCGGCTACCCCATCAGCCAGGCCGTGATGATGATGATTCCCGAGCCCTGGGAACAGCACGCCACCATGGACCCGCGCCGCCGCGCGTTCTATGAATACCACGCCGCCATGCTCGAGCCGTGGGACGGCCCTGCTTCCATCGTCTTCACCGACGGCCGCCAGATCGGCGCCACGCTCGACCGCAACGGCCTGCGCCCCTCGCGCTACTGCGTGACCGACGACGACCTGGTCATCATGGCGTCTGAGTCCGGCGTGCTGCCCGTGCCCGAGCAGAAGATCGTGCGCAAGTGGCGCCTGCAGCCCGGCAAGATGTTCCTGATCGACCTGGAGCAGGGCCGCATGATCGACGACGAGGAGGTCAAGGCCACCCTCGCCAACAGCAAGCCCTACAAGCAGTGGATCGAGAACCTGCGCATCAAGCTCGACAGCGTGAAGGCCGAGCCGGTCTCCGCGCCGCTGAGCCAGGTCGCGCTGCTCGACCGCCAGCAGGCCTTCGGCTACACCCAGGAAGACATCAAGTTCCTGATGAGCCCGATGGCCCAGGCCGGCGAAGAAGGCATCGGCTCCATGGGCAACGACAGCCCGCTGGCCGTGCTCTCGAGCAAGAACAAGCCGCTGTACAACTACTTCAAGCAGCTGTTCGCGCAGGTGACGAACCCGCCGATCGACCCGATCCGCGAAGCCATCGTGATGTCGCTGGTGTCCTTCATCGGCCCCAAGCCCAACCTGCTGGACATCAACCAGGTCAACCCGCCGATGCGGCTCGAAGTGAGCCAGCCGATCCTCGACTTCGCCGACATGGCGAAGCTGCGCGACATCGGCAAGTACACGCAGGGCAAGTTCAAGAGCTACGCGCTCGACATCACCTATCCGCTCGCCTGGGGCGACGAAGGCGTCGAGGCCAAGCTGGCCTCGCTGTGCGCCGAAGCGGTGGACGCCATCAAGGGCGGCCACAACATCCTGATCGTGAGCGACCGCGGCGTGAGTCCGACGCAGGTGGCCATTCCCGCCGTGCTGGCCCTGTCGGCCGTGCACCAGTACCTCGTTCGCGAAGGCCTGCGCACCACCGCCGGCCTCGTCGTCGAAACCGGGTCGGCGCGCGAAGTGCATCACTTCGGCGTGCTGGCGGGCTACGGCGCCGAAGCCGTGCACCCCTACCTCGCCATGGAAACGCTGGCGGCCATGCACGCCGACCTGCCGGGCGACCTGAGCGCCGACAAGGCGGTCTACAACTACGTCAAGGCCATCGGCAAGGGTCTGTCGAAGATCATGTCGAAGATGGGTGTCAGCACCTACATGAGCTATTGCGGCGCGCAGCTGTTCGAAGCCATCGGCCTGAACAGCGAGACGGTGAACAAGTACTTCACCGGCACCGCCAGCCGCGTGGAAGGCATCGGCGTCTTCGAGATCGCCGAAGAAGCCATCCGCATGCACAAGGCCGCTTTCGGCGACGACCCGGTGCTCTCCAACATGCTCGACGCCGGCGGCGAATACGCTTGGCGCACGCGCGGCGAAGAGCACATGTGGACGCCCGACGCCATCGCCAAGCTGCAGCACAGCACGCGCTCCAACAACTGGAACACGTACAAGGAATACGCGCAGCTCATCAACGACCAGAACCGCCGCCACCTCACGCTGCGCGGCCTGTTCGAGTTCAAGATCGATCCGGCCAAGGCCATTCCGGTGGACGAAGTCGAGTCGGCCGCTGACATCGTCAAGCGCTTCGCTACCGGCGCGATGTCGCTCGGCTCGATCAGCACCGAGGCGCACTCCACGCTCGCCATTGCCATGAACCGCATCGGCGGCAAGAGCAACACCGGCGAAGGCGGTGAGGACCCGGCGCGCTACCGCAACGAGCTCAAGGGCATCCCGATCAAGCTGGGCGACACGCTCAAGAGTGTGATCGGTGCCGAGAACGTCGAGGTCGACCTGCCGCTGAAGGACGGCGACTCGCTGCGTTCGCGCATCAAGCAGGTGGCATCGGGCCGCTTCGGCGTCACGGCCGAGTACCTGCATTCGGCCGACCAGATCCAGATCAAGATGGCGCAGGGCGCCAAGCCGGGCGAGGGCGGCCAGCTCCCGGGCGGCAAGGTCACCGAGTACATCGGCAAGCAGCGCTATGCCGTGCCGGGTGTGGGCCTCATCTCGCCGCCGCCGCACCACGACATCTACTCGATCGAAGACCTGGCGCAGCTCATTCACGACCTGAAGAACACCGCGCCGCACGCCAGCATCAGCGTGAAGCTGGTGAGCGAGATCGGCGTCGGCACCATCGCAGCCGGCGTGGCCAAGTGCAAGAGCGACCACGTCGTGATCGCCGGCCATGACGGCGGCACGGGCGCCTCGCCCTGGTCGTCGATCAAGCACGCTGGCAGCCCGTGGGAAATCGGCCTGGCCGAAACGCAGCAGACGCTGGTGCTCAACCGCCTGCGCAGCCGCATCCGCGTGCAGGCCGACGGCCAGATGAAGACCGGCCGCGACGTCGCCATCGGCGCGCTGCTGGGCGCCGACGAGTTCGGCTTTGCGACCGCGCCGCTGGTGGTCGAGGGCTGCATCATGATGCGCAAGTGCCACCTGAACACCTGCCCGGTGGGCGTGGCCACGCAAGACCCGGTGCTGCGCAAGAAGTTCTCGGGCAAGCCCGAGCACGTCGTCAACTACTTCTTCTTCGTTGCGGAAGAAGTGCGCCAGATCATGGCCCAGCTCGGCATCCGCAAGTTCGACGACCTGATCGGCCGCGCCGACCTGCTCGACATGCGCAAGGGCATCGAGCACTGGAAGGCTTCGGGCCTGGACTTCAGCCGCCTGTTCGCACTGCCGAACGTGCCGGCCGACGTGCCGCGCTTCCATGTCGAGAACCAGGACCACGGCCTCGACAAGGCACTGGACGTCAAGCTCATCGAGAAGTCGCGTCCCGCCATCGACAAGGGCGAGAAGGTGCAGTTCATCGAGGTGGCGCGCAACGTCAACCGCTCGGTGGGCGCCATGCTCTCGGGCGCGCTGACCAAGGTGCATCCGCAGGGCCTGCCCGACGACTCGATCCGCATCCAGCTCGAAGGCACGGGCGGCCAGTCGTTCGGCGCCTTCCTGGCGCGCGGCATCACGCTGTACCTGATCGGCGACGCCAACGACTACACCGGCAAGGGCCTCTCGGGCGGCCGCGTGGTGGTTCGCCCCAGCCTCGACTTCCGCGGCGAAGCGGTGCGCAACACCATCGTCGGCAACACCGCGCTGTACGGTGCGACCACCGGCGAGGCCTACCTGTGCGGCGTGGCCGGCGAGCGTTTTGCGGTGCGCCTGTCGGGTGCCACGGCGGTCATCGAAGGCACCGGCGACCACGGCTGCGAATACATGACCGGCGGCACGGTGGCCGTGCTCGGCAAGACGGGCCGCAACTTCGCGGCCGGCATGAGCGGCGGCGTTGCTTTCGTCTACGACGAAGACGGCCAGTTCGCCACGCGCTGCAACCTTTCGATGGTGTCGCTCGACAAGGTGCTGACCTCGGCCGAGCAGACCGCGAGCGTGCATCGCAAGATCTGGCACGGCGGCGTCACCGACGAAGCGCAGCTGAAGAAGCTGCTCGAAGAGCACCACCGCTGGACCGGCAGCAAGCGCGCACGCGAGCTGCTCGACAACTGGGCCGTGTCGCGCACGAAGTTCGTGAAGGTGTTCCCGAACGAATACAAGCGCGCGCTGGCCGAGCTGCACGACCGCAAGGTCGAACTCACCAGCAGCGGCAACAACGCGCACATCGGCCTCGAGCCGCACGCGCTGGCCCCCGCACCGCAAACGGCCCCGGCCGCAGCTTGAAGATCAACCAAAACAGAATGAATCCCTGTACGGCATGCAGCGCGTGAAACAGTCACAGCCCCTTCGGGGAACACCGCGGAACCGGCTTTGCCGGGCCGCTGGTGTTGCCCCCTTGAGGGGGGAGGCGGCTACACGCAGTGAGCAAGCAACGGGGGTGTAAAGGAATCACGATGGGAAAGATCACCGGCTTCATGGAGCATGAGCGTGTCGAAGAGGGCTACAAGCCCATCGAAGAGCGCGTCAAGCACTACAGGGAATTCGTCGTCGGCCTGGACACCGAACAGGCCAAGGTGCAGGGCGCGCGCTGCATGGACTGCGGCACGCCGTTCTGCAACAGCGGCTGCCCGGTCAACAACATCATTCCGGACTTCAACGACCTCGTGTACCGCAACGACTGGCAAAACGCCTTCGCGGTGCTCGACTCGACCAACAACTTCCCCGAGTTCACCGGCCGTATCTGCCCCGCGCCCTGCGAGGCAGCCTGCGTGCTCAACGTGAACGACGACGCGGTCGGCATCAAGTCGCTGGAGCACGCGATCATCGACCGCGCCTGGGACGAAGGCTGGGTGGCGCCGCGCGTCGCCAAGCACAAGACCGGCAAGAAGGTGGCGGTGGTGGGTTCGGGCCCGGCCGGCATGGCGGCTGCGCAGCAACTCGCGCGCGCCGGCCATGACGTGACGCTGTTCGAGAAGAACGACCGCATCGGCGGCCTGCTGCGCTACGGCATCCCCGACTTCAAGATGGAGAAGTCGCACATCGACCGCCGCGTCGAGCAGATGAAGGCTGAAGGCGTGACCTTCCGCACCGGCGTGATGGTCGGCGCCGCGAAGGACCCGCTGGGCAAGGGCTCCAAGGTCACGAACCTGGCCAAGGAAACCGTCACGCCCGAGCAACTGCAGAAAGAATTCGATGCCGTGCTGCTCACGGGCGGTGCAGAGCAATCGCGCGACCTGCCGGTGCCCGGCCGCGACCTCGACGGCATTCATTTCGCGATGGAGTTCCTGCCACAGCAAAACCGCGTCAACGCGGGCGACAAGGTCAAGGGCCAGTTGCGCGCCGACGGCAAGCACGTGATCGTCATCGGCGGTGGCGACACCGGCTCCGACTGCGTGGGCACCAGCAACCGCCATGGCGCGGTCAGCGTCACGCAGTTCGAGCTGATGCCCCAGCCGCCCGAGGAAGAAAACCGCCCGCTGACCTGGCCGTACTGGCCGATCAAGCTGCGCACCAGCTCCAGCCATGAAGAGGGCTGCGAGCGCGAGTTCGCGATTTCCACCAAGGAATTCATCGGCGAAAAGGGCAAGGTCACCGGCCTGAAGACCGTTCGCGTCGAATGGAAGGACGGCAAGATGCAGGAAGTGGCCGGCAGCGAGCAGATCCTCAAGGCCGACCTGGTGCTGCTCGCGATGGGCTTCATCAGCCCCGTTGCCACCGTGCTCGACGCCTTCGGCGTGGAGAAGGATGCCCGCGGCAACGCCAAGGCCACGGTCGACTTCATCGGCGGCTATGTCACCAACATTCCGAAGGTTTTTGCTGCCGGCGACATCCGCCGCGGACAGTCGCTGGTGGTGTGGGCCATTCGTGAAGGCCGCCAGGCCGCGCGCTCGGTGGATGAGTTCCTGATGGGGTTCAGCGACCTGCCGCGCTGAATTTTGTTTCAATTTCGCGGGGCCGGTCACGGCCCCGTTATCATCCGCGTCAAACCGCATGCCGGGATGCTTGAAAAAGCGCCCCGGCTTTTTTATTGAGATGGACCCAGCCGCACCACTGCCACATCCCTTCGTAGAGTTCCGCGACGTCAAGTTCGGCTATGGTGCACGCGCCATCCTCGACGGCGTTTCGTTCTCCGTGCCGCGAGGCAAGGTAACGGCCCTGATGGGGGCATCGGGCGGTGGCAAGACCACCGTGCTGCGCCTTATCGGCGGGCAGCAGAAGGCCCAGCGCGGCGAGGTGCTCTTCGACGGCCACGATGTCGGCAAGTTCGATGCAACCGCGCTCTACGCGGCGCGGCGCCGCATGGGCATGCTCTTTCAGTTCGGCGCGCTGTTCACCGACATGACCGTGTTCGACAACGTGGCGTTTCCGCTGCGCGAGCACACACAACTCTCCGAAGCGCTGGTACGCGACGTGGTGCTCATGAAGCTCGACGCCGTCGGCCTGCGCGGTGCCCGCGACCTGATGCCCAGCGAGGTGTCGGGCGGCATGGCGCGGCGCGTGGCGCTGGCGCGTGCCATTGCGCTCGACCCCGACCTCGTGATGTACGACGAGCCTTTCGCGGGGCTCGACCCGATCTCGCTCGGCACCGCCGCGCGCCTGATCCGCCAGCTCAACGACACGCTGGGGCTCACCAGCATCATCGTGTCGCACGATCTCGAAGAAACCTTCCGCATCGCCGACCACGTGATCATCCTGGCCAACGGCGGCATCGCTGCACAGGGCACGCCCGACGAAGTGCGCCACAGCGCCGACCCGCTGGTCCATCAGTTCGTCAATGCGTTGCCCGACGGGCCAGTGCGTTTCCATTACCCGGGCGTCAGCATCGAGGACGACTTCGGCAATGTCGAAGGAGGGCGCTCATGAGCTGGTGGAAGCCTGCCGACGTCGGCTTCGGCGTGCGCCGCCATCTGGCCAACCTGGGCTATGGCGCGAAGCTGTTCATGCGCCTGGTCGGCCCGGGCGCGCAGATCATGCGCCGCTTCGGGCTGGTGCGTGACCAGATCCATTTTTTGGGCAACTACTCGCTCGCGATCATCGGCGTGTCGGGGCTGTTCGTGGGCTTCGTGCTCGGGCTGCAGATGTACTACGCGCTGCAGCGCTACGGTTCTTCCGAAGCGCTCGGTCTGCTGGTCACGCTGAGCCTGGTGCGCGAGCTCGGGCCCGTGGTGGCGGCCTTGCTGTTCACCGGGCGCGCAGGCACGTCGCTCACCGCGGAGATCGGTCTCATGAAGGCCGACGAGCAGCTGAGCGCCATGGAGATGATGGCGGTCGACCCGGTGCAGCGCATCCTCGCGCCGCGCTTCTGGGCCGGCGTCATCACCATGCCGCTGCTGGCGGCGGTGTTCAGCGCGGTCGGCATCATGGGCGGCTACGTGGTGGGCGTGCTGATGCTGGGCGTGGACCCGGGCGCGTTCTGGGGCCAGATGCAGGGCGGCGTCGACGTGTGGCGCGACGTCGGCAACGGCGTCATCAAGAGCATCGTCTTCGGTTTCACCGTGACCTTCATTGCGCTGCTGCAGGGCTATGAGGCCCAGCCCACGCCCGAAGGCGTGTCGCGTGCGACCACGCGAACCGTGGTGTCGGCATCGCTGGCGGTGCTGGGGCTGGACTTCCTGCTCACCGCCATGATGTTCAGTATCTAAAGAGGCTCGGCCTCCATCGTTCTAGACAGAGAGTCAAACCATGCAACGTTCCAACAACGACATCTGGGTCGGCCTGTTCGTCCTGATCGGCGCTGCGGCGCTGCTGTTTCTCGCGCTGCAGTCGGCCAACCTGCTGAGCCTGAATTTCCAGAAGACCTATTCGGTGACCGCGCGCTTCGACAACATCGGCGGGCTCAAGCCGCAAACCGCTGTGAAGAGCGCGGGGGTTGTGGTCGGCCGCGTGGAGTCCATCTCCTTCAACGACAAGTCCTTTCAGGCCGACGTCACGCTGGCTTTGCAAAACCGCTACAGTTTTCCCAAGGACAGTTCGCTCAAGATCCTGACCAGTGGCCTGCTCGGCGAGCAGTACATCGGGATCGAGGCGGGCGCCGAGGACAAGAACTTGCAGGCCGGCGACACCATCACCTCGACCCAATCGGCCGTGGTGCTTGAAAACCTGATCAGCCAGTTTCTGTACAGCAAGGCAGCCGAAGGCAATTCGACGCCTGGAACAGCCAACAAGAAATGAAAACACGATCTTTTTTGTCTTCTGCTATGAATAACGTAGCAATTCGCGCCCGTTGGGTGGGCGCCGCAGCTTTTTTTGCACTGGTGGCCGGTTGCGCCACCGGACCCAACGCCAATCCGGCCGACCCTCTCGAGCCGTTCAACCGCGGGGTCTCGCGCTTCAACGACACCGTTGACGACGCAGTGCTCGTTCCCGTGGCCACGGCCTACCAGAAGGCGCTGCCTTCGATGGTGCGCACCGGCGTGAACAACTTCTTCGGCAACATCGGCGATGTCTGGAGCCTGGCCAACAACGTGGCCCAGCTCAAGCTGCAGAACAGCGCCGAGACCTTCATGCGCCTGAACGTCAACACCTTCTTCGGGCTCGGCGGCCTGCTGGACGTTGCGACCGAGGCCGGCATTCCCCGCCACGAGGAAGACTTCGGCCAGACGCTGGGCTACTGGGGCGTGGGCCCGGGTCCGTACGTCGTGCTGCCGCTGCTGGGCTCCTCGACACTGCGCGACACCGCGGCCAAGCCGCTCGACATGTACGGCGACCCGCTGGGCCATGTGGAAGACATCCCCTGGCGCAATTCGCTGACGGTGCTGCGCATCGTCGACACGCGCTCGCAATACCTGCGCGCAAGCCGCCTGCTCGGCGATGCGGCGCTCGACAAGTATTCGTTCACGCGCGATGCGTTCCTGCAGCGCCGCCGCAGCCAGGTCTACGACGGCAACCCGCCGGACGACGGCGGTGGCAGTGACGGTGGTGGCAGCGACAAGTAAGCCGCAAGAGGAGGGGGCGCGGCTTGCATCCGGTTGCAAGGCTTCACCTCCCGGACAGGAACCCGGTCGGCCCCAGGGGGCTCGAATCCGTTCCTGTCTCAGCACCCGGTTTTTTCGGGTGCCTGCAGATTTTCAAACTTGAATGAGGGACTCTTCATGAACAACAAGACCTTGCAACGTCGCGATCTCGGCCGCCTGGTGCTGGCCGGCGCCCTGCTGTTCGGTGCGGCTGTCGCCTTCGTCCAGCCCGCCCGTGCCGCCGATGAAGCGCCTGATGCGCTCGTCAAGCGCCTCTCGACCGACGTGCTCGAAACGATCAAGGCCGACTCGTCCATCAAGTCGGGCGACGTCAACAAGATCATGCTGCTGGTCGACAGCAAGATCATGCCCAACGTCAACTTCCAGCGCATGACGGCCTCGGCAGTCGGCCCGGCCTGGCGCACTGCAACACCCGAACAGCAAAAACGACTGCAGGACGAGTTCAAGGCGCTGCTGGTGCGCACTTATGCCGGCGCGCTCGACCAGGTGACCGACCAGACCGTCACCATCCGCCCGTTCCGCGGCTCGCCCGACGACAAGGACGTGCTGGTGCGCACCGAGGTCCAAGGCCGCGGCGATCCGGTGCAGCTCGACTACCGCCTCGAAAAGACCCCCGGCCAGGGCGCCGGCTGGAAGGTCTACAACCTGAATGTGCTGGGCGTGTGGCTGGTCGACACCTACCGCACCCAGTTCGCGCAGGAAATCAACAAGAGCGGCATCGACGGCCTGATCGCCGCGCTGGCCGCGCGCAACAAGGGCAACGGCAAGGGCTGACCGGGCGCACGCGATGCTGGTCCTGCCCACCCGACTCACCCACGACGAGGCCCCCGCCTGCATGCGCATGCTGCAGCAGGGGCTGAAAGGCCAGGGCGACTCGTCGTCCACCGTGGTCGACGCGACCGCACTGGCCCAGTTCGATTCTTCGGCGCTGGCCGTGCTGCTCGAATGCCGGCGCGAGTCGAGCGCACTGGGCCGCGGCTTCTCCGTCAAGGGCCTGTCGCCTCGTTTGCGCGAACTCGCGGCGCTGTATGGCATTGCGGGCCTTTTGCCCGCCGCGCCCTGAAAAAGTAACGGCCCCTTAAAATCGCGGGCTCCCATGCCCGCGATTTCATTTCAATCGGTCTCAAAGACCTACCCCCCCTCCAGACAGCAAAAAGCCCAGGGCAAGCCAGGGCTCAAGGCCGTCGACGAGGTCAGCTTCCAGATCGAACCGGGCGAGTTCTTCGGCCTGCTCGGCCCGAACGGCGCGGGCAAGACCACCCTGATCAGCATGCTCGCGGGCCTGTCGCGGCCCACGGCCGGCGCCATCAGCGTCCATGGCTTCGACGTGCAGCGCGACTTTGCACAGGCGCGCCGCCAGCTCGGCATCGTGCCGCAGGAGCTGGTGTTCGACCCCTTCTTCAACGTGCGCGAATCGCTGCGCATCCAGTCGGGCTACTTCGGCATCAAGAACAACGAGGCCTGGATCGACGAGCTGCTGCAAAGCCTGGGCCTCGCAGACAAGGCCACGGCCAACATGCGCCAGCTTTCGGGCGGCATGAAGCGTCGGGTGCTGGTGGCGCAGGCGCTGGTGCACAAGCCGCCGGTGATCGTGCTCGACGAGCCCACTGCCGGTGTCGACGTCGAACTGCGCCAGACGCTCTGGCAGTTCGTCGCCCGGCTCAACAAGCAGGGCAGCACCGTGCTGCTCACCACCCACTACCTCGAAGAGGCCGAGGCGCTGTGCAGCCGCATCGCGATGCTCAAGCAGGGCCGCGTGATCGCACTCGACCGCACCAGCGAACTGCTGAAATCGGCCGCGAGCAACGTGCTGCGCTTCAAGACCGACGCCATGCTGCCCTGGGCCATTGCCCAGCATGCGCGCATCACCGGGCGCATCGTGCAACTGCCGGCGCAGAACGCCCATGAAGTCGAACAACTGCTGGCCGCGATCCGCGAAGCCGGCGTCGCGGTGGAAGACGTGGAAATGCGCAAGGCCGACCTGGAAGACGTGTTCATCGACCTGATGGCCGGTGAGCAAACCCCGCTGGAGGTGGCGCGATGATGGCCGTGACCGGTTGGCGCGCGCTGCTCTACAAGGAGACGCTGCGCTTCTGGAAGGTCGGCTTCCAGACCGTGGGGGCGCCGGTGCTCACCGCGCTGCTGTACCTGATGGTGTTCGGCCACGTGCTCGAAGACCACGTGAAGGTCTACGGCACGGTCGGCTACACGGCCTTCCTGGTGCCTGGCCTCGTGATGATGAGCGTGCTGCAGAACGCCTTTGCCAACAGCTCGTCGTCGATCATCCAGAGCAAGATCATGGGCAACCTGGTCTTCGTGCTGCTCACGCCGCTGTCGCACTGGGGTTGGTTCTTCGCCTACGTGGGCTCGTCCGTCATCCGCGGGCTGGCCGTGGGGCTGGGCGTGTTCGTCGTCACGGTGCTGTTCGCGCAGCCGAGTTTCGTTGCGCCGGTCTGGATCATCGTGTTCGCGCTGCTGGGCTCGGCCATGCTGGGAACGCTTGGCCTCATCGCCGGTCTCTGGGCCGAGAAGTTCGACCAGATGGCGGTGTTCCAGAACTTCCTGATCATGCCCATGACCTTCCTGTCGGGCGTGTTCTATTCGATCGGCTCGCTGCCGCCGTTCTGGCAAAGCGTGAGCCACCTGAACCCGTTCTTCTACATGATCGACGGCTTCCGCTACGGCTTCTTCGGCGTAAGCGACGCCTCGCCCTGGCTGAGCCTGGGCATCGTCGGCACCGCCTGGCTGGCGGTGAGCGCGATTGCCGTCCACCTGCTTCGCATCGGCTACAAAATCCGGGGCTGAACAAAGCCTCTTCCCACACCCCATGACCGCCGAACAACTCCAGGCCCTGATCCAGTCCCATCTCCCGTGCGAGCACATCACGCTCGAGGGCGATGGCCGACATTGGTACGCCACCATCGTCTCGGCCGAATTCGAGGGCAAGCGCTCGATCCAGCGCCATCAGCGGGTCTACGCCACCCTCGGTGCGAAAATGCACACCGACGAGGTGCACGCGCTTTCGATGAAGACCTACACGCCGGCCGAATGGGCGGCAGTGGAAAAATAACTCCCGGCCCCTCGTGGCCTCCTGACTTCGCTGGAACTTCGATGGACAAACTTCTGATTCGCGGCGGGCGAGAGCTCCGCGGCGAAGTACTCATTTCCGGCGCCAAGAACGCCGCGCTGCCCGAGCTGTGCGCGGCGCTGCTGACCGACCAGCCCGTGACGCTGCACAACGTGCCGCGCCTGCAGGACGTGTCGACCATGCTCAAGCTGGTGCGCAACATGGGCGTGACGGCCGAGCGCAACGACAACGGCACGGTCCGCCTGAATGCCGGCGACCTCGGCAACCCCGAGGCGCCCTACGAGCTGGTCAAGACCATGCGCGCCTCCGTGCTGGCCCTGGGCCCGCTGCTGGCGCGCTTCGGCCATGCCAGGGTGTCGCTGCCGGGCGGCTGCGCCATCGGCTCGCGGCCGGTCGACCAGCACATCAAGGGCCTGCAAGCCATGGGCGCAGAGATCGTGGTCGAGCACGGCTACATGGTCGCGCGCCTGCCCGAAGGCCGCACCCGCCTGAAGGGCGCGCGCATCCTGACCGACATGGTCACCGTCACCGGCACCGAGAATTTCCTCATGGCAGCCGCGCTGGCCGAGGGCGAAACGCTGCTCGAAAACGCCGCGCAGGAGCCCGAGATCGTCGATCTCGCCGAAATGCTGATCCGCATGGGCGCGAAGATCGAAGGCCACGGCACCAGCCACATCCGCATCCAGGGCGTCGAGAAGCTGCACGGCTGCGAGCACGCCGTGGTGGCCGACCGCATCGAGGCCGGCACTTTCCTGTGCGCCGTAGCTGCCACGGGCGGCGAGGCCTTCCTGCGCCATGCGCGCGGCGACCACCTCGACGCCGTGATCGACAAGCTGCGCGACGCGGGCTGCACCGTCGCCTCCGAAAAAGACGGCGTGCGCATCAGCTCCAAGGGCCCCGCCTACGAACACCTGAAGGCGCAGAGCTTCAGCACCACCGAGTACCCGGGTTTCCCGACCGATATGCAGGCCCAGTTCATGGCCCTGAACGTGATCGCGCGTGGCGCCTCGATGGTCACCGAGACCATCTTCGAGAACCGCTTCATGCACGTGAACGAGATGGTGCGCCTGGGCGCACGCATCCACGTCGAGGGCAAGGTGGCGATGGTCGAGGGCGTGCAGCAGCTCTCTGGCGCTACCGTGATGGCCACCGACCTGCGCGCCTCGGCCAGCCTGGTCATCGCCGGCCTCGTGGCCGAGGGCGAGACGCTGGTCGATCGCATCTACCACCTCGACCGGGGCTACGACCGCATGGAGTCCAAGCTGCGCGGCCTGGGCGCCGACATCGAACGACTGACCGGAGCTGCCGCCGCATGATCACGCTAGCCCTCTCCAAAGGCCGCATCTTCGAAGAGACGATGCCCTTGCTGGCCGCCGCCGGCATCGAGGTCACCGAAGACCCCGAGAAGTCGCGCAAGCTGATTCTCGAAACCACCCGCCCCGACGTGCGCGTGGTGCTGGTGCGCGCCTCCGACGTGCCCACCTACGTGCAGTACGGCGGCGCCGACCTCGGCGTGACCGGCCTCGACGTGCTGCTCGAGCACGGCAACCAGGGCCTGTACCAGCCGCTCGATCTGCGCATCGCCGCCTGCCGCCTCAGCGTGGCCGTGCGCGCCGACTACGACTACGCCTCGGCCGTGAAGCAGGGCTCGCGCCTGCGCGTGGCCACCAAGTACGTGGGCCTCGCGCGCGACTTCTTCGCCAGCAAGGGCGTGCACGTCGACCTGATCAAGCTCTACGGCAGCATGGAGCTGGCACCGCTCACGGGCCTGGCCGACGCCATCGTCGACCTGGTCTCGACCGGCAACACGCTCAAGGCCAACCACCTCGTCGAGGTGGAGCGCATCATGGACATCAGCGCGCGCCTCGTGGTGAACCAGGCCGCGCTCAAGCTCAAGCGCGAGCCGATCCGCCGCATCGTCGACGCGTTTGCGTCAGCCATTCCCACCGCCTGAACCTCAAGCACATGACTCTGAAAGCAGCCCCCGCCCGTCTGTCCACGACTTCAGCCAGCTTCGACGCTGAATTCAAGGCGCGGCTGCATTGGTCCGCGGACGACGACGCGGCCATCGAGAAGGTTGTGGCCGACATCCTCGCCGACGTGCAGAAGCGCGGTGACGACGCGGTGCTCGAATACACGAATCGCTTCGACAAGCTCGATGCGAAGACGCTGCCCGAGCTTGAGCTGACGCAGGCCGAACTGAAGGCCGCCTTCGAGTCTCTGCCGGCCGCCCAGCGCGACGCGCTCGAAGCCGCCGCGCGCCGCGTGCGCAGCTATCACGAAGCACAGAAGAAGGCCAGCGGCGAAAGCTGGAGCTACCGCGATGCAGACGGCACGCTGCTCGGCCAGAAGGTCACGCCGCTCGATCGCGTCGGCATCTATGTGCCGGGCGGCAAGGCCGCCTATCCGTCGAGCGTGCTGATGAACGCCATTCCGGCGCACGTCGCGGGTGTCGGCGAAATCATCATGGTCGTGCCGACGCCGAAGGGCGAGAAGAACCAGCTCGTGCTCGCCGCCGCCTACGTGGCCGGCGTGACGCGCGGCTTCACCATCGGCGGCGCGCAGGCCGTGGCCGCGCTGGCCTACGGCACTGCCACCATTCCTGCCGTCGACAAGATCACCGGCCCTGGCAATGCCTACGTGGCGGCCGCCAAGCGCCGCGTGTTCGGCACTGTGGGCATCGACATGATCGCCGGCCCGAGCGAAATTTTGGTGCTGGCCGACGGCACCACGCCGCCCGAGTGGGTGGCCATGGACCTGTTCAGCCAGGCCGAGCACGACGAGCTGGCCCAGAGCATCCTGCTGTGTCCCGACGCCGCCTACATCGACCGCGTGCAGGCCGAGATCGATCGCCTGCTGCCGGCCATGCCGCGCGCAGAAATCATCGCCGCCTCGCTCAACGGCCGCGGCGCGCTGATCCACACGAAGAGCATGGAAGAGGCTTGCGAGATCAGCAACCGCATCGCCCCCGAGCATCTGGAAGTCAGCAGCAGCGAACCGAACCGCTGGGAGCCGCTGCTGCGCCACGCCGGCGCGATCTTCCTGGGCGCCTTCACCAGCGAAAGCCTGGGCGACTACTGCGCCGGCCCGAACCACGTGCTGCCCACCAGCGGCACGGCGCGCTTCTCCAGCCCGCTGGGCGTGTACGACTTCCAGAAGCGCTCCAGCCTGATCGAGGTCAGCGAGGCTGGCGCCCAGGTGCTGGGCCCGATCGCCGTCACGCTGGCCGAAGGCGAGGGCCTGCAGGCGCACGCCGAAGCCGCCCGCATGCGGCTGCGTAAGATCTGAGCTCAAACAACCGGTCACCGGGAGGAGCAAGCAAGATGATCGATCGTCTCCGTCATTCACGTCTTTTTCGATTCGCCACGAGCCTCGTTGCGGGCGCCGCACTGCTGGCCGCCTGCAGCCAGATGCCGCAGGCGCCGCGCACGTCGGCTGCCGTCAGCGCTACGCCCAGCGCCGCGCCGGCAGCGCCTGCCCCGCAACTCGGCACGCAGTGGGGCGAGGGCCTCGAATCGAAGACCCGCACGGTCATCACCAAGCGCCTGTCCGACCAGCCGGACGACGTGGCCTCGCTGGGCTACAACGAGGCCTCTGCCGTGCGCCGCTCCGTGGGCAGCAATCCTGAGAGCCGCCTGAGCCTGATGCTGGCCGATGGCGACGTCGAATGGTCGGTGCTCGGCGAAGACAGCCGCCCGTTGCCGCTGCAGCGCGCCCGCCGGGGCAGTGGCGGCGAAGACATGTTCCGCCTCGCCGGCGTGCAGGGCTCGCGCTACACGCTGCGCTTTCGCAACCTCAGCGAGCGCAGCTACGAGGTGATCGCCACGGTCGACGGCCTCGACGTGCTCAACGGCAAGCCCGGCAGCCTGCGCAACGGCGGCTACGTGCTGCGTCCGCTGCAGGCGCTGACCATCGAAGGCTTTCGCAAGAGCGAGAACGAGGTCGCGGCCTTCCGCTTTTCAGCGCCCGGCCGTGCTTACGCAGCGAACACCGAAGCGGGCGACGTGCGCAACATCGGCGTGATCGGCGCCGCGCTGTTCGAACTCGAAGAGCGCGACGCACCGCGCCGCCAGCGCCGCGACACGACCCCGTCGCAGCCCAGCGCCTTCCCGGCCGACGGCGCCTACGCGCCGCCGCCGCGCTACCGCAAGTGATGCCGATGAAGCGTGCCGCCGCCTTCCTGCTGCTCGCGCTGGCGGCCGCCACCGGCGCGCAGGCCATGAGCATCCGCGAACTGCGCACGCTCGAAGCCAGCGAGAAAGACGGCAAGGCCTACGCCAGCTACTACCTGGTCGGCGTGCTCGAAGGCCTGCGCGAAGGCGTCGAATCGTCGCAGCGCAACGGGCAGAAGCCTGTGTTCTGCGTCGAGGGCCGCCGTCTCGAACCCTCCATGGCGCGCTCGCTCTACCAGACCGAGCTGACCCGCAACGCCGACAGTTACGAAGCCGACATGCCAGTGCAACTGGTCATGGCCGGCGCCCTCCGAAACAGCTACCGCTGCACCCGATGACCGCTGCTCCTGAATCCATCCGCCCGCCGCTCGACCGCATCCGCAACGACGTGCGGTCCATGCATGCCTACGCGGTGCAGGACGCGCGCGGCTTCGTCAAGCTCGACGCCATGGAAAACCCCTTCGGCCTGCCGCCCGCGCTGCAGGCCGAACTCGGCGCACGCCTCGGCGCGCTGGCGCTCAACCGCTACCCGGGCAAGCGCGGCGCCGACCTTCAGCGCGCGCTGGCCGCGCACGCGCAGATGCCCGAGGGCTTCAGGCTGATGCTGGGCAACGGCTCGGACGAGCTGATCTCGCTGCTGGCCATTGCCTGCGACCTGCCCGGCGCCACCGTGCTGGCGCCCGTGCCCGGCTTCGTCATGTACGCCATGAGCGCGAAGCTGCAGGGCCTGAAGTTCGTCGGCGTGCCGCTCACGGCCGACTTCGAACTCGACGAAGCCGCCATGCTGGCCGCCATTGCGAGCGAGAAGCCCGCCATCGTCTACCTCGCGTACCCGAACAACCCGACCGCCAACCTCTGGGACGACGCCGTCGTCGAGAAGATCGTCGAAGCCCAGGGCGCGCAGGGCGGCCTGGTGGTGATCGACGAGGCCTACCAGCCCTTTGCCGCCCGCAGCTACATCGACCGGCTCGCGAAGCACGGCCACGTGCTGCTGATGCGCACGCTCAGCAAGTTCGGCCTGGCCGGCATCCGCCTGGGCTACCTCATGGGGCCGGCCGCGCTGGTCGCCGAGATCGACAAGGTGCGCCCGCCCTACAACATCAGCGTGCTCAACTGCGAGTGCGCGCTGTTCGCGCTGGAGCACGCCGAGGTGTTCGAGGCGCAGGCCCGGCAGATCCGCGAGGAGCGCGAACGCCTGATGATGGGCCTCGGCCGCCTGCCCGGCGTGAAGACCTGGCCCAGCGACGCCAACATGATTCTTCTGCGCGTGCCCGATGCCGCCAAGACCTTCGAGGGCATGAAGGCACACTGGGTTCTGATCAAGAACGTTTCTAAAATGCACGAACTGCTCGCAAACTGCCTGCGCCTCACCGTCGGAACGGCCGACGAGAATGCGCGGATGCTCGCGGCACTCGAAGCCTCACTATGACCACCCCCACCAACCCGGGCAGCGCCGATCGCACAGCGACGGTCACCCGCAACACCGCCGAGACGAAGATCACCGTCAGCGTCAACCTCGACGGCACCGGCAAGGCCAAACTTGCTACCGGTATCGGCTTCTTCGACCACATGCTCGACCAGATCGCCCGCCATGGGCTGATCGACCTCGACATCGACTGCCAGGGCGACCTGCACATCGACGGTCATCACACGGTGGAAGACGTCGGCATCACGCTGGGCCAGGCCGTGGCCAAGGCCATCGGCGACAAGAAGGGCATCCGCCGCTACGGCCACGCCTACGTGCCGCTCGACGAGGCTCTGAGCCGCGTGGTCATCGACTTCTCGGGCCGTCCCGGCCTCGTGATGCACGTGCCGTTCACCAGCGGCATGATCGGCACCTTCGACAGCCAGCTCACCTACGAGTTCTTCCAGGGCTTTGTGAACCACGCCTTCGTCACGCTGCACATCGACAACCTCAAGGGCGTCAATGCGCACCACCAGTGCGAGACGGTGTTCAAGGCCTTCGCGCGCGCCATGCGCGGCGCGCTCGAACTCGACCCGCGTTCCGTCGGCGTCATTCCCTCGACGAAGGGCTCGCTCTGAACGCGTTCGCCCATCAGCTATGAAATCTGTAGCAAATACCGTTGCCGTGGTCGACTACGGCATGGGCAACCTGCACTCTGTGTCGCAGGCCGTGCGCCATGCGGCCGACCAGGTCGGCGTGGAGGTGTTCGTCACCTCCGACCCCGACGTGGTCCGCAAGGCGACCCGCGTGGTGCTGCCGGGGCAGGGCGCCATGCCCGACTGCATGCGCGAGCTGCGCGACTCCGGCCTGCAGGAGTCGGTGCTCGAGGCCGCGGCGAGCAAGCCGCTGTTCGGCGTGTGCGTGGGCATGCAGATGATGCTGTCGCGCAGCGACGAGGGCCCGACCGATGGCCTGGGCCTCATTCCAGGCGAGGTCGTCAAGTTCGACCTCGTTGGTCGCCTGCAACCCGACGGTAGCCGCTTCAAGGTGCCGCAGATGGGCTGGAACCAGGTGCGCCAGGCCCAGCCGCATGCCGTGTGGGCGGGGGTGCCAGACCAGAGCTACTTCTACTTCGTGCACAGCTTCTACGCCCGCCCGACCGACCCCAAACACAGTGTGGGCGAGGCGGAATACGGCGCAAGCTTTACCGCAGCCATCGCACGCGATAACATTTTTGCAACCCAGTTCCACCCGGAGAAGAGTGCGGACCACGGGCTGCAGCTGTATCGCAACTTCCTCCACTGGAATCCCTGAACCTATTTTTCCGACCGGGCCGAACCTCTCACAGCCCGGCTTCCGCATACTCGCGTCACTTCCATGCTCCTCATTCCCGCCATTGATCTCAAAGACGGCCACTGCGTTCGCCTCAAGCAGGGCGACATGGACCAATCCACCATCTTCAGCGAGGACCCCGCTGCCATGGCCCGCAAGTGGGTCGAGGCCGGCGCGCGCCGGCTGCACCTGGTCGATCTGAATGGCGCTTTCGCCGGCAAGCCGCAGAACCACGCGGCCATCAAGGCGATCCTGAAAGAGGTGGGCGACGACATTCCGGTGCAGCTCGGCGGCGGCATCCGCGACCTCGACACCATCGAGCGCTACATCGACGACGGCCTGCGCTACGTGATCATCGGCACTGCCGCGGTCAAGAACCCCGGCTTCCTGAAGGACGCCTGCAGCGCCTTCGGCGGCCACATCATCGTGGGCCTGGACGCCAAGGACGGCAAGGTCGCCACCGACGGCTGGAGCAAGCTCACGGGCCACGAGGTGGCCGACCTGGGCAAGAAGTTCGAGGACTACGGCGTCGAATCGATCATCTACACCGACATCGGCCGCGACGGCATGCTCTCGGGCATCAACATCGAGGCCACCGTCAAGCTCGCGCAGGCGCTGACCATTCCGGTGATCGCCTCGGGCGGCCTGTCGAACATGGCCGACATCGACAAGCTCTGCGCAGTCGAATCCGACGGCGTCGAGGGCGTGATCTGCGGCCGCGCCATCTATTCGGGCGACCTCGACTTCGCCGCCGCGCAGGCTCGCGCGGACGAACTGGCCGGCGCCTGACGCCTTTACCGCGCAGCGCGTGCTCTCCGCGCTCGCCATCGCCAATTACCGCTCGCTGCGGCAGCTGACCGTGCCGCTGGGCCGGCTCACGGTCGTGACCGGGGCCAACGGCAGCGGCAAATCGAGCGTGTACCGGGCGATGCGGCTGCTGGCGGACATCGCCAATGGCGGCGTGATCCGCTCGCTGGTGCGCGAGGGCGGGCTTTCATCGACCTTGTGGGCCGGGCCCGAGCGTTTCTCGGCGGCCATGTTGCGGGGCGAGGTGCCGGTGCAGGGCACATCGCGCAGCGAGCCGGTCGCGCTGAAGCTGGGGTTCGCTGGCGTCGAGGCTGAAGATTTCGGCTACGCCATCGACATCGGCCTGCCGCCACCGAGTTCATCGACGGCCTTTTCGAGCGACCCGCAGATCAAGCACGAGGCCATCTGGAGCGGCCCGCTGCTGCGCCCCTCGACGCACCTAGTCGACCGCAAGGGCGCCGCGCTGCGCCTGCGTGAGGGCAAGAGCTGGCAGGCTGTCGGCCGTCCCATTCCTGCCTTCGCCAGCATGATGACGGAGCACGCCGACCCGCGCGATGCACCCGAGATGCTCACGCTGCGCGAGCAGATGCGCTCCTGGCGCTTTTACGACCACTTCCGCTCGGACGCCGATGCGCCCGCGCGCCAGCCGCAACTGGGCACCTACACGCCGGTGCTGGCCAACGACGGCGCCGACCTGGCCGCGGCATTGCAGACCGTCCGAGAGATCGGGGACGGCGAAGCACTCGACCGCGCGGTGGACGATGCCTTCCCCGGCGCAAGCATCGAGGTTCAGGTGACAGGCGACCGCTTCGAGACGCTGATGCGCCAGCACGGCCTGCTGAGGCCCCTTACAGCCGCTGAACTGTCCGACGGCACCCTGCGCTACCTGTTGTGGATCGCGGCGCTGCTCACGCCCCGCCCGCCCGCGCTGCTGGTGCTCAACGAGCCGGAGACCAGCCTGCACCCCGATCTGCTGCCGGCCCTGGGGCGGTTGATTGCGCAGGCCGCGTGGCAGTCGCAGGTGATCGTGGTGTCGCACGCCGCCCGGCTGATTGCCGCGCTGGACGACAGCGAAGGCCTGCAGCCGGTAGTGCTCGAAAAGCAGTTCGGCGAGACGCGCATCGCCAACCTTGACATGAGCGAAATACCGCGCTGGGAGTGGCCAGCGCGGTAGCAGTTGAATGAGGGCTTATTCGGCCTTCACCGACATCGTCTGGATGATCGTTTCCAGCTGCGCGCTCATCGGCAGGTTGATGCTTTCCCCCGACGGCAGCTTGCGCAGGAACCAGCGCTTGTACTGCCGCTCGATCTCGCCGTCCTCTGCCAGCACCTGGAAGGTGTCGACGACCACCTTGTTGAGCTGCGGGTCGCCCTTGCGGTACATGATCCCGTAGGGGTCGTAGGAGAGGAAGTCGCCGACCACCTCGTAGTCGGCCTTGGCGGCGTCCTGCGCGATCAGGCCGTAGAGCAGGACATCGTCGGTCGCGAAGGCATCGGCCTGGCCGCTCTTCACCAGCCCGAACGACTCCGCATGGTCGCGCGTCACCTGCAGGTTGATGTTCAGCTTGAACTTCTCCGACAGGTCGCGCAGCGTCTTCTCGTTGGTGGTGCCGGCCGTCACTGCCACCTTCCTGCCCGCGAGGTCGCGGAACGACTTGATCGGCGAGCCCTTCTTCACCAGCACCTTGGTGCCCGAGACGAACATCGTGGGCGAGAAACTCACGCGCTTCTGGCGTTCGAGGTTGTTGGTGGTCGAGCCGCATTCCAGGTCGACCTTGCCGCTCGCGACCGCGTCGATGCGAGAGTCCGACGTGACGGGCACCCACTTGATCGTGAGGCTCCTGTTCACCGCGTCCTCGATGGCCGTTACCAGCGCGCGGCAAAGCTCGATCGAATAGCCGATCGGCTCCTTGCGCGCATTGAGGTACGAGAACGGCACCGACGACTCGCGGTAGCCGATGGTGATGGCGCCGGTTTCGCGGGCCTTGGCGAGGGTGCCGGTCAGCGCGGTGGGCGCTGCCTGTTCCTGCGCCTGTGCCGGTGCCGCCAGCACGAACACGGCGGCCGCCAGCAGTCCGGCGAGGAAAACCGACAGCGTGGCCTTGGGCTTCATGGCGCGCCTCACGCGTGGGCGGGGTGGGCGAGGGTGGCGCTGGCTTCCTCGTCGAGCGCCTTGGCGTTGACCTCGGCATCGCTCTCGGACATCAGCTCGCCCTCCCACTTGGCAACCACCGCGGTGGCGATGGAGTTGCCCACTGCGTTGGTGGCGGAGCGGCCCATGTCGAGGAAGGTGTCCACGCCCAGGATCAGCAGCAGGCCGGCCTCGGGAATGTCGAAGTGGTTCAGCGTGGCTGCGATCACCACCAGCGAGGCGCGCGGCACGCCGGCCATGCCCTTGGAGGTGAGCATCAGGATCAGCAGCATGGTGATCTGCGTACTGATCGGCATGTGGATGTTGTAGGCCTGCGCGATGAAGAGCACGGCGAAGGTGCAGTACATCATCGAGCCGTCGAGGTTGAACGAGTAGCCCATCGGCATCACGAAGCTGGAGATCTTGCGCTTCACGCCGAAACGGTCGAGCGCCTGCAGGATCTTCGGGTAGGCCGCTTCCGAACTGGCAGTGGCAAACGACAGCAGGAAGGCTTCCTTGATGAGCACCAGCAGCTTGAACACGCGCGGGCCGAGGAACAGGAAGCCCGCCAGCACCAGCACGCTCCACAGCACGAACAGGCCCAGGTAGAAGTCGCCCATGAACACCGCGAACTTCAGCAGGATGCCCAGGCCGTTGACGGCCACCGTGGCGGCCATGGCGGCCAGCACCGCGAGCGGCGCGAGCTTCATGACGTAGCCGGTGATCTTGAGCATGGCGTGCGACAGCTCCTCGATGGCGGCGACCAGCGTCTTGGCCTTGTCGCCCAGCGAGGCGAGCGCCACGCCGAAGAACATCGAGAACACCACGATCTGCAGGATCTCGTTGTTGGCCATGGCCTCGACGAAGGACTTCGGCACCGTGTGGCTCACGAAGTCTTTCAACGTGAATTTCGAGGTGGCCAGGTTGGCCGAGGCGCCGATGTCGGGCAGCGGCAGGCCGAGGTTTTCGCCGGGCTTGAGCAGGTTGGCCATGACCAGGCCGATGACCAGCGAGATCAGCGAGGCGGTGAGGAACCAGCCGATGGCCTTGCCGAACACGCGGCCGACCGACTTGGCGTCGCCCATGTGCGCGATGCCCACCACCAGCGTGGAGAACACCAGCGGGCCGATCAGCATCTTGATCAGGCGCAGGAACACATCCGAGATGATGGAGACGTAGTCTGCGATTTCTTTCGCGGCTTTCTTGTCCGGAAAGCTGGAGAAGATCATGTAGCCCAGGATGATGCCGAGCACCATCGCGATCAGGATCCAGGCGGCCATCGGCAGCTTCTTCATGCGTATCCCCTTGTCGTGTGAGAGTAGTTTTTCCGAGTGCACGGGACCGACTTGCACGTTGTCCCTCGATGCAAGCGATCACAGGGTATCCAAGAAGGCCCCGGGCACGCAATGGCCCTTGATGCCAATTCCGTGCCACGGTGCGGGTGCTGCCTACAATTCTCGCCATGGAAATCACCCCGATCGAGTTTCGCGGCCAGCCCGCTCTGCGTGCCAACGGCATCGATGGGAGCACCCTCACGGTGGCCTTGCATGGGGCGCAAGTGCTCTCGTGGACCGCGGCTGACGGGGTGGAAAGGCTCTACCTGAGCCCTTCGGCGGTGTTCGACGGGCATACGGCCATCCGCGGCGGCGTGCCCATTTGCTGCCCCCAATTCAACCAGCGCGGCATGTTGCCCAAGCATGGATTCATGCGCAATTTGCCTTGGGTGCACGAGGTTTCGGATGCGCCCGAAACGCTGAGGCTGACGCTTCGCGACTCCGAAGCCACCCGAAAGCTCTGGCCGCACGCTTTTGAGGCGCGGCTTGAAGCCGCTTTGTCCGGCGGCCAGCTGCGCACGACGCTCACGCTGGTCAACATCGACCGCGCCCCCTGGACCTTTGCCGCCGCGCTGCACACCTACCTGCGCGTCGACGACATCGCCAACGTGCGGCTGGAGGGCCTGCAGGGCGCCAACCGCTGGGATTCGCTGCGCGATGACCGCTGGGTGGAAACCGCGGCGGCGTTGCATTTCGATGCAGAGTTCGACAGCGTCTATGCCGCGCCCGCCCAGCCGCTGCGGCTGGTCCAGCCGGGCGGCAAGCTCGAAATCTCCCAAAGCGCGAGCTGCAGCGAAACCGTGGTCTGGAACCCCGGAGCGGTGCTCGGTGCGAAACTCGCCGACATGCCTGCCGATGGCTTTCGCCACATGCTTTGCGTGGAGGCCGCCCGCATCGACGAGCCCGTGCTGCTGATGCCTGGCGCCCAATGGCAAGGCTGGCAACAGCTCCGCGTTCTCTGATTCCCTACCGGTTGTTCAACATCCCATGCTTGCCAAACGCATCATTCCCTGCCTCGACGTCACCGGCGGCCGCGTCGTCAAGGGCGTCAACTTCCTCGAACTGCGCGATGCCGGCGATCCGGTCGAGATCGCCGCGCGCTACAACGCCCAGGGCGCCGACGAACTGACCTTTCTCGACATCACCGCCACCAGCGATGGCCGCGACCTGATCCTGCCGATCATCGAGGCTGTGGCTTCGCAGATCTTCATTCCGCTGACCGTGGGCGGCGGCGTGCGCACGGTGGCCGATGTGCGCCGGCTGCTCAACGCCGGAGCCGACAAGACCAGCTTCAATTCGGCCGCCATCGCCGATCCGCAGGTGATCAGCGACGCCGCGCAGAAGTACGGCTCGCAATGCATCGTGGTCGCCATCGACGCCAAGCGCCGCAGTCCCGAAGAAGCCGCCACCCGCGGCGCGGGCTGGGACGTATACAGCCACGGCGGGCGCAAGAACACCGGCCTCGACGCCGTCGAATGGGCGACCGAGATGGCGCGCCGCGGCGCCGGCGAGATCCTGCTGACCAGCATGGACCGGGACGGCACCAAGAGCGGCTTCGACCTGGAATTGACTCGCGCGGTGAGCAACGCCGTCAGCGTGCCGGTGATCGCCTCGGGCGGCGTGGGCAGCCTCGACGACCTGGCCGACGGCATCCAGACCGGCGGCGCCGACGCCGTGCTGGCGGCCAGCATCTTTCACTACGGCGAGCACACGGTGGGCGAGGCCAAGGCCCGCATGGCTGCGCGCGGCATTCCCGTGCGGATCGACGCTTGAAGCGTGTCCAAAGGGTCTTTTCCTATCCCCGACAATACTTCCATGAATTGGCTCGATGAAGTGAAGTGGGACGCGAACGGCCTGGTGCCGGTCATCGCGCAGGAACAGGGCAGCAACGACGTGCTGATGTTCGCCTGGATGAACCGCGAGGCGCTCGAAAAGACCGCCGAGCTGGGCCGCGCGGTGTATTTCAGCCGCTCGCGCAACAAGCTCTGGTTCAAGGGCGAGGAGTCGGGCCACGTGCAGACCGTGCACGAGATCCGCCTCGACTGCGACAACGACGTGGTGCTGCTCAAGGTCACCCAACTCGGCCACGAGCCCGGCATCGCCTGCCATACCGGGCGCCACAGCTGCTTCTTCAGCAAGTACGAAAAGGGCCAGTGGACGGTGGTCGAACCCGTCTTGAAAGACCCGGAGTCGATCTACAAATGACGGCCACAGTGAACAGCAACAGCACCTCCGACGCCCTCGCACGCCTGGCCGCGGTCATCGAAAGCCGCCTGCCCGCGCGCGGCGGCGATCCCGAGAAAAGCTACGTCGCGCGCTTGCTGCACAAGGGCCCCGACGCCTTCCTCAAGAAAATCGGCGAGGAAGCCACCGAGGTCGTGATGGCCGCCAAGGACGCCGACCACGGCGGCGACCGTTCGAAAATAGTGAACGAAGTGGCCGACCTGTGGTTCCACACCATGGTGGCGCTGGCGCACTACGGTTTTTCCCCGTCAGACGTCACCGCGGAACTCGAGCGCCGGGAGGGCACCAGCGGCATCGAGGAAAAAGCGCTGCGCAAGGTGCAGCAACGCGGCATCGAAGAGCAGCAGAAAGGCCAGGCCTCCGAATGAACGAAATCACCGCGATCGACGACATCTCCGGCAAGACGCCCGAGCAGCTGGAAAGCCTGCGCCAGATCACGCTGGCGGTGTACATCCTCTATGCGCTTTCGTGGTTCACGGGCGGCCTCACGGGGATCGTGGGCATCGTGCTCAACTACCTCAAGCGCGAGGATACGGAGGGCACGCTCTATCAAAGCCACTTCACCTGGCAGATCCGTACCTTCTGGTGGGGCCTGGTCTGGTCCATCCTGGGGTTCATCACCATCTGGATCCTGATCGGCTTCCCCATTCTCTTCGTCACTGCCGTGTGGATGATCTACCGGCTGGTCAAGGGCTGGCTGAACTGGAGCGAACGCAAGCCCATGGCTGTCTAACGAACAACCTCCATGTCACACGATCCCAACTGCATCTTCTGCAAAATCATCGAGGGCAAGATTCCCTCGCGCAAGGTCTACGAAGACGAAGACCTGTTCGGCTTCCACGACATCGCGCCCTGGGCGCCGGTGCATTTCATGCTGGTGCCCAAGAAGCACATCGCCTCGATGGCCCAGCTGACGCCCGACGACGAGGCGCTGATGGGCAAGATCATGATCCTGGCGCCCAAGCTGGCGCTGGAGCAGGGCTGCAGGCCCTATCCGGACGGCGGCTACCGGGTCGTGGTCAATACCGGCACCGAGGGTGGGCAGGAGGTTCACCATCTCCATGTCCATGTCATGGGTGGTCCCCGGCCGTGGCTTCGCGGCTGAGCGGCATTAAGCCAAACTGTCACATTCCGCCCGACTAAAATCGGACACATTCTTAGGAGTTCTCCATGGGTTCTTTTTCCATCTGGCACTGGCTGATCGTGCTGCTCGTAGTGGTCATGATCTTCGGCACCAAGAAGCTGCGGAACATGGGTTCGGATCTTGGCGGCGCCGTCAAGGGCTTCAAGGACGGCATGAAGGACGGCAGCTCGTCCGATGCCGCCGCTTCGTCGGCCCCCGCCCAGCAAGTGACCGGCCAGCCGGCCAACAGCGACAAGCCGACGATCGACGTCGAAGCGCGTCAGAAGTCCTGAGCGCGGACCGCACGTGCTCGACCTCGGCATTGAGAAGCTGGCGCTGATCGGCGTCGTGGCGCTGATCGTCATCGGCCCGGAAAAGCTGCCGCGCGTGGCTCGCACCGTCGGCACCCTGCTTGGCAAGGCGCAGCGCTACGTGAACGACGTCAAGGCCGAAGTCAACCGCTCGATGGAGCTCGACGAGCTCCGCAAGATGAAGACCACCGTCGAGGATGCGGCGCGCGACGTCGAGCACAGCATCCACACGGGCGCGAGCGAATTCGAGAAGCAGTTCAGCGGTTCGGGCGAAACCCTCTCGGCGCTGGCCGAACCCGAGCCGTCGCCGCCCGAATACAAGCATCCCCGCAAGAACTGGCGCCTGAAACAGGGCGCCACGCCACAGTGGTACAAGGCGCGCAACGGCGTGCGCACCAAGGCGCTGTCGGGCGCGGCGCGCGTTGCGCGCTTCCGCCCGCACACGATCAACAAGATCAACTAGCGCATCCACAACACCGCGTTCTGCGCGCGCCGCACGCCGGCCGACGTCACGCTATCTTCTTTTCCAATGGCCGATTCCGACAACAAGAACAAAGACAAAGAAGACGAGCTGGCGGGCACCGAACAGCCGTTCGTGGCGCACCTGGTCGAGCTTCGCGACCGCCTGCTCTATTGCGTCTACGGCCTCGTGGTCGCGGGCATCCTGCTGGCCATCTGGCCCGGCCCGGGCGGGCTGATCGACCTGATCGCGATGCCGATCAAGGCGCACATGCCGCACGACGCGAAGCTGATCGCCATCGGCGTGTTCTCGCCGTTCTTCGTGCCGCTCAAGGTTTTGATGATGGCGGCCGTGCTGCTGGCGCTGCCCTGGCTCATGTACCAGGCGTGGATGTTCATTGCGCCGGGGCTCTACAGCCATGAAAAGAAATTCGCGCTGCCGCTGATCTTCTTCGGCAGCCTGCTGGCCTATGCGGGCATCGCGTTCGTGCAGCTCTTCGTGCTGGACAAGATGTTCAGCTTCATCCAGCGCTTCGCACCGTCCGCGGTGCAGGCAACGCCCGATATTTCCTCGTACGTCGAGGCGATCCTGTCGCTCTACATCGCCTTCGGCGTGGCCTTCCAGGTGCCGATCGTCGTGATGCTGCTGGTGCGCTTCGAGATGGTGACCATCGAGAAGCTGAAGTCCTTCCGCGGCTACTTCATCGTGGTCGCATTCGTCGTTGCCGCGGTGCTCACGCCGCCCGACGTGGTGTCGCAGCTGGCGCTGGCGGTGCCGATGTGCCTGCTGTACGAAGTGGGCATCATCGGTGCCAGGTACTTCGCCAGTTCCGGCAAGAAGCCAGAGGAAGAGGAAAGCGCTGATTCAGCGCAATCCTGATCGACCGACCTGACAGCCCGTTATTCGGGCTGACTCGGCGGTACCTGCCGGACCGGGCTCTTCGGGCGCAGACCCGGCGTCACATCCAACTCCATCTTGTCGCTGCCGCGCTGCAGCGCGAACCGCGAGGTGCTGCCGGGCTTCAGGCCGGCCACGGCGGTCAGCAGCGCCTGCACGTTGTCGGTCTTCTTCTCGCCCACCGAGGTGATCACGTCACCCGGGCGAATGCCGGCCTTGGCGGCCGGGCCGTTCTGCAGCACGCCGGTAATGATCACGCCCGCGTCCGCCTTCACGCCGAAGGTCTCGGCGAGTTCGGGCGACAGGTCGCTCGGCTCCACGCCGATCCAGCCGCGGCGCACCTGGCCTTCCTTCACGATCCCCTCGAGCACGATCTTGGCCATCGACACCGGAATGGCGAAGCCGATGCCCATGCTGCCGCCCGAGCGCGAGTAGATCGCGGTGTTGATGCCCTGCAGGTTGCCGTTGACGTCGATCAGCGCGCCACCCGAGTTGCCGGGGTTGATGGCCGCGTCGGTCTGGATGAAGTTCTCGAAGTTGTTGATGCCGAGCTGGTTGCGGCCCAGTGCCGAGACGATGCCGCTGGTCACGGTCTGGCCCACGCCGAAGGGGTTGCCGATGGCCAGCACCTGGTCGCCCACCTGCAGCGCGTCTGAATCGCCCAGCACGATCACCGGCAGCTTGTCGAGCTCGATCTTCAGCACGGCCAGGTCGGTGTCGGGATCGGTGCCGATCACCTTGCCGCGCGCATGGCGGCTGTCGTTGAGCGTCACTTCGATCTCGTCGGCGCCCTCGACCACGTGGTTGTTGGTGAGGATGTAGCCGTCAGGGCTCACGATCACGCCGCTGCCCAGGCCCACCTGGGGCTGGTCGTCCTGGTCGCCGAAGAAGAAGCGGAACCACGGGTCGTTGCTTCGCGGGTGGCGCTGCGCGGCCTTGCTGGTGTTGATGCTCACCACCGCCGGGGAGGCCTTCTTGGCCGGCACGCTCAGGCTGCCGGGCGTTGTCACGCCCGGGTTGCCGGCCGGTGCCTCGACGATCGACACCACGCCGCCCAACGAGGTTGCGCGCTTGTTGATCCACTCGGGCTTGAGCGTCGCGACGACGAAGTAGGCCGCGAGCAGGACGGTCACGGCTTGGGCGAAGAGCAGCCAGGTGCGTTTCATGAAAGATTGGTGAAAAAGACGTTGGAAGGCTGCAGTGCAACGCAGCAATGTTGTCAATTGTCCCTCAACCGCCTGGTGCAGAAACCGCTCGCAGAGGTCGAGATTAAGACTTCCTGCGTACGTAAAGCCGGGTTAACACCTAGCATCGCAGGTCGGTCCCATCCGGCCCGTGTTTTTCAGGCCTCCCGCGCTGCCCACCCGGTGGAAGCGGCCAGGCATTTCGCCAGCGCGCCATTTTTCCGTTTTGTCACCCGGTCCCGCGGGCTGGCGCGCGATCACGATCTCCCTGCCAGCCATGACTTCAGAAGCAACCTTCCCGGACGGCGCGCAGCCGGCGCCGGCACGCACGCTCGACTCGAGCGACTACAAGACCCTCGGCCTGTCCGCTCTCGGCGGCACGCTGGAGTTCTACGACTTCGTCATCTACGTGTTCTTCGCCACCGTGCTGGGCGCGCTGTTCTTCCCGGTCGACATGCCCGACTGGCTGCGGCAGCTGCAGACCTTCGGCATCTTCGCGGCCGGCTACCTCGCACGCCCGGTGGGCGGCATCGTCATCGCGCATTTCGGCGACATCTTCGGCCGCAAGCGCATGTTCACGCTGTCGATCTTCCTGATGGCTGCGCCCACGCTGGTGATCGGCCTGCTGCCGACCTACGCGAGCATCGGCGTTGCGGCGCCCCTGCTGCTGCTGGCGATGCGCGTGCTGCAGGGCGCGGCCATCGGCGGCGAGATGCCCGGCGCCTGGGTGTTCGTGGGCGAGCACGTACCGGCGAAGCGCTACGGCTTCGGCATCGGCATGCTGACTTCGGGCATCACCGGCGGCATCCTGCTGGGCTCGCTGATCGCGGTGGCCATCAACCGCCACTATTCGCCCGAACAGGTGAGCGACTTCGCCTGGCGCATTCCCTTCATCCTGGGCGGCGTGTTCGGGCTGGTGTCGGTGTACCTGCGCCGGTTCCTGCACGAGACGCCGGTCTTCAAGGAGCTGGCCGGCCGCCGCAGCGTGGCGCGCGAGATGCCGCTGCGCACCGTGCTGCGCGAGCACCGCCTGGCCTGCGTGTACGTCGCGCTGCTGACCTGGGTGCTGTCTGCCGCCATCGTGGTCGTGGTGCTGTACACGCCCACGTATCTGCAGAAGGTGCACCACATTCCCGCTGCGCTGGCGCTCGAGGCCAACGCGCTCGCCACGCTCACGCTGACCCTCGGTTGCATGCTCACCGGCTGGGCCAGCGACCGCATCGGCACGCGCACCGTGATGCTTGTCGGCTGGGGTGGCCTGTTCGTCACGGCCTACCTGTTCTACAGCGGGCTGCCCGGAACGCCGGCCACGCTGTTCTGGCACTACGGGCTGGTGGGCTTGTTCGTGGGCACCATCGCCACCGTACCGATCGCAGGTGTGCGCGCCTTCCCGGCACCGGTGCGCTTCACCGGGCTTTCGTTCGCCTACAACATGTCTTACGCGGTCTTCGGCGGGCTGACGCCGGTGATCCTCACGCTCTGGCTGCAGCGCGACACGATGGCGCCGGCGCACTACGTGGCAGTGCTGGCCGGGCTGGGCTTCCTGCTGGCGTTCCTGCCCCTGGCCGCGCGCGGCCATGCCATGCGGGATGGCGCGGCCCCCGCGGGCGGCGCGACAATGGCGCGATGAGCACCACCCGCCACGAACTGCTCCACGCATTCGACCTGCTGCTGGCCCCCGGGCGCTTCAAGGACTACGGACCCAACGGCCTGCAGGTCGAAGGGCGCACCGTGGTCCGCAAGATCGTCTCGGGCGTGACCGCCAGCCGCGCGCTGATCGAGGCCGCGATCCACGCCGAGGCCGATGCCATCTTCGTTCACCATGGCCTGTTCTGGCGCGGCCAGGACGGCTGCGTTACCGGCTGGATGAAGCAGCGCCTGGGCCTGCTGCTGGGCGACGACGTCAACCTGTTCGCCTACCACCTGCCGCTCGATGCGCATCCCGAACTCGGCAACAACGCGCAGCTCGGCCTGAAGCTGGGGCTCGTGGCCCATGCCGGTTCGACCGGGCGCTTCGGCGAGCAGGAGCTGGGCTTTCTCGGCATGCAGGAAAGCGGCGAGAGCTTTGCCAACGCCAAGGCGCTTGCCACGCATGTCGAAAGCGTGCTGAAAAGGCCAGTCACGCTCGTCGATACGGCGCATCGGGCTATCAAAAACGTAGCTTGGTGCACGGGCGGCGCGCAAGGCTACTTCGAGGCGGCCATCGCGGCCGGCGCCGACGCCTTCATCACCGGCGAAATCTCGGAGCCCCAGGCTCACTACGCGCGCGAGATGGGCGTGGCCTTCCTGGCCTGCGGGCACCACGCCACCGAACGCTACGGTGCGCCGGCGGTGGCCGGGCATGTGGCGGCGCAGCTCGGGCTGAAGCACGAGTTCATCGACATCGACAACCCGGCATGAGCGCAGCGCCGGGCCGCCCCAAGCAAGCTCGCACCGCAGTGCGAAGCACGGAGGTATTTCAATGAGCGGGGCCATTGCCATCACGCTGGGCGATCCCGCGGGTATCGGGCCGGAGATCATCGTCAAGGCGTTTCGTGATGCACCTGACGCGACCCGCAGCGCCTTCGTCGCCGGCGACGTGGGCACGATGCGCCAGGCCTCGCAGGCCCTGGCCGGACCGGGCCAGCTGGCTTGGCCTGTGCTCGAGATCGAATCCGTCGCCGAAGCCGCGACCGTACCGCCGGGCTGCATCCCCGTGCTGCAGGTGATCGCGCCGCCATCGCACATCGAAACGGGCCGCATCAGCGCAGAGGCCGGCCGCGTGGCGGGCGAATGCGTGATCTGGGCCGCGCGGGCCGCGCTGCGCGGCGAGATCGGCGCCATCGTGACCGCACCGCTGCACAAGGAAGCGCTGTCGGCCGCCGGCTTTCCGTACCCCGGCCACACCGAGCTGCTGCAGGCCGAGGCGGCCGCGCATCTGGGCCGCACCGTGGCCGACGTGCCGGTGCGCATGATGCTGGCCAACGACGAGCTGCGCACCGTGCTCGTCAGCATCCACATGTCGCTGCGCAACGCCATCGAGGCGGTGCGTTTCGAAGGCGTGCTCGAAACGCTGCGCATCACGCATCGCGCGTTGACGCATGCGCTGGGCCGCGCGCCGCGCATCGGCGTGGCGGGCCTCAACCCGCATGCGGGCGAGGGCGGTCTGTTCGGTTCGGAAGAGCGCGAGATCATCGCGCCGGCCATCGAGGCTGCGCGCGCCGAAGGCATCGACGCCAGCGGGCCCTATGCGCCCGACACGGTCTTCATGCGCGCACGCGCCAGGCACGGCGTGCCCTCCAGTGGCGAGTTCGACGTGGTGGTGGCGATGTACCACGACCAGGGCCTGATCCCGGTCAAGTACCTGGGCGTGGAGAAGGGTGTGAACGTGACGCTGGGCTTGCCGCTGGTGCGCACCAGCCCCGATCACGGCACCGCGTTCGACATCGCGGGAACGGGGCTGGCCGATGCGTCGAGCCTCGTCGAGGCGCTGCGCATGGCCCGGGTGCTCAAGGGCGCTTGATCAGGGGCGCTTGAGGCTGTCGCGGATTTCGCGCAGCAGCACCACGTCTTCGGGTGTCTCGGGTGCTGCGGCCGGCGCGGGCTCTTCGTTGCGCTTCAGGCGGTTGATCTGCTTGACCATGATGAAGATGATGAAGGCCAGGATCACGAAGTTGACTGCGATGGTGATGAAGTTGCCATACGCCAGCACCGGAACGCCGGCCTTCTTCAGGTCTGCCAGCGTGTTTGCCACGCCGGCGGGCGCCGTGCCCAGCACCACATAGAGGTTGGAGAAGTCGAGCTTGCCGAACACCACGCCGACCAGCGGCATGATGATGTCGGCCACGAGCGAGTCGACGATCTTGCCGAACGCTGCGCCGATGATCACGCCGACCGCAAGGTCGATGACATTGCCCTTGACGGCAAATTCCTTGAATTCACTGAGGATGCTCATGATTCAAAAGGCTGCTGGAGCTCTGCTGTTGAAGGAAAGTCGAGTATGCCCGCGATTGCTCACTTCTCCAGCGAGCGTGGCGCAACATCGACATGCGCGGCCGGCAACCCTTCACGACTGCGCGCGGCAATTTGCCTGAAGCCGTCCTCGAGATGGTGCACGAAGCGCGGCGTGTCGAAGTAGCCGCGGCGCGCATCCTTGGCCGCCACGAGCCGCGCGCGCAATGCGGCCAGCTCCTCCGGGTGCGTGGCGTAGTGGATGGCCTTCTGCACGTACTCGTCATGGTTCGTGGCCACCAGCTCCGGCAGCCCGATGGCGCCGAGCAGGCTGCCCGCCATGCGCGACACCATCGTCGTGCCCGTGAGCGCCAGCAGCGGCACGCCCGACCACAGCACGTCGTTCGCGGTGGCGCCGCTGCTGTAGGGGAAGGTGTCGATGAACAGGTCGGCCAGGCCGATGCGCGCCAGATGCTGGTCGACCGGCATGCGCGGCGACACGATCAGGCGCTCGGCCGGCAGGCCCGCCTTGTCCCATTGCGCGCGCAGGTTGTGCTCGAAGCCGTGCGGGCCCTGTGCCAGCCACAGCACCGAGTTCGGAATGCCCTGCACGATGCGCACCCACGCCTCGAAGGTCTCGGGCTGGATCTTGAACGACTGCGAGAAGTTGCACAGCACGAAGGCGTCTTCGGGCAGGCCGTGCTCGGCGCGCGTGGCCTTTTGCGGGTTGACCGGGCGCTTCGTGTCGATCACCTGGAAGGTCTCGGGCAGGCGCAGCAGCTTCTCGGTGTAGCAGTCTTCCGTGCCCGGCGGCGAGAGGAAGTTGTCGGACACCAGGTAGTCGTAGTTAGGCGTGCCGCTGGTGCCCATGTAGCCCAGCCACATGAGCTGCGCTGGCGCCGCGTGATAGGCCATGACCTGCGGCTTGGCGCCGCGCGTGTCGCCCGAGAGGTCGATCAGGATGTCGATCTCGTCCTCGCGGATGCGCTCGGCCATCTGCTGGATCGACTGGCCGTGCATGTCGACGAAGTGCTCGGCCGACGCGGCGATGCGCGCCCGCGCAGGATGGCCGTCGTCCGGACCGTAGGAGTAGACGAAGACTTCGAAATCTTTACGGTCATGCTGGCCGTACAGCTCGGCGGTCAGGTGCGCGACCGGGTGGTTGCGGAAGTCGAATGAGTAGTAGCCCACGCGGATGCGCGGCGCCGTGCGGCGCGCGCCGGCATCGGCGAAAGGCCTGATGCCCGTGTTCCGGTCAGCCAGCGTGGCGGAGCGCTCGGTCCAGTTCATCAGCCGGCGCGCATCGTCGTAGTTCGACATCAGGATGAACGACGACACGGTCTGGTCGTTGTTCGGGTTGTCCAGCAGCGCCGCGATCCTGGCGCGCAGCTCGGGTACGCCGTTCCAGTCGGCGATGTGCGCCTTTTCGCCCAGCATCCACACCATGGCCGGCATGAAGTCGGGGTCGTCGCGCAGGCACTGCTCGAACTCCGCAATGGCCGCCTCCGACTGGCCGGCCATTACATAGGTCACGCCCAGATTGCAGCGTGCGAGCACCTGGCGCGGATGCACTTCGAGCGCCTTCTTGAGCACTTCGATGGCGGTGTCGAAATGGCCGAGGCGGAAGTTCACCGTGCCCAGGTTGTTCAGCAGGAGCTCGTGCTCGGGCAGGCTTTCCAGCGCCAGCTTGTAGAGCTCGGCCGATTCCGCAAAGCGCATCGACACGCCTTCGAGCGCGCCGCACACGCCGTAGAGCGCGGCCACGCCTTCGGGGTCGGACAGCGCCTTGTGGCGCTCCTCGGCCGGCCAGTTGCGCATGGCGCGCTGCATGGGTGCGATGGCCTCCTCGGTGCGGCCGCAGCTCTGCAGCGCCCTGGAGAGCATGAAGGCGGCCTCGCAATCCTGCGGGTCGGCCGCAGCCCGCTCGTACGAGTCGAGCGCGGCGGCCCAGTCTTTTTGATGCGCGCGGATCTTGCCGATGTTCTTGTGCGCGGCCGCATAGCCAGGATCGAGCGCGAGCGCCTGGCGGAACTGCACGATCGCCTCGTCGAAGCGGTCCTGCTCCATGTCGATTGCGCCGGCGTTGTTCCATGCCGCGGGCGCCTGCGGTGCGAGCCGCGTGGCTTCGGCTGCGGCTTCGCGTGCCTGGCGGAACTTCTTCTGCTGGCGGTACACCGCCGACAGGTTCACGTAGGCCTCGGGGTAGTTCGGCAGCGCCTTGATCGCGCGGCGAAGGTCTTGCTGCGCTTCGGCCGGCAGGCCCATGTGCATGAAGATCGTCGCGCGGGTGTTGAAGTAGAAGTGGTGCGGCGACCGCGCGATTGCGCGGTTCACATAGTTCAGTGCCAGCTTCGGTCGTCCTTGCCGGTACAGCGCCTCGCCCGTCAGGTGCAGCGCATCGGCATGCTCCGGAAAGCGCGACAGCAGGGCTTCGTAGACCTGGATGGCCTCGGCGAAACGGCCCACCCGGTGCAGCACCAGTCCCTGTTCCAGAAGGCTGCCGGCATCTGCTGCCGATGTGGAGGGTGCGGGGGCGAGAGAAGGTGAGTTCATGAAGCCGTGTGATGGACGGGTCAGAAGGTCGGCCGCTGCAGGAAATGCCGGCCTTCATGCAAGTGAAAAAGGCCGGCAACCCAGTATAGGGGCCGGCCTTCCGTTTCATCAGCGGGCGTTCCCGCAGCGCAGGGGCGCCGCAGGCACGCCGGGCCGGATTACCAGGACCAGGAGGCGCCGATGCCGCCGCCGACCTTGCCGCTGCTGCCGCTGCCGATGTTCACCTTGATCTGCGCGCCTTCGCCGATGCGGAAGCTGGCCGCCGCAGCGAGGGCCGAGCGGCCGTCGTACGAGCCCACGCCCACGCCGATGCCGAAGCTCTTGCCCGCTTCGAGCGCCGGCACCGAGGCCGCCGCCAGGGCGATGGCTGCACCGGTGCTGCTGGTCTTGCGCATGTCCTGCACTTCGTTGCGGACCTGGTTCAACTGCGACATGTTCGCGGCGTCCGTCGGCAGGACGCCGGGAGCCACGTTCTGCACGCGGCCGTTGGCGACCACGCCGTTGCCCGCCGTGATGGTGCCGCCCGCCGTCACGTTGCCGGTGACGTTGACCGTGCCCGCGTTCAGTGTCGTGACGTTGCCGGTCACGGCGTTGATCGTGGTGATGTTACCGGTCTGCGTGTTCAGCACCGTGATGTTGCCGTTGGCCGCCGTGACCGTCTGGAAGTTGCCGGTGGTGGCGTTCACCGTGCTTGCATTCACCGTCGTGGCGCTCACCGTGTTGGCGGTCAGCGCGTTGATGGTGGCGCTGGCTGCCGACAGGTTGGTGGTGCTGACGTTGGTTGCGCTCAACGTGTTGATCGTGCCGCGGCTCGCCGACAGGTTCGTCGTGCTGACGTTGGTGGCGCTCAGCGTGTTGATGGTGCCGGCGTTGGCCGTCAAGTTCGTGGTGCTGACGTTGGTGGCGCTCAACGTGTTGATGGTGCCGTTGTTGGCAGTCAGATCCGTCGTGCTGACGTTGGTAGCACTCAGCGTGTTGATCGTGCCGGCGTTGGCCGTCAGGTTGGTGGTGCTGACGTTGGTGGCGCTCAACGTGTTGATGGTGCCGTTGTTGGCGGTCAGATCCGTCGTGCTGACGTTGGTAGCACTCAGCGTGTTGATCGTGCCGTTGCTGGCTGTCAGGTTCGTCGTGCTGACATTGGTCGAGCTCAACGTATTGATGGTGCCGTTGTTGGCAGTCAGGTCCGTGGTGCTGACATTAGTGGCACTCAGCGTGTTGATGGTGCCATTGCTGGCGGTCAGATCCGTCGTGCTGACGTTCGTTGCGCTCAACGTGTTGATGGTGCCGTTGTTGGCCGTCAGATCTGTGGTGCTGACATTGGTCGCGCTCAGCGTGTTGATGGTGCCGTTTGCAGCCGTCAGGTCCGTGGTGCTGACGTTGGTTGCGCTCAGTGTGTTGATCGTGCCGTTCGACGCCGTCAGGTTCGTCGTGCTGACGTTGGCCGAGCTCAACGTATTGATCGTGCCGTTGCTGGCTGTCAGGTTCGTGGTGCTGACATTGGCGGAGCTCAGCGTGTTGATGGTGCCGTTCGACGCCGTCACGTTGGTGGTGCTGACGTTGGTGGACGTGAGCGTCGAGATGCTGCCGGTGTTCGACGTCAGGTTGGTCGTGACGACGCTGGTGGCATCGACATTGGTTGCCTGCACGTTGGTCGCGGTGAGGCCGGTCGTCAGGATGTTGGTCGAGGTCAGCGACTGGATAGTGCCGTTGCCCGACGACAGGTTGCCCGTGGTCACGTTGCTCGCGCTCAGCGTGTTGATCGTGCCGTTGGCTGCCGAGATGCTGGTCGTGGCCAGGTTGTTGATCGTGCCGTTGGCGGCCGAGACGTTAGTGGCGCTGACGCTGCCGGCAGACACGGTGCCTGCGGTGAGAGTGGCCGTGCTGATGCTGGTGGAGGTCAGGTTGGTGACCGTGCCGGTGCCGGCCGTGACGGTCGCGGCGCTGACGTTGCCTGCAGACACAGTGCCTGCGGTGAGGGTGCCCGTGCTGATGCTGGTGGATGTCAGGTTGGTGATCGTGCCGGTGCCGGCCGTGACGGTCGCGGCACTGACGTTGCCTGCGGACACGGTGCCTGCGGTGATCGTGCCGGTGCTGATGCTGGTCGAGGTCAGGTTGGTGGCCGTTGCCGATGTTGCGCTCAGGCTGGTGGTGGTCACCCGGGTTGCGGTGATGCTGCCTGCGGCGACTGTGCCGGCCGTGATGCTGCCCGAACTCAACGTATTGATGCTGCCGTTGTTGGCAGTCACGCTGCCCGCACTGACGCTCGTTGCGGTCAGCGTGGGCGTAGATATTCCGTCTGCGGAGGTCAGGACCCCGTTGTTCGGCCCCCCCACCACATTGACGTTGTTTCCGCCCACCTGGACCTGGGCATATGCCACCGGCAACGTCATCACATAGCCGGCGCCCACGAGCACCGAAGCGAGAAGGCGGCTGACGCCTGGGCGATGAACGATGAACGAGCGAACGCTGGAGCGCTTGGATGTAGTCATTTGGACTTTTTTCCTTGAAGAATCAGTTGCCATTTCTGGTCTTCCAAGCGCCCTCGTCGCGTGGAAGCAGGGTTGGGTTTCATTGCGTTACCCAATGCAACTGATGCTAGGAATCGAGGTCTTCGATGAACATCACCGGGATCCGTAGTTCTGGATGTATGCACGCAGCTTGACGAAGCATCGGCAAATCAACGAGGTGCTCGCAAAGCCAACGCCCATGCGGCTTCGCAGACATCGCGCAAATCGCGTGGTGACGTTTCGATACGCGTTTCGGAGCGCGTTTCGTGTGGCGCGGTGCTACGTAACACACGCAGTAACCCGTACGTAACAACGGCGAAAAAACGGCCTTTTCAAGGCCTCCTCAAGCCCTCGTTTTTCGGGTCGTTCGAGGCAATTTCTCCAATGAAATCAAAGTACTACACGCGCTGGCGCGCCGTGCGCCCCGGTGTTCCTCCGCGCGGGCATCGTTCCTGCGGTATCTGAAACGAAAGTCAACATTTCGTCGCTGCCTGCGGGTAGCTACAGAGCCAGAGGACGTCGCGTGATCAATTTTTTCTTGGGCATTGAAAACGCATGCAGCGCGGGCGAAGTCCGCTGCGTGCCGGCAGGAGAGCGGTCATGGAAATGAACATGCAATACGCCGCCGCCGTGCGGCATGTGCCATCGGCCGCGCAGTTGTATGGCGGCGTTTTTCACGCAGCGTTGATCGTCGCGGACGATTCCATCGCCGCCGACCGCATGCGGCGCATCCTCGCCGAACTCGCACCGCATCGCCGCGTGGTGATCGCGTCGGGCCGGGCCGAGGCGCTCAACCTGCTGGCGGCATTGCCCTATGACCTCGTGCTGGTCGACATGCGGCTGCCGGGCAATGACGGCGCTGCGCTGCTTCATCATGTGCGCCAGGCTTATCCGCGCATCGAGAGCATCGGCATGTCGGCAACCGACGACCAGGAACTCGTGAACGCAGCAATCGCTGCCGGCGCCATCGGCTATCTGCTGACCGAAGCCGACGACGCCGAACTCGCCTATCTGCTGCGCTCCATCGAGCGCGGCGGCTCGCCGATGGATTCGCGCATCGCGCGGCGCATCCTCGGTTCGATTGCCGCTTACGCGAAGGCGCGCACGATCGAACCCATCCGCGTCCAGGCCCCGGTGCCGGCGCCGTCGTCGTCGTCGTCGTCGGAGCAGGCTTCTGCCGCCAGGCTGCCGCAGGGCCTGCTGTCGCCACGGGAACTCAAGGTGCTGCGCCTCATCGCACAGGGCTGGAGCAACCGACAGATCGCGGACGCGGTCTATCTGTCGGTCAACACCATCGAGTTTCATGCGAAGAGCATCTATCGCAAGCTCTCCGTCAAGTCGCGGACCCAGGCGGTCCACGAGGCGATGCAGCACGGTCTTCTGAACTGAAGTCCCCGCGGCGACAGCCCTTGTCGCCCCCGGCGGGCGCCCCGCGAATGCGGCGCGCCTTGCCGTCGTTCGCCGGCCACGCGCATGGCGGCCATTGAATATCCCTTGAGCGCCCCGCTACAATCGCGGGTTGACTCCTGCTCCAGCGAAGAAGACAAGAGGATCCCCATGAGTGACATGACCTCCGGCTCGCCCCGGATCGACACCAGCAAGCGGACGTGGTTGATTGCATCCAGCTGCGCCGGCGTGGTGGGCGGCGTGGCAACCGCCGTTCCCTTTGTGAGCACTTTCCAGCCTTCCGAGAAGGCCAAGGCCGCGGGCGCCGCGGTCGAGGTCGATATCTCGGGCCTCAAGGTCGGCGAGAAAATCACCGTCGAATGGCGCGGCAAGCCGGTCTGGATCCTCAAGCGCACCCCCGCGCAGATCGCCGAACTTCCCAAGCTGGACGGCCAGCTGGCCGACCCCCTCTCCAAGCGTCATCCCGACGAATTCACCCCCAAGTACGCGCAGAACGAGCACCGCTCGATCAAGCCCGACGTGCTGGTCGTGGTCGGCATCTGCACCCACCTGGGCTGCTCGCCGACCGACCGCTTCCAGGCCGGTCCGCAGCCTTCGCTGCCGAACGACTGGGAAGGCGGCTTCCTCTGCCCCTGCCACGGTTCCACTTTCGACCTGGCTGGCCGGGTCTTCAAGAACAAGCCCGCGCCCGACAACCTGCCGGTGCCGCCGCACATGTACCTGTCGGACACCAAGCTCCTGATCGGTGAAGACTCCAAGAAGGCCTGAGGCGGAAGAAGAACATGGCTGAATTCCACGAGATTTCCCCCAACGCTCCTGCCAGCGAGAAGCTGCTGAACTGGGTCGACAACCGCTTCCCGCTCAGCAAGCTCTGGAACGACCAGTGGGGCAAGTACTACGCGCCGAAGAACTTCAACTTCTGGTACATCTTCGGCTCGCTGGCCATGCTGGTCCTGGTGATCCAGATCGTCACCGGCATCTTCCTCGTCATGCACTACAAGCCCGACGCGAACCAGGCGTTCGCATCGGTCGAGTACATCATGCGCGACGTGCCGTGGGGCTGGCTCATCCGCTACATCCACTCGACGGGCGCCTCGGCGTTCTTCATCGTGGTGTACCTGCACATGTTCCGCGGCCTCATGTACGGCAGCTACCGCAAGCCGCGCGAGCTGATCTGGGTATTCGGCTGCGCGATCTTCCTGTGCCTGATGGCCGAAGCCTTCATGGGCTACCTGCTGCCCTGGGGCCAGATGTCCTACTGGGGCGCCCAGGTCATCGTGAACCTGTTCGCCGCCATTCCCTTCGTCGGCCCTGACCTGGCCCTGCTGATCCGCGGCGACTACGTGGTGAGCGACGCCACGCTGAACCGCTTCTTCAGCTTCCACGTGATCGCCGTGCCGCTGGTGCTGCTCGGCCTGGTGGTGGCCCACCTGATCGCACTGCATGAAGTGGGTTCGAACAACCCCGATGGCATCGAGATCAAGGCCAAGCGCGGTCCCGACGGCCATCCGCTGGACGGCATTCCGTCGCATCCGTACTACACGGTGCACGACATCTTCGGCGTGGTGGTGTTCCTCACGATCTTCTCGGCGGTGATCTTCTTCGCCCCTGAAGCCGGCGGGTACTTCCTCGAATACAACAACTTCATTCCGGCCGATTCGCTGAAGACGCCGAACCACATCGCTCCGGTCTGGTACTTCACGCCCTTCTATTCGATGCTGCGTGCGACCACCGACGACATGGTCAACGTGTTCGCGCTCATCGTTGCCGCGGCCGCCATCTGGAACCTCGTCAAGGGCAAGTCGGGCATGGGCCTGAAGATTGCCGGCGTCGTCGTGGCGGCTGTCGTGATCTTCCTGCTCAAGAACTTCGACGCCAAGTTCTGGGGCGTGGTCATCATGGGCGGCTCGGTCATCATCCTGTTCTTCCTGCCGTGGCTCGACCACAGCGAAGTCAAGTCGATCCGCTACCGTCCGGGCTGGCACAAGTATGTGTACGGCGTGTTCGTGTTCTTCTTCCTGATCCTGGGCTACCTGGGCATCCAGGCGCCCGGCGTCTGGGGCAACCTGGTCATCGGCTCTTTCGCCCTCGACATCGCGCAGACCATTTCGCAGATCGGCACGCTCTTCTACTTCGGCTTCTTCCTGCTGATGCCGTGGTGGAGCCGCAAGGGCGAGTTCAAGACCGTGCCCGAGCGCGTGGTCTTCGCCGCTCATTGAGAACCAGAAGCGCAAGAGAGCTGAGAGAAACACGATGAAGAAAAGCATTTCCGGCTGGCTCGCGGTCCTGGGTCTCGCACTGGGCCTGACCTTTTCCGCGGCGGCATCGGCCGAGTCCGAAGGCATCGCGTGGGACAAGGCGCCCAACAAGACGACCGACGTGGCCGCCTTGCAGAACGGCGCCAAGCTGTTCGTCAACTACTGCCTGAACTGCCACTCGGCAGCCTTCATGCGCTACAACCGCCTGCAGGACATCGGCATCACCGAGCAGCAGATCAAGGACAACCTTCTGTTCGCGACCGACAAGGTCGGCGAAACCATGAAGGCCAACATCGACGCGCGCCAGGCCAAGGAATGGTTCGGCACCACGCCGCCCGACCTGACGCTGGTCGCCCGCTCGCGCGCCGGCCACGGCGGCACCGGCGCCGACTACCTCTACACGTACCTTCGCACCTACTACCGCGACGACACCAAGGCCACCGGCTGGAACAACCTCGTGTTCCCGAGCGTCGCCATGCCGAACCCCCTGTGGGAACTGCAAGGCGAACGCCGCCCGGTCTACACCAAGGTCGAACAGCACGGCCACGAAACCGAAGTGTTCAAGGGCTGGGAGCAAGTCACTCCCGGCACCCTGACGCCCGTGCAGTACGACAATGCGGTCGGCGACCTGGTGAGTTACCTGCAATGGATGGCCGAACCGGCACAGAACACCCGCATCCGCATCGGCGTGTGGGTGCTGCTGTTCCTGGCCATGTCGGTGGTATTCGTGTGGCGACTGAACGCCTCGTACTGGAAAGACGTCAAGTAGTTCCGTCCACGCCGACCGGATACCCTCGGGCATCCGGTCCCACAGAGTGGGTTGCCAACGCGACCCACTCTTTTTGATTTTTAGGAGTCTCTCGCCATGATGGTCTTGTATTCAGGAACGACCTGCCCCTTTTCCCACCGCTGCCGCTTCGTGTTGTTCGAAAAGGGCATGGACTTCGAGATCCGCGACGTCGATCTCTACAACAAGCCCGAAGACATCAGCGTGATGAACCCGTACGGCCAGGTGCCGATCCTGGTCGAGCGCGACCTGATCCTGTACGAGTCGAACATCATCAACGAGTACATCGACGAGCGCTTCCCGCATCCCCAGCTGATGCCCGGCGACCCGGTCGACCGCGCCCGTGTGCGCCTGTTCCTGCTCAACTTCGAGAAGGAACTCTTCGTGCACGTCTCGACGCTCGAGAACCGCACCACCAAGGGCAACGAGAAGGCGCTGGAAAAGGCCCGCTCGCACATTCGCGACCGCCTCACGCAGCTGGCACCCGTGTTCCTCAAGAACAAGTACATGCTGGGCGACAACTTCTCGATGCTCGACGTGGCCATCGCGCCGCTGTTGTGGCGCCTGGACTACTACGGCATCGACCTCAGCAAGAACGCGGCACCGCTCTTGAAGTACGCCGAGCGCATCTTCTCGCGCCCGGCCTACATTGAAGCACTCACGCCTTCTGAAAAGGTCATGCGAAAGTAAGTAAGCTTCGTGCCTGCTTCCATCGTTTTCCGTCGCTTTTCATGATCAACGCGCTCGAGTCGTCTTCCACCCGCCCGTACCTCATCCGGGCGCTGTACGAATGGTGTACCGACAACGGGTTCACGCCCTATGTCGCGGTGCAGGTCGACGACACCGTCCAGGTGCCGCGCGAGTACGTGAAGAACGGCGAGATCGTGCTCAACATCAGCTTCGACGCGACCAGCTCGCTCAAGCTCGGCAACGACTTCATCGAGTTCAAGGCCCGTTTTGCGGGCACGGCGCGTGAAATCAGCGTACCGGTTGGGCGCGTGATTGCCATCTACGCACGCGAAAACGGACAGGGCATGGCGTTTCCCGCGCCGGCACCGTCGGTTCCTGCGGAGCACGATGGCAGCGATGGTCCGGTCTCCGCGCCTTCGCCTCAAGGTCCGGCCCGCATGCCCTTGCGTGACGCCTCGCGTGGCACCGAAGGCGATGCCGGCAAGATCGTTCACCTGGTGACGGGCGAGGACGGCGACGAAACGGTCGATGCGGGCTCGCCCGCCGATCCGGTCGACGAGCCGCCGCGCCCGCCAGCCGGTGGCGGCACCAGGCCCTCGCTCAAGCGCATCAAGTAACAGTGGCAGGAGCGAGCAGCCGGGCATGCCGGCTGGCGCTACTAGAATCACGCACTGGAATTTCGCCGCTTTAGCTCAATTGGTAGAGCACCCGCCTTGTAAGCGGAAGGTCGTCAGTTCGATTCCGACAAGCGGCACCATGCAAAGAACCCCTGAGTCCTGAACCGGCTCAGGGGTTTTTTCATGCCGAGGCCGATTGCGCCACGCCCTGCATCAGCAAGCCGAGCATTGCCAGTTGCGCCACCAGCGCCGGCCTTTGCGCCGACCGCAGGTTCTCGAGCACGGCCTCCAGCAGCGTTGCGCCTCGCCCCAGCCCGGCCTGCTTCAACCGCAGCACCTGCGCTTGCGCTTTCGACATTGCGCCGCCGCCCTGATGGCGCAGGCCTTGGCGCAGCCACAGCGCCAACAGCTCCAGCGTGTCGCCGGCCAGCGCATTCAGCGCCGGTACTTCTTCGGCGTCGCTTTCCAGATCCAATGGCTTCGGCGCGACCGCTTCGACCTGCAGCACCACCGCGCGCTGTGCCGTCAGCAGGCTCAGCGGCTGCATGACGGCCTGGCTGCCTTGCAGATGCACCGTGCCCGCCACGGCGCGCAGCACGCCGTACTCGCCGGCGAGCGCGCGTGCCAGCGCATCGACCGCGCCAGGTGTGGCCGCGCGATGCGGCAACGCCAGATGCAGCTGCGCGTCTTCGGTCCTGGCTTCGTTCGCTTCGTCCGCCGCTGCCTGTCCGAGCCGCGCATGCAGCACCTGCGCCGCCGCATCCCAATGGCAAGACGCTACCTCCATGCGCTCGAACGCCACCACATGCAGCTGCCCTGAGGCACCAGCCGATGCGCCACTCGCAGCCTGCCGCGGCCGGACGAAATCGGGCTGCGCTTCTTTCAGATGCGCCACCAGCCCCGCCACGCTGTTTTGCCGCAGCGGTGCGACCAGGTCGTCCCACGATTTCGGCGACAGCGGCAGCACGCCGGTCTGCCGCGCGCCCGCCGTGATGTCGACCAGCCCGTTGGCGCGCCGCGTCGCGGTCTTGGTGATGACCTGTCCGCTCGCCAGTTGCCGCAGCGGAAAGCCCGCGACACGCCGGTTCAGCAGGTTGGGCGCCGCGCCGCCGGCTGCCGCATCGGCCTCGCGCGACCACTGGCGCTCCAGCACGGTCACGTTCTGCGTGTCGGGGTCGGCAAAGAGAATGTTCGCGCCCTCGGCCGTCTCGTCGGACCAGAGCTCCGCGCCGAGCGACACCAGCCGCAGATGATCGAGCGCGACCTCGCCCTTCACGCCGATGCCAAGGATCTGGCTGGCCGGTAGCGCGGGCCGTGCAGAGCCATCCTGCGGCCGCCCGGCATGCGCCGCCGCCTGCAGCCGCGCCCACAGCTCGGTCAGCACGCGCACCAGCCGCAGCGGATCGAATCGGCTGCTGCGCGCCTGCTGGGCCTGCAGCAGCTGCCAGAGTTCGTCGAGCGCGTCGTCGATCCAGTTCCAGCCCAGCGCGCGCACCTGGCTGCGCACGGACTCGAAGCGGGCCGCCAGCGCCATCAGCGGCTGGCTGGAACCGTCGAGCCAGAGCGACAGCAGCAGGGCGTCGATCTGCGCGCGCAGGGTCAGCGCGGCTTCGCCCTGCATGGCTGAGGGCAGCGGCGCGGGTTCCGCCGTGTCCACGCCAGCGGACGCGGACGGTTGCACCTCGACCATCACCTCCGCCGAACCCGGCACCAGCGATCCGGCCTGCCGGAAGGCCCACACCGCGATCACCACGTGCGCGCAGCCGCTGCCCTGCTTGCAGTCGCAGCGCGCATGAACCAGCGAGCTGCGCGAGAAGAAGCGCACGCTGCACATCGGCAGCCGCGCCACGGGCGGCGCACTGGCGCTGCGCCAGGCCTGCACGCCGACCACAGGGCGCGCGGCGGCGAGCTTGTTCGCCTGTTCGAGCACCGACGGCGCGAGGCTCGCGGCCAGCGCGGCATCGTCGAACTGCGCGGGGCTCCATGCGCCGTCCGGCTCTGCCGAAGCCTCATCGGGCGTGTCCGGCGCATCGGCCTTTGCCGACGCAGCCTGCGCCTGGTACGCCAGCACCAGCATCACCCGATGCCGACACATGCCGCTTGCCGGGCAACTGCATTGCGCGTCGCGCAGCGTGCGTCCCGGCGGCAGGCTGGTGCGCACGCCGTCGTCGAAATGCGCCTGCACCACGCCGTCGGCTCCGGTCTCCATTTTCGGCAGCAGGCCGGCCGCCACATCCTTCTGCGCGCGCTTGACGAAGCCAGCGTTGGCCAGCGCCGTCAGCGCCTCTGGCGTCAGCTCCAGCAGGTCGGCGCGCCAAGTTGTCGTGGAGCCGCTCATCCCTGCACCTTCTCGGCCAGCCAGCCCGCGAGCTGGCCAGGCGTCATCGCGCCGATCTGCGCGCCTTCGCGCACCAGCCGCGCGGCCATCTCGCGGTCGTAGTTGGGCTCGGCCTTCGAATCGAGCGCGGCCAGCCCCAGCACCTTCGCGCCGGACTCGACCAGCGCCTTCACGCGGCGCACCAGTTCATGCTCGCTGCCGCCTTCGTAGAAGTCGCTCACCAGCACCACGATGCTCTTGCGCGGATTGGCGACGAGCGACTGCGCATAGGCCACAGCCTTCGCGATGTCGGTGCCCCCGCCCAGCTGCACCTTCATCAGCAGCTCTACCGGGTCCGACACGTCGGCAGTCAGGTCGACCACCGCGGTGTCGAAGGCCACGAGCCGCGTTCGCATGCCGGGCAACTGCCACAGGCAGGCGGCCATCACCGCGCTGTGGATCACCGAGTCGACCATCGAGCCGCTCTGGTCGATCAGCAAAATGATGTCCCACGGCTCGGCATGCCGTTTGGTGCGGCTGATGAACACCGGCCGCTCCACGTAGAGCTTGCGGCGTTCCGGGTCGTAGCGGTGCAGGTTGGCCGCCAGCGTCTGCTTGAAGTCGAAGTTGCGCGCCACCTTCATGCGCGAGCGGCGGCGCCGGTCGCGGCTGCCGCTGAAGGCCTGGCGCACTTCGGTGGCGAGCTTTTCCATGATGCGCCGCACCACCTCGGCCACCAGCTTGCGCGCGGCTGCCAGCACCTGCGGGTTCATCAGGTGCTTGGTGTGCAGAACCGCGCGCAGCAGCGATTCAGAAGGTTCGATGCGCTCCAGCACTTCGAGATTCGTCACCACTTCGTCGATGCCGTAGCGCTCGACTGCGTCCTGCTCCAGCCGCTCGATCACTTCCTTGGGAAAGAGCGTGTGGATGGCGTTGATCCAGTCCGGCGTGGTCAGAGCCGAGGGGCCCAGGCCCGCGCTGCGTTCGCCGCGGGTCGCACGGTCGCCGTCTCGGCCGTAGAGCCAGTCGAGCGCGGCATCGGCGGCCTGTGCCTCGGCGCTCAGGCTGCCGCAGGCCGATTCGGCGGGGTCGCCCAGCAGCAGGCGCCAGCGCTGCAGCGGATCGGGAATGTCGAGGCTCATGGGTGGGGCCTTCCTTGCGCGTCTTCCAGCGTCACGCCCCAGGCAGCAAGGCGCGCGAGCACGGCGTCTTCCACGCGGCGGGCCTCGGCCAATTGCTCGGGCGCAGCCTCGCCGGCGCGGTGGGCCGTGAGCGCGCGGCGCGACAGGTGCGTGGCGTCGTGCAGCGCCAGCACCTGGTCGGCCAGCAGCCCGCGCTCCTGCGGCGGCAGCCAGGCGAAGGCAGCGCGCAGGCTGGGCATGGCGCGCACGAAGTCGGCGTTGTCCAGCGCCTGCACGGTGCGGTCCATGCCGGCGACGAAAGCGGGCTCGGACGACAGCGTTTCGCGCGCCAGCGCCAGCAGCCCAGTGAGCGCGTCGCCGAGCACCGGCGCGGGCAGCGAATGCAGCAGCTGCATGGCTTCGCTCACGCCGTGATCGCTGTGCGCTTGAGCATCGGCAATCCGGCCAGCCAGGCTCAGCGTTGCGCCGAGCGCCGCACCGCGGCTCACGGGTGCGGCGCTGGTGTCGGCGGCCTTGCGTTGCCATACGGCGAGCGCGCGGGCCGGCTCCACGTCGAGCAGCGATGGTGCGTGCGCATCGTGTGCGTTGTCCTGCGCATGGGCCAGCACGTCGGCCACGATCCGGCGCAGCGCGAGGTGGCCTTCGAGATGCGCCTGCATGTCTGCCGGCGTGATGGCGGCGGGCGGCTCCAGCAGCCACAGCGCACGGTCGAAGCCCGATTCGATCACCACGCGCAGCACCGGCGCATCGGCCATGCCCAGCATCTGGCCGTGGCGCAGCAGCGTGTGCAGCACCGACAGGGCAGGGCCCAGTGCCTCGAAGCGCGGCTCGCTGGCAATCGCGCCGCGCAACTCGCGCAGCAGCGCATCGCTGAGCGCCGACAGCCCTGCCCACGCGGCCTGGTTGAGTCCGTCGGCCAGCGGGCCGATGCGGCCGTGGGCCTGGCGCAGATCGTCCTCGAGCCGGGCGCGCGCCGCGTCATGCAGGCTCGCGCCCCAGGCGCCGGCCTCGATCAGCGCGGCCTGCTGCTCCAGCGGCTCGCTCAGCGACCACAGTTCGGTGCGTTCGCCCGACATCGCGAGCTTCGGCCCTTGCGTGCGGCGTACGCCGGGCAGCCGCAGGACCGACAGCCGGTGCAGCACGCGGCTCTTCGCGCGGTCGGTTTCGAGCAGCAGGTCGAGCTTGAGCTGGCCGCGCAGCACGATGCCGTGTGCCGCCAGCTCGGCCTGTACGGCGGCCACCAGCGGCGGCTGCGGCGTGCCGGGCGCGAGGCGGCCGACGGTGTCGCCGGCCAGCACGTCCATGGCCTGCACCAGCACGGGGTCGGTGCCGGGGCGGATCGCGCCGCGATAAGTCCAGGGCAGGGGCGCGTCGAGCGCGTCTTTCACCAGCGCGCCGGCCAGTGCGTCGAGCCAGTCGGAGCGCAGCGGCTTCTCGTGCCCGCGCAGCCGCGCGAGCCCTTGCGCGCGCAAGTGCACAGCCATCAGGTCGGCGGTGGAAGCGGGCAGTTTCTTTTCGCGCAGGCGCTGCATCACGTGTTGCAGCGCGCGGTGTGCGGCGCCTTCGGGGCCATGGTCCCAGACCCACTGGTAGTAGGCCGGGGAGGGCATGCCCGATGCGTAGCCCGCGAAGGCGTCGAGGCGCTTGAAGGTGTAGGGCACGAGGTAGGAGCCGAAGCGCAGCGTGGCCTCGGGATCGGGCGTCCCCGGCGCTTCTTCATCGTCGGAGGATTCGAGCGAGGGCTGTGGCGTGGCGGGCAGTTCAGTCGGCACGCTTTGCCACAGCCGCGCCAACGCGGGCGCGTGATAGCCGCCGCACACCACCAGTGCCTGCGCCCGGCCCGGTTCGCCCGGCTGCGCCATCGCCCAGGCGATCCAGCGCGCCATCATCTGCTCGCGCGCCTGGTTGCCTTGCGAGCCGCGGTCTTCGCCGCGCAGGTTGTCGAAATAGGTCGAGAGGCGCTGCGCCAGCTCGGCCGCATCGCAGCCGTCCTCGAACAGGTGGTCCCACAGCGCATCGCGGCCCTGCACCGAGAGCTTTTCGGTCAGCGCGCGCTCGTAGGCTTCGGCGCGCTCCTCGTGTTCGTGGTCGGCCACGTCGGCGTAGCGGTTCTCCATGCGCGAGAAGGCGTCGTGCCAGGCCGGCAGATCGATGAAGCGCACGGCGGCACCGACCTCGCGTGCCACCTGCAGCGCCTGCCACTCCGGCGAATGCTCGGCAAAGGGCGACCACGAACCGCGGTGCGTCTGGTCGCCCGAGAGATAGCTGTAGATCGCCACCGGCAACTGGTGCGGCAGGTACAGCTCGTCGAGCCGTTCGTTGAAGTCGGCTGGGCCTTCGATCAGCACGTACGCCGGGCGCAGCGTGCGGATGCGCTCGGCCACCAGCCGCGCGCAGGCGGGGCTGTGGTGGCGCACGCCGACGATGTGGGGTTGCTGCATCGGCGCGTGTTCAGGGCAGGCGGTGGCGTGCTTCGTAGTAGGCGCGCCAGTGGGCGCCGTTGCGCTTGGCTGCCTTCTGCTCGAAGTAGCGCCGCAGCTTTGCGCGGTCGTCTGCGTTGTCCTTCACCACCGTGCCGGCGATGCAGTCGACCAGGTCTGCGGGCGAGCCTTCGCGCTGTTCGAGGAACCAGGCGCGCACGCCGACCGCATGCGCCACGTTCACGGCTTCGGCGGTGGACATCACGGCGGTGAGCCGGTCCATGGCCGCATCGCTGCCCGCATTGCCGTTGTCGCCCTTCGCGGGCGCACCGCGCAGGTCGCGGAAGGTCGACACCAGGAGCTCCAGCACAGGTGCGGGCACCGTCTTCGGAATGCCGCTCTGCGCAAGCAGCCGCGTCGACGATTCCTGCACCAGCGCCAGTTCGCGGTCGAAGTCGAGAATGGGAAAGACCGTCTCGAAGTCGAAGCGCCGCTTCAGCGCCGCGCTCATCTCGTTCACGCCGCGGTCGCGCGTGTTGGCGGTGGCGATGATGTTGAAGCCCTCGCGCGCGTAGAGCATGCCGTGCTCGCCCGACAGCTCCGGCACCGCCATCACGCGGTCCGACAGCATGCCGAGCAGGCAGTCTTGCACTTCGAGCGGTGCGCGCGTGATTTCCTCGAAGCGCACCACCTGGCCCTTCTGCATACCCAGGAACAGCGGCGCCGGCACCATCGCGCGCGGGCTCGGCCCTTCGTTGATGAGCAGCGCGTAGTTCCAGCCGTATTTGATCTGGTCTTCGGTGATCGATGCGCCGCCCTGAATGGTGAGCGTCGAGATGCCAGAGATGGCCGTGGCCAGCAGCTCCGACAGCATCGACTTCGCCGTGCCCGGCTCGCCCACCAGCATCAGCCCGCGGCCGGTGGCCAGCGTGACGAGCATGCGCTCGATGCTGGCCACGGGCGCGACGATCTTGGGTGCGATGTCGAGCGCCGCGTCGCCGAGGATGAACGAGCGTGCGGCCTTCAGGCCGAGCACCCAGCCGGGCGGGCGCGGGTCTTTGTCCTGCGCCTGCAGCCGCGCGAGCTGTGCGGCGTACAGGATCTCGGCTGGCGGGCGCTGCAGGTTCGATGCGCCGGTGTCTGGGGAGGACTTGCTGGAAGTGGCCATGATGGGTGCGGGTGAAGCTAGAGGATCCTGTAGTGACCGGGCTTGCCGGTCTCGATCGTGATGTCCGTGTTGTCTTGAGAATAGGTGTGGGTGGACCTCAGCCGGATCTTGCCGCCCTGGAAAGCCTCGCCCCGGTCGTCCAGCCTGAGCACAGCCATGCCGTTCGACAGTTCCTTCACGAGCACTCGGGCCGTTCGCCGTGGCGTACCGCGCTCGCCAATGGTCAGCCATTCGATCCAGAGGCGCGAGTGCACATGCTCGAAGCCCTCGTCGGCAATCACGACGCGGAGCACGCCGCCGCCTTTCGGCGAGAGCCATTCGCCGCCTGTTGCCACCGTGCGGACCTGCGTCGGCACCTCGGGCGCCATGCCTTGGGCTGCGGCCGTGGTCACAGCCAGAGCGAGCCCTGTGGCCAACATCCAGCAGCGCAGCCTCATGCCCTGAGGCCTTCCATGTCGCGGATGAGTTCGCTGGCGGAAATCGGATCGAGCTGGTGCAGCGCCTCGGCATCGCGCATGTCGCCCCAGCCCGAGGGCTTGCCCACCTGCACCTGGCCGAGCGTCTGCTCGGGGTATTCGTCCACCATGCCGACGATGATGCCGGGGTCCAGGCTCAGCTCGATCACGCGGTCCGTGCCCAGCGGCTTGCTGAAATACCAGATGCAGCCGCCGTCCTGCGCCTGGCCGCGGCGCCAGCCCTTGTTGGCCAGCCCCAGCACGCGGCCGGTGGGCACTTTGGCGTCTTTCCAGCGCTCCAGCTTCAGGCTCTTCTTCTCTTCGTCGGTCAGCGTGTAGATGTCGCGGCCGATCTGCGCGAAGGGCTGCAGCAGTTCGTAGTCGGCGAACACCTGGCCGAAGGCCGCTGCGTCGGCGGCTGGCAGCTCCAGCGCATGCGGCACGCCGATGCGGATGTTCTCGCCCTCGGGCAGTTCGAACGGATCATCTTCCGCCGTGGTGTAGCTGCCGTCTTCCGCCACGCGGAAGCAGGCCTGCAGCGTGCCGCCGTAGCTGGCACTGCCTTGCACCGCGTACACGCCCCAGATCAGCCGCTGCACGATGTGGCGCACCAGCGGGTGCTCGACCAGGAACATGCGGAACACCTCGGGCGTCCAGCGGCGGCGCGCGCACATTGCCACTTCGAGGCGCAGCAGCTGCTGGCTGGCGATGGTGCGCACGTCCTTCTTCAGCAGCTTGAAGCGTTCGACCGCTTCCTTGCTCAGTTCGGCGTCGTCGGTCTTCTTGGGCTTGGGCAGGTCGGGCAGGCGCGCGCCGTCGACACCGTCGGCGCCGGTCTCGCGCACGTAGGGCTTGAGCGTTTCGTCGAAGCCGACCTTGAATGCGCGTGGGCCGAAGTCGAGCCGCATCGTGCCCTGCTCGTCGAGGCCGAGGTCGGGCGCGAGCCGGTCTTCGAGTTCCTCGGTGCTGAGGCCGCGTGCTTCGGCGATGGCATCGATCTTCTCGCGCGCCTTGTCCTGCAGGCCCTTGAACTTGACCTTCTGCGCAATGCCGTTGAGCAGCATCAGCGCGACGTCGCTGCCGATGGTGGCGAGCACGTCGAGCCCGGTCACTGCGCGCGCATGCGCGGCCTCGCCGGGCCAGGCGCGGATGAAGGGCGTGAGCTTGCGTGCGGTGTCGTCATTGCCGAAGAAGCCGAGCGCGGTGAGCGCCCAGCCTTCCTTGCTCGGGCCGCCGGCTTCGAGCCAGGCGGTGAAGGCGTCCCAGGCGAACTCGGCAAGCGAGTCGGCGTCGCAAGCCTCCTTGGCCACGGCGATGCCGCCGTAGATTTCCTCGTTGGTCGGAAAGGTCAGCATCTGGCCGAGGTTGTCGAGCACGTCGTCGGGCAGGGCCTTGCCGTTCTTCAGCGTGGGTCGGCGCCAGCCGCGCGGCTGCCAGAACTCGGGCAGCTTCGCGCGCCTGGTGGGAAAGCGGTCGAGCGGGCTTTCGTCGAGCACGGCGCGCAGCGCCTCAACAACTTCGGGCTTGCCGTAGCGGCCGGCCACGTCGAGCAACAGCGCTTCGTGGCCGTTGGCCTGCAGCAGGCGCAGCGCTGAACCCGCGCAGTCACGTGCTTCGCCGGCCTTGCCGAGCGCGGGCGCAATCAGGCCGGCGGCGGCGTGCTCTGGATATTTCAGCAGCCATTCGCGGCCTTCGGCGCGCAGCGTCTTGAGCTTGGCGAAGGCGCGCGCGGCCGGCATGGCCAGTTCGGCGGCGCCGTAGTTCAGGGCGTACGAGAGATTGTCGGTGGGCTTGGAGCGCACCATGGCCACCAGCCCCGGCAGCACGGCGAGGCCGTGCGTGGCCAGGATCATGCCGATGCTGTCGCTCTCGGCTTCGCCTGCGACCGCATTCCAGAACGGCACGCCGATTGCCGCCGGCAGCAGCGCCGAGAAGCTTGCATTGAAGGTGAACCAGTAGTAGCGGTCTTTCTTGCGCTCGGCCACCATCGCGCGCCAGCTGGCGGTCAGGCCGTCGGCGTCGCCGGCCGCGATGGCCGCCGCGGCGGTCTTGGCGAAGGGCGCCAGGCTGATCCTGCCCTTGTCGAAGCCCAGCGAGTCGAGCAGTGCCTCCGTGTTCTTGCGCGCGGCGTCGTAGCGGCCGGTTTGCCATGAGTTCAGGCGCAGCGCCTTCTCGCGCTCGCCTTCGCCCCACTGCTCCACCGGCGCCAGCGCCAGCGGCTCCAGCACGAGCGCGCCGGCCGCCTTCTTCTGCACCTTGGCGAGCCACGGCGGCGCTGCCAGCACGCCGGGCAGCTCGCTCGCGTCGGCCACTTCGGTGGGGCCGGCCAGCAGCGCCAGTTGCCGGTCGATCACCGCCTGCGCGCCGGCATCGAGCCAGGGCCGCAAGGCCGGCAGGGACGCGCTGTGCGCGCGCAGCAGGCGCGTGAGGCTGGGCGTGACGAGGTTGGCGTCTTTCCCTCCCGCCGCGACCAGCCTCGACAGCGCGGGAATGGCCGCCATTGGCCAGCGGTCGACGGCCAGCGCCAGCCGCGCCAGCGCACCCTTCGAATTGCTCGCCACGCGGGCCAGCGCCTGCACGGCTTCGGGCGTGCCGATGCAAGCCAGCGCATCGCCCGCATCGTCAGTGGCGGCGCCGCGCTCCAGCACCGGCACCGCGTCAAGGCCGCGCTCCTGCACCAGCGTGCTCGTCATGGGGCCGCTGCCCCAGAAGCCGGTTGAATAGCTCAGGCGGACCTTCGCGGCCAGCGCGATGGCGTCGGGGTCGGTGGCTGTCAGCAGCAGCCAGTGCATGGTTTCGGGCGTGGTCTTGTCGGCCGCGAGCGTGTGCACGAGCGTGTTCGAGATCTCGGGCGCATCGGGCAGCAGCATTGCCAGCGCGGGCTGACGGCTGGGGTGCACCTTGGGCAGGCCGGCTTCGATGCGGTCGCGGCAGTCCTGCCAGACATCGGGGGTAGCCAACGCCAGGTGTGCGCGCAGCGTCTGTTCGCCTTGCCCCAGCGGGCCGTAGTAAGAGTCGCCCATCTGGCGGGCGACGGCGGTGCCGAAGCTGCTCTGGTGCTTCTGGGTTGCGCGGTCGTAGGCGGTCTGCACATCGATCTGCTGCGCGGCCAGCGCCATGTCGACGGTGGCTGGCAGCCCGTACTGCTTCACGAGGTAGTTCACCAGCACGTTGCCTATCTCGTGCACGTTGTAGCGGCCCCCGGTGCCCAGCGCGAGTGCCAGCAGCACGGTGTCGGCCTCGGCGTCGGCCGCGGGGTCGGGCTGCGTGCTGCGGTCGACCATGCGCTGCGTGGCCGCCCGTAGGGCCGCGTCAGTGCCGGTCATGTTGACGTTGAGCTCGAGCTTGCGGCGCACCGGCAGCCAGGCTGCGGCCACGCTCACCGCTTCGTCGGAGGGCTTTGGCGGAAAGCGGCGCGACGGGAAGGCTTCGCGCTGCATGTCGGGCGAGAGCCGTATGGGCGTGCCGGCGGCGAGCCAGGGCGGGGTGTCGGCGCTTGCGGGTATTTCGACGCTGGTCGCGGGGGGAACTGCGTGCGATGCGCCTGGCGCTGCGGCGCCCAGTGCTTTCGCGATGGCCTGGGCGTCCTTGGCTGGCGTGCAACTGGTGCCCCAGCCTGACAGCAGGCCCTCGTTCTTGAGGCGCTTGAAGGCAAGCGCCGCGCCTTGCTCGCTCACGCCGTGCTGGCGCTTGAGAGTGCCGGCCGAGAGCGTGTCGCTGGAGGTCAGCGTGCCGGCTTCGATCTGCGCGCGCACGGTTTCGAACACGCGGTCGGCCTGGCTGTCGATGCCTTCGGTGGGCGCCGCATCCGCGGCCGTGGTGCTGGCGGCGACGGCCGTCGGCGTAGGGGGCTTTTCCGCAGGCTCTGCCTTCTCCACCTTCGGCTTCGCCTCGGCCACGCCCACTTCGGAGTAACCCTTGCCGGTCTTCTCGGCCACCAGCTTGGTCAGCGCGGTGCCTGCCTTGGTGGCGTCGTCGAACGACTTGGTCTGGCTCTGGCCCGCGGTGCCGATGCGGCCCCAGCGAATGTTGAGCTCGGTGTCTGCCTGCTCGATTTCCCAGAATTTGCTGGCGGTTCCCTCGATGAGTTCAAAGCGGCGCATGGAAAAAACATCCTCCTGTGAGTTCGCCGCAGAGGATAAAGGGCCTGCGTGAAAGCTCGGCCCCTCTACAGCAAGAAGATTTCGCTCCGCGCGACAACGCTTACGAAGAAATTATTCACGTGCCGCCGCGCCGCCCGCATGTTCCCCCGCGAAGGCATAGGCCGGCCCCATGCGCTGCCGCTTGCAATGCTGAAGCGCGCGGCCGGCCGATTCGAGCAGGCCGGCCAGCGTGTCGCCGTCGGCGGGGTGGCAGGCAATGCCCATGCTGAGCTCGCCCCCTGCGAGCAGCCGGCCTTCGTAGGCCACCGGCCTGGCGCCTGCGGTCTCGATGCGGATGGCCATCTCCGCGAGCTTCTGCCGCGGCGGGCTGCCGACCAGAAGAATCGCGAACTCGTCGCTGCCGAGCCGGGCGACCATGTCGTCGGCGCGCACCTGCTCGCGCAGGCGCTGGGCGATGGCGGTCAGCACCGCATCGCCACCCGCGCGGCCATGCCGCTCGTTCACGGCCTTGAAGCCGTTCAGGTCGATCAGCATCAGCGAGAAAGGCCGGCCGTCGCGCAGCCATTCTTCGGCGCGGCTCTCGAAGCCGGTGCGGCTGGCGGCGCCGGTGAGAGCGTCGGTGCCCGAGTCTCCCGCCTTCTGCTGGACGCGTGCCTCGCCAGCGCCATCGCCCCGCAGGCGCATGCCGAGCGCGAGGACGAAGACCACGAGTTCGGCGATCACTGCGGCCTGCACCAGGTTCGGCTGGGGCGGCGCCCACGCCGGCCCGATCCAGGCCGACATCCGCGCGGTCGAGAGGCCGCCGAGCAGCAGTGCCGCGCCGGCCAGGAAGAGCGCCGCCGGCCACGGCTGGCGGCGCAGCACCTTCACAGCGCCTGCCGCGAGGATCACGGTGGAAGCCACCGCCAGCGCCTGCACCATGCGCAGCGTCCACAGGCGCTGCGTCTCGAGGGCGGCATAGAGCGTGGCGATCGCGAAGATGACCAGGGTTGCCCGCGCGACCCGGTCGAGCCGGGGCGAGAAATCTTCCAGCCGCAGCAATTGCCGCACGAACTGCAGCCGGCAGGCCGTCCACAACACCAGCGCCGCCGCGGGCCATTGCGCGAATTGCGCGAAAGGCGCGAGGCTGTTCAACCCGGCGAAGGCTGCCAGCGCGCACGCGCAGCTCAACGCGTACCAGCCGTGGATCTTCGTGCCGAACACCAGCAGCAGCACCAGGCCGCAGGTCGTCAGGCCAGCCAGCAGGCCGTAGCTCACGCCGTCGAACATCGAGGCCTCTTAGAACTCAGCGCCTTCGACCAGGAAGCGCAGCCTGCGCACGCCCTGCCATTCATCGGCATCGAGCCGGAACGCCAGCTTGACCTTCGGCGGCAGCGGCTCGGTGTGGCTGAACCAGATCGCGTCGATAGGCTGACCCTGGTGCCTGAGCTTGAGCGACAGGTGCTTCTCACCCACCAGCCGCTGCGACACCACTTCCACCTCTTCGCTGAAGGTGGGCGGCGCAAAGCCCTGGCCCCACACCTCGCGGTGCAGCGTGTCGACGAGGTCGATGCGCATGTACTCGCGAGCTATCGGCCCGTCGGTCTCGATCTGCCGCGTGAGCTCGGCCTCGGCCAGCCATTCGCCGGCCACCTGCGCGAAGCCTTTTTCGAAGGTCTCGAAGTGCTCGCGCGCGACCGTGCAGCCGGCCGCCATCGCGTGGCCGCCGAAGCGCAGCAGCACGCCAGGGTGGCGCTTGGCCACGAGGTCGAGCGCGTCGCGCAGATGGAAGCCGGGAATCGAGCGGCCCGAGCCTTTCAGCTCCTGCTCCTTGCCCGGCGCGCCGCTCGCGGCGAAGACGAAAGTGGGGCGGTGAAAGCGGTCCTTGATGCGCGAGGCCACGATGCCGACCACGCCCTCATGAAAGCCCGCGTCGAACACGCTGATGGCAGGCGGCGGGGCTTCGATGCCTTCGCCATCGGTGGCGAACAGCGATTCGGCCAGCAGCAGCGCCTGGTCGCGCATGCCGCCCTCGATGTCGCGCCGCTCGCGGTTGATGCCGTCGAGCATGCGCGCAAGTTCTTCGGCGCGGCCTGCGTCGTCGGTCAGCAGGCATTCGATGCCCAGTGTCATGTCGGCCAGCCGGCCGGCGGCGTTGATGCGCGGGCCGAGTGCAAAGCCGAAGTCGAATGTTGTGGCGGCCGAGGCATTGCGGCCCGCGGCCTTGAAGAGCGCTGCCACGCCGGCGGGCATCGTGCCGGCACGGATGCGGCGCAGGCCCTGCGCCACCAGCCGGCGGTTGTTTGCGTCGAGCTTCACCACGTCGGCCACGGTGCCGAGCGCCACAAGCGGCAGCAGCACATCGAGCTTGGGCTGCGTGGCCGTGTCGTACACGCCGCGCTTGCGCAACTCGGAGCGCAGTGCGAGCAGCACGTAGAACATCACACCGACACCGGCGATGCTCTTGCTCTCGAACTCGCAGCCGGGCTGGTTCGGGTTGACCAGCACGTCGGCCGTGGGCAGCTCGGGGCCGGGCAGGTGGTGGTCGGTCACCAGCACCTGCAGGCCGCGCACCTTGGCGGCCGCCACGCCTTCGACGCTGGCGATGCCGTTGTCGACGGTGATCAGCATGTCGGCGCCGCTGTCGGCCACGCGCTCGGCGATGGGTGGCGTGAGGCCGTAGCCGTCGACCACGCGATCGGGCACGAGGTAGCTCACGTGCCTGGCGCCCAGCAGACGCAGGCCGCGCACGCCGACTGCGCAGGCGGTGGCGCCGTCGCAGTCGTAGTCGGCGACGATGCACAGGCGCTTGTCCTGCGCAATGGCGTCGGCCAGCAGCACTGCGGCCTCGTGCGTGCCGCGCAGCGTGTCGGGGAGCAGCAGGCGTGCGAGGCCATCGTCGAGCTCTTCCTTGGCGCGCACACCGCGGGCGGCGAAGAGCCTTGCCAGCAGCGGATGCACGCCGGCCTGCTCCAGCGCCCAGACGGTGCGCGGGGGAATCTCCCTGGCGATGATCTTCATAGCGCCTCCAGCACGGTGGCGGCCCGCTTGCGGTCGAACAGGCTCCTGGCCCAGCCGGCCAGGCCGCGCGGCTGCACGGTGTAGCGCTGGGCGGTGCGGTCGCCGCACAGCGTGAGCGACACGGCGTCGCCGCGCGTGTAGTCGGCCAGAAGCGCGGCGACGGGGCCCGCGTCCAGCTCTTGCCAGGCGGCGGCCCAGGCCATGCCGTCGTCGCGCAGGGCGGCGATGCGCAGGGCGTCGCTCACTGTCGGTGCCGCGGCCGGTGCCGCTTCCTTGTTCAGCGCGCCGGTGCCGCTGAGCCAGAACGAATTGATGGGCGGCACGCCGCGCGCGGCGCGGTCGTCGTTCACGCGCTGCGTGTACAGCAGCATCTGCATTTCGTTCTGCAGCCGGCGCAGCGGCCGCGCAGCATCGGCCAGCGGCGACCACTGCGAGATCGGGTAGCCCACGGCGCGGTCGATGGAGGCGGTGGCCAGGCCGTCGAAGATGCGCGCGCGTGCCAGCCATCGGCCGGGCACGGGGGAGGGGTGCAGCACGATGCCGTCTTCCTCGAAGAAGGGACGCGCGGCTTCCAGCAGGGCGGTCGATTCGTCGGCGTCGATTTCGATGGCGGCGGGGTCGCCCAGCACCACGTCGTCGATGCCGACCTGCCAGTTGCACAGCATGACGACGCCCCAGCCTTCGGTATCGCCGGGCGTGGCGATGCCCAGCCGCCGCGCATCGAGCGCGCCCCAGGGGATGCAGCCGTCGGCGGCGGAGATGCCCAGCGCCTGCGCCAGCGCGCGTTCATGCGGAGGCGAGCGCGTGCTTTCGTCCTGCGTGTCGGTGTCCGCGAGGGTGAGCCGCTGCAGCAGGGTTTCGAGATTGGGGAGCCGAAGCGTCGGCAGCGCCGCGCGGCATGCCGGGGAACCGCGGCCGGCAAAGGGGATCAACAAGTGACGTGGGGAGGTTTCGGCCATTCCCGTATTGTCCGGGAAGCCTCAAGGTCATCCGGAATGCCACAATTCCGCCCCTATGCGACTTCCTTATGAACTGCAGCTTGGCTGGCGCTACACGCGCGCAGGCCGGGCGACGCGGCGCAACGGCTTCATCTCCTTCATCTCCGGTGTCTCGATGCTCGGCATCGCGCTGGGCGTGGCGGCGCTGATCATTGTGCTCAGTGTGATGAACGGCTTCCAGAAGGAGGTGCGCGACCGCATGCTCGGCGTGGTGTCGCACATCGAGATCTTCTCGCGCGACGGGCAGGCGCTGCAAAGCCTCGACCAGATCATGGCCGCGGCGCGCAAGCACCCCGAAGTGGTCGGCGCGGCGCCTTTCATCAATACGCAGGCGCTCATTGCGCGTGGTGAGGACATGAAGGGCACGATCGTGCGCGGCATCGATCCCAAGCTCGAACCCGAAGTCACCGACATCAACGGCATCGCCTCGAAGGGCACCTTCGACAAGCTGGTGCCGGGCGAGTTCGGCATCGTGCTCGGCGCGGAACTGGCGCGTTCGCTCTTCGTGCAGCCGGGCGACCAGGTCACGCTGGTGGCGCCGGGCGGGCAGGTCACGCCGGCGGGCGTGGTGCCGCGGCTCAAGCAGTTCACCGTGGTCGGCACCTTCGACTCGGGCCACTACGAATACGACTCGGCGCTGGCCATGGTCCACGAGCAGGACGCGGCCAAGGTGTTCCGCCTCGAAGGGCCGACCGGCATCCGCCTGAAGCTCAAGAACCTCAACGAGGCACGCGACGTGGCCGACCAGCTGGCAGTGACCCTGCCGGGCGAGTTCCTCATCCGCGACTGGACGCGCCAGAACAAGACATGGTTCGCGGCCGTGCAGGTCGAGAAACGCATGATGTTCATCATCCTCACGCTGATCGTGGCGGTGGCGGCCTTCAACCTCGTCTCCACGCTGGTGATGACCGTGACCGACAAGCGCGCCGACATCGCCATCCTGCGCACGCTGGGCAGCTCGCCGCGCAGCATCATGGGCATCTTCGTGGTGCAGGGCGCGATGGTAGGCGTGATCGGCACCGTGGCCGGGCTGCTGCTGGGGCTTGGCATCGCCTACAACATCGACGTGATCGTGCCCTTCCTGGAGCAGCTGTTCCACGCGAGCTTCCTGCCCAAAGACATCTACCTGATCAGCAAGATGCCGAGCGATCCGCAGCGCAGCGACATCATGCCCATTGCAATCATCTCCCTCGTGCTGGCCTTCCTGGCCACGCTGTACCCGAGCTGGCGCGCCAGCCGCGTGAACCCGGCCGAGGCTCTGCGCTATGAGTGAAGTCGTATTGAAGGCCCGAGGCCTGACCAAGCGCTTCCACGAAGGCCGGCTCGACCTGACCGTGCTGCACGGCGTGGACCTCGACGTGCATGCCGGCGAAACGTTGGCAATCGTCGGCGCCTCGGGCTCCGGCAAGAGCACGCTGCTGCATTTGATGGGCGGGCTCGACGAGCCCACGGCCGGCAAGGTCGAACTGCTGGGCAAGGACATCGCGCACGCCGATGCGGCGGAGCAGGGGCGGCTGCGCAACCAGCACCTGGGCTTCGTCTACCAGTTCCATCACCTGCTGCCCGAGTTCAGCGCGCTCGACAACGTGGCCATGCCGCTGAAGATCCGGCGCGTGGAGCCCCATGCGGCCGCGCAGTCGGCCACGAAGATCCTCGAAAGCGTGGGGCTGGGCCAGCGCCTGCATCACCGGCCGGCCGAGCTGTCGGGCGGCGAGCGCCAGCGGGTTGCGATCGCGCGCGCACTGGTCACGAAACCGGCCTGCGTGCTGGCAGACGAGCCTACTGGCAACCTCGACCGCAGCACAGCGGACACGGTGTTCGAACTGATGCTCGAACTTGCGCACCGGCATGGCACTGCCTTCGTGATGGTCACGCATGACCAGGATCTGGCGAAGCGGTGCGATCGGGTGTTGCAGTTGGTGGCGGGGCGGCTGGCGGGCTAGACAGCCAGCAGTTCGGTCATTTCTTCCTGTTGCCGCACATCCAGCGGCAGCACGCACAACACCCTTCCACCCAGCGTGAGCACAAGGCCGAGCCGGCCGCCAATCTGCATCACCTGGCAGACCACGCGCGGAGCATCAGGCCTTGGGGCAGCCGTTGCCGACACTGCGACAGCACGCGTCGGTGGCTGCCGCAGCATCGCAAACAGCGTTCGTGCATCGCAGTCGCTCAGCGCCTGCCGATACACATGGAAGGCCGCTTCCGAGGCGCTTTCTGTTCCGTCCTTGTCCTGCCGAAGACGCAGCAGCGCCCGATGCAACTGCTGCCGGCAAGCCGCCTCAGTCTTGCCGCTGGCCTGGGCAATTTCCTTGAAGCTGGCTTCGAATACTTCGCGCAGCAGCACCGCGGCGCCGTCCGCTGGCGACAGCCTCGCGGCGATCAGACGCAGCGCCCGCTCGATGGATTCGGCCTGCGCCGCATCCACTTCCGCCGAAGGTGCCTCGGGCGCAAGCCCTTCGGCATCCCGCAGCCACCGCTGCATCCAGTTCTCCCGCCGCAACTTGTCGATGGCAAGGTTCTGCATCACCGTCGTCAGCCAGGCCTGCACCGAGTCGGGCTCGGGCATGCCGCCAGCCTCGAGCGCGCGCAGGTAGCTTTCCTGCACTACGTCCTCGGCATCCGCCGGGCCACCCAGCATTCGCGCCGCCGCGCGAACCAGCCGGCTTCGCAGCGCCGGGAATTGCGAGAGATAGCGTTCATCGAGCATCGCCGCAGCTTGCCATAGCGCGCAATGTCACGAAACTGTGGGCTTGTTCGTCAAGACAGTTCAACCACAGGAGCTTTCTCCATGCAGCCCATGTTTTCAATGGAATCCGACGACGACACCAAGCCCGCCGCCACCGCCGAGCCGCGCAACTCCTACCTGGAGGAGAAGGCGTTCAAGTCGCGCACGCTGCTGATCTTCGGCACCATCAGCGACTCAGTGGCGGCCGATGTGACGCGCCGGCTCATCGCACTTGACGCCGACAGCCCCGACAAGCCCATCGACATCCTCGTGAGCTCGCCGGGCGGGCATCTGGAGTCGGGCGATGCCATCCACGACATCGTGCGTTTCATCAGCGCGCCGGTGAACATGATCGGCACCGGCTGGGTCGGCAGTGCGGCCACGCACCTGTTCCTGGCGGCGCCGCGCGAGCGCCGCGTGTGCCTGCCGAACACGCGCTTCCTGATCCACCAGCCCAGCGGCGGCGCGGGCGGGCAGGCGACCGACATCGCCATCCAGGCGCAGGAAATCATCAAGGCCCGCCAGCGCATCGCGCACGAGATCGCGCGCGAGACCGGCAAGCCCATCGACGTGGTGCTGGCCGACATCGAGCGTGACCGCTGGCTCTCGGCCACGGAGGCCGTCGAATATGGATTGGTCTCGCGCATCATCCAGCGCAAGACCGAACTGCAGGCCTGATCAGGCCTTGGGCTTGTAGGCGACCACGTCGATCTCTACCTTGGCGTCGACCATCAGCCGCGCCTCGGTCGTCGAGCGCGCCGGCTTGTTTTCACCGAAGTAGCTCATGTAGATGCGGTTGAAGGCACCAAAGTCGCGCGCGTCCTGCAGCCAGACGGTGCTCTTGCACACGTCGTCGAGCGTGGCGCCGGCCAGCGCGAGCACGGTCTTGAGGTTTTCCATCACCTGGCGCGTCTGCGCCTCGATGCCGCCCACCACGATCTCTCCGTCCTTGTTGGCGGGCACCTGGCCCGACACATAGACGAAGTCGCCGGCGCGCACGGCCGGGGAGAAGGGGCGAACCTGGCGGTCGGAGGCGAGGGGCGGGGCGCCGAGGTATTCGAGAGGCATGGGAGGGCTCCTGGGGTTGAAGTCAACGATGGAAGGGGATTGGCGAGTATCCATCCAATCTGAAAATCTATTTCAGAAAAACCCTTTATCGAGGGTTAACACGGATGATTTGGCATGAATACTGCTTCAAAGTCCGGGCCGAAGAGAAATTTTCTTTCACAAACTCGCCCGCCCCATGAAGGAGTTCCCCATGCCCCACGTCGGTCTTGTCCAGCGCCTGCCCATGCTGTCGAAGCGCAGCCTGCTGGGCGCTTCCCTGCTCGCGATGCTGTGCGCCGCGCTGCCCTACCAGAGCGCCCAGGCCCAGGGCCCGCGCAACTTCGCCACGCTGGCGATGGTGGCCGAGCCGCAGACGCTCGACCCGATGGCCTCGACCGCCGACCTGGTCGGAACCATCATGCAGCACGTGTACGAGACGCTCTACACCTTCGACGCCAAGTGGAACGTGGTGCCGATGCTGGCCGAAGGCATGCCGAAGATCTCGGCCGACGGCAAGACCTACGCCATCACCCTGCGCAAGGGCGTCATGCTGCACAACGGCCGCGAACTCACTGCTGACGACGTGGTGGCCAGCCTGCAGCGCTGGATGGAACAGTCGCCGCGCGGCAAGGCCGTGGGCAAGGAAATCGACAGCCTCAAGGCCAAGGGCCCGCTGGCGGTCGAGGTGGTGCTGAAGGAGCCCTATGCACCGCTGCTCTCGCAACTCGCGCTGCCCAGCGGCATGGCCGCCATCATGGCCAAGGACTCCATCGCCTCGCCGCTGAAGGACTTCGTCGGCACCGGCCCCTACAAGTTCAAGGAGCGCCGCCCCGACCAGTTCGTGCTGCTCACGCGCTTCGACAAGTACACGGCGCGCAAGGAGCCCGCGAGCGGCTACGGCGGCAAGCGCGAAGCGGCCATCGAGGAGCTGCGCTTCGTGCCCGTGCCCAACGCCAGCACGCGCGTCGAAGGCGCGCTGGCCGGCCAGTACGACTTTGCCGACCTGCTGCCAGTGGAAGCACTGCCGCGCCTGGAAAAGTCCGGCGGCAAGACCGTGCCGATCATGACGCCCTCGTTCGGCTTCCCCTACCTCGTGCTCAACACCAAGGAAGGCGTGGCCGCCAGCCAGCCGGTGCGCCAGGCGATCCAGACCGCGCTGGGCGAAGGCGAAATGCTCGCGGCCGGCTTCGGCGACACGCGCTTCTTCGTGGCCGAGGGCAACCACTTCCCCAAGGGCTCGCCGTTCTATTCGACGGCCGGTGCCGACCAGTACAACCAGCGCAACGCCGCCAAGGCCAAGGAGGCTGCGGCCAAGGCCGGCTACAAGGGCGAGCCGATCCGCGTGCTCACCAGCCGCCAGTACGACTTTCACTACAACATGGCGCTGCTGATGGCCGAGCAGCTCAAGCGCGCCGGCTTCAAGGTCGACCTCAACGTGGTCGACTGGGCCACGCTGGTGCAGCGCCGCAACGACGCCAAGCTGTGGGACATCTACGTCACCCATTCGGGCCAGTTCCCCGAGCCGATGCTCTCGCCGCCGCAACTCGGCGACGGCGCGCCCGGCTGGTGGGACACGCCCGCGAAGAAGTCGGCGCTGCAGGCCTTCAATGTCGAGAGCGACCCGGCCAAGCGCGGCGCGCTGTGGGGCAAGGTGCAGCAGGTCGTCTATGACGAAGTGCCGTACATCAACGTCGGCAAGTTCAACGGCCTCTCGGCCAAGAGCCCGGCGCTGGACAACTACACGCCCGCGACCTGGCCGTTCTTCTGGAACGCGAAGATCAAGTAAGGCAGGGATACCAGCCATGCCATCGCGTCGCCAACTTCTGCAAGCCAGCGCACTGGCCTCCGGCCTCGGAGCCCTTGGCCTCACGGCCTCCACCGTTCAAGCCGCAACCTCCGGCCCCGTCTACGCCTACGTCGGCACCTACAGCGACGGCGGCAAGCCGTGGCGCGGCGGGCGCGGACTGGGTGTGCACCAGTTCGTGCTCGACAGCGCCACCGGCGCGCTCAAGCCCATCCCCGGCGCGCCGCCGGCCGTGACCAGTGCGGGCGAGGGCGCGAAGCTGCGCAACCCCGCGTCGCTCGCGCGCCACCCGAAACTGCCGATGCTCTATGCGGCCAACGAGTTCGAGGCCGGCTCGGTCTCGGCCTTCCGCATCGGTGCAGATGGCGCGCTGTCGTTCGTCTCCGAGACGGCCTGCGGCGGCAAGGACCCGGCCTACATCAGCGTGCACCCCGACGGCCGCTTCCTGTTCACGGCCAACTACGCCAGCGGCGACGTCAGCGTGATCGCGCTGCGCGCCGACGGCACGCCCGATGCCGGCACCCCCGCAGTCGTCTACAAGGACGTCGAGGCCTGCGGCGCATCCACGCCCTGCAAGCCCGGCGCCGACGTGGTGCCGGCAGCCGCGCGCTCGTACGAAGGCTTTGCCACCAGCGACCACGACGGCCCGCACGCGCACATGGTGCACGCCGACCCGAAGGGCAATTTCGTGCTGGTGGCCGACCTCGGGCTGGACCGCGTCATCTCCTACCGCTTCGACCGCATCACCGGCGTGCTGAGCCAGCCGAGCACGGTGGCCGTGTCGGAAAGCTCGGGCGCGCGCCACTTCGTGTTCCACCCGAACGGCAAGTGGCTCTACCTGGTGAACGAAGAAGCATCGACCATCGCATTCATGCGCTACGACAACGCCACCGGCGTGCTCACGCTGGTGAGCGAAACCTCGGCGCTGCCCAAGGGCTTCAAGGGCACCAGCTACGCATCGGGCATCCGCATGCTGCCGGACGGCCAGCACTTCGTGTCGCTCAACCGCCTGCACGACTCGATCTCGCTCTTCAAGATCGACGCACGCACCGGCGCGCCCACGCTGGTGCGCGAGGAATGGTCGCGCGGCAACTACCCGCGCAGCTGCACGCTCGACCCGAGCGGCAGGTTCCTCTACGTGTGCCACAACAAGCAGGGCGACAACGTCACCGTCTTCCGCGTGCAGGGTGGCGACATCAAGTTCACCGGCCAGTACGTTGCAGTGGGCAGCGCGGCGGCCATCGAGTTTTCCGCGTGATGAAGAAATCGATGTTCCGCTACATCGCCTCCCGCGCGGCGGGCATGCTGGTCGTGCTCGCCATCGTGGCGGTGCTCGTCTTCGTGCTCACGCGCGCGGCCTCGGGCGATCCGGTTTCGGTGCTGCTGGGCGACCAGGCCACCGCGGCCGACATCGCCCGCGTGCAGAAGGAGTACGGCCTCGACAAGCCGCTGCCCGTGCAGTTCGGCTATTGGCTGCGCGAGGTGCTGCAGGGCAACCTGGGCACTTCGATCTTCCTGCAGCGCCCCGTGACGCAGGCGCTGTGGGAGCGCTCCGAACCCACCACGCTGCTCGCGCTGATGGCGGTGGCCATCGCGGCGCTGATCGGCGTGCCGTGCGGCATCGTCTCCGCCGTGTTCCGCGGGCGCGCGGTCGACCAGCTGTTCACCGGCATCGCGATGCTGGGCGCGAGCATTCCGAGCTTCTGGCTCGGCATCGTGCTGATCCAGATCTTTGCCGTGTCCTTCGGCTGGTTCCCGGTGTCGGGCTATGGCGCGCCCGATGCGGCGCTGGCCGAGCGGCTGCATTCGCTGGTGCTGCCGGCCACGGTGCTGGGCCTGCTGAACTCCGCGCTCATCATCCGCTTCACGCGCGCCTCCATGCTCGACGTGCTCGGCGAAGACTATGTGCGCACCGCGCGCTCCAAGGGCCTGAGCGAAAGCACGGTGGTGCTCAAGCACGCGCTGCGCAACGCGCTGGTGCCCATCGTCACGGTGATCGGCCTCACGGTCGCGCTGATGATCGGCGGCGCCGTCATCACCGAGACCGTGTTCGGCCTGCCCGGCGTGGGCAACCTCGTGGTCAGTGCCGTGCTGCGGCGCGACTACCCCGTCATTCAAGGTGCGCTGCTCGTGATCGCCGCGATCTATGTGCTCATCAATTTCTCGATCGACCTGCTGTACGCGGTGGTCGATCCGCGCGTGAAGGTCTGAGCGATGCGTATGCCCCGAATGCTCCGTCAGCTGATGCATCGCCGCATCGTGATGGTTTCCGCCCTGGTGCTGCTGGTGATCGCGGTGCTCGCGATCGGCGCACCGCTGTTCGCCTCCATCGACCCCAACGACACGGCCGTGCTGGAGCGCCTGAAGGCGCCGAGCGCCGAGCACCTGCTCGGCACCGACGAACTGGGCCGCGACCTGTATTCGCGCATCGTGCACGGCGCGCGCTACTCGCTGGCCATCGCTGCGCTTACGGCGCTGGGCGCGGTCATCGCCGGCACGGTGCTGGGCCTGATGGCCGGCTTCTTCCGCCGGCTCGACGCGCCGCTGATGCGCGTGGTCGACGCGATGATGTCCTTCCCCGACATCCTGCTGGCCATCGCGCTGGTGGCCATCCTCGGGCCCTCGCTGATGAACACCGTGCTGGCGCTGGTGCTGGTCTACACGCCGCGTGTGGCGCGGGTGGTGCGGGCCTCGACGCTGGTGGTGCGAGAGCTGCTGTTCGTCGAGGCCGTGCGCGCGCTGGGCGTGCGCACCTCGCGCATCCTGTGGCGACACATCTTGCCGAATCTGATGTCGCCGATCCTCGTGCAGGTGTCATTCATCTTCGCGTACGCGATCCTGGCCGAGGCGGGCCTTTCGTTCCTCGGCGTCGGCGTGCCGCCCGAGATCCCGACCTGGGGCACCATGGTCGCGGGCAGCCAGCAGTACGCGCACCAGGCCTTCTGGGTGGTGCTGTTCCCGGGGCTCGCGATCATCTTCACGGCGCTGTCGCTGCAACTGCTGGGCGACGGTGTGCGCGACCTGCTCGACCCGAAGCTCAAGAAGACATCGTGATGACGAACGCCAATCAAACACCACGTCTCACGGTCAGCAACCTGAGCACCAGCTTCCCCACCGAAGACGGCCTCGTGCGTTCGGTGGCCGATGTGAGCTTCTCCATCCAGCCCGGCAAGACGACCGCGCTGGTCGGCGAATCGGGCTCGGGCAAGTCGGTCACCAGCCTCACGCTGATGCGCCTGCTGCCCAAGACCGCGAACGCGCAGGTCAGCGGCAGCGCCTCGTTCGTGACGCGCGAAGGCAAGACGCTCGACCTGCTGCAGATCGGCGAACGCGAGATGCGCTCGCTGCGCGGCAACCAGCTGTCGATGATCTTCCAGGAGCCGATGACCAGCCTGAACCCGGTGTTCACCATCGGCGAGCAGATCGCGGAAAGCGTGCGCCTGCACAAGGGCCTCGACCGCAAGGCGGCGCTGGCGCATGCGCTGCGCATGCTGGAGCTGGTCGAGATACCGGCCGCCGCGCAGCGCATTCACGAGTACCCGCACCAGCTCTCGGGCGGCATGCGCCAGCGCGTGATGATCGCGCTGGCCATGGCCTGCGACCCGACGCTGCTGATTGCCGACGAGCCCACCACCGCGCTCGACGTGACCATCCAGGCGCAGATCCTCGAGCTCATGCGCCGGCTGCAGGCCGAGACGGGCATGAGCATTCTCTTCATCACGCACAACCTCGGCGTGGTCGCGCACCATGCGGACGACGTTGTGGTGCTCTACGCGGGCCGCGTGGTCGAAAGCGCACCGGTTCGGCCGCTGTTCGCGCAGCCCGAGCATCCGTACACGCAGGGCTTGCTGGCCTGCCTGCCGGGCAAGGCGCGCCTGCCCGGCCAGCCCAAGCCCAAGCGCCTGTTCGCCATTCGCGGCCAGGTGTCGAGTCCGCTGGCACCGCCGCCGGGCTGCGCCTTCGAGCCGCGCTGCGATCTCGCGCTGGCCGGCTGCACCGCCGGGATGCCGCCGCTGATCGAAACGCACCACGGCCGCCAGGCGCGCTGCATCCGCGTGCAGCCGGCGCAACCACTCGTGAGGGTCGCATGACCGCTGTTTCTTCTTCTCCACTCATCGAAGTCCGCGGACTCAAGAAATACTTCGGCAGCAGCGACCGCCCGGTGCGCGCGGTCGACGACGTGTCGTTCGCGATCCAGCCCGGCGAAACGCTGGGCCTGGTGGGCGAATCGGGCTCGGGCAAGAGCACCATCGGCCGCACCGTGCTGCGCCTGCTCGAACGCACCAGCGGGCAAGTGCTGTACCGGGGCGACGACATCGGCACGCTGTCGGGCGAGCGCATGCGCAAGCTGCGCAGCAAGCTGCAGATCATCTTCCAGGACCCGTACGCCAGCCTGAACCCCAAGATGCGCATCAGCGCGATCCTCGGCGAGGCGCTGTCCACGCACGGCCTGCACAAGGGCGCGGCGGCGCGCGACAAGCGCATTGCCGAGCTGCTCGAGACCGTGGGCCTGCGCGCCGAGCATGCGAGCCGCTTTCCTCACGAGTTCTCGGGCGGGCAGCGCCAGCGCATCGGCGTGGCGCGCGCGCTGGCCGTGGAGCCCGAATTCATCGTGGCCGACGAGCCGCTGTCGGCGCTCGACGTGTCCATTCAGTCGCAGGTCATCAATCTGCTGGCCGACCTGCGCGAGCGGCTGGGCCTGACGATGCTCTTCATCTCGCACGACCTCGACGTGGTCGAGTACCTGTGCGACCGCGTGGTGGTGCTGTACCTGGGCAAGGTGATGGAAGTTGCCACCACCGAAGAGCTGTTCGCGCGGCCCTCGCATCCCTACACACAGGCGCTGCTGGCCGCGAGCCCGAAGCCCGACCCCGAGGTGGCGACCGAGCGCATTGCGCTGAAAGGCGACATCCCGAGCCCCATCTCGCCACCCTCGGGCTGCGTGTTTCGCACGCGCTGCCCGCATGCCATCGAGGCCTGCGCGCAGACTGTGCCGCCGCTCGAAGAAGTTTCGGCAGGACACTACAGCGCCTGCATCCGCAAAGAACTGCTATCCAACATTGCCGCATGACCATGACCGACAAAGCCGTCGCCGCCAACGATTTCAACGACCCGCTGCTGGGCAGCAACTTCAAGGGCTACCCGCGCACCCAGGCGCCGCGCCGCCGCAGCGAGATCGGCGCTGCCGGATGGAACGTGCTCGCCGGTGACCTGCCGCTGCCACTGGCCGTGCTCAAGCGCGAGGCGCTCGAACACAACCTCGCCTGGATGCAGTCGCGCGTGCGCGAATGGGGCATCGACCTCGCGCCGCATGGCAAGACCACCATGTCGCCGCAGCTCTTCCAGCGCCAGCTCGACGCCGGCGCCTGGGGCCTGACCTTCGCCACCGTCACGCAGCTGGCCGTGGGCGTGGCGGCCGGCGCGCGCCGTACGGTCATCGCCAACCAGGTGGTGAGCGACGAAGACCTCGCGGGAATCCAGATGCTGCTGAGCGAGCATGTCGACCTGCGCATCGTGTTCCTGGTCGATTCGCTGGCGCAGCTCGCGCTGATAGAGGACTGGGCGAAGCGCCACCCCGCGAGCGTGCCTTTCGAGGTGATGATCGAGATCGGCGTCGACGGCGCGCGCACCGGCTGCCGTACGCACGAGCAAGCCGTGGAGCTGGCCACACGGCTGCGCGCGAGCGATGCGGTCAAGCTCGTGGGCATCGAGTGCTACGAAGGGCAGGGCGCTACCGGCCAGAGCGAGCCCGATGCGGCCTACGCGAAGACGCTGATGGACCGTGTGGAAGCCGTGGCACGCCACTGCGACACCAACAAGCTTTTCGAGACCGACGAGGTGCTGGTTTCGGCCGGTGGCTCGGCCATCTTCGACCTCGTGGCAGGGCGCCTGAAGCCCGCGCTCGGCGCGCCGGTGCGCGGCCTGCTGCGCTCGGGCTGCTACGTCACGCACGACCATGGCTTCTACAAGCGCATGGTGAGCGCGGTCGATGAGCGCCTGGGCTGCGGCTGTGGCGAGAGCCTGGTGCCGGCGATGGAAGTCTGGGCCACGGTGCAATCGCGCCCCGAGCCGGGCCTGGCGATTCTTGCGGTCGGCAAGCGCGACATTTCCTTCGATCTCTCGCTGCCTGTGCCCATCGCACGTGCTGCACGGGGCGTGCTGCAGCCGCAGGCCGTGCCCGCGGGCTGGAAGATCACCGCGCTCAACGACCAGCACGCCTACCTGCGCTGGGACGCGAGCGAGGAAGCCGAAGCGCCCAAGGTCGGCGACCGCGTCGGCCTTGGCATTTCGCACCCCTGCACCACCTTCGACAAATGGCACTGGATGCCCGTGGTCGAGAACGACTACCGCGTGAGCGACGCCGTCGCCATGCACTTCTGAGCACGCTGCGATGACACCCTCCCTGCTTCAGAAAATCGCGCAGATCCGCAGCGACGCCCCGGCGACGCGGCGCGCGATTCTCGACCTGATCCTCGAAGACCCCGACCGCGTGCTCGAAGAGAGCTTCGAGCAGCTGGCCGAGCGCTCGCGCAGTTCGGTGCCCACCATCATGCGCACCTGCCGCGACCTCGGCTTTGCCGGGCTGCGCGAGTTCAAGCTCGCGCTCGCGCAGGAGCTGGCGCTCGGTGGCTCGCCGCTGCACCGCCGCGTGAACATCGAGGACGCGGCCGACGAAGTGGTCGGCAAGATCGCGCGCAGCGCTGCGGCATCGGTCTCGGGCGTGCGCGGCCAGCTCGACATGCAGGTGCTCGACGGCGCCGTGGCGGCGATTGCGGCCGCGCCGCACGTCGACCTGTACGGCGCGGGCGCCACATCATGGTTCATGGCCAACGACCTTCAGGCGCGGCTCTTCAGACTCGGCCTGTCGGCCAATGCCTGGGCCGACTACCACCTGCAGCAGGTGGCCGGCGCGGCGCAGCGGCCGGGCGGCGTGGTCATCGCCATCTCGCACGTGGGCGGCATGCCCTCGCTGCTCGACGCGGTGGACATCGCGCGCGGGCAGGGCGCCAAGGTGGTTGCGCTGACGCGGCCCGGCACGGCACTCGCGGCCAAGGCCGACTTTCTGCTAGGCCTGTCGGTGCCCGATGACGCGGTGATGCACGTGGGCATCGACGCCTACCTGACGCACCTCACAGCCATCGAGATCCTTACCGTGCTCGTGGCCCAGCGCCGCGGCGAACCCGCCGTGCAGCGCCTTCAGCGCGCGCGCGAGGCCTTCCAGCGCCACGGCATCGACGCCACCACGCACCCGCTGCAAAGCTGGGACGGCGGCGGCATCAACAGCAACAAGGGAGCCGCATCGTGAGTGCGACGACAGGCAAGGCCATCCTGCTCGAAGCTGGCCTGGTGGTCGACGGCTCGGGCGGCCCTTCGTGGCCCGGCGACGTACTGCTGCAGGGCGACCGCATCGTCGCGCTCGGCGAAGGCCTGCGCGAGCGGCTGCCCGATGGCCTCGCGCTGGCCGACGTCGAGATCGTCGACTGCCGCGCCAAGGTCATCGCCCCTGGCTTCATCGACGCGCATACGCACGACGACGCCATCGTGCTGCGCGACCCGCTGTGCCTGCCCAAGGTGTCGCAGGGCATCACCACGGTGGTGACGGGCAACTGCGGCATTTCGCTCGCGCCCTACCGCACGCCGCAGTCGCTGCCGCCGCTCACGCTGCTGGGCGCCGATTCGTTCAAGCACGCGACCATGGCGGAGTACCGCGCGGCGGTCGATGCGACGCAGCCTGCGCTCAACGTGGCAGCGCTGGTCGGCCACACCACGCTGCGCTTCGCGACCATGGAAGCGCTGGACCGGCCCGCCAGCGCCGATGAGATGGCGCGCATGGAAGCGCTGCTCGACAGCTGCATGGCCGACGGTGCGCACGGCATGTCGTCGGGCCTGTTCTACGAAGAGGCCTTTGCTGCGCCCGCCGAAGAAGTGACGGCGCTGGCGCGCGTCGTGGCACGCCATGGCGGTGTGTACGCCACGCACCTGCGCAGCGAGATGCAGCAGATCATCGAGGCGCTGCACGAGGCCGGCGACTCGGCTTTCAATGCCGGCGTGCCGCTCGTCATCTCGCACCACAAGTGCGCCGGCCCCGCCAACTGGGGCCGCACGAAAGAGACCCTGCCGCTGATCGAGTCGCTGGCGCAGCGCCAGAAGATCGCGATGGACGTGTACCCCTACGTGGCCGGCTCGACCGTGCTGCGCGAGGATCTTGTCGATGGCGTGATCGACGTGCTGCTCACTTGGTCCGACCCGCATCCGGAGATGACGGGGCGCCTTGTCTCCGACATCGCGCGCGAGTGGGGCGTCACCGAGCGGGAGGCCTGCCTGCGCCTGAAGCCGGGCGGCGCCTGCTACTTCCAGATGCAGGAGGAAGACGTGGAGCGTGTCATCGCGCATCCGCTCACCATGATCGGCAGCGACGGCCTGCCGCACGACCGGCATCCGCATCCGCGCCTGTGGGGGGCTTTTCCTCGCGTGTTTGCGCGCTACTGGCGCCAGCGCAGGCTGTTCACGCTGGAGCAGGCCGTGCACAAGATGACCGGCATGACCGCGCGCAACCTGCGCATCGCCGACCGCGGCCTGCTGCGCACCGGCGCGATGGCCGATGTGGTGGTGTTCGACCCCGAGACCATCGCCGACACCGCGACCTACGACCAGCCGCACGGCGTGAGTCTGGGCGTGGAGCGCGTGTTCGTGAACGGCGTGCTGGCCTACCGCGGCGGCGAGGCCGAAGCACGGGTGCTGGCGCGCGCGGGGCGGATGCTCACGCGCGGGAGCTGATCAGGCGAACACCAGGCAGGCCGGCGTCGGCACTTGTGCCACCTGCACCGGCTGGTCCAGCTTGCCGCTCGCGGGGTCGATGCGCAGGCGCAGGATGGCGTCGCCTTTCTGGCTGAGCGCGTAGAGGTGACTGCCACTGGGCGCCATCGCCAGCGCGCGCGGGAAGCGCAGGCCTTCGCTCCAGTGCTGCAGCGGTGTCAGCGTGCCGCTGGTTGCATCGACGCGGAATGCTGCAATGCTGTCGGCCAGCGGGTGTTCCGACTTCAGCCGGCGGTTGCTCGCGTAGAGAAACTGCCCCGAGGGATGCATCACCAGCGCCGCCGAGTTTTTCTGGCCGGTGAAGTCTTGCGGCACTGTCGAGATCCGCTGGCGTTGTCCGTCTATCAGGCCGCTGGCCGCGTCGTAGCCGAAGCAGGCGACCGTGGCATCGAGTTCGCTCACCAGGTACAGGAAGCGTTGCGACGGATGCAGCGCCAGGTGGCGCGGGCCGCTGCCGGGCTGCGTGGCAGTGCGGCCGACCAGTGCCAGCTTGCCGTCGGTGAGCGTGAAGACGTTGATGCGGTCGCTGCCGAGGTCGGTGGCTAGCACGCGCTGGCCCGAGGCGTCGAACTGCACCATGTGCGGGTGTGGCGACTCCTGCCGTTCGGTGTCGGGGCCGGAGCCGGTTTCCTTCTCAATGCTCGATACCTTGCCGAGCTTGCCGTCTGCATTGATCGGCAGCACGTTGTAGGCGCCGCCGCCATACAGCGCCACGACCAGGGCGCGCCCATCGGGTGCCACGGCCAGATGCGCCGGGATGACGCCCGACAGGGACAGCGGCTGGCGGTTGATCAGCGTCAGGCGGCCACTGCGTTCATCGATGGCATAGGCTTCGGCTGTTCCGGTGGGCAGGCCCTGGTAGGTGTCGATTTCGTTGATCGCGTACAGGAAGCGCTGGCTGGGGTGCACCGCTAGAAACGAAGGGTTCGCGCTGGTGACTGCTTGCACCTGTGTCCAGGCGCTGTCCTGAATGGCGAGCACGTAGATGCCCTTCGACGCTGGCCCGCCAGCGGTGCCGCCCGGGGCGTCACTGGTGTAGGTGCCGACATATGCAAAGCGCGGTGCGGGTGTGCTGCGAGTGGTGGCTGCGGCGTCTGGGGTTTGTGCGTTGGCAGGTAGCCACGGCGTCAAGGCACCGAGGGCGGAGGTGCCGCCGATCCATTGCATGACTGTGCGGCGTTGGGGGCGATGTGTCATGGGATTCCTCTTGTGATTAGGCTCGATGGTTTTTGTTCAGGGCGTGTACGAATGCCACCGGGTACTCCCCTCCGCGAATGTCCCCCGGCCTTCGGCCTCCTCCTTTATTTCGCTGCGGGGAGCACCCGATGCCATTCGCACATGGACGCAGTCGTTGTGCGGGCCGATCAAACGCTGCGCTGAACGATCACGTCGATGGGGTGCCTTGCGCAGCGAAATAAAGGAGGAGGCCGCAGGCCGGGGGACATTCGCGGAGCAAGGTACCCCGTCGGCGTGATCGCGCCCCGAAACGCAGCGACTCGAAAAGCGGGAGGTCATTTCAAGGCCGTACTGACATTGCATGGTGAAAGATGTTGTTCGGGTCATACCGACGCTTCACCTTTCGCAGGAAGTCATAGAGCCCCTGGTCTCCGTAGTAGAGCTGCGACCAGAAAGGGTAGGCCAGCATGTCGCTGTCCGGGTAGTTGATGTAGCAGCCCTCGTAGCGCTCGCCGGGGTAAGGGGTGCCGGCGTAGCGCTCGGGTACGTCGGGCGTGCCGTACACGTCTCGGTAGAAATCGTTGATCCAGCGCAGGTGGCCGGCATCGTCCTTCGCATCGCGCCAATAGGTCTGGTACTGCAGCTTCATGATCGAAGCGCGCTGCGGCACCGCGGTGTCTGCGATGCGCTCGGGCTTGTTGACGGCGCCGCCGTACGAATCCACCTGCACCAGCGACTGGCTGAGATCGACGCCCGGTATCACGCGCGTCAGGTGCGTGTAGATGCGCTGCGCCTCGCGGGTGCTGAAGTTCTGCTTCATGTAGGCCGACTTGTATTTGCCGCGCTGGTTATCGCCCGAGCCGTTGAGGTATTGCGTGGCTGTTAGCCAGTCGTAGCGCGTCACCGTGTGCGGCTTGGAGCACAGCAACTGCCCCGCGTCGCGTTGCGGGGCCGGGCCCACGCCCGGCGGCCGGCCCTTGGCGGGCACCGGCGCGCAGGCGCGAAAGCGATCGAGGAATTCGTTGAGCACCGTCAGGTCGTTGCAGGTGCCGTCGGGGTTGCAGAACTGCGTCAGCATCACGATCTGGCCCGACGAGCGATGCGTGAGCTTGAGCAGCGAGAACATGCCCCAGGTGTCGGGCGACTTGCCGCGGGTCGCCCAGTATTCGCCGTAGGTGGAGAGCAGGGTGGCAAAGCTCTCGGGCGTCATGGTGGCCCAGTCGAAGGCGACCACCGCCAGCGCAACCTCGCGCGGCGCGGGCGGCAGGGTGTCGAACACGTAGCTGGTGATCGCGCCGAAGTTGCCGCCGCCCGCGCCGCGACAGGCGCGGAACAGATCGGGCTCGCGGCGCGCATCCACGGTGCGCGGCACCACCTTGCCGCGAGAGTCCACCGTGAGGATGTCCACAGCGGAGAGCCAATCGACCGTCAGCCCCTGCAGGCGCGACAGCAGGCCGTAGCCGCCGCCGCAGATGTGCCCGCCCGCGCCGACCGAATAGCAGGAGCCGCCGGGCAGCGTGACGTTGCTGCGCTTGTACAGGTCGAGGTATTCGTTCCAGTTCTGCGTGCCGGGGCCGACACGGTAGCGCCCGTCGCCGCTGGCGGGGCTCGCCTGGTTGAGCAGGCTCAGGTCGAGGATCGCGCCGTCGGGGTTGTTGGAGACGAAGTCTTCATAACAATGCCCACCACTGCGCAACGTGGGCCGAAGGCCAGCATCGACGATGCGCTGCAGGGCGGCGGCCGCATCGCCGGCGTTCTCCGCCAGTTCGATGCGCGAAGCGGCGTCTGACTCCGTTGCAGGCCATCGCAGGTTGAAACCCTTTTTCAGGGTGTTGTAGCGAGCATCCTGGCGTGTCACGGTGATGGTCATGGGCACTTTCTGATGGTCGTCTTGCGACGGTGAGCGGGAAGCAGGCGCCTGAAATGAAAGACTTTTTCTTAATTTCCTTGATTTGACGAAAATATCGCGCTACGTCGCCTATATTGACGTCAATTATTGGATTGTTTGAAAGATATTTTCATAAGGACAACCCCGAATCGGTGCCCCTCAAAGTCAGGGGCCGCGGTACCGGCACTGCGTCGTATCCAGTTGGATATGACCCCACGACCCCTAAAGTTCTAACGCTCCCGGCAAAAATCGGTCAAACTGACGCACTCACCGGCCGTCGAATTCCGACTTGGAGCAAAGATGGACAAGGACGCTGAAGGCCTTGGCGCCGATTTCGAGCTGTGGCAGCAGCTCACTGATGACTACGAAGCAGCATTGGGCGCACTGGCCCGGGGTGAGCCGGGTGCGCGGGAGCGAGTGCTCCGGTTGTCTCTGGCGCTGCGGCAATTGCATCCGGACCTGTCCCCCGTCGACGACAACAGCTAGGACAGAAGCTCGCATTCAGCCGCGCGTCGTTTCCGTTTCCTCTTCTTCTCCCTCCGCCTGCGCCTGGAACATCCGCGTGAAGTCGCAGCATTCCTGCGCCAGCATCACGATGGATGAGGTGAGCGCGCTGCGGTGCTCGCCTTTGTGCATCGCCACGTAGCGCACCACGGGCAAGGCTGGCGTCACGTCGATCACCGTAAGCATCCCCGCCGCCACCAGCGGCTGCAGGCACTCGCGCGGCAGGTAGCTCACGCCCAGCCCCGACACGGTGAGCCCGGTCAGCGCTACCAGGTTGCTCACCACGATCACGTTGGCGGGCTGCACGCCTTGCTCTTTCATCCATGCGTCGTAGGCGCGGCCCGTGCCGGAGTTGTTGCCCTGCACCAGCATCCGATGGCGCGCCAGTTCGTGCAGTCGCACGGTGCCGCCGGCCGGCACCACGCCGGGCTTGCACATCCACGCGCTCTTCACCTGGCCGATGACCTTGTGCGGCAGGCGCGAGTCGGCAAAGGTGTCGGGCACGATGACCAGGTCAAGCTCGTCGGCCAGCAGCTTGTCGCGCAGCTGGAGGCTGTCGTCCACATCGGGCTCGAGGATCACCTTGGGATAGTGCTGCTGGATGAGGCCCACCAGCCGCGGCAGCCACGTCATCGCGGTGAGCTCGGTCACGCCCAGGCGTATGCGGCGCTCCACCACACCGGGCTTGCCGAACTGCTCGACGGCGGCGTCGCGCTGCTCCAGCAGCTTCCGGGCGAGCACGAACATCTCTTCGCCTTTCTCGGTGAGCCGCGCGGCGCGCTGGCTGCGGTCGAACAGCTCGGTGTCGAACAGCTGCTCCAGCTCGTGCACCCGCTTTGAGATGGCCGACTGCGAGGTGTTGAGCTGGTTGGCCGCCTGCGCGAAGCCGCCGAGCCGGGCGATCCAGTACAGGGCTTCGAGTTGCTTGAAGGTCATCACGGTGCGTTGCTCCTGTGAAGGCTGACTGAAAGAACGCTTTTATTCATGCGATTCGATCACAAAAAATCGCTTTTAGAAATTCATTGCGAGGCAGAAGATTCGCCAAAACCACCGCGTTCGACCAACGTCATCGACTCTTCAAGGAACTCTCCATGGACTTCAAGAAACTGCCCCTCGCGCTCGGACTTGTCTTTGCCTTCACCTGCGGCGCCGCCAGTGCCCAGGACGGCGGCACGCTGCAGAAGATCAAGGAGAGCGGCACGATCCAGATCGGCGCGCGCGACAGCCAGATCCCGTTCTCGTACAAGCTCAGCGCCGACAGCGCGCCCATCGGCTTCACCAACGACATCTGCCTGAAGATCGTCGACGCCGTGAAGGCCAAGCTGGGCCTGGCCAAGATCGAGGTGCGCTACACCATGCTCAACTCGACCAACCGCATTCCGCTGCTGCAGAACGGCACCGTCGACCTCGACTGCGCCACCACCACAAACACCACGCAGCGCCAGCAGCAGGTCGACTTCGCGCCCAGCCACTTCGTCACCAACATCACCGCCGCCGTGAAGAAGGCTTCGGGCATCAATGCACTGGGCGACCTCAACGGCAAGAACGTGGCCACCGTCTCGGGCAGCACCTCGATCCAGCTGCTGCGCGGCGCGCGCAAGAGCGGCACCATCGAAGTGAACGAGATCGCCGGCAAGGACACCTCCGACGGCTTCCTGCTGCTGTCCACCGGCCGCGCCGACGCCTATGTGCTCGACGACGTGCAGCTCGCCGGCATGATCGCCAGCGCGACCAACCCGGGCGACTACAAGATCCTGAAGGAATCGCTGCGCCAGGAGCCCTACGGGATCATGCTGCGCAAGGACGACCCGCAGTTCAAGGCACTCGTCGACGAGACCGTCACGGGCCTGATGAAGTCGGGCGCCATCGAGCAGCTCTACACCAAGTGGTTCATGTCGCCGATCCCGCCGAAGAACGCGAACCTCAACTTCCCGATGACGGATGCGGTGCGCGAGATCTACAAGAACCCGAACAACAAGGGCGTCTGAGCGATGACTCTCCAGCTTCCTGATCCCGACCGCGGCCAGGCCTTTTCCGATGCGCTGATGCGCGAGGTGAAAGCGCGCTTCCTGCAGGTCGACCATGACCACCACGGCCGCGAGCGCCTGTACTTCGACAACGCCGGCGGCTCGTTCCGCCTCAAGGCCGCGGTCGAGCGCTTCGCGCAGGTCGATGCCATTCCCGACAACGCCGAGCGCATCCACGCCACGGCCGTCGAGCTGCAGAACATCCAGGCCAAGGGCAGCGCCGACCTGCGCACCATCCTCAATGCCACGGGCGGCAGCGTGTACGCCTCGTTCAGCGCCTCGGGCGCCATGTTCGACATGGTGCGCGCCATCGCGGAGAACGTGCCGGGCACGAACATGGTCACCACCGTGCTCGAACATCCGTCGGCCTTCGACGCGATGAGCCTCTACGCCCAGCGCCTCGGCCGCGAGCTGCGCGTGGCGCAGAGCAACCCCGTCACCGGTGGCGTCGACGTGGAAGAGATCGTGCGACTGGTCGACAAAGATACCTGCCTGCTCAACGTGATCTACGCGTCGAACATCTCCGGCGCCAAGCTCGACATGGCCGAAATCGTGCGCCGCGCGCGCGAGATCAAGCCCGACCTGTACATCCTGGTCGACGCCGTGCAGCACGCGCCGCACGGCCTCATCGACCTGCAGAAGACGCCGGTGGACGGCATCAACCTCGCGCCCTACAAGTTCTTCGGCTGCCGGGGCTCGGGGCTCTCGTGGGTGTCCGAGCGCGCGGCCGTGCTGCCGCACCACAAGCTGGCGGGCAAGAAGCCCGACTACTGGGACCTGGGCAGCGCGGCGCCGTGGCAGTTCGCGGTGCTCACGGAAATCGTCGACTACGTTTGCTGGCTGGGCGGCCACTTCAGCGACGCCACCGACCGGCGCGCACTGTTCATCGCCGGCATCACGCACATCGAACTGCACGAGCGCGCGCTGCTGGCACTGCTGCTCGACGGCAACGCGAACGCCACCGGCATGCGGGAGATGAAGGGCGTCAACGTCTTCCTCGATCACGAAGACCTGACCAAGCGCGACCTGATCCTGGGCATCGGCTTCGACCGTATCGACTGCACGCAGGCGGTGGTCGAGTACGGCAAGCGCGGCGTGACCGTCTACGAGCGTGTGGCAACCAGCATCTACTCGAAGCGCATGCTCGAATCCTTCGGGCTCGCGGGCACCGTTCGGGTGTCGCCGCTGCATTGCAATTCCGTCGCCGACATCGAGAAATTCCTGCGCATTACCCAGGAAATAGCCACCGACATCTGACTGTCACAAACCGTCATATTCGGTAGTTAGCATGTTTCTCTACCCCCGTTCACAGGGGGAGAGGAGCATGAGATTTGGAAATCCGCAAGCTGATCGCACCAGCGCTGGCCGTCGTCCTGCTGGCCGCGGTCGGGTCCGGCGTCTGGTATTCGAACACCCGCCTGCACGATGAATCGGCCACCGCCGCCGCCGCGCGCATCGAGCAGCAGAAACAGGTCACGCTGCGGGGCCTGATCGGCTCCGAAAAAGAAACCTTCTTTGCCGACCCGCGCGTGCAGAAGGCGCTGGCGGCGCAGGACATCACCGTCACCGTCGAGAAGGCCGGTTCGCGTGCCATTGCCAGCCGCTACGACGCCACCAAGTTCGACTTCGGCTTTCCCTCGGGCGCGCCCGCTGCGGCGCAGCTCAAGACGCTCGCCAAGGCGCCTAACGTCTTCAACCCGTTCTACACGCCCATCGTGCTGGCCAGCTGGCGGCCGATTGCCGAGATCCTCGTGGCCAACGGCATCGCGCAGAAGCAGGGCGACTTCTACTACGTGGTCGACCTGCCGGGCCTGATGGCCATGATCGAGAAGGGCACGCGCTGGAAGGAGCTCAAGGCCAGCAGCGCGTTTTCCACCAGCAAGTCGCTGCTCATCAACTCGACCGACGTGCGCACCTCCAACTCGGCGGCAATGTACCTCGCGCTCGCGAGCTACCTCGCCAACAGCCAGCAGATCGTGCAGAGCCAGGAAGACGTGGACCGCGTCATGCCCGTGGTTGCACCGCTGTTCCTGCGCCAGGGCTTCCAGGAGCAATCGTCGGCCGGGCCGTTCGAAGACTATCTCGCGCTCGGCATGGGCAAGGCGCCGCTGCTGGTGGCCTACGAGTCGCAAATGATCGAGTTCTGGCTGAAGAACCCCGACCGGCTCAAGAGCGACATGGTGCTGCTCTACCCCAAGCCCACCGTCTATTCGAAGCACGTGCTGGTGCCCTACACGCCCGGCGGCGCGCGGCTCGGAGCGGCGCTGGAAAACGACCCGGCCCTGCGCGAGCTCGCGCACGAATACGGCTACCGCACCGGCGGCGACGCCAAGGGCCCCGAAACCTGGGCCGCGCGCGGCGTGAAGGTGCCCGACGTGCTGGTCGACGTGATCGACCCGCCGAGCTTCGAGTGGCTCGAGCGAATGACCACGGGCATCGAAGCCCGCTTCAAGTGAACGACCGAACGACTGAACCAAGGAACGCATTCATGAACGCGCCTGTCACCGCAACCACCACCACCGCAACGGCCCCCGCGCCCATCGACCTGCAGCCGCCGCAGGCCTTCACGCTCGAACCGCCCGCGCCCGTTGCCCTGGTGCCGGTCGAGTCGGCCAGCGGCAAGGTGCGCCTGAAGCCCGAGGACGTGGCCGAGCTCGACGCGCAGGTGGCGCGCTTCATCGACGACATCACCGCACACGACAGCCAGCATCCGCAGTTCAAAGAGGCCGTGGAGCGCATCCACTCGATGGGCAACAAGGACATCGAGGCCTCTGCATCGGTCTCCAACCGCATGCTCGACCGGCCCGTGGGTTCGCTGCGCAACGGCCTGTTCGACAAGGGCGCGCAGATCGGCCAGTCGCTGATCGACTTGCGCCACCAGGTGGAAGACCTCGACCCCTCGAAGCAGGGCGACCTGTTCTCGGCGCGCAAGCTGCTCGGCATCATTCCGCTGGGCAACAAGCTGCTGGCGTACTTCGAGCGCTACCAGTCGTCGCAGACGCACCTGAACGCCATCATCGAATCGCTCAAGCGCGGCAAGGACGAGCTGCTGCGCGACAACACCGCCATCGAGCAGGAAAAGGTCAACCTCTGGACGCTGATGGAACGGCTCGAGAAATACGTGCACATCGGCAAGGCGCTCGACAGCCAGCTCGACGCCAAGGCCCGCGCGCTGGAAACCACCGACCCCGAGAAGGCCCGCGTGATCCGCGAGGAAATGCTGTTCTATTCGCGCCAGAAGGTCACCGACCTGCTCACGCAGCTCGCGGTGAACATCCAGGGCTATCTCGCGCTGGACATGATCCGCAAGAACAACCTGGAGCTGATGAAGGGCGTGGACCGCGCCACCACCACCACCGTGGCCGCGCTGCGCACCGCAGTGATCGTGGCGCAGGCGCTGTCCAACCAGAAGCTGGTGCTCGACCAGATCAGCGCGCTCAACGCCACCACCGGCAACCTCATTGCCAGCACCAGCGAGATGCTGCGCGACCAGAGCAGTGCCATCCACCAGCAGGCGGCCTCCAGCACCATCGAGATCGCCAAGCTGCAGCAGGCCTTCGCCAACATCTACCAGACCATGGACACGATCGCCGACTTCAAGAGCAAGGCGCTCGACTCCATGCAGACCACGGTGGACACGCTGACGAATGAAGTCGCCAAGAGCCGCACCTATCTCGACCGCGTGCGCCGCCAGGAAACGACCGAGGCGCTGCAGTCGCCGCGCGGCGAGGTCGCGCTGTGAGTCTGCTGACCCGGCTGCTAGCTCTGACGGCTGTGGTGCTGGGCCTCGCGGCCTGTGGCAAGGAAGAGCCGCCACAGGCGATGAACGCCGCGCCGGCCGCGCAAGCCACCGCGACCTTCACCATCCTCGCGGGCTCCGAACTCAAAGACCTCGAAGCCCCCATCGTCGCCGCCGCAAAGGCAGCCGGCGTGGACGTGAAGCTCTCGTACGCCGGCACGCTCGATATCGTCGAGCGCATCAACGCTGGCGAGCGCTTCGACGCGATCCTGCCGCCCAACGGCGCGTACCCCGCGCTCGCGCTGCAGACCAAGCCGCTGGCGCGCGACAAGCTCTTCTATTCGCGCATCGCGCTTGGCGTGAAGAGCGCCAAGGCCGCGCAGCTCGGGTGGAACAGGAAACCGCCGGGCTGGGCCGAAATCGCGAGGGCCGCGGGCGCAGGCCAGCTGCGCTACGGCATGACCAACGCCACCAGCTCCAACACCGGCATGAGCGCGCTGTTCGCCGTGGCCTCCGCGCTCGCGGGCAAGACCGAAGACCTGACCGCGCAAGACGTGGACGAGAAAACGCTGAAGGCCTTTCTCTCCGGCCAGAAGCTCACCGCCGGCAGCTCGGGCTGGCTGGCCGATGCCTACATCAAGGACCCGTCGGCCATCGACGCGATGGTCAACTACGAAGCCGTGATCCTGCGCGCCAACGAGAAGCTGCCCGCCGCCGACCAGCTCACGCTGATCTACCCGCGCGACGGCATGATCTCGGCCGACTACCCGCTGATGCTGCTCAACGCCGACAAGCGCGAGGCCTACACCCAGCTGGTCGCCACGCTGAAGGCCGCGCCGTTCCAGCGCGATGCGCTCTCGGCTGCCTTTCTGCGCCCCGCCAACCCCGAGGTTGCCGCCGCCGGCGCCTTGCCCACCGCCGCCGTGGCCGAGCTGGGCTTTCCCAACCGGCTGGAGGTGATCGACGCGGTGCTCGGCACCTACCAGTCGAAATGGCGCAAGCCCGCCACCTCGATCTTCGTGCTCGACCTCAGCGGCTCGATGGCGGGCAAGCGACTGGCCTCGATGCGCGAGGCGCTCAAGTTGCTTTCGGGCGCCGACGAGGCCACCACCGCAAGCGCTCGCTATAGCGCCTTCCAGAGCCGCGAGCGCGTGGTGCTCATCACCTTCTCAACCGAGGTGCAGGAGCCGGTGTGGGTGCGCTTCGATGCCGACCGGATCGACGCGGCCCGCGCCACGCTGCGCGAGCAGGCCGACGCGATGACTGCCAACGGCGGCACGGCCATCTATTCGGCGCTCGCTGCCGCCGAAGAAGTGGCACGCAAGGAACAGCAGCGCGAACCCGACCGCTTCGTGAGCATCGTGCTGCTGACCGACGGCGAGAACAACGCGGGCCTGAAGCCGCGCGAGTTCCGCGAGCGCTATGCCGCGGGCGGCCTGCCCGCGCGCATCTTCCCCATCCTCTTCGGCGAGGCCAACGTGAGCGAGATGCAGGAGATCGCGCAGCTCTCGGGCGGGCGCGAGTTCGACGGCCGCAAGCTGCAGCTGGGGCAGGTGTTCAAGGAAATCCGGGGCTACCAGTGATGCCGGAGCGCTCGCTCAAACTGCGCGCGCTGCTGTTTCTCTACGGCAACGGCAACATCCTCGGCTGCGCGCTGGCGCTGCTGGGGCCGGCACTGCTGTTTGCCGGCGTCATCGACACCGGTTGGCTGCTGATCACTGCCGGCCTGTACGTGGCCGGCTGGCTGCTGGGCCGCAGGGCACCTGAACTCGAACGCCGCATCGAAGACAGCCTCAGCGTCGAGCAGACGCTGGAGCGCCTCGACCGCGTGGTCGCGCAGGCGCAGCCGCACCTCACCGAAGACATGCGCAAGAGCCTCGACAACGTGCGCGGCTCGGTGGGCGAAGTGCTGCCGCGCCTCGTCGGTACGGGCTCGCATGGCGACGACCTGTTCACCGTGCGCGAGACCGTGCTGCGCTACCTGCCCGAAACGCTCGCCAACTACGTCGCGCTGCCGCCGGCCTTTCGCATCACCCATGCGGTGAAGGACGGCAAGACCGCGCGCCAGTTGCTCGGCGAGCAACTGGGCCTGCTCGATGCAAAGCTGCGCGAGATCGTTGCCAACGTCGCTTCGAGCGATGCAGCCGCGCTGGTGGCCAACGGGCAGTTTCTTGAAAAGAAGTTTCGCCAGCCGGACTTTCTGGCGGGTTGAGGCGCCTGCCTCTCGAGCGAGCTCAGGCGGCAACCTGCGGTTGCACCGCGTCGTCCACACTCCAAGGCGCGTACACGTCGGCGTGCAAATCGGGCGAGTTCACCTTGGCCAGCAGGTCGCGCAGGTCATCCTTCACGCGCGCCAGCGACAGGCGCGCGCCGCGCACGCGCACATAGGCTGCGAAGTCGCACAGCGCCTCGATGCTGGTCGCGTCGAGGTCCGCCGACTCTTCCAGGCTCAGCACCATGCGCTGCAGGCCCGGCGTCGCGTCGATGCGTGCGCGGATCGATGCGAACACTGCATCCGCATTGCCGAAGAACAAGGGCACATCGGGCCGCGCGATCAGCACGCCAGGCGGCACCACGGCCTCGGGGTGGCGGGCCGTGTCTACAAAGTCGTGGCTCTGGCCCAGCCGCCCGAGCCAGCTCACGGTGGTGCGCGAGAAGCCGCGCAGCAGCAACAGCAGGCTCACGCCGATGGCAGCCAGCAGCCCGTTGAGCACGCCCAGCAGCAGCACCGCGGCAATCGCCACCAGCGCCACCAGCCGGTCGCGCCGCCACTGGAAGTACGGCCGCAGCGCCGCCGGGCTCAGCGTGTGGCTCACCGCGTGGATCACGATGGCCGCCAGCAGCGGCTCGGGCGTATGCGCGATCCACGGCAGCAGCGTGAGCACCGCCACCAGCACCACCAGCCCCGCTACGATGCCGGCCGTGCGAGTCTTCGCACCGGCCGATTCGTTGGCCGACGTGGCCGAGTAGCCCGCACCCACCGGCATGCCCTGGAACAGCGCCGACAGCAGGTTCGCGCCGCCGAGCGCCAGCAGGTCGCGGTTGGCCGACACGTTGTCGCCGTGGCGCATCGCAAAGGTGCGGATAGACCCGTAAGACTCGGCATAGAGGATCAGCGCCATCGCGAAGGCCAGCCCGCCGAGGCTCTGCCACTGTTCCCGGTCGAGCTGCGGCACACCCGGGTGCGAGAAGTCGAGCGAGATCGGCCCCACCGCCGCCACGCCCCAGGCATGGCATAGGCCATTCACGTCGAGCACGATACCGGCCACGATCACCAGCAGGGCCGCCGGCACCGCGCGCCATCGCGCCAGGCCGCGCAGAAGCACCAGCGCGACAAGCGCCATGGCCGCGCCCGCAAGGTTCCAGTGCCGCCATTCGGCCACCAGCCCCGCGGCAAGGCGGAAGAAATCGCTGTGCACCGGCTGCACCGCGAGCACCTTGGGCAACTGCTTGACCACGATGGTGAGCGCCAGCCCCAGTGCGAAGCCGCGCAGCACCGGCTTGGCGATCAGGCTAGACACAGCGCCGAGTCGGGCGATGCCCGCAATCACGAAGAACACCCCGGCCAGCAGCACGATGCCCGCGCCCAACGCCAGCCGCGTGACCGCATCGACACCCGTCACCGACATCGTGGCCGCGAACAGCACCGCGGCGGAAGACGAAGTGGCCGAGACGATCGCGAAGCGGCTGCTGCCGAAGAGGCCGTACACCAGCAGCCCCGCGAACAGCGCGATCACGCCGGCCTGCGGTGGCAGCCCCGCTATGCCCGAATAAGCGACCGCCTCGGGCAGCAGCAGGCCCGCGATGGAGACGCCCGCGACGACGTCGGCTAGGCCAGGGCGGCGTGGGGCGGTCGTGGGCGTGGGCATCGGGGGAGTTTCTGCGGTCATGGGCAAGTTTGTTGTTGTCGCTTCATGCTGGCAATGGGTAGCGGACCGGAACCTGACGGAGCAGGGAGATACCGGCGCGCGACCGTGCATACTCGCGCGCGCCCTAAAAACCATATTTCAGCAAGGATCCCATGTCAGGACACGGCTTTCACGTGCACGGCCCGCACGACCACGAACTGGAACACGCTGCATCAGGCGGCCATGGCGGTGGCCATGACGACGCAGCAGCAGCGCATTCCGGCGGCATGAGCATGACGAGCAAGATCGCGGTGTGCACCGCCGTGATCGCCACCGTCGGCGCGATCTTCTCGTACATGGGCGGGGCCACGCAGGCCAACGCCGGCCTCTACAAGAACAACGCCGCGATCAAGAAGACCGAGGCATCTAACCAGTGGAATTACTTCCAGTCGAAGAGCACCAAGCAGGCACTGGCCGAGTTCGCGCGCGACACCGCGACCGACGACACCCGCAGGCAGGGCTGGCAGGTCAAGGTAGCGCGCTACGAGCAGGAGAAGACCGACATCCAGACCGAGGCGAAGAAGCTGGAGGCGGAGGCGAGCCGGTGGGATGCGCAGTCTGACGAGCAGATGCACCAGCACCATCGGTGGGCCCAGGCGACTACTGTGCTGCAGGTGTCGATTGCGCTGGCTGCCATTGCGCTGCTGACGAAGAAGAAGTGGCTGGAGCGGGCGATGTTCGGTGTGGCGGCTGCGGGGCTTGTGGTGGGTGGGCTGGCGGCGTTTCACATCTAGCGCGCACCGCCTTCACACAAGGCGGCACGCAACGATTGAATTGTGATGTCGGCCGTTTCGATCCGCCGCTGCAATTCCTCATTGACCACCCGGACCAGCGCGCCGAGTTCGGTACGGGTCGGATGAACCTCTTCCGCATCGTTCACCTTCTGCGGAGCGATGAGCTTTTCGAGGCCGGCATATGCACGCTGCATCTCGTGAAGGCTGTCGATGTCATCGCAGGCTTGCAGCGCAAGCGATTCAACGCTGGTGGCTTCAGAAGATTCGGGAAATGAAGAGACTTGCGCGGACGCGCGAGCGGATGCAGCCATGAATGGCCTCCAAGTGATTGCGGTTTGCTGAAACCGACGCACTCAACGCCAATTGAGGGCGGCAGCTCGACGGGTTGGCGTACCGGGCAATCACTTGCGTGAAACCGGCAGGGCGCGAGCCCTCCCGTCGAGCCGCCAAAACTGGAGGCACGAACGACAAAGCCGCAGACCCTGCGGGGTAACTGCGGCTTGCGTCGCAGTGATTGCGCGGGACGCCAATCCCGATCACGCCTGTTTTTGACGTGACGGGCGCAGTATAGCCACGCAGGTCAAGCGCCTACGACCCGCGCATGCGCGATGTGCGCAGCACCAGCCACCGCTCACCGATCAAGCAGCGCCCGCGCAAGCCGCCCCAGCCGCCGTACGCCGGCATCAATCCGCTCGGTCCACGCATGCCCGGCGCTCAGCCGCAGGCAGTTGCGAAAGCGCCGGCTTGCAGAGAACACATCGCCGGGCGCAAAGCAGATGCCATGCTCCAGCGCTTCTTCGAACAGCGCGCGCGAGTCGAACTGCTTGGGAAGCTCAAGCCAGAGCATGAAGCCGCCAGCGGGCCGGCTCACTTTTGTCTCGGCCGGAAAACTGGCCTCTATCGCACGCACCATGCGCGTGAGGTTTTCCTCGAGGATGCGCCGCACCCGGCGCAGATGAATGTCATAGGCGTTGCTCGCCAGGAACTCCGCAACCGTGAGTTGCGGCAAGACCGGGCTGCAAAGACTGAACGCCAGCTTGCGCTCCATCACCTGCTGCGAATAGGCGCCAGGCACGATCCAGCCGACCCGGTATCCCGGCGCAAGGCTCTTCGAGAAGGAGCTGCAGTAGATGACCCTGTTGGCGCTCCGAGCCAGCGCGATGAATGGCTTGGGTCTGTCGCGGCCAAAGTGGATGTCGCCATACACGTCGTCTTCGATCAAGGGGATGGAGTGTTCCGACAGCAGCGCGAGCAGCGACCTCTTGTCTGCTTCAGCCATCGCGGACCCCAATGGATTGTTGAAGCTCGACGAAAGCACGCAGGCCGCTACTGGCTCTTTTCCGAGCAGGCGCGCCAGCGCCGCGATGTCGACGCCACGAGTTGGGTCCGTCGGCAGTTCCAGCGCCTTCAGGCCCAGAACCTCGAGGGTGTGCAGTAGCCCGAAGTAGGTGGGTGATTCGACGGCTATCGTGTCGCCCGGCTTGGCCACGGCGCCGAGTGCGAGCGTCAGCGCCTCGGTGCAGCCGCTGGTGATGAGCACGTCGTCCGGAGAGAGCGCGTGCCCGATGCGCATCGACCGCTTCGCGATCTCGCGGCGCAGGCTGGGTTCGCCGCGCGGCGGGCTGTAGACGTTGTGACGCGAACCGTGCTGGCGCGCCATGCGTGCGAGCGTGAAGTCGAGCCGCTGCGACTGCAGCAAGCCCGCATCGGGCACTGCGCATCCGAGCGGAACGAGCGACATGTTCGAGGCGTGCTCGAGCAAGGTTGCAACAACACCGCTGATCGAAACGGTCGATGCCCTCGCGCGAGGCCGGGAGGTGGAAGGCAGGGCGAATGCTGCATGGCGCGCATTCGAAACGTAGAAGCCCGACTGCGGCCTCGCCACAAGAATCCCCTGGTCCTCGAGCATGCGATATGCCTGCAGTGCAGTCGCAATGCTGATCCGATGCTGCTCGCTGATGGCGCGAACGGACGGAACGCGCATCCCTGGGGAAAGCGCGCCGTTGTCGATCATGTCGACGATGAGGTCGGCCAGCTGTTCGTATCGGTAGGGTGCGTGCACGTCCATGGTTGCGCTCATCGTGAAGACGAGTGCGATTGTCGATTGCATGAGTGCGCTTTGCCAAGCGAACTGTGCTGGTCGAGAAAGCACAAAACTGTGGCTGTTGCGGTTGCCTCCGGCTCGATACGATTCGCCCGTTCCAGTATTGAAAACGGGATCGAGGCGAAAGAATGACAGCTGTTCAAGAGAGTCTTGCCGATGGCCGGCGAGCCAACCTGCGAGAGACAACTCCTTCGGTGTGGCGTGGAAGGTTTCCCTATAACGAGATCATTTCTCTTCTCGATGTGAACCGTCCGTTCAACCTGGCGGAAAGCACGTCGCAGGACCTGAGCCTCGGCGAGTTGCTGGACCTCCCCGGCCTGGAAAACATTCGCGACCTGAAGCTTGGCTATGGAACGTCTGCCGGTGCACTCGCTCTTCGCCAGGAGATCGCGGATGCCTGCAAGGTTTCGGCAGAACACGTCATCACGACGCAAGGCACGGCGCTGGGGCTTTTCCTGCTTGCGTTCGAAGTCTGCCGTTCCGGCGACGAGGCGGTGCTGGCGACACCGTGCTTTCCGCCCAGTCGCGACTGTCTCCTGGGGGCCGGCGTGATCGTACGCGAGGTGAAGCTTTCGTTCGAGAGCGGCTACCGCTTGGACCTGAATCAGATCGAGGCGAATCTGACATCGAAGACAAAGCTGGTGAGCATCGCCTCTCCCCAGAACCCGAGCGGTGTTCGCACCTCTCGCGCCGATGTCGAGAAGCTCCTAGGATTGATGGAGCGCCTGTCTCCGGATGCGCTTCTCTTCATCGACGAGACCTATCGCGAGGCCACTTACGGAGACGACGCGGCGGCCGAGAGCTTCGCAAGTCTCGATCCGCGCATCGTTACCGGTGCATCTGTTTCTAAGGCGCTCGGCGCGCCGGGGCTGCGGACCGGTTGGCTCACGGTTGCGGACGCCGAGCTCAGGTCACGCCTCATGATCGCGAAGATGAACACCGTGATCTCCGGATCGGTTCTCGATGAAACACTCGCTGCTGCGTTGTTGCGCCACAGGGAACGCGTGCTTGCGCCGAGACGCCGGCTTCTTGCTGGCGCCCTGCAGGAACTGTCGGATTGGTGTCAGGGTGAGCAAAGGCGCATCGAGTGGATAAGGCCGGAGGGCGGCGCGCTGTGCTGCCTCAGGCTACGCGCCGATGCGTTCGACGATGCTGCCGTCTCGCGCTTCTGGAACCTGCTGCCTCAGCACGACTTGCAGCTAGCGTCGGGCAAGTGGTTTGGTGAAAGCGACAGGGTGTTCCGGTTGGGCTTCGGGTATCTGCCTCCAGCGCGTCTGGGGGCGGCGTTGGCTGCTCTTTCATCGAGCCTCGATGCCGCTGCAGCGTGAGTGACAGAAAGAAGAGCCGTGTGTTTCTCTTTTGGAAAGTCGAGCAAAGCATGAAAGTACGAATCGCATACATCGAAGAGCCGCCTTTCTACTGGACAGGCCCGGACCGGGCCGCAACCGGAGCAGACATCGAACTGGCCGATGCAGTGCTTCGGGCCATCGGAGTTTCGAGCATCGAGCACCATCTCACCTCCTTCGGGGAACTCTTGCCCGGTGTGCAGGAGGGCCGCTGGGACATGAACGTGCCGATCTTCGTGACGCCCGAACGTGCCAGGCAGGTCACGTTCAGCGAGCCGGTCTGGGCAATCGGCGATGGGTTCCTGGTTCCGCGCGGAAATCCGAAGGCACTGACGGGCTACAAGGCAATAGCGTCAAGTAGCGATGCCCGGCTGGGGGCCGTCGTTAGCACCGTGCAGATCGACTCGGCGAAGTCTTCGGGTGTCGCTGAAGACCGGATCGTGACGTTCAAGGACCAGCCTGACGCAATTGCCGCGCTGCTGGCGGGGAAGATCGACGCATACGTGAGCACCACGGTCGGCAGCCGCGCTCTCGCAGCGACCCACAAGGACGTGGAGGTGGTTGCGAATGAAAACAGCGAGGGCGGACGGCTCCCTGTCGGGGCCTTCTCGTTCAACAAGAAGAATCAGGAGTTTGTGCAGGTGGTGAATAGGGAGCTTCGAGCGTACCTGGGCACGGCCGATCATCGAGCACGGATGGCGAAGTACGGAATCGAGGCGACAGAAATCGATGGCGTAGTCGCGGGCGAGCGATAGGAAGCCGAATCATGAAACGATCCTACAGAGTGGTCGATGTCTTCACCTCCAGGCCTTTCCTGGGTAACCCGGTTGCGGTGGTCCTCGATGCCGAAGGGCTCGATACCGGCGAGATGCAGGCCATAGCGGGCTGGACCAATCTGTCGGAGACGACCTTCGTGCTTCCGCCCTCGTCGGGGGAGGCCGACTATCGATTGCGGATATTCACTCCACGCAGCGAGCTTCCCTTTGCCGGTCATCCCACGCTCGGCAGCGCTCATGCGGTGCTGGAGTCTGGACGTGTCGTGCCGCGCAGCAGTGGGCGATTGGTTCAGGAGTGCAGCATCGGTCTTGTCGAGCTGACAGTTGGGCAAACAGGTGACAACCGCCGCCTGAGCTTCGCGCTGCCACCGGCAAGGTTGGACGCCTTGGGCAAGGCAGATCTGGCAGAGCTGGAGTCGATTCTCGGAAGCAAGTTGAAGATTGAACCGGCCATCGTGAATGTGGGGCCGGTCTGGCTCATCGCACACATGGACGATGCGGGCAGCGTCATCGGCTTGCATCCGGATCTTGCGAAGCTGGCTGATCTCGAACGCCGCCTGGGCGTTACGGGCCTGACAGTGTTCGGACCGCATCAGGCCGGAGATGCCGCAATAGAAGTTCGCACCTTTGCGCCTTCGTGCGGCGTGACGGAAGACCCCGTGTGCGGAAGCGGCAACGGCAGCGTGGCCGCATTCCTGTGGGCGCGAGGCCTGTTGCCCACCGATGGAAAGGACTACCTTGCGACCCAGGGGCGCTGTGTCGGTCGGGATGGACGCATCGAAGTGAACGTGGATGCAGGCGGGCGCATTCGCATCGGCGGTTCTTGCGTCACATGTGTCGAAGGCTCGATAGTGGGATGCGAGCTGGGCGCATGACAGGTACGATTTCGCCGTGACCGGCGCCAATGCGTTGCGCATCCGCCCAGTCACCGTCCGCCGGCTGCCCCGCGGACGAATCCCAACCTGAGCAATCTCGCCCATGATCGCCTCTCACCGCCAGCCTGTTGCACTGAACAAAGCCTATCGCCTGCTGAACCACGGCCCCACCGTGCTAGTGAGCGCTGCACATGGCGGCCAGCGCAACATCATGGCAGCGGCCTGGGCCATGCCGCTGGACTTCGATCCGCCCAAGGTGGCGGTGGTGCTCGACAAGAGTACCTGGACGCGCGAACTGCTCGAAGGCGCCGGCAGCTTCGCGCTGCAGGTGCCGGTGCGTGCTCAGCTCGACCTGACCGAGGCGCTGGGCAACAGCTCTGGCCGCGAGATCGTCGAGAAGTCGGGGCAGGACAAGTTCGCCGCCTATGGGCTGGAGACTTTCACAGGCACGGCCACCGATGCGCCGTTGCTCGAAGGCTGCGCGGCCTGGCTCGAATGCCGGCTGCTGCCCGAGCCCTCGATCCAGCAGCGCTACGACCTGTTCCTTGGCGAGGTGATCGCCGCGCAGGCCGATGAGCGCGTGTTTGCCAACGGTCGCTGGAACTTCACCGGGCACGACGAACTGCGCACCTTGCACCACGTGGCGGGCGGGCACTTCATCGTCGATGGCGATGCGGTCGACGCGCAGCCACTGCCGCCGCTGTCTCGCTAGAGGACGTTCAGGCCGAAGTGCCCCGCGCCGCGCGGGGCACCAGCATCGCCCGCAAGGCCAGCACGCCGCACACGGCTGCCGCCAGTGCCAGCAGCACGGCCCAGAGCAGGCGCGAGGGCGATGCAGCATCCAGCCAGTCGGCCAGCAGCAAGGTGGTGATGTTGTAGGCGGCGTGCAGCGCAATGCACGGAATGAGCGAGCGCGTGCGCTCGTACAGCCACGCGAGCACGGTGCCCATCACGAAGCCGACCACGAACTGGTAGATGTTCATGTGCGCCGCGCCGAAGAACAGCGCCGACATGAAGATTGCCTGCCCCCGCGGATAGCGCTGCAGGAAGCCGCGCAGCACGATGCCGCGGAACAGCATTTCCTCCAGCAGCGGCGCCAGCACGCACACCGCGAGCACGGCGGCGATGCTGCCGTCGGCCATGCGGCTGAACATCGATTCTTCCCAGGCCGACAGCGGAACAACGCGCATCAGCAGGTTGAGCGCGGAAGTAATCGTCAGCAGCAGCGCGGGCACCAGCAGCAGCACCGGCGGCACCACGAGCATGAGCACTGCCCCGGCGGAAGCCGGCGACTGGTGGAACAGCTCGCGGTACGTGAGCTTCTGGGCGTGCATCACCACCGCGAACACGCAGCCGTTGCCCAGCACGGCTGCAAGCACACCGATCTGCATGGTGTTGAGCTCCAGCCATCCGTTGGCGTCGCGCAGCGCTGCGCCAATGACGAACTCGCAGAGGAACAGCGCCACGAACAGGAGGGCGGCTTGCACCGCCGAGGGAAAGGCGGCGCTTTTCGGGGAGGGCATTGGGCGGGGCGCGGAGGGAGGGTGGCGCGGATGTTACGCGACCGGCTTGTCAGCCTCGCTGCAGGTGTTGCGAGAGCGGCGCGAGCGCTATCCCGCTGCTGCCGTCCTGCGCCGCCAGCACCAGTTCGCGCAGCAATGCGTACTCGCGCAACCGGGCAGCGCCGTGCGGGTCGCCCGGCTCGATCCCGGCGGAGGGGTGGCACATGAGCACGTCGCCGGTATTGCATGCCGAGATCCATTCGGACAGGCGCTGCTCGTGTTGCTGCATGTCGCCCGAAAAATCGTAGACGCCCAGCAGGTGGGTGCTCACGGGAATGCCGCGCCGCGCGGCCAGTGCGGCCAACTGCGGGCCACCCAGTGCGTGGATGACCCGGGCCTTCAGCCGCTCGGGGCCCTGGCGCAAGCCCGGCGCCGTGCTGCGGATCCAGGGCGGCGACGCGGCATAGCGCCGCGCGATTTCCTCCACCAGCAGATCGCGTACGACCGGGAACTGGTGCACGTGCCGGTGCCCGTCGACGAAGGCGGGCGCGCGGCCCAAGGCGTCCTCGAAGCGCGTCAGCTGGTCGCGGATGTCGGCCTGCAGCCCCGGTGCGAACACCGTGCGCGTGTACGTCCGTGCGAGCAGCCCCAAGAGCCCGGGCTCGGTGCCACCAGCACGGGCGGGCCGCGTGAGATCCAGATGCAGGCCGGTATCGAACCGCGCCGGGTCGATGCGCCGCAGCATCCTCGTTCCGGTCAGCCAGGCATCGCGTCGCACCATGCAGCTGGCCGCGGAGATTTTTCCCTGCTCGGCCAGGTCGAACACGGCGGAGTTGATGCCCGCGCTCATGCCGAAGTCGTCCGCGCAGATGCAGAGGTAGCGCAAGGCCTCACTCATCGCCGTTCGTTCCGGAGATCGGGGCGGGCGTGGCTTCCAGGCAATGCGGGTCGCTCGTGGCGCTGCCTGCGAAACGCCATACGGCGACGCCGTCGTTCACCGCCACCAGTTGCGCGCGGAAGAGCCAAGGGTGCGTGAGCTGCGCCGTGTTCGAAGCGACGAGCCATGTGGTGCGCGGCAGACACAGCGTGGCCGCGAGTTGCGTGCGGTCGATCAGCGTGCGGGCCGCGCGCTCCGGCTCGAAGCGGCCGGCGTCGGAGATCTCCTTGCGCCAGTTGTCGCGGGTGTCCAGCGCTGCCGCCTTCCAGTCGTCCGACACCAATACCGGCCCGCGCAGGTTCCAGTAGAAGGGAATGTCGTAGTAGTAGCTGTCGAGCATCAGCACCTGGTCGCCGGGCGCCACCGCCTGCCCGGCCGGCAGCCGCAGCCGTGTGCCCGGCGGCGATGAAAGGATCGAAATGGCAACCACGCAGGCGATGCACACGGCGGCGGCCCCCAGCGCCATTGCGCGCACCTTGGGTAGCAGCGTCTCCAGCACGCGGCCGGCGAGCACGCGCTGCGCGATCAGGTACGCCAGCGGCGGCAGGGCAGGCAGCACGTAGCCGACGAGCTTGGAGCGCGGCAGCGAGAAGAACACCACGATGACTGCGAGCCAGATCCACATCAACCAGTCGACATCGCTGAGCCGGGGGCGCGCGGTGCCGTCCTTGCCCCTGGGCACGAACACCCACGCGAACCACGGCAGCGTGAAGCCTGCGAGCACCGGCAGGTAGAACCAGAAGCCATGCTCGTTGTTGAAGCCCGACGAAGCAAAGCGCCGGAAGTGCTGCGTGATGACGAAGTAGTCGAAGAACTCCGGGTACTTCATCTGCATTGCGATGAACCAAGGGCCGGCCACCGCCAGCACTATTGCCCAGCCGGGCAGCCACAGCGCGAGCCGCAGTGTTGCGAGCCTGCGCGTTGCCGCGCACCAGATCGCGATCACCATCGCGGGCAGCACGAGGCCGATCAGGCCCTTGGCCAGCAAGCCGGCCGCGGCGAACAGGTAGGCGCCAGCCAGCAGCGCCTGCCATGGTTCCCCGCGCTCCTTCGCCATTGCGGCGCCGGCCGTCAGAAGCACCGTGGCAGAGATGCAGCCGGCCACCAGCATGTCGAGGTTCGCGAACTGCGCGCCCAGGAAGAAGAAGGGCGTGGTCACCAGCACCACCGTCGACAGCAGCGCCTGCGGCACCGTCGTCCACCGGCGCAGGAAGAAGAACAGCGAAGCCGCCGCTGCGCCACCACCCAGGACGGACGGCAGTCGCGCCGCCCATTCCACCGGCCCGGTCACCGCCATCGCGGCGGCGCCGATCCAGTAGAACAGCGGCGGCTTGTGGAAGAAGGGCAGGCCGTCGAGCCGAGGCACCAGCCAGTCGCCGGAGTGCAGCATCGCGAGCGCGACGCCGCCGTAGCGGCCCTCGTCAGGCGCCATCAGCGGACGGAGCCAGGCGGTGGCCAGCAGCCACGCGAAGAGCGCGGCAATGAGCCACAGCGGCCGGGGCACGGTCCGCCATGCAGAGTCGAATTGCTTCATGGCTTGCCGGTCTCGATCCCCGTGCCGCGCTCTTCGCGCACCACATACAGCGGGCGGCCCTTGACTTCCTCGTAGATGCGCGCGATGTATTCGCCCACGATGCCGGTAGAGATCATCTGGATGCCGATGAAGAACATCAGGCTCACCACGATGGTGGTCCAGCCCGAGACGGCATTGCCGAACAACAGGTGGTCGATTGCCACGAAGGCACCATAGCCGAAGGCCGGCAACGCCAGCAGCAGGCCCACCACGCTGACCATGCGCAGCGGCCAGGTGGTGAAGGCGGTGAGCCCGTCGATGGCCAGGCGCACCAGCCGGCGTGCGTTGAAAGTGCTGCGGCCTTCCGCACGCGGTGCGGGCGTGTAAGGCAGCGCCACTGCGCGAAAGCCTACCCAGGCGTACAGCCCCTTCATGAAGCGGCTGCGCTCCGGAAGGCTCATGAGCGCATCGACCACCTTGCGGTCCATCAGGCGGAAGTCGCCCGCATCCTTGGGCACGGCGAAGCGGTCCGACGAATTGACGAGGCTGTAGAAGAGCCGGCTGCCGATCTGCTTGAAGCGGCTCTCGTCGCTGCGCTCTTCGCGCACCGCATACACCACCTCTGCGCCGGCCACCCACTGCGCGACCATCGTGTGGATGAGTTGCGGCGAATGCTGCAGGTCGCCGTCGAGCAGCACCACCGCATCGCCCGTGGCAGCGGCAAGGCCTGCAGTGAGTGCGGCCTCCTTGCCGAAGTTGCGCGACAGAGAGATGCAGCGAAAGCCCGAGAGCTCGCACCACGCCTCGGCCACCGCGGCGGTGTCGTCGGTGCTGCCGTCGTCCACCACGATGATCTCCCAGCGCATGTGCGTGGCCCAGAGGATGTCTTCGAGCAGTGGCAGCAGGTGCCGCAGGTTGGCCGCCTCGTTGAAGCAGGGGATCACGCAGGAGATGCTGCGCGCTCCGGCCGGCGATGCGAGCGGCGTGGCCGTGCGCGGTGCTGGCGCCTCGGCCTGCTGCAGCCTGGCCGGTGCGCGCGAATGCCTGCTGGCGTTGGTCGGGGAGATCATGGATGCCTCCAGAAAGAAGCGGCCGCTGTCTTGTCGTCGCGCGTGCGGCCAGCGTGCGACGCCGGAAAAGAAATGAGCCGGTGCCCGATCCATTGCGCGGCGGCGAGCAGCCCTGCGATCGCGACCGCGAGCAGCAGGCCGGCTGCGATGTCGAGCGGGAAATGAACGCCCACGTAGACGCGCGCCCATCCGGTGATGGCGGCCAGCAGCAGCAGCGGCACGCTCAGCCTGCGCAGGCTGGGGCGCAGCAGGAAGGCCAGCGCCACCATGAACATCACCGTTGCGTGCGTGCTGGGCAGCGAGCCGCGACCCGCATGCTCGATGTACGAAGGCGCCAGCCCCAGCATGAAGGGCCGCGGAGCGTTGAGCGACAGCGCAATCGCGTGCGAGGCCATCGATGCGAAGCCCGCGAGCGCTGCCACGATGCAAAGGTAGGCCCGGTCGGCGCGATGCCGCCACAGCGCCACAACGAGCACGCCCGCGCACAGCCAGCTGCCCCAGAGCGCGAAGGCCGATGCAACCGACAGCACCCACGGCGTCGGCTGGCTGCCGGCCGTGAGCCATTGAAAGAGTGTGAGGTTCAGCGCATTCATGGCGCCACCTTCTTCGGCAAGCTGGAGAAAACAATGGGCGTGCGACAGCACCCGGTGCGGCGCGCGCACCAGAAAAATCCGGACATGGTCAAACCTTTCGAGAGGGACGCAGGAGCCCGCAGCGCGAAGCAGCGGACCACCAGACGCGCGAGGCGTCGTGTCTCAGATCCCGGAAGGTGGTGCAGCAGTGGGCGGCAGAAGCCGCCAGGGCTGCGAGAGAGGCGGGGCACCGCCGTGCGGCGGCACGTGTTCGGGCGCTTCGCGCACGATGGGTACCACCAGCCGTGCGACAGCCACGGCCAGCGGCAGCACTGCCAGCACCATCGCCATCAGCGTGTTCAGCCCGAGCTTGAAGGCATCGGGGTGGTCGATGCTCGCCGGCGCCTGGGTGAACACCGTGGTCTCGCGGTCGGACGAATGATCCGCACGGTCGTCGGCTTCGAATTGCGTGGTTTCGCTGAGGTTGCGCAAGCGCAGCATCGGCTCGTCTTCCAGCCCGTCGCAGCGGAAATGCACTGCGATGAACGGCTGCAGAAAGATCAGCAGGATGCCGGCAACGCACCACGCCTTGTAGTGCGCCTCAGCAAAACGACGGATGCGTGCGAGCAGCATGCACGAATGCTAGGAGGCTCGTGTGAACAGAACCTGATCGGGCGGGTCAGCATCCCGCAAGGTTGAGGATGACGTGCGTGTGAAAAGGCCTTCGTGGGCTGCTTCATCGACCCCTCGTGCCGCAAGGCTGCTTCTTGACCCTGGAGTGGCTTTGGGGCTTTCAATCGCCTGCATGAATCCAGCTCTTCAGCATCAGGCTTTTGACCGTGAAATGTCATTCGCGCGCGCCGCACTGGCAAACGGCGACACCGCACAAGGGTGGCGTGCGCTCGAACTTGCACACGTCATCGGGCAGTCGCGCTTCCTTCTGCATCTGCGCGTCCATATGGCGATGCTCGGTGTCGCGGTGCGGCACAACGACCTGAAGGAAACGGGCGCACAACTGTTGCGCTTGGCCTTGGTTCCATTGGGTCACATGCTTGGCCGCCTGCCCGCCTTCAACCCCGGCAGTGGCCGCGTGAGTGCGCTATCGCCTGCTGACTGGCCTGGCGAACTCGACCCTCACTCTCTCGAGCGGATCGATCCTTCGGCATCACCACGCCGTTGCTGAACGGCGCTCACGCGGAGACGAGCTTCGGCCGCCCGCTAAAGCAAAAACGGAATAAACCGCCGCGTGCCCCGCATGTAAGCACGGTAGTCATCGCCGAAGTGCGCGATGCACTCCTGCTCGTCGCGCAGCGCCGTCAGAAACAGCAGCACCGTGGCCGCGAGCACCAGCGCCAGCGTGAGCCAGGTGAACTGCTTGAGAAAAGCGCCCCAGGCCAGCAGCATCAGCGCCGTGTACATCGGGTGGCGGATATAGCGGAAGGCGCCGGTGCTGACGATGGCCGAGGTTTTCTCGAAGCCGTACAGCGCGGGGTCGTCGCTGCGCGCCTCGGTCGGCTTGCCCTGCGCCTTGAGCAGTCGCACCGCGTGAATCGGCAGCCAGATCGACAGCACGAAGAAGAGCGACGAGACGATCTGCTTGGGCGAGAACGGATCGTCATGCCACATGGGCAGGTTCACGACGATCAACACCAGCATGCATTCCCATGCGAAGAAGCGGTAGAAACCGTGCGAGCCGGGCTGGCTCAGCGGGCCGCGCGACACGTACAGCAAAGCGGCCGTGCCGGCGACGAAAAGGAAGAGCTGAATCCAGAAGAGCATGGCGGGCGAATTTACACGGCCCGCGGGCATCAGCCCGAAATGGAAAACCCGCCGTCGACGGGAATGGCCGTGCCCGTCACGTAGTCCGACGCGGGGCTCGCGAGGAACACGGCGGTGCCGGCAATGTCGGCCGGCTGGCCCCAGCGGCCGGCGGCGGCGCGGGCCTTCACCCGCTCGTACAGGCCCGGAACCTGGCTGCGCGCGCCATCGGTCAGTTCTGTCTCGAACCAGCCCGGCAGGATCGCGTTGACCTGGATGTTGTCGGCCGCCCACGAGAGCGCCGTCGACTTGGTGAGCTGCACGATGCCGGCCTTGCTCGCGGCATAGGCCGGTGCGTAGGCCGCACCGAAGATCGACATCATCGAGCCGATGTTGATGATCTTGCCGCCGCCCGCGGCTTTCAGGTGCGGGTGCGCGGCGCGGCTGCACAGGAAGGCGCTGGTGAGGTTGGTGTTCATCACCTTGTGCCACTCGTCCAGCGAGAGCTGGTCGACCGGCTTGCGCACGGTGGTGCCGGCGTTGTTGACCAGGATGTCGAGCCGGCCGCAGCGCGCGGCGGCGTCGTCGAACAGCTTCTGCACCGAGGCTTCGTCGCTCACGTCGGCTTCGAGCGCGAAGCTGTCGCTGCCCAGCGCCTTCAGCGCTTCGACGGCAGCGGCCGACTTCTGCGCATTGCGCGCGGCGACGATGACACGCGCGCCGGCCTTGGCAAGGCCCTGCGCCATGCCGAGGCCGATGCCCCCGTTGCCGCCCGTGACGAGCGCGACTTTGCCAGTGAGATCGAACATCAGGTAGAGGCTGGAGTGGAGGTGGTTTCGGGTTTCTTGGAAACGAGCGTCAGGATATCGTAGCTGGCGACCAGCTCGCCGTCCTGGTTCGTCACTTCCACGTTCCATGCCACCACGCCCTGGCCCTGGCCGCTCGCGTCCTTCTTGTTGCGGTCGATCTTGCGCTTGCAGGTCAGGCGCGCCTGGATGGTGTCGCCGATGCCCACGGGCTTGGTAAAGCGCAGCGTGTCGAGGCCGTAGTTGGCCAGCACCGGGCCCGGCGATGGCGACACGAACAGACCGGCCGCGGCCGACAGCACGAAGTACCCGTGCGCAATGCGCTTGCCGAAGGGCGACTGCTTCGCGGCCACCTCGTCGAAGTGCATGTAGAAGTAGTCGCCCGAGATGCCGCCGAAGGCCACGATGTCGGCCTCGCCGACGGTGCGGCGGTGCGTGAGCAGCGAGTCGCCGATGCGCAGGTCTTCGAAGTAGCGGCGGAAGGGGTGCACATCGCTCTCGCGCACGGCCGCGCCGCGCACGTGCTCGCCGGTGATGGCGGCCAGCATGGTGGGCGAGCCCTGCACCGCGGCGCGCTGCAGGTAGTGCTTCACGGCGCGCAGTCCGCCGAGCTCTTCGCCGCCGCCCGCGCGGCCGGGGCCGCCGTGCTTGAGCTGCGGCAGCGGCGAGCCGTGGCCGGTCGACTCGGCCGCGGCCTCGCGGTCGAGCACCAGCAGGCGGCCGTGCCATGCGGCAGCAACCGGGATCGCCTTGGCCGCGATGGCCGGGTCGCGCGTGACCAGCGTGCCCACCAGGCTGCCGCGGCCGCGCGCGGCCAGTGCCAGCGCCTCATCGATGCCGTCGTAGGGCATCAGCGTGCTGACGGGGCCGAAGGCCTCGACGTCGTGCGCAGCGTCGTGTTCGAGCGGCTTGCGGCTCAGCAGCAGCGTGGGCGCGAAGAACGCGCCTTCGCTCACGCCGTCGCCCACCGGCGAGAAGCCGTCGCGCTCGCCGTACACCAGCTCCGCGCCCTTCAGCAGCGTGGCCACGCGTTCGGCCACGTCGGCTTGCTGGTCGCGCGAGGCGAGGGCGCCCATGCGCACTTCTTCGCGTGACGGATCGCCGACGACAGTTTTCGCGAGCCGTGCGCGCAGCCGCTCGGCCACCGCATCGAGATGCTGGCGCGGCACGATCGCGCGGCGGATGGCCGTGCACTTCTGGCCGGCCTTGGTGGTCATCTCGCGCGCCACTTCCTTCACGAAGAGATCGAACTCCTCGTCGTCGGGCGTCACGTCGGGCGCGAGGATCGCGCAGTTCAGCGAGTCGGCCTCGGCGTTGAACGGGATCGACTGGCGCACGATGTTCGGGTGCACGCGCAGCTTGGCAGCGGTATCGGCCGAGCCGGTGAAGGTCACCACGTCGGGGCCTTCGAGCCGGTCGAGCAGGTCGCCCGTGCTGCCGATCACGAGTTGCAGGCTGCCCGCGGGCAGGATGCCCGACTGCACGATGAGGCGCATCAGCGCTTCGGTGAGGTAGCTGGTGGCCGTGGCCGGCTTGCCGATGCAGGGCATGCCCGCGAGGAAGCTGGGCGCGAACTTCTCGAGCAGGCCCCAGATGGGAAAGTTGAACGCGTCGATGTGCACCGCCACACCGCCGCGCGGCACCAGGATGTGCGTACCCGCGAAGCCGCCCTTCTTGCCGAGCGGGAAGGCCGGGCCTTCGTGCACGAGGTTGCCCGAGGGCAGCTCGTTGGTGCCGATGCCGGCGTAAGCGCTCAGCGTGCCCGCACCGCCCTCGATGTCGATCCAGCTGTCGGCGCGCGTCGCACCCGTGTGGGCCGAGACGGCGTAGAGCGTTTCCTTGTTCGCGGCCAGGTACTTGGCCAATGCCTTCAGGCGTTCGGCTCGCTGCTGGAAGTCGAGCGCCATCAGCGCGGGAATGCCGGTGCGGCGCGCGTACTGCAGCGCCTCGGCGAAGTCGATGGCCTCGGCGTGCGTGCTCGCCACGGGCTGGCCGTTGACGGCACTGCGCAGTTGCTGCGCGGCCTGCTGGCCGATCCAGCGGCCGGCGATGTAGCTTTGGAGGGTGGTGGTCATGGTGCGTGTCCTTTGGTCAATGGCGCCGGGTCGAAGACTGGGTCAGTCCTTCTTGCCGATGCCCAGGTAGGTGTCGATGATTCGTTGGTCGTGCAGCAGGTCGCGCGCCTTGCCTTCGAGCGCCACGGCGCCCATTTCGAGCACATAGGCGCGGTCGGCCACCTGCAGCGCGGCGCGCGCGTTCTGCTCCACCAGCAGCACCGACACGCCATGGCTGCGCAGTTGCGACACCACGCGCAGCACTTCGCGCACCACCAGCGGTGCAAGGCCGAGCGAGGGTTCGTCGAGCATCAGCAGGCGGGGCCGCGCCATCAGCGCGCGGCCGATGGCCAGCATCTGGCGTTCGCCGCCCGAGAGCGTCGATGCCATCTGCGGACGGCGTTCGCGCAGGCGCGGGAAGATCTCGAAGATCTCGTCCATGCGCGCACGCTGGTCGCGCTTGCCCTTGCGCCACTGGTAGAAGCCGCCGAGCAGCAGGTTGTCTTCGACCGACATCTCGCCGAACAGCTCGCGCCGCTCGGGCACCAGCGCCACGCCGCGCGCCACCATCGTTTCGACGCCGGGGCGGGCGATGCGCTCGCCGCCCAGCGAGAGCCGGCCGGTGGACTGCAGCAGGCCCATGGCAGCGCACAGCAGCGTGGTCTTGCCGGCGCCGTTGGGGCCGATCACGGTGACGATCTCGCCTTCGTTCACCTGCAGGCGTACGCTGTGCACCGCCTCCACGGTGCGGTAGGCAACGCAAAAGTCCTCGAGTTGAAGCAGAGGGTGGCTCATCGTGCGTCTTCCAGCAGTTCGTCGTCGGCGCCGCCGAGGTAAGCCTCGAGCACGCGCGGGTTGGCCTGCACTTCGGCGGGCGTGCCGGTGGCGATGACGGTGCCGAATTCGAGCACCGTGATGCGGTCGGCGAGATTCATCACGAACTCCATGTCGTGCTCCACCACGAGGATGCCGAGGCCCTCGGCGCGCAACTGGCTCAGCAGCACAGAGAGGGCTCGCTTTTCAAGATGGCGCAGGCCGGCCGCGGGTTCGTCGAGCAGCAGCACCGAAGGCTGGCCAGCGAGTGCGCGGGCGATTTCCACCACGCGCTGCTGTCCCAAGGAAAGCGATGCGGCGGGCGTGTCGGCATGTGGGCCTAGGCCGCAGCGTTCGATCTGCTTGCGGGCTTCGGCCATCAGCGCGGCTTCTTCGGCGCGGTCCAGCCGCAGCATCGCCGCGAGCCAGCCGCGCTTTGCGCGCAGGTGGGCGCCGAGCGCGACGTTCTCGACCACGCTGCGCTGGCCGAGCAGGCGCACGTGCTGGAAGGTGCGGCCCAGGCCCAGTGCGGCAAAGGCGCGCGACGGCTTCGTTGCCATCGACTGGCCCGCGAGCTTCACCTCGCCCGAGGTGGGATCGTCCACGCCCGAGATCATGTTGAAGAAAGTGCTCTTGCCAGCGCCGTTCGGGCCGATCAGCGCGTGGATCTCGCCGGCTTTCAGCGTCATCGAGATCGAGTTGTTGGCGACGAGACCGCCGAAACGCTTGCTCACGTCGCTGGCTTGCAGCAGCAGTTCACCACTGGGTGGCAGGGCGCGTTGTGCGAGCTGCACGGTAGAGGGAGTCTTGGCGAGCGCTGCTGCTGCGGCGGCCTTGCCCGCCGAGTCATCGCGCACCCAGCGGCGCACGATGCGCGCCAGCGTGGGCCACAGGCCATCGGAGAAGCGCTGCAGCACGAAGAGCATCAGCAGACCGAACACGATCACTTCGAAATTGCCGCTGCTGCCGAGCAGCGCGGGCAGGATGTCCTGCAGCTTTTCCTTCAGCAGCGTGATCAGCGTTGCGCCCAGCACCGCGCCCCACAGATGGCCCGCGCCACCGACCACCGCCATGAACAGCAACTCGATGCCGATGTTCAGGTTGAAGGGCGTCGGGTTCACGAAGCGCTGCAGATGCGCGTAGAGCCAGCCCGACACCGCCGCGAGCAGCGCGGCCAGCACGAAGAGCTTGATGCGGTGGCGTGCCGTGTCCACACCCATCGACTCGGCCATGAGCCGCCCGCCCTTGAGCGCGCGGATGGCGCGGCCTTCGCGCGAATCGAGCAGGTTGTGCAGTGCCCACAGCGCCAGCAGCAGCGCCGCCCAGATCACCACGCCCAGCATGCGCGGCGTGGCCAGCGACACGCCGGCCACCACCAGCGGCGGCACGCCGGTGATGCCGGTCTGCCCGCCCAGGAAGTCCATGTTGCCCAGCAGGTAGTACAGGCTCAGGCCCCAGGCGATGGTGCACAGCGGCAGGTAGTGGCCTTGCAGCTTGAGCGTGACCGAACCCAGCGCCCATGCGAGTGCGAAGGTGAACACCAGCCCGAGCAGCAGGCCCGCCCATGGCAGCAGCGCCGGGCTGACCGCGCCGCCCAGCCACGCGGCGGCGGTGGGCGACGTGCAGATCCACGCCGTGGCATACGCGCCCATGCCCACGAAGGCGGCTTGCCCGAAAGAGGTCATGCCGCCCACGCCGGTCAGCATGACCAGCCCGGCCGCGACCAGCGCATACAGGCCGATGTTGCTGAGCACCGAGACGGTGAATTCGGGCAGGAAGCCCCAGGCCAATGCCAGCAGCACCACGCACACCAGCGTGAGCTGGCGCGGCGTGACCAGCGGCTTGCCTTCGGGTTGTGCGGGCACGGCAATGTTGTTCGAAGAAGACGCGCTCATTCTTCGTCCTCCACATGATGGCTGTTGAGCGAACGCCACCACAGCACGGGAATGATCAGGGTGAAGACCAGCACTTCCTTGAACGGGCTGGCCCAGAAAGAGGCAAACGATTCGAGCTGGCCGACCAGCAGCGCGCCGGCCAGTGCCAGCGGATAGCTCGCGAGCCCGCCGACGATGGCGGCGACGAAGCCCTTCAGGCCTATGAGGAAGCCGGTGTCGTAATACACCGTGGTGATCGGCGCGATCAGCAGGCCCGAGATGGCGCCGATGAGCGCCGCGAGCGCAAAGCTCAGGTCGCCCGACAGCTCGGTCGGAATGCCTGACAGCCGTGCACCTACGCGGTTGATGGCGGTTGCGCGCAGCGCCTTGCCCACCATCGAGCGGCCGAAGAACAGGAACATGGCAATCACCAGCAGCAGCGTGACGCCAACCACTACCAGCGATTGCCCGCTGACCGGAATGCCGCCGATGTCGAAGCGCGCTTCTGAGAACGGCGTGGTGCGCGAACCCTCGGCGCCGAAGAACAGCAGGCCCAGGCCGACCAGCACGCCGTGCAGCGCGACCGAGACGATCAGCAGCATCAGCACGTTGGCATCCGCCAGCGGCCGGTAGGCCAGGCGATAGAGCAGCGGGCCGAGCGGCATGATGAGCAGCAGCGTGGCGAGCGTCTGGCCCGCCATCGAGGTCGGCTTGAGCAGCAGCACCAGCGCGGCCGCGGCCGCCGGCAGCACCACGCACCAAGCGAGCGCGGAGGCCCAGTCGACCACCGCGCCGCGCTTCCAGCGCCAGAACTCCACCAGCAGCACCGCGACAGCCAGCACCAGCAGAAGCCACAGCGTGGCCGGCACGCGGCCGGCCTGCAGCATCGCCATGGAGAGCGCCCCGAAGGCGACGAACTCGCCCTGGGGAATGAAGATGACGCGCGTGACTGAAAACACCAGCACCAGCGCGAGCGCCATCAAACCGTAGACGGCACCGTTGACGATGCCGTCCTGCCCCAGCAAAAGGGCGATCTGCGAATCCATATAACAACAGCCTTCGGGCGGCGCCCGTTAGTCAGATCGGGAACACCGAGGAACCGGCTTTGCCGGGCCTCCGGTGTTGCCCCCGGTAGGGGGTAGGAGAAGCGACACGAAGTGCGCGAAGCCTGGGGGCGAGCCCAGTTGATCAGGGCTGGTATTTCCAGGCGCCGTTTTCGATCTTCACCATCACGCGGGCGCGTTGGTCCAGGCCCAGGTGGTCCTTCTCGGTCATGTTGAAAACGCCATGCGCGCCGGACACTTCCTTGGTCTGCTCCAGCGCGTCGCGCAGTGCGGCGCGGAACTCGGGCGTGCCCGGCTGTGCCTTCTTCAGCGCGACCGGCACGGCCGAGCTCATCAGCAGGCCGGCGTCCCAGGCGTGCGCGCCGAAGGTCGACACCGTGCCCTTGCCGTAGGCGGCTTCGTAGGCTGTCACATAGGTCATGGCCGACTTCTTCACCGGGTTGCTGGCGGGCAGCTGGTCGGCCACGAGCACCGGGCCGGCCGGCAGGAAGGTGCCTTCCACGTCCTTGCCGCCGACGCGCAGGAAGTCGGCGTTCGCCACGCCGTGCGTCTGGTACATCTTGCCGGTGTAGCCGCGCTCCTTGAGCGCCTTCTGCGGCAGCGCGGCCGGAGTGCCCGCACCCGCGACCAGCACGGCGTCAGCCTTGGAGGCCATCATCTTCAGGACCTGGCCCGTCACCGAGGTGTCGGTGCGCGCATAGCGTTCGTTGGCGACCACGGTGATCTTCTTCAGCGCGGCGGCCTTGGCGAATTCTTCAGACCAGCCTTCGCCGTAGGCGTCGGCAAAGCCGATGAAGGCGACGGTCTTCACGCCGTTGGAGGCCATGTGCTCGGCAATGGCGAGCGACATCATGATGTCGTTCTGCGGCGTCTTGAACACCCAGCGCTTCTTGGCGTCCACCGGCTCGACGATGCGGGCCGAGGCGGCCACCGAGATCATCGGCACCTTGGCCTCGCTGACCACGTCGATCATGGCGAGCGAGGTGGGCGTGGTGGAAGAACCCAGCACGATGTCGACCTTGTTCTCGGTGATGAGCTTGCGCGTGTTGGCCACGGCTGCGGTGGTGTCCGATGCGTCGTCGAGCACGATGTAGTTGATCTTCTGGCCCCCGAGAGTCTTGGGCATCAGCGAGATGGTGTTCTTCTCGGGGATGCCGAGCGAGGCGGCTGGGCCGGTGGCCGAGACCGTCACGCCGACAGTGACGTCGGCCCACGATGCGGCGGCGGTGGCGCACAGCGCGGCGATCAGCAGGGGCTTGAAGAAGAATTTCATTTGGTCTTGTCTCCGGGTTGAAAAAAACGTTGAAGTGCTAGCGCTCGTCGAATGAGAGCGTTACTCGTTCGGTCAGGGGGTGGGCCTGGCAGGTCAGGATGAATCCCGCGGCTACTTCATTCTTGTCGAGCGCGAAGTTTCTTTCCATGCGGACTTCCCCGTCAACGCACTTTGCGCGGCAGGTGCCGCACACGCCCGAGGTGCAAGAGAAGGGCACTTCAAGGCCCGCGGCCGATGCCGCGTCGAGGATGCTGGGCTGCCCTTCGGTGTAGGTGATCTCGCGCTGCAGGCCGTCGCGCACGATGACGATGCGCGCCTGCTTGGCGTCTCCGGGCTGCGCCTCGTGCACCACCGCGCCCACCTGGGTGGCCGAGGGCAGGGCGACGCCGAAGCGTTCGATGTGGATGCGGTCTTCGGGCACACCGGCTGCCAGCAGCGCGGCCTCGGCTTCGTCGTTCATCTGGAACGGGCCGCACACGTACACGTGGTCGATCTGCGCTGCAGGCACCACGCTCTTGAGAAACTCGCCGATCTTCTCGCGGTTCATCACGCCGAAGCCCAGCGGCGAATCGGTGTGCTCGTCGGAGAACACATGCTGCAGCACGAGGCGCGTCATGTAGCGGTTCTTCAGGTCCTCGATTTCTTCCTTGAACATCGTGGACTGGAGCTGGCGGTTGCCGTAGATCAGCGTGAAGCGGCTCGCGGGCTCGCGCGCCAGCACCGTCTTCATGATCGACAGGATGGGCGTGATGCCGCTGCCGCCTGCAATGCCCACGTGATGGCGAGCCGAAGCCGGCTCGATGGGCACGAAGAAGCGGCCTTGCGGCGCCATCACCTGCAGGGTGTCGCCGGGCTGCAGGCTGGCGTTGATCCAGTTGGAGAACACGCCGCCGCGCACCTTGCGCACGCCGACGCGCAGCTCGCCGTCGTCGAGGCCGGCGCAGATCGAATAGGAACGGCGCAGGTCCTGGCCGTCGATGTCGTGGCGCAGGGTGAGGTACTGGCCCTGCGTGAAGCCGAAGACTTGCCGCAGGTCGCCCGGCACTTCGAACGAGACGATGACGGCCTCGGCCGTATCGGGCTCGATGGCCTTCACGCGCAAGGGGTGGAAGAGGGTGCTCATCGCTTGGGGCGCTTTTTAGATTGGCTTGAAATGTTCGAAAGGCTCGCGGCAGGCCATGCAGCGATAGAGCGCCTTGCAGGCGGTCGAGCCGAAGGCCGAAAGGCGCTCGGTACGCTCGCTCGCGCAGCGCGGGCAGGCGATGCGTTCGCCTGCGATGCGGCCGAAGAGCTTGATCGGCATTGCGGTGTTGGCCGCGGCTTCGGGTGTGAGGTGGGCCGGTGGCGCGATGCCGTAGGCCTTGAGCTTGGCGCGGCCTTCGTCGCTGATCCAGTCGCTGCTCCAGGCGGGGGCGCGGCGCAGGGTGGCGCGGGCGCGGCCGAGGCCGGCCTGCTCGATTGCGGCCAGCACGTCGTGCTCGATGGCTTCGGTCGCGGGGCAGCCGGAGTACGTTGGCGTGAGCACGATCTCCAGGCCGTCGTCGTGCTCGATCACATCGCGCACGATGCCGAGGTCGCAGACCGACACGGCCGGCACCTCGGGGTCGAGCACGGTGTGCAGCACGGCCCACGCGGCATCGACGCGCGAGGCTGCCATGAGGTCGGCCGTGGTCACCACACGCCCCCGGGGTAGCTGCGCTGCAGGTGCTGCATCTCCGCGAGGATGTAGCCCATGTGCTCGCTGTGCACGCCGCGCTTGCCGTTGCTGCGGAAGGCAGCTTCCTTGGGCATGGCGAGGCCGGCCGCGTCGAGCACCTGCTGCATCTCGGCCAGCCAGGGTTCGCGCAGCTCGCTCCACGCCGGGCCGAGGCCGCTGGCGCTGGCTTCGGCATCCACCGCATCGCTTTCGAACAGCTCGGGCATGTAGAGCCACAGCTGCTTCAGCGCTTTTTCAGTGCGTTGGCGCGATTCGTCGGTGCCGTCGCCCAGGCGCACCACCCAGTCGCCCGAGTGCTGCTGGTGGTAGCGCGCTTCCTTCACGGCCTTGCCGGCGATGGCGGCCACTTCGGCGTCGTTCGACGCGGCGAGGCGCTGCCACAGCAGCTTGAGCAGCGTCGAAACCATCGTGTTGCGCACGACGGCAAAGGCGAAGTCGCCGCGCGGCAGTTCGGCGATGGTGAGGTTGAAGTAGTCGCGCTCGTCGCGCAGGTAGGCCAGCTGGTCTTCGTCGTGCTCGCGGCCGGCTCCTTCGAGTTTGCCGGTGTGCGTGAGCAGCGCGCGCGCCTGGCCGACGAGGTCGAGCGCGATGTTGGCCATCGCGATGTCTTCCTCCAGCACGGGCGCGTGGCCGCACCATTCGCCCAGGCGCTGCGCGAGCACGAGGCATGTGTCGCCGATGCGCAGCAGGTACTGCACGGCGGGTGTACGGTTCAGTTCGATCGATGCTTGCATGGTCCTGGCCTTGCTCACATGTGGTCGACCGACTTGGGCAGCGCGTAGAAGGTCGGGTGGCGGTACACCTTGTCTTCAGCCGGGTCGAAGAACATGTCCTTGTCACCCGGGTCGCTGGCCACGATCTGCTCGGAGCGCACCACCCAGATGCTGCTGCCTTCCTGGCGGCGGGTGTACACGTCACGCGCCATCTGGATCGCCATCTTCGAATCTGCCGCGTGCAGGCTGCCGCAGTGCTTGTGGTCGAGGCCGGCCTTGCTGCGAACGAACACTTCCCACAGGGGCCACTCTTGTTTCTGTTCGACGGTCATGCCGCCTCCTTCATTGGTTGCTTGTTGGCATGGGCCATCGCGGCTTCGCGCACCCATGCGCCGTCTTCCCAGGCGTCGACACGCGCCTGCAGGCGTTCGCGGTTGCAGGGGCCGTCGCCGCCGATCACGCGCCAGAACTCGCTCCAGTCGATGGCGCCGAAGTCATGCGCCTGGCGCTCTTCGTTCCACTTCAGGTCGGGGTCGGGCAGGGTCACGCCGAGGATGGCGGCCTGCTCGACGGCGGCGTCGATGAACTTCTGGCGCAGCTCGTCGTTGCTGAAGCGCTTGATGCCCCAGCGCATCGATTGCGCGCTGTTGGGCGACTGGTCGTCCGGCGGGCCGAACATCATGATCGACGGCCACCACCAGCGGTCGACCGCGTCCTGCACCATCGCCTTCTGTGCGTCGGTGCCGTGGGTCATCATGGTGAGCAGGGCTTCGTAGCCCTGGCGCTGGTGAAAGCTCTCCTCGCGGCAGATGCGGATCATGGCGCGGGCGTACGGCGCGTACGAGCAGCGGCAGATCGGCACCTGGTTCATGATGGCCGCGCCGTCGACCAGCCAGCCGATGGTGCCCATGTCGGCCCAGGTCAGCGTGGGGTAGTTGAAGATCGAGCTGTACTTGGCCTTGCCGCTGTGCAGCGCGTCGAACATCTGGTCGCGCGAGGTGCCCAGCGTTTCGGCGGCGGCATACAGGTAGAGGCCGTGGCCGCCTTCGTCCTGCACCTTGGCCAGCAGGATGGCCTTGCGCTTGAGCGTGGGCGCGCGGCTGATCCAGTTGCCTTCGGGCAGCATGCCGACGATTTCGGAGTGCGCGTGCTGGCTGATCTGGCGCACCAGCGTCTTGCGGTAGTGCTCGGGCATCCAGTCTTTTGCCTCGATGAAGTCGCCGGCATCGATGTGCGCGTCGAAGCGCTCTTCGAGCCGCATTTCCTCGGCGGAGCGCACGACCTTCTGCTTGCCGTCGCCTGCGTCCTTGCCCATGGTGTCCATTGCCTGGGTGTACATGTGCGTGTCCTTTCGGTGGGGTGTGAGGGGCGGCTCAGCGCGGGCGCGTGTCGATCACGCGGCGTGCCTTGCCGGTCTGGGTGCGTTCCATCTCGTTGGGCGCGTGAACCACCACGCGCGTGGAAATGCCGATGAGCGTCTTCACGCGGTGCTGCACCCATTCGCCGATGGCGGTGCGGTCCGCCGAGGCGGCGTCGGCGGGGTTGAGCTCGCAGTGCACCTCGACCTGGTCGAGCTTGTCGGCGCGGCTCACGTGCACCTGGTAGAGGCCCGACAGCGCCTTGTGCGCGAGCACGATTTCTTCGACCTGCGTGGGGAAGACGTTGACGCCGCGGATGATCATCATGTCGTCGCTGCGCCCGACGATCTTGCCCATGCGGCGGAACGAACGCGAGGTGGGCGCCAGCAGGCGCGTGAGGTCGCGCGTGCGGTAGCGCACGATGGGCATGGCCTCTTTGCTCAGCGAGGTGAAGACCAGTTCGCCTTCTTCGCCGTCGGCCTTCAGCTCGCCGGTCTCGGGGTCGATGATCTCGGGGTAGAAGTGGTCTTCCCAGATGACGGGGCCATCTTTGCTCTCGACGCATTCGCTGGCCACGCCGGGGCCCATCACTTCGCTCAGGCCGTAGATGTCGACGGCGTCGATGCCGGCCTTGGCCTCGATGTCGCGGCGCATGGCTTCGGTCCACGGCTCGGCGCCGAAGATGCCGACCTTCAGCGAGCTGTCTTTGGCGTCGAGGCCCTGGCGCTCGAACTGCTCGATGATCACCTGCATGTAGCTGGGCGTGACCATGATGATGTCCGGCTTGAAGTCCTGAATGATCTGCACCTGCTTCTCGGTCTGGCCGCCCGACATCGGGATGACGGTGCAGCCGGCGCGCTCGGCGCCGTAGTGCGCGCCGAGGCCGCCGGTGAAGAGGCCGTAGCCGTACGACACGTGCACCATGTCGCCGGGCCGCCCGCCCGCAGCGCGGATGGAACGCGCCACGAGATTGGCCCAGGTGTCGATGTCCTTCAGCGTGTAGCCGACCACGGTCGGCTTGCCGGTGGTGCCCGACGACGCATGGATGCGCGCGACGTTTTCGCGCGGCACGGCGAACATGCCGAAGGGGTAGTTGTCGCGCAGGTCGCTCTTCACCGTGAACGGAAACTTCGACAGGTCGGCGAGCGACTTCAGGTCGTCGGGGTGCACGCCCTTGGCATCGAAGGCCTTGCGGTAGTGCGGCACGTTGTCGTAGGCGCGCTGCAGCGTGGCGCGCAGGCGGGTGAGCTGCAGCGCGGCGATCTCGTCGCGGCTGGCGGTTTCGATGGGGTCGAGGTCGCCGGGGGCGGGGTGCTTCACGGTCATGTCTGTTGTCTCCTCAGGCGGCAGCGGCGTTCGGGACGGCGGGGCGGCCCTTGGCTGTGTAGGAACGGCCGCGGAACATCGCGATGCGCTCGCCGCGCTGGTTGGTGATTTCGGTGTCGTACACGCCGGTGCGGCCGGCCTTGGACACCTCGTGGCAGCGCGCGGTGAGCAGGTCGCCCTCGCGCGCCGGGGCGATGAAGTCGATGGCAAAGCCCGAGGCCACGGTCAGCTCGTTGTACGAGTTGCAGGCAAAGGCGAAGGTCGAGTCGGCCAGCGTGGCCATGAAGCCGCCGTGGCAAATGGCGTGGCCGTTGAGCATGTCGGCGCGCACGCGCATCTCGATGGTGGCCTGGCCGGGGCCGACCTCGACGATGCGCATGCCCAGGCCCTTGCTGGCGTTGTCGTTCTCGAACATGCCGTCGCGGACGTACTCGGCCGTCTGCTGGGGTGTGCGGGTGGTGTCGGTCATGGCTCAGCGATCCTTGAACACGGGGGCGCGCTTGGCGCGGAAGGCTTCGACGCCTTCGCGGTAGTCGTTGGCGTTGCCCATGTCGCGCTGGAGGCGGGCTTCTTCGGCGAGTGCTGCGTCAAGGTCCATGTCTTGCGCGGCGGCCATGGCCTGGCGCGTGGCGACGAGGGCGCGGGTCGGCATGCCGGCCAGCTTCAGTGCGAGCGCCGCCGTGGTTTCAGTCAGCGCCGCGTCGTCCACGCATTGCCAGATCAGGCCGATGCGAGCGGCTTCTTCCGCCGGCAGCTTGTCGCCCAGCAGCGCGATGCCGAGTGCGCGAGCCGAACCCACGAGGCGCGGCAGCAGCCAGGTGCCGCCGGTGTCGGGCACGAGGCCGATCTTGGTGAAGGCCTGGATGAAGCTGGCCGAGCGGGCCGCCACCACGAGGTCGCAACACAGCGCGAGATTGGCGCCTGCTCCGGCCGCAACACCGTTGACAGCTGCGATCACCGGCACCGGCATCGAGCGCAGGCGCGCGACCAGCGGGGCGTAGTAAGTGGAGATGACGTGGCCCAGGTCCTTGGGCGCGGCGCCGGGTGTCGGGTCGGGGGCGACCGAAGGGTCGGCCAGGTCCTGCCCTGCGCAGAAGGCACGGCCTGCGCCCGTGAGCACCACGCAGCGCACGCTTTCGTCTTGAGCCGCCAGCTCCAGCGCCGCCATGAGTTCGGCGTGCAGCTGCGTCGTGAAGCTGTTGAGCGCCGCGGGGCGGTTGAGGCTCAACGTGCGCACGGCGCCGGCGTTGCCGGTGAGTACCAAAGGCTCAGTCATCGCGTGTCTCTTTCATCCTTTGTGGGAGCGGATCGGAGCGCAAACACTATTGACCGACCGTTCGGTTGATTTTAGTATCGAGCCTGCAACCGGCACAAGCTGGAGCTATTCAGGGCAAACCCTGAGTCCCGCAAAAAATAAAGGAGACCGAATGCCCAGCTATTCCATCGACGGCGTAATTCCGGTCGTCGACCCGAGCGCGTACGTGCACCCCACTGCCGTGCTGATCGGCGACGTGATCGTCGGCCCGAACTGTTATGTAGGCCCCTGCGCCAGCCTGCGCGGCGACTTCGGCCGCATCGTGCTGGAGGAGGGCTCGAACGTGCAGGACCACTGCTGTGTGCACGGCTTTCCCGACAACGACACGGTGATCGAGGTCAACGGCCACATCGGCCATGGCGCGATCCTGCACAGCTGCATCGTGCGGCGCGACGCGCTGGTGGGCATGAACGCTGTGGTGATGGACGAGGCCGAGATCGGCGAGAAGGCCATCGTCGCGGCCTGTGCCTTCGTGCCGGCCGGCATGAAGGTGCCGGCACGTTCGCTGGTCGCGGGCATTCCGGCAAAGGTGAAGCGCGAGCTGAGCGAGGACGAGATCGCGTGGAAGCTCGAAGGCACGCAGACCTATCAGGAGCTCACGGTGCGCAGCCTGGCGAGCCTGCATGAGGTGGCGCCGCTCGCGCAGGTGGAGGCAGACCGCCCGCGCCTGCCGGCCACCGAGGTGCGTTCGCTCATTGCCACCAAGCGGGGCTGACCCCATTCGCGCTTCGTGCAAGATCGCGCGTTGTCTCCAACAGTCCAACCCAGGAAACCGACCCGATGCCGCGTGGAAGATCCGCCACTTACGACGATCAGCGTGAACTGATCCTCGCGCAGGCCGCCCAGCTGTTCGCGCGCAGCGGCTATCCCGCCACCTCGATGAACCAGGTGGCCGAGGCCTGCGGCCTCTCGAAGGCCACGCTCTATCACTACTACAAGGACAAGAGCAGCCTGCTGATCAGCATCGCCGAGACGCACGTCTCCAAGCTCGCGGCGCTGGTGGCCGAGGAAGAGGCCTCGACGCACACCGACGAGCAGCGCCTGCGCCGCTTCATCTACCGCATCGTCGAGGAATACGCCGGCGCGCAGGACGCGCACCGCGTGCTGACCGACGACGTGCGCTTTCTCGCGGAAGCCGACCGCGAACGCGTGCTCGACAAGGAGCGCGAGGTGGTCGCGGGCTTTGCGCGTGCGGTGTCTGCGCTGCGCCCCGGTGCGCCGAGTGACGACCTTGCCAAGCCGCTGACCATGCTGCTGTTCGGCATGATCAACTGGATGTTCACCTGGATGAAGCCGGGCGGCCGGCTCGACCACGCGGCCATTGCGCCGATCGTGGCCGATCTGTTCCTGGGGGGCATCGGGGCGGTCAAGACGCCCGATGCGCCTGCGGCCAAGCCACGCAGATCCTCTAAAGAATCCGGTTGAACCAGAGCAGCGACAGCCCCGCCGACAGCAGCGTCAGCACCGCCGCGCACATCGCGAACAGCGCCGAGATTTCGGTTTCCTTTTTCTCCACCGTGAGCTTGGAGCTCAGTGTCTCGTAGACCTTCTTCAGGTCGTTCGCGGTGCCGGCGTAGAAGTACTCGGCGTTCGTCTTGTTGGCGATGGCCTTGAGCGTGTCTTCGTCGAGCCGTACGCGCATCGACCAGCCTTCGAAGCCGATGGTTTCGCCATCGACGGTGCCCACGCCCACCGTGTAGATGCGCACGCCGCGGTCGGCCGCAGCCTTGGCCGCATCGAGCGGGTCGACGCCGGTGGTGCGCTGGCCGTCGGTCAGCATGATGATCGCGGCGGAGGTGAAGGAACCCGGCGCCACGGGTGTGAAGTCCTTGAGCTTCTTCTCGTTCTGGTCGATCGGCATGCCGCGCTGGCGGCTCGGCGCGCTGAACTGCTCGACGTCGATGCCCGCATCGGGGAACAGCGTGGCCAGCGACACCACGATGGCATTGCCCGTGGCGGTGGCGCGCTGGAGCTGGAAGCTGTCGATGGCGGTCACCAGGTCTTCGTGGTTGGTGGTGGGCAGTTGCGCCACCTGCGCGCTGCCCGCGAAGGCGACGATGCCTACCTTCACGCTGCGAGGCAGGTCCTTGATGAAGCTCTTGGCTGCCTCCTGCGCCGCCACGAGCCGGTTGGGCTGCACGTCGGCCGCGCGCATGCTGCCCGACACGTCCATTGCCAGGATGATGGTCTGCTGGTTCGACGGCAGCACCACCACCGCCATCGGCCGCGCTGCGGCCACCAGCATCGCAGCCATGGCCAGCAGGAAAAGCAAGGGCGGAATGTGCCGCCGGATGCTCTGCCCGGCGCCCATGGCTTCGCGCACGATCGACAGGCTGGCGTAGCGCACGGCCAGCTTCTTCTTGCGCCGCAGCAGCCAGAGATAGAGCAGGATCAGCAGTGGCAGGGCCGCCAGCAGCCAGAGGAATTGAGGCCAGAGAAAAGTCATGCTGCCACCGCCTTCATGCCAGCTGGGCCTCCGATGCGCGTGCGGCGCTTGCGCATATCGGCGAAACGGACGATGGCTTCCACCAGGTCGTCCTGGGTCGAGAGCTCGAGCGCGTCGACGCCTGCCCTTGCCAGCGCCTCGCGCAGTGCGGTTTCACGCTCGGACGCCAGGCGCGCGAAGCGCTTGCGAAAACCGGCGTCGTGGGTGTCGACCCACAGCTGCTCGCCGGTCTCGGCATCGCGCAGCGGCACCAGGCCGAGGTCGGGCAGTTCGAGTTCGAGCGGGTCGAACAGGCGCACGGCGACCACTTCATGGCGTTGCACCAGCTGGCCCAGCGGGCGCTCCCAGCCGGGTTCGCTCAAAAAGTCGGACACCACGAACACGGTGGAGCGGCGCGGCATCAGCGTGGCGGCCGACTTGAGCAGGCCATCCAGGCGCGTCATGCCTTTCTGCGTGGGGGCGGTCTCGGCCTTGCCGGCGCGCTTTTCCATCGCATGCAGCAGGTGCAGCACGTGGCGCCGTCCGCTGCGCGGCGGAATCACCGCTTCGAGGTCGCTGCCGTAGACCAGTGCTCCGACCCGGTTGCCGTGCCGCGTGAGCAGCCGTGCCAGCACGCCGACGAAGCCCGCCGAGATCTCGCGCTTGGCCTTCAGGCCCGAGCCGAAATCGACCGAGCGGCTCAGGTCGAGCACGAACCACGCGGCCATCTCGCGGTCTTCGGTGAACACGCGCACATGCGGCGTCTGCAGCCGCGCGGTGACGTTCCAGTCGATGTGGCGCACGTCGTCGTGGTGCTGGTACTCGCGCAGGTCGGCCAGGTCGAGTCCGGTGCCGCGCATCAGCGTGCGGTAGTCGCCCTGCAACAGGCCGTCGAGGCGGCGGATCACGGTCCATTCGAGCCGGCGCAGCGCGCGCTCGGCCCCACCGGCTTCTGCGGCGAGCCGTTCGTCGTTTGCGGCCGCGGGGGCCTTACGCCACCAGCTTTTCATGCGATTTCAGGGAACACCGCGGAACCGGCTTTGCCGGGCCGCTGGTGTTGCCCCCTGCAAGGGGGGTGGCGAAGCGACACGAAGTGCGCGAAGACTGGGGGTGTGCTCATTTCAGGCCACCAGCTTTTCATGTTCGAGCGGTTTCGGTGGAGCAGGGACTGCACGCATGATCTTCTCGACCAGGCCATCGGGCGTCAGGCCTTCGGACAAGCCTTCGTAGGAGAGCGTCACGCGGTGGCGCAGCACGTCGGGCACCAGCGCCGTCATGTCTTCCGGCAGCGCATAGCTGCGGCCACGCAAGAGCGCCAGGGCGCGTGCGCCTTCGGTCAGGCTGATGCTCGCGCGCGGGCTGGCGCCGAAGGTGATGAAGCGGCGCAGGTCCTTCAGGCCGTGCTTCTCGGGCGTGCGCGTGGCCGACACCAGCTTCACGGCGTACTGGATGAGCGAAGGGTCGACGTACACGCGCCGCGCCTCGGCCTGCAGCGCCGCGAGCTGCTCGGTGGTGGCGACCGGCGTGGCGTTGACGGGCGGGCCGATCACGCGCTGGACGATGACGAACTCTTCCTCGTCGCTCGGGTAGTCGACCAGCACCTTCATCATGAAGCGGTCGACCTGCGCCTCGGGCAGCGGATAGGTGCCCTCGGTCTCGATGGGGTTCTGCGTGGCCATCACGAGGAAGGGGCGCGGCACCTTGTGCGTTTCGCCGGCAATGGTGACCTGGCGCTCCTGCATCACTTCGAGCAGCGCGCTCTGCACCTTGGCCGGCGCGCGGTTGATTTCGTCGGCCAGCAGCAGGTTGGCGAACACGGGGCCGAGCGAGGTGCTGAACTCGCCGGTCTTCTGGTTGTAGATGCGCGTGCCCACGAGGTCGGCCGGAACCAGGTCGGGCGTGAACTGGATGCGCTTGAACTGGCCGCGCACGGTGTCGGCCAGCGTCTTGATGGTGAGCGTCTTCGCAAGGCCCGGCACACCTTCGACCAGCAGGTGCCCGCCCGCAAGCATGCCGACCATCACGCGCTCCAGAAAGCGGTCCTGGCCCACGACCACGCGCTTCACCTCATAGAGGATCTGCTCCATCAGTTCGGCGGTGCCGGCGGGCGTGGGATTGACGGTCTCTGCTGTGCTCATGCGAAGGACTTTCGAAGAAGGATCGGTCAGAACGGTGGCGAACCCGCGGCGGACGCGGCGTTCTCGATGGGCACCGCGAAGCCGATGCCGATGAAAGTGCGCTGCTGCGTCGGGTTGAGGATGGCGGTGACGATGCCGAGCACCTCGCCGTCCATGTTGATCAGCGGCCCGCCTGAATTGCCCGGATTGGCTGCGGCATCGAACTGGATCAGGTTGCCCAGCTCCTGCTTGCCTTCGGGCGAGCGGAACGAGCGCTTCAGGCCCGACACCACGCCAGCCGACACCGATGGCCCGATGCCGAACGGAAAGCCCACGGCCGCCACCTGGTCGCCGGGGCGCAGGTCGGCGGTCGAGCGCATGGTGGCGGGGATCAGGTCGTCGGGAATCTTTTGCGCCTGCAGTACCGCGAGGTCGTTCTCGGGCTGCACGCCGGTGATGGTGGCGATGGCTTCCAGCCCGTCGTAGAAGGTGACCTTGATCTTGTCGGCGCCTGCGACCACGTGCAGGTTGGTGAGGATCACGCCCTTGTCGACGATCACCACGCCCGTGCCCACGCCGCGCTCGACCTCGCCCGGGGCCTCGCCGTCGTTGGGTGCTTCAGGCGGCTTGCCCTTGGCGATGTTGCGTCCGCGCTTCTGGGTCTTGGCTTCGGGCGTGTGCTTTTCTTCGCCGTAGCTCACCACCCGTACCACCGAGGGCCGGATGATGTCGGCCGCCTTGGCCGCGGGCGAGGGCAGGGTGTTGGTCTGCAGCGTGCGCAGCACGGCCGCGTCGATGTCTTTTTGCGTGAGTGCCTTGGCGCCCGGGCGCGGCATCCACAGGGCGGCGCCGGTGACCAGCGCGGCCGACAGCAGGAAGAGCAGCGCGAAGCTGCGGCGACCGGGTTGCCAGCCGGGTTTTTTCGCGGGAGCAGCCTGCAGGGACTGGCCCCCGCCGGCGTTTTCAGCCGATGCTGGCGCATCCGCCCGTTCGGCCGCCTCGTCTGCGGCCGGTGGCAGCGTGCGGGGCGAACGGCTGTAGAAAGCGGGCCTGCGCATCGGAGCACCTCCGGCTAAAAAATCGCGTGAAGGAGTTCACAGTAGCACGCTTTCCGCGCCTGCGCATCCCATCAGGCATCATCGTGCGATGGCTACCTTCGTCGATACCCACTGCCATCTGGATGCGCCCGAATTCGGTGCGGAGATGCCGGCCCTGCGCGCCCGCGCCGCCGGGCTGGGGGTGGCGATGTGCGTGATCCCGGCGGTGGCCGTCTTCAATTTCGCCGCCGTGCGCGAACTGGCCCACGCGCAGGGCGATGCCTACGCGCTGGGAATCCACCCGTTGTGCACCGGCGAGGCGAAGGACGAAGACCTTGAAACCCTCGATGCCGAACTGACCGCACGGCGCGGCGACCCGCGGCTCGTGGCGGTCGGCGAGATCGGGCTCGACTACTTCGTCGAGGGGCTCGACGGCCCGAAGCAGGAGCGCTTTTTTCACACTCAGTTGCAACTGGCACGCAAGCATGGGTTACCCGTGCTCATCCACGTGCGGCGCTCGGTCGACAAGGTGCTCAAGCATCTTCGCCAGACGGCGGGCGGCAGGCCGTGGCAGGGCATTGCCCATGCCTTCAACGGTAGCGAGCAGCAAGCCCATGCGTGCATCGATCTCGGGTTGAAGCTGGGCTTCGGCGGCGCGGTGACCTTCGAGCGGGCCCTGCAGCTGCGGCGACTGGCAACCACGCTGCCAATCGAATCGATCGTGATGGAGACCGATGCGCCCGACATCCAGCCGCACTGGCTGTACCGCACGCAGGCCCAGCGCGACGCCGGCCAACCGCAGGGCCGCAACGAGCCGGCCGAGCTGCCGCGCATCGCCGAAGTGGTGGCCGGCCTGCGGGGCATGGGCATCGACGAACTGGCCGCGGCCACCACCCGGAACGCGCTCGAAACGCTTCCGCGTCTCGAAAACCTCATGGCCATGTCGGAGCGCCCGCCGCAACCCGCGTAGGCCAATGCCCCGACCTGCCCGGATGCGTGCAGATGCCGTGGATTTGCTGTCATCCTTGAACTTCACCAGTTCGTTGCTGGTTCAGTGGCAAGTCAGTCACTCAAAACTTCATCCAACAAGGAGCTTTACATGACCACGTCTTTCATTCGCACCGTGCCCGTCGTCCTCGCGCTGGCGCTCGCCTCCATCGGCGTGTCGGCCGTGGCCCAGACCACCGCGCCTGCTGCCACCGCCCCGGCCCCGGCCGAGCCCTCCACCACTGAAAAGGTGAAGGAAGCCGGCAAGGACGCTGTTGACGCCACCAAGCGCACCACCAAGAAGGCCGTCAACGCCACCGAAAAGGGCGCCAAGAAGGCCTGGAGCGCCACCAAGCGCACGACCAAGAAGGCGACCACCGCCACCAAGCATGCAGCCACCAAGACCGGCGAAGTCGTCGAGAGCGCCGGCCACAAGACGGCCGACGGCATGCGCAGCACCGGCAAGGCCATCGGCGAGAAGATCCCCGGCACGGCCGAGAACGAAGCCGCCAAGAAGTAAGAGCTGACAAGCCGGCTTCGGCTTTCGCGAAAGAACCCGCTTCGGCGGGTTTTTTCATGGGCCGCGCAAGTGCACGCGGGACGGTGGCACGATTGCCGCCCATGAATCCACCCGCCGCATCCGATGCCGCCAGCTCCATGCTCACGGGGTTGGCGCCCATCGTCTCGCCTGCAACGGCCGTGCTCATCCTCGGCAGCTTCCCCGGGGTCAAGTCGCTCGAGCGGCAGCAGTACTATGCACACCCCCAAAACCAGTTCTGGAAGATCTTGCAAGCTGTCTGGCCCGAAGTCCCTTTGCCGTCGGGCGTAGACAGCTACGCGCAGCGCTGCCGCTGGCTGCTCGACCGCGGCCTGGGCGTGTGGGACGTGTACGCGTCTTGCGAGCGCGAGGGCAGCCTCGACTCGGCCATCCGCGCGCCCGTGGCGAACGACATTGCCGGGCTGCATCTGCCGAAGCTCGCCGCCATTGCGCACAACGGCGGCGAGAGCTTCAAGCATGCGCGCCATACGCGCACCCTCGGCGTGCCGGTCTACCAGCTGCCTTCCACCAGTCCTGCCAATGCGTCGTGGAGCTTCGAGCGCAAGCTTGCGGCGTGGCGCGAGGTGCTGGCCACCCACAAACTAGTCGTCTGACGGCATCGATGGCATCGAGCAAAACTTCTATTTCTCTCCCCGAAGTCAATTTCTCCGACTGGGGCGACATCCGCTACCTGCACCTGGGCACCGAATGGGTCCAGGGTTCGATGAAGCTCGACGCGCCTTTCGAGATCGAACTCGAATATGTGCAGCGCATGATGGCCTGGCTGCTGTTTGCCGACGGCAAGACCGTGGCCACCCGCCATGCGATGCAGCTCGGCCTGGGGGCAGCCACGCTCACCAAGTTCAGCCGCAAGATCCTGCGCATGCGCACCACCGCGATCGAGCTCAATCCGCAGGTGGTGTCGGCCTGCCGCGGCTGGTTCAAGCTGCCGCCTGACGACCCGAAGCTGCGCGTGGTGATCGCCGACGCCGCAGCCGAGATCCGCAAGCCCGGATGGCACGGCACTGTCGATGCCTTGCAGGTCGACCTGTACGACCACGAGGCCGCCGCGCCTGTGCTCGACAGCGAAGACTTCTATGCCGACTGCCGCGCGCTGCTCACCGAAGACGGCTGCATGACGGTCAATCTCTTCGGCCGCTCGTCGAGCTACGAGCGCAGCCTCGAAAAGATCGCCGGCGCATTCGGCGCCGACGCCGTCTGGGCCTTCAAGCCGACGCGCGAAGGCAACACGGTGGTGCTCGCGCAGCGCACGCCGAGCCGTCCGAAGCGCGAGGCGCTTGCCGAGCGCGCCCAAACGATCCAGACTCGCTGGGGCTTGCCCGCGCCGAAATGGTTGCGAGTCTTCAAGCCCCTGAATATTTCAATCACTCGACCTGCCGGCTCATGAGCGCTGTTCCCGCTGTTTCTGCTCCCGCCCCCCTGGCCGCCCGCCACGAAGGCCCGCTCGACCTGCGGCGCCTTATTGAATGGCTCGCCGCCGATGGCGTGATTTCCCCGGTCGAAGCCAAGCGCACCATCGCGCGCTGCGCACAGGCCGAAAGCCGGCAGGCACCGCTGGTGCGGCTGGCCAACGTGGCCATGACGCGAGAGAGCGACAACAAGCCGCTGGACCTCGAAATGCTTACGCAATGGCTCGCGGGCCGCGCCGGGCTCACGTACCTGCGCATCGACCCGCTCAAGGTCGACGTGGGCAAGGTGGCCGACACCATGAGCGCCGCCTACGCGGAGCGCCACAAGGTGTTGCCGGTGCAGGTGCTGCCCAACGAGGTGGTGGTGGCCACGGCCGAGCCTTTCCTCACCGACTGGATCGCCGAGGTCGAGCGCCAGGCGCGCCGCTCGGTGCGCCGCGTGGTCGCCAACCCGGCCGACATCCAGCGCTACACGGCCGAGTTCTTCGCGCTGGCGAAGTCGGTGCGCGCCGCGCAGAAGGCCGGCGGCAACACCGGCGGCGCGAGCTTCGAGCAGCTGGTGGAGCTCGGCAAGAGCAACAAGCAACTCGACGCCAACGACCAGAGCGTGGTGCAGGTGGTCGACTGGCTGTGGCAGTACGCCTTCGACCAGCGCGCGAGTGACATCCACCTGGAGCCGCGCCGCGAGCAGGGCGTGATCCGCTTTCGCATCGACGGCATCCTGCATCCGGCCTACCAGATGCCGATGGGCGTGATGAACGCGATGGTCGCGCGCATCAAGCTGCTGGGCCGCATGGACGTGGTGGAAAAGCGCCGTCCGCTCGACGGCCGCATCAAGACCCGCAACATGCGCGGCGACGAAGTCGAAATGCGCCTGTCGACCCTGCCGACCGCCTTCGGCGAGAAGATGGTGATGCGGATCTTCGACCCCGACACGGCAGTGAAAGATCTCGACGCGCTGGGCTTTGCGCAGCACGACGCGCAGCGTTGGGAACAGCTGGTCACGCGGCCCAACGGCATCATCCTGGTGACTGGGCCCACGGGTTCGGGCAAGACCACCACGCTGTATTCCACGCTCAAGCGCGTCGCGACCGAAGAGGTCAACGTGAGCACGGTGGAAGACCCGATCGAAATGATCGAGCCCTCGTTCAACCAGACGCAGGTGCAGCCGCAGCTGGACTTCGGGTTTACCGAAGGCCTGCGCGCGCTGATGCGGCAGGACCCGGACATCATCATGGTCGGCGAAATCCGCGACCTCGCCACCGCCGAGATGGCGGTGCAGGCCGCGCTCACCGGCCATCTGGTGTTCAGCACGCTGCACACCAACGACGCGCCGAGCGCCATCACGCGGATGATGGAGCTGGGCGTGCCTTCGTACCTCATCAACGCGGTGATGCTGGGCGTGCTCGCACAGCGGCTGGTGCGCACGCTGTGCCCCAACTGCAAGCAGCCCGACGACACCGTCACCCGCGAGAAGCTGGAGACCATCGTCAAGCCGTGGCAGATCACGGGCTCGGTGCGCGCCTACAAGCCGGTGGGTTGTGTCGATTGCCGCATGACCGGGTACATGGGCCGCATGGGACTGTACGAACTGCTGAGCATCAGCGAGGCGTTCAAGGCGCAGGTCACGAAGGAGCCCAACCTGGGCGGGCTGCGCAGGCAGGCCGTGATCGACGGCATGCGGCCGCTGCGGCTGGCCGGCGCGCTGCGCGTGGCCGAAGGCGTGACGACCATCGAAGAGGTGCTGAGCGCCACGCCGCCGCTGGAATAATCCGGCAGTTCAGCATCTAAGAGGTCGCTGAGACCTTTCGGGTTATCCCTAGGCCGGCGGTTAGTGGAATCCACATCAGTCTGACCGGAAGCTGACTCGACAATCCCGCATCGAAATTTGTTCGAGGAGACTGTTCGTGAAGATCAAGAGTCAGAAAGACTTTTTCTCGGGTCTGATGTTCACGGTGGTGGGTGTGGCGTTCGCATGGGGCGCCACCACCTACACCGTGGGCACCGGGGCCCGCATGGGTCCGGGTTATTTCCCGTTGATGCTCGGCATCCTGATGGCCCTCATCGGCCTCGGGATCATGTTCAGCGGGCTCACCGTTGAAACCACCGACGGCGAAAAGATCGGCAAATGGGCCTGGAAGCAGGTGGTGTTCATCCTGGGCGCCAACCTCGCATTCGGCATTCTGCTCGGCGGCCTGCCGAGCATCGGCGTGCCGGCCATGGGCATGATCATCGCCATCTACGCGCTGGTGATCATCTCCAGCCTTGCGGGCCATGAGTTCAAGCTGCCCAGCGTGCTCGTCCTGGCCACTGTGCTGGCCGTCGGCAGCTATGTCGCGTTCATCTGGGCGCTGAAGCTCCAGATCCAGGTCTGGCCGACCTTCATCACCGGCTGAGAAGAAAGCTGCTCACATCATGGAATTGGTTGAACACCTCTCGATGGGTTTTGGCGTTGCCTTTACCTTCACCAACCTGCTGTACTGCCTCGTCGGCTGCATTCTGGGCACGCTGATCGGCGTGCTCCCGGGCATCGGCCCGGTCGCGACCATCGCGATGCTGCTGCCCGCCACGTACGCGCTGCCGCCCGTGTCGGCGCTGATCATGCTGGCCGGCATCTACTACGGCGCGCAGTACGGCGGCTCCACCACCGCGATTCTGGTCAACCTGCCGGGCGAATCATCGTCGGTGGTGACCGTGATCGACGGCTACCAGATGGCGCGCAAGGGCCGGGCGGGTCCGGCACTCGCCGCTGCCGGCCTGGGTTCGTTCTTCGCTGGTTGCGTCGGCACGCTGATCCTGGCCGCCTTCGCACCGCCGCTGACCGAGCTGGCCTTCAAGTTCGGCCCGGCCGAATACTTCTCGCTCATGATCCTGGGCCTGATCGGCGCCGTGGTGCTGGCTTCGGGCTCGCTGCTCAAGGCCATCGCGATGATCGTGCTGGGCCTGCTGATGGGTCTGGTCGGCACCGACGTGAACTCGGGTGTCGCTCGCTACAGCTTCGACATTCCGGAGCTCACCGACGGCATCGGCTTCGTGGCCATCGCCATGGGCGTGTTCGGTTATGGCGAAATCATTGCCAACCTCTCGCGCCCCGATGACGAGCGTGAAGTGTTCACTGCCAAGGTCTCGGGCCTGTTCCCGACCAAGGAAGACTTCAAGCGCATGGTTCCCGCGGTGCTTCGCGGCACGGCACTGGGCGCGGCTCTTGGCATCCTGCCTGGCGGCGGTGCGCTGCTGGCGGCTTTCGCGGCCTACACGATCGAGAAGAAGACCAAGCTGAAGCCGGGCGAAGTGCCCTTCGGCAAGGGCAACATCCGCGGCGTGGCGGCTCCCGAGTCGGCCAACAATGCCGGTGCGCAAACTTCCTTCATCCCGCTGCTGACGCTGGGCATTCCGCCCAACGCGGTGATGGCGCTGATGGTGGGCGCAATGACGATCCACAACATCCAGCCGGGTCCGCAGGTCATGACCAGCAACCCCGAGCTGTTCTGGGGCCTGATCGCCTCGATGTGGATCGGCAACGCAATGCTGATCATCCTGAACCTGCCGCTGATCGGCATGTGGATCAAGCTGCTGTCGGTGCCGTACAAGTACCTGTTCCCGGCGATCGTGCTGTTCTGCGCGATCGGCGTGTACTCGACCAACAACAACACCTTCGACATCTGGATGGTGGGCATCTTCGGTCTGGTGGGCTACACCTTCTTCAAGCTGGGTTGCGAGCCTGCGCCGTTGCTGCTGGGCTTCATCCTCGGGCCGATGATGGAAGAGAACCTGCGCCGCTCGCTGCTGCTGTCGCGTGGCGACTGGAGCGTGTTCGTGACGCGTCCGATCTCGGCGAGCCTGCTGGCTGCGGCTGCATTGCTGCTGATCATCGTGCTGCTGCCGGCTGTGAAGTCGAAGCGCGAAGAGGCCTTCGTCGAAGACTGACGGCGTTCTGCTCCCTTCAAGACGGCGCCTTCGGGCGCCGTTTTTCGTTGATGCGACGACTCTTTAGGTGAGCGTTCGGGGCGGCTTCATATGCTGCCGAGCCATCGCCAGAAAAGCCATGGCAGCCGGGTTGAGCGGGTGCTTGGCCAGCCGGATGGCGACCACCGGGTACTCCAGCGTGGGCCGCACCACGCCCAACGCCCGCAGGTTGGCCGGCATCAGCACTTCCACATAGCGCGGCAGCAGCGCTACCCCTGCACCCGCCTGGATGAGGCCGAAGGCTGTCGACAGCATCGACACGTGATGCACCACGCGCGGGTACACGTTGGCCATGCTCGACAGTTGGCGGCTCACCGCACGCCACACATTGGCGTCGGGGTTGACGTGGATGAAGGGCAGCGCCTCCAGGTGCCGGGCCTCGACCACGGCGTGCTGCGCCAACGCATGGTCGTCCCGCACGAAGAGGGCCATGCGGTCGGAGAACAGCGGCTCCGTTGCCAGCTCCGAGTGCTTCTGGCCGATGTCGGAGCCGAAGCCCAGGTCTGCCTCCTGCGAGAGGATGCGCGAGATCATCTGATCCGCGGTGCTGTCGAGCAGCGTGGTCGCGAGCGTCGGGTGCTTCTGCGAAAAACGGCCGAGCAACGGCGGCAACAGGGCGCCTGCAGTCAGATGGCCCACCGCCAGCACGATGCGGCCTTCGCGCAGCTGCGACTGCGAGCGGCAGGCATCGACGGATTCATCGATGAGCCGCAGCGCACGCACGGCCGTGTCGACCATCATCTGGCCCGCATTGGTCATGCGGATGCGGCGGCCGCGCACGACCAGCGGCTGCGCCAGCTCTTCTTCCAGGCGCTTGACCAGATGGCTGATGGCCGGCTGCGTGAGCTGCAATGCCTCGGCCGCCAGTGTGAAGCTGCCCGTTTCGGCCACCGCCGTCAGCGCCCGCAACTGCTGCAGCGAGATCTCTTCAGCGGTGTTCCTTGCCATAAACAGCTTTGATAGTTGAATAAGCAGAATTATCTGGCTTGATGCGCTGCCGCTGCATAGCATCCTTTTTTCGTTCACAGGCAAGAATTCCGTACATGAAACGCCTCCAGTTCCTCCAGGTGCTCGCCGTTGCGCTCGGCATGGCCGCTTCGTCCGCCAGCCTGGCCCAGGGCTACCCGAACAAGCCGATCCGCCTGATCGTGCCGTTCCCGGCGGCCGGCGCCACCGACCTCTTCGCCCGCACGCTGGGGCAGAAGATGGGCGAGAAGCTCGGCACCACGCTGGTGGTCGACAACAAGCCCGGCGCGGGTGGTGCCATCGGCTCCGACCAGGCTGCCAAGGCCCCGACCGATGGCTACACGATCCTGCTGGCCACCACCAGCACGCATTCGATCGGCCCGGCCGTCAGCAAGCTGCCCTACGACACGGTGCGCGACTTCACGCCCATCGCGCATGTAGGCGACGCGGCCAGCATCATGCTGGTGCCGGTCAATTCGCCCGCCAAGACGGTGCGCGAGTGGATCGACTACGCGAAGAAGAACCCCGGCAAGCTCAACTACGCATCGAGCGGCAACGGCACCATCGTGCAGCTCACGGCCGAGCTGTTCAAGGCGCAGGCCGGCGTGTTCGTCACGCACATTCCCTACAAGGGCACGGCGCTGGCCATTCCCGACCTGATCAGCGGCAAGATCGACGTGCTGTTCGACTCGCTGCCCACCGGCATGCCGCACGTGCGTGACGGCCGCCTGCGCGCACTGGGTGTTACCTCGCTCAAGCGCAGCCCGCTGGCGCCCGAACTGCCGCCGATTGCCGACACGCTGCCGGGTTACGAATCGAACACGTGGTTCGGCTTCTACGGCCCGAAGGGCCTGCCGGCCGACATCGTCGCGAAGATAAACAAGGCGGCCAACGAGGCACTTGCCGATCCTGAAGTGAAAGAGAAACTCGCGCGCCTGGGCATCGAGACCGCGACGCCGGGCACGCCCGACCAGTTCGCGAAGATGGTCGCCGCCGACGCTGCCAAGTGGAAGAAGATCGTCGTCGACCGCAAGATCACCAACGAATGAAGCAGAGAAAGAAGAGCACGCCGAAATGAACTTCGATTTCAACAACCCCTACCTCTCGACCCGCATCCCGATCTTCGCGCGCAACGTGGTGTCGACCTCGCACCCGCTGGCCTCGCAGGCCGGCCTGCGCATCCTGCAGCAGGGCGGCAACGCGGTCGATGCGGCCATTGCCACTGCCGCCGTGATGACGCTGGTCGAGCCGGTGAGCAACGGCCTGGGCAGCGATGCCTTCTGCATCCTGTGGGACGGCAAGGAGTTGCACGGCCTCAACGCCTCGGGCCCCGCGCCCAAGGCCTGGACGCCCGAGTACTTCAAGGCCAAGTACGGTGCCGACGCGGCCAATCCGCCCATGCGCGGCATCGACTCGGTCACGGTGCCGGGCGCTGTGCGCGGCTGGGTGGCCATGAGCGAGCGCTTCGGCAAGCTGCCGTTCGCCGACCTGCTGGTGCCGGCCATCGACATCGCCGAGCGCGGGTATCTTGTGCCGCCGGTGGTGCAGGGCAAGTGGGCTGCGGCCGCGCCGTTGCTGGGCTCGCAACCGGGCTTTGCGCAGACCTTCCTGCCGTGGGGCCGCGCGCCCGAGGTGGGCGAGCTGTTCCGCTTCACGGCCGCCGCGCGTGCGCTCAAGGCCATTGCACGCACCAAGGGCGAGGCCTACTACAACGGCGAGATCGCCGAGGCGCTGGCGAAGTTCTCGGCCGAGCAGGGCGGTGCGCTCACGGTGGCCGACCTCGCGGCCTACCAGCCCGAGTGGGTCAAGCCGATATCGCGCGACTACCGCGGCCACACGCTGCACGAGATTCCGCCTAACGGCCAGGGCATTGCCGCGCTCATCGCGCTCGGCATTCTCGAAAAGTTCGACATCGCCTCGCTGCCGGTCGACTCGGTGCAATCGCAGCATCTGCAGATCGAAGCGATGAAGCTGGCCTTTGCCGACGTGTACCGCTACGTGTCGGAACGCAAGACGATGGAAGTCACGACCGAGCAGATGCTCGACGATGCGTACCTCGCCTCACGCGCCCGCCTCATCGATGCGAAGAAGGCGCAAGACTTCAAGGCCGGCAACCCCGTCAAGGGCGGCACCATCTACCTCACGGCCGCCGACGAGAGCGGCATGATGGTGAGCTTCATCCAGAGCAACTACATGGGCTTCGGCTCGGGCTGCGTGGAGCCCGAATTCGGCATCAGCCTGCAGAACCGTGGTCACGGCTTCAGCCTGAAGGCCGAGAGCCCGAACGTGGTGGCGCCGGGCAAGCGCCCGTTCCACACCATCATTCCGGCCTTCCTCACCAAGGACGGCCAGCCGGTGATGAGCTTCGGCGTGATGGGCGGCAACATGCAGCCGCAGGGCCACATGCAGACGCTGGTGCGCATGCTCGACTACAAGCAGAACCCGCAGGCCGCCTGCGACGCTCCGCGCTGGCGCTTCAACGCGGGGCTCGAGATCAACGTCGAGGCCGCGATGAACCCGGCCACGGTGCAGGGCCTGCGCGACCTGGGCCACCACCTGGAAGTGATCAACGACTCGTACCAGGACTTCGGCGCCGGTCAGTTCATCTGGCGCGCGGGCGAGCCTTCGGTGGAAGGCTACGTGGCTGCCAGCGATCCGCGCCGCGACGGCCTGGCTGCAGGGTATTGAGCAAGGTCTCGAGGTTCCCGCGATGATCGGGGGATGAACAAGACAGCCGCATCGCTCGGCATCCCAACTCACGACGGCGCAAGAAAAGGCTATGCGTCCGGTCTGATACTCGCCACGCTGGGCGCCATCGCGTTCAGCGGCAAGGCCATCATCGTCAAGCTGGCGTACCGCTACGGCGTTGACGCCATCACGCTCATCATGCTGCGCATGCTGTTCGCGCTGCCGCTCTTTGCCGTGATGGCATTGTGGGCGGGGCGCGGCAAGCCCGCGCTCACCGGCCGCGACTGGATCGGCGTGATCGGGCTCGGCTTCTCGGGCTACTACCTCGCGAGCTTTCTCGACTTTGCGGGGCTCGCGTACATCTCGGCCAGCTTCGAGCGGCTGATCCTGTATCTCAACCCCACGCTGGTGCTGCTGTTCGGCTGGCTGATGTACCGGCGGCGCGCCACGCGCCAGCAGGTGCTGGGCATGGTCGTGAGCTATGCCGGCGTGCTGCTGGTGTTCGGCCACGAACTGTGGACCGGGGGCGGCGGCAAGGGCGGCGGGGCGGCGGCGTGGGGCGCGTTCCTGGTGTTCCTGAGCGCGGTGAGCTATGCGGGCTACCTCGTCTACAGCGGCGAGTTCGTCAAGCGCTTGGGGTCGCTGCGGCTCGTGGGACTGGCCACCACCGTGGCCTGCGTGCTGTGCATCCTGCAGTTCGTGCTGACGCGGCCGATGAGCGTGGCGATGCAGGTGGCGCCCGAGGTCATTTGGCTGTCGGTGCTCAACGCCACGCTTTGCACGGCAGTGCCCGTGCTGATGGTGATGATGGCCATCGAGCGCATCGGCCCGGCCGTGGCCGCGCAAACCGGCATGATCGGGCCGCTGTCGACCATCCTCATGGGGGTGGTCATACTGGGCGAGCCGTTCACGCCGTGGATCGCGGCCGGCACCGTGCTCGTCATCGCGGGCATTTTCGTTTTCACACGCAAGGGGCGCTGAAGCCCCTTGCCGTACTGACTTACTCACTGGAGCAACAACATGGATCTGGGTATTGCAGGCAAGACCGCGCTGGTGTGCGGCGCGAGCAAGGGGCTGGGCTACGGCTGCGCCGAGGCGCTGGTGCGCGAAGGCGTGAACGTGGTGATCGTGGCGCGCGGCGCCGAGGCACTGGAAGCGGCCGCGAAGAAGCTGACGGAAGCTGCAGGCGCATCGGGCCCGTTCGTCAAGCACGTGGCCGCCGACATCACGACCGAAGCCGGCCGCGCCGCAGTGTTCGCGCTGGGCCATGACTTCGACATCGTCGTCACCAACGCGGGCGGCCCGCCGCCCGGTGATTTCCGCAACTGGGACCGCGAGGCGTGGATCAAGGCGGTCGACGCCAACATGCTCACGCCCATCGAGCTGATCAAGGCCACGGTCGACGGCATGGCCAAGCGCGGCTTCGGCCGCATCGTGAACATCACGTCGAGCTCGGTGAAGTCGCCCATCGACATCCTGGGCCTGTCGAACGGCGCGCGCAGCGGCCTCACCGGCTTCGTGGCCGGCGTGGCGCGCACGCCCATCGCAGCGCAGGGCGTGACCATCAACAACCTGCTGCCGGGTTCCTTCGACACCGACCGCCTCAAGGGCACGATGGCCGGCGCGGCGCAGAAGTCGGGCCAGGACTTCGATACCGTCTGGGAAGCCCGCAAGAAGAACATTCCTGCGAAGCGCTTCGGCACGCCGGCCGAGTTCGGCGCCATCTGCGCGTTTCTCTGCAGCATGCAGGCCGGCTACATGACCGGCCAGAACGTGCTCGCCGACGGCGGGGCCTACCCGGGCACGTACTGAGCTCGCCCCCAGGCCGCGCGAGGCCCGGTGTTTTCAGCGCCGGGACGCCACCACGATCCCGCCCACGATAAGCAAAAACGCCGCGCCGTGGTACCAATGCGGCGGCTCCCGCAAAAAGGCCGCCGACAGCACCGCCGCGAACAGCGGCGTGAGGTTCATGAAGATGCTTGCCGCCTGCGGGCCCGCGCGTTGCACGCCGGTTCCCCAGCAGCGATACGCCACCACCGCGGGCCCGATGCCGATGAACAGCATCGCGGCGATGAGCGGCCAGCCCAGGTCGATGTGGGCGGGTGTCAGCGTCCATTCACCGGCGGCCAGCGCGCCCGACCATGCGACACCGAACACCAATTGCGACATCAGGAACGCGGCCCAGTCCTGCCGCACGGCCTTGGGCTCGTGCGTGCGCGCCAGTAGCCAGCTGTAGAAGGCCCAGGCGATGGTGCCCAGGATCATGTAGAGGTCGCCCGGCACCAGCCGCAGCCCAAGCAGTTGCTGCCATTCGCCGCGACTGAGCACCAGCAGCACGCCCACCATCGACAGCAGCGCGCCACCGATTTCGCGGGCACTGATGCGTGCGCCGAAGAACAGCGCCCCGGTCGCGAGCATCCACAGCGGCAGGCTGGAGCCGACCAGCGTCACGTTGATGGGCGTGGAGGTCTGCAGCGCCAAGTACTGGAACGCGTTGTACAGGCCGATGCCCAGCAGCCCGAGCACCGCGTAGCGTTTCCAGTGCGCCCACAGCGGGCTGTTGCGGCGCAACACCGGCGCGGCCAGCGGCAACAGCAGCGCGAACGCGATGACCCAGCGCACGAAGTTCAGCGTGAGCGGCGACACCATGTCGCGCACCAGCCGGCCGACCACGGCATTGCTGGCCCAGAGCAGCGGCGGAACGACGAGCAGGAGAACGGTGAGGGGAGCGAGGCGCTGCGGCTGTGTCTGCATGGCCGCCGACTCTACCGGGCAATGATGCCCCGCGCCGCCACGGGAAACCCAGACGTGGCAGGATGCCCATCCCTCTTCTTTTCCTGTGTGTGGAGACTGCAACGATGATGAGCAAAGCCGTCCGTATCGACCGCCATGGCGGCCCCGAAGAACTGAAGATCGTCGACGTGGAAGTCGGCGAGCCCGGCCCCGGCGAGATCCGCATCCGCCACAAGGCCGTGGGCCTGAATTTCATCGACACCTATCAGCGCAGCGGGCTCTACCCGTTCGCGATGCCGCTGCAGTTGGGCATGGAAGCCTCGGGCATCGTCGAGGCGGTGGGCGAGGGCGTGACGCACCTGAAGCCCGGCGATCGCGCCGCCTATGCCAGCCCGCCGCCGGGCGCCTACTGCGAACTGCGCGTGATGCCGGCCAAGTGCGTGTGCAAGCTGCCCGACGACATCTCCTTCGAGACTGGCGCGGCCATGATGCTCAAGGGCCTGACCACCCAGTACCTGCTGAAGAAGACGCTGCCGGCCGAAGGCCTGCAGGCCGGCGACTTCATCCTGTTCCATGCAGCGGCCGGCGGGGTGGGCCTGATCGCCTGCCAGTGGGCCAAGGCGCTGGGCCTGCAGCTGATCGGCACGGCCGGCAGCGATGCCAAGTGCAAGCTCGCGCTGGCGCACGGCGCGGCGCACGCCATCAACTACAGTACCGAGAACTTCGCGGCCCGCGTGAAGGAGATTACCGGCGGCAAGGGCGTGAAGGTGGTGTACGACTCGGTGGGCAAGGACACCTTCGAAGGCTCGATCGACTGCCTGCGCCCCTTCGGCCTGCTTGCCATCTTCGGCAACGGCTCGGGTCCGGTGCCGCCGGTCAACCTCGGCTTGCTGGCGTCCAAGGGCTCGCTCTATGTGACGCGGCCAACACTGTTCACGCACATGGCCACGCGCGAAAGCACGCAGGCGATGGCCGACGACCTGTTCGCGGTGGTGCGAAGCGGCGCGGTGAAGATCCCGATCGACCAGCGCTATGCACTGGCCGACGTGCAGCAGGCGCACCGCGACCTGGAGGCGCGCAAGACCACGGGCTGCACGATCCTGACGCTCTGAATGGCTCCGGTGGGGCAGGGCGCCAGTCTTGTCCTACCGGCGGTGGGGTGTCATGCCTTCGACTTGTGCCGGGTGCACTTTGTAGCCTGTGAACACAGCGTAGAGACGAGCCAGCCCATGACCACAGTTCGCACTTTCATCGTCGAAGACAACCCGACCATCCGCAAGAGCCTTGTGGGCACGCTGCGCGAGGTGGCGCGAGTCGATCCGGTCGGCGAGGCCGAGTCAGAGGAGGAAGGCTCGCGCTGGCTTTCAGACAACCTGTCGCAGTGGGACCTGGCCATCGTCGACCTGTTCCTGAAGGACGGCACCGGTTTTCGCGTGCTCGAAGCGTGTCGCCACCGCGACCCGTCGCAGAAGATGGTGGTGCTCAGCAACTACGCCACGCCCGACATGCGGCGCAAATGCGTGCACCTCGGTGCCGATGCCGTGTTCGACAAGGCCACCGAAATCGACGACCTGATCGACTACTGCCTGCGCCACCGTCAGGCGCAGTTCAGTTCGCCCGCCGCACACTGAGGCAGGGGCATTTTTCGCCGACCGGCAGCCGCTGCCGGACTTCGCCGAAAATGCACCCTCAAAGGCGCGAGGAGCACGCGCCGGGCTCCGCAAATTGGCGACGAGATTCATGCGCGGAAATCACACATTCCCCTGCTGAGTCGGCCTGCGCGCCTGCAACGCGCGCAGCGCCCCAAGTTGCAACATGTCCCGCCCCCGCTTTCTTCCCGACAACTTCACCTTCGCGCTTCTCTCGGTCGTGACCTTTGCCAGCCTGCTGCCTGCAAGCGGCAAGGTGGCGCATTTCTTCGAGCTGCTCACGACCGCCGCCATCGGGCTGCTGTTCTTCCTGCACGGCGCCAAGCTGTCGCGCGAGGCGATCTTGAACGGGCTCACGCACTGGCGGCTGCACCTGCTGGTGTTCGGCAGCACCTTCGTGCTGTTTCCCATGCTCGGGCTGGTGCTCAAGCCACTGCTCCTGCCGCTGGTGACACCAGAGCTCTACACCGGCGTGCTCTATCTGTGCGTGCTGCCTGCCACGGTGCAGTCGGCTATCGCCTTCACGGCGATGGCTCGGGGCAACATGCCCGCCGCCATCTGCAGTGCATCGGCCTCCACGCTGCTGGGTGTGTTCATCACGCCGATTCTGGTCAATCTGGTGGTGCTGCCGAACGGCGGCCACGCAAGCTCGTCGCTGGACTCGATCGGACGCATCCTGCTGCAGTTGATGGTGCCGTTCGTGGCGGGGCATCTGCTGCGGCCGTTGATCGGCAAGTGGATACAGCGCCGCGCCGCGGTGCTGAAGTTCGTCGACCAGGGCTCGATCCTGCTGGTCGTCTACACGGCATTCAGCGCGGCCGTGATCGAGGGGTTGTGGAAGCAGGTGCCCGCGCATGCGCTGGTCGGGTTGCTGGTGGTGTGCGCGGTGGTGCTGGGGCTGGCGCTGAGCCTCACGACCCTGCTGGCGCGCAAGCTGGGCTTCGATACCGAGGACGAGATCACGATCGTGTTCTGCGGCTCCAAGAAGAGCCTGGCCAGCGGCATACCGATGGCGAAGGTGCTGTTCGCTTCGCACGCGGTGGGCGCGATCGTGCTGCCGCTGATGCTGTTCCATCAGATGCAGCTGATGGTGTGCGCCGTGCTGGCGCAACGCTATGCGCGGCGGGGGCGCGAGGCTTCCGTGCTGAAGACGGCCGAGCAGGCCGACTAGTCGGTCAGCCCTCGATCTTTCCCAGTCGAGACTCTCTCAGCCGGCTGGGCGCCAAGGCTCCGGCCGACTCCAGGATCGGATACGCAATCGAGCAGATGTGCGAGTTGATCCGCTTCAGGTCGCTGATCAGGTCGATGTGCAGCGAACTGGTCTCGATGCTCAGCGTGGTGCGGTCCGACAGCCGGTCCAGGTGGGTTGTGGCGTAGGCCCGCTCCAGGTTCCGGAAGCGCACCTTCTCTTCGAGCAGCTTCTGCGCATCGCGCACGTTGCCGTTCAGGAACACGCTCATGCTCAGCCGCAGGTTGGCCACCAGCCGCCCATGCAGCTCGACGATTTCCGCCATGCCCGCTTCAGAGAAGTTGCGCTGCGGTTTGATCTTCTTGTCTTCCACGTCAATGATCACGCGCTCGATGATGTCGCCGATCTGCTCCATGTTGATCGTGAAGCTGATGATGTCGGTCCAGCGCCGGCTTTCCTCTTCGCCCAGCGCCTCGCGCGAGATGCGGGTCATGTAGTACTTGATGGCCGAGTACAGCTCGTCCACCGTGTCGTCGAGCTGCCTCAGTTCCTGCGCGAGCCGCAGGTCGTTGTGTCGGATCACGTCGAGCGTGCCGATCAGCATGGTCTCCACGATGTCGGCCTGGTGCAGCGCCTCGCGCGCCGCATTCGAAATGGCGAGCGAGGGCGTCGACAGCGCCGACGGATCGAGGTGATGCGGCCGTGATGTGCCGGCCGGCTGCTGCGGTACCGGCAGCATGCGCATTACCAGCTTGGCGACCCACTGCGTGAGGCCGATGAACCCCACGCTGATCACGATGTTGAATGCCAGGTGGAACAGCACGACCCCGTGCGTCTGGTTGGGCAGCTGCGGCTGCACGTAGCGGATCCACAGGCCGATGAAGGGGGCGACGACGGCCACGCCCAGTGCCTTGAAGAGCAGGTTGCCCACAGTCACCTGCCGCACGGCCACCGCCGACTTGGCCGTGGTCAGCACTGCGAGCAGGCCGCTGCCCAGGTTGGCGCCGAGCACCAGGCCGAGCGCCACGTCCAGCGGCACCACGTTCGACGTAGCCATGGCCGCGACCAGCAGCACCACCGCGAGGCTCGAATAGGCCACGATGGCCAGCACCGAGCCGATGGTGATTTCAAGCAGCACGTCGCTGCTGATCGATGCGAGCAGCGCGCGCACTGCCGGCGAGGAGAACAGCGGCTCGGTCGCCTCCACCACCAGCTGCAGCGCCAGCAGCATCAGCCCGAGCCCGATCAGCACCCGGCCGACGCGCCCCGCCACGGTGGCCGAGCGCGTGATGAAGAGCACCACGCCCACGAAGATGAACATTGGAGAAAGCCACGACAGGTCTGCCGAGAACAGCACCGAGATCAGCGCAGTGCCCACGTCGGCGCCCCGCATCACCGCCAGCGCCGCCGGCAGCGTAACCAGGCCCTGCCCGACGAAGGACGAGGTCATGAGCGAGGTGGCGGTGCTCGACTGCACCAGGGCCGTCACGCCGATGCCCGAGAGGGCGGCCGTGAAACGGTTGCGCATGCTCTGCACGAGGATCTTGCGCAGGTTGGCGCCGAACACACGCAGCACGCCGGTGCGGACCAGGTGCGTGCCCCATACCAGCAGGGCAACGGCTGCCAGCAGATTCAGGAGATGCTTCATGGGGGGCGGGTTCTATCCTTTTCGTTTTGCTTCGTTTCGACCCCATTTTCCACAAGTGAGCGCTTCAGTCGATCAGCGCTCCGTTGTCGTGGAAAGGATAGGGGCCTTCGAAGCTGCCTGATGCCGCGAGATGAGTGACGAGCCGGCGTCCGCGCGCTGACCACGCGTGCACTCGGAATGAAGGCGGTTCCAATGTCCAGGCCGAGTCAGCATTGGGGGCCAGATCCAGGCAGACCTGATGGGCCTGCGCCGGCGAGGTCGAGGCGATGGTGCCGCCGAAACGCACGTCGATGGCACGGTGCAGGTGGCCGCAGATAACACGCTCGACGTTGCTGTAGCGCGAGAGCAGGGCTTCCAGCGCATCGGCGCCTTGCAGCAGGCCGATCTCGTCCATGTGGCCGATCAGCGTTTCGAAGGGCGGGTGATGCATGGCGACGACGACGGGCTCGTTGCGGCAGGCGTCGAGCTGTGCCTCGAGCCAAGCCAGCCGCTTCTCGCACAGCGAGCCGTGGCTGGCACCGGGCACGCAGGTGTCGAGCGTGAGCAGGCGCAGGTCGCCGACGCGCACCGAGTACTGGATGAAGCCGTCGGTATTGGCGCCCGTGCCCATGTAGGCATGGCCGGGGAAGCTGCGGCGCAGCTGGTCGCGGTCGTCGTGGTTGCCGGGCATCAGGCAGACCGGCATGGTCAGCGGAGCCAGCAGGCGGGCGAGGTGCTCGTACTCGGCGGCGCGGCCGAAATCGGTCAGGTCGCCGGTGACGACCACCGCGTCGGGCTGCTGGCGCAGGGCCAGCACCGACTGCACGGCGCGCTCGAGGTAGGGCGCGGTATCGATGCGGCCATAGGCCAGCCGGCCCGGCTCGCGGATATGCAGGTCGGTCAGCTGGACCAGGAAGGTGTTCTTGCTCTGAGTTGTCGTCATGCGCTTGTTTCCTGCGACTTCATCAGCCGGTCGGGGTGGATGCGAAGACCCACCGCGTCGCCCGGCCCAAAAGGATTGTCGCGCCCTACATCGGCCACCAGCACGGGCTGGTCTCGCAGGCGCAGGTGCAATTGCACGCGGTCGCCGAGGAAGGTGCGGCGCTCGACTATGGCGGCGCCCCAATCGGGCTGCGGCGCGCTGACCTCGATGTCTTCAGGCCGCACGAGCAGCATCGCATGGCCTTGCCACGCGCCCGGGCAGGGCACGGTTGATCCACCGAGTCGGACAACACCTTGCGCGATGGCATCGGCCTCGCGCTCCAGGCGGTTGACCCGGCCCAGGAACTCGGCCACGAAAGGATGCGCGGGCGCGCGGTACAGGTCTTCGCCACGGCCCACCTGCACGATGCGGCCGGCGCGCATTACCGCGAGCCGGTCGGCGATGGCGAGCGCCTCCTGCTGGTCATGCGTGACGTGGATGGCCGTGATGTGCAGGCGACGCAGCAGCTCGGCCAGTTCGTCGCGCAGCGATTCCTTGAGCTTGGCGTCGAGTGCGGCCAGCGGCTCGTCGAGCAGCAGCACGCGCGGGCGCACGGCCACGGCGCGCGCCAGGGCCACGCGCTGGCGCTGGCCGCCGGAGAGTTCGGCGGGGCGCTTGTTTTCCAGGCCGCCGAGGCGCACCAGGTCGACCAGCTCGCCGACGCTGTGCTTTTCCTCATCGGGCGAGACGCCGCGAATGCGCAGGCCGTAGCCGATGTTGGCCGCCACCGTCATCTGCGGAAAAAGCGCGTAGCTCTGGAACACCATGCCTACGCCGCGGTGCTCGACCGGGCGCTGCGTGACGTCTTGGCCGCCGAACACGATGCGGCTGCCCGCGTCGGGCGCTTCCAGCCCCGCGATCAGCCGCAGCAGCGTGGTCTTGCCGCAGCCCGAAGGGCCCAGCAGCGCGAGCACCTCGCCAGCCTCGACCTTCAGGTCGGTGGGCTGCAGGCCGCGCGTGCCGTCTGCGTAGGTCTTTGCGCAGTTCGTAATGTCGACGGGGATGCGTTCAAGTTCCATGGCGTTTCTGCATCAGGTTGGCAAGGTACTGCAGGCCCCACAGCACCGGAAGAATGACGGCGAAGAAGACCAGCGTGTAGGCCGATCCGATCTCGATGCGCATCGAGGCATAGCTGTCGGCCAGGCCCACGGGCAGCGTGCGGGTGAGCGGGGTGTGCAGCATCCACGTGAGGTTGAATTCGCCCACCGACAGCGTGAACACCATCAGGCTGCCGGCCACGATGGCCGGGAACACGGCCGGCACCAGGATGCCCATGAAGCGCTGGCGGAAGTTGGCGCCCAGCGAGCGTGCGGCCTCTTCGAGCGCGAGCAGGTCGTCGCGCTGGAAGGCAGAGCTCACGGTGCGCACCATGAAGGGCAGCGTGAAGATCATGTGGCCGACGAGGATGAAGGCGAAGCTCTGGCGGAAGGCGGTGAGCTGGCCGTAGGCGAGGATCAAAGCCAGCGCCGTCGCAAGGCCCGGCACCGCGACCGGCAGTGTCAGCAGCTCTTCGAAGATGCGCGCGGCGCGCGAGCGGCTGCGCGCCAGCGCATAGGCACAGGGCACGCCCAGCAGCACGGTGCCGACGACGCAGGCCACGGCCAGCGCGAGCGACCAGCCGACGGTGCCGCCGTAGTTCTCCCACACCTCGCCGAGCCAGCGCAGCGTAAGGCCGCTCTTGAGCCCGGCGCTGTAGTTGTTGACGAGCCCCGCCATCACCGACAGCAACATCGGCGCGATCATGAAAAGGCTCACGATCACCGTGACGGCGAGCAGGAAGGGGGCCTTCGGTTGTGTGTTCTTGCGCATGTGCGTGGGTCTCAACGTGCGACGGGGTTCGCGCCGAAGCGGCGCGCCACGAACAGCACCAGCCAGGTCACGATGCCCAGCGAGATCGACAGCGACGCGGCGAGCGCGAAGTTGGCGTAGTTGGTGAACTCGTTGTAGATGGTGATCGGGATCACCTCGAACTTGCTGGCCAGCGTGAAGGCCGTGCCGAAGGCGCCCATCGAGGTGGCGAACAGGATGGCGCCGCAGGCCAGCGTGGTGGGGGCGAGTTCGGGCATCCACACGTCGCGTGCCACTCGCAGCCGCGAGGCGCCGAGCGAACGCGCCGCTTCTTCGAGCTGCGTGTTCATCGACTCGGCTGCCGCCGTGTAAGTTGCGATGGCGCGCGGCAGCGAGAAATACAGGTACGCCAGGAACAGCCCGAGCAGGCCGTAGGCGAAGGTGATGCGCTCGCCGAACAGGCTGTCGCCGATGTCGGCCACCACGCCTTGCCGCCCGCCCAGCAGGATCACGAAGAAGCCGATGATCACGCCCGGAAACGACAGCGGCAGCGTAAGCAGCGACAGCAGCACGCGCTTGCCGATAAAGGCATGGCGCGCGAGGTAGATGCCCACCGCCGCGCCCAGCACCAGCGTGGCCAGCGTCACGGCCACCGAGAGCGCGACCGTGTTGGCCATGCTCGTGAGGTAGCGCGCATCGGTCAGCACCGCGAAGTAGGTGGCCCAACCCTTATCGGCGGGCAGCGTGAGCAGGCGCACCACCGGCAGCAGCCAGAAGGCCGCGAAGAAGGCGGCCGCGGGCGCGACGCAGGCCAGCAGGCGCCAGCGCGGGTTCCAGGCGTTGGAAGCGTTGGAGAGAGTGGCTTGCGTCATCGCGCGTGGCGTCCGCTCAGCGGACTTCCTTCAGGTACTCGTCGGAGAAGGCGCGCTGCGCCGCGGCCATGCGGCCGTAGTCCACGCTCTTGGCGCGGGCGTATTCGCTCGCGGGCAGGAACTGCGCCTCGATGTCCTTGGGCATCGCATTGGCGCGCACCGGCCGCAGGTAGGCCTTGGCCCAGATCGCCTGGCCTTCGTCGGACAGAGTGAAGTCGAGCACCTTCTTCGCGTCGGCCGCGTGCGGGGCCTTGGCGACCAGGCTCATCACGTAGGGCACGGCCAGCGTGCCTTCGCTCGGGATCACGAAGGCGACGTTGGCCTTGTCCTTGTACTTGGCGCGGTAGGCGTTGAAGTCGTAGTCGAGCAGGATCGCGATTTCGCCCGACAGCACGCGCGCGTACGAGGTCTGCTTCGGCACGATGGGCTCGTTCTTCTGCAGCGCCTTGAAGTAGTCAATGGCCGGCTTGAAGTTGTCGAGCGTGCCGCCGCGCGCTTCGTTCACCGCGACCGCGCCGACGTAGCCGACGAAGGCCGAGGCCGGGTCGAGGTAGCCGATCAGGCCCTTGTATTCGGGCTTGAGCAGGTCGGCCCACGACTTCGGAATCGGCTTGCCCTTGAGCGCATCGACGTTGACCATGAAGCCGAGCGTGCCCGAGTGGATGGTGAACCAGTTGCCGGCCGGGTCCTTCAGGCCGTCGGGAATGTCTTTCCATGCGGCCGGCTTGTAGGGCTCGACCAGGCCGTCCTTGGCTGCCTGCACCGCGAAGGTCACGCCGAGGTAGGTGACGTCGGCCACAGGGCTGGCCTTCTCGGCCGCCATCTGGGCGAGCGACTGGCCCGAGTTCTTGTTGTCGGGCGGCACGGTGACGCCGGTCCTGGCCTTGATGGCCTTCAGCTGCGTGCCCCAGTCGGCCCATTCGGTCGGGCAGTTGTAGCAAATGGCGGTCTGCGCCATGGCGCTGCCGGCGACGAGCGTGGCGGCGAGCAGGCCGAGGCGGGCCATGCGGTGGAAGCGAAGAGACATGATGAAGAAGCTCCTTGGATGGATGTAGGCAAAGAACGAGAAGTGGTCAGGGTCGTGAAATGGCGGCGTTGTTGTCTTCGTGCACCGAAGCGCACGACTCGCCGTCTCGGAAGGCATGGGGAAGCAGCAGGCTCGCATCGGCCTGCAGCGTGGCGCCGCTGGCCATGGCCTGGATCAGCAGCTCTACGCTGTGGCGGCCGATGTCGCTGTTGGGTTGGGTGATGGTGGTAAGCGCGGGCGTGAGGTCTTCACCGAGCGCAATGCCGTCGAAGCCGACGACGCTGAGGTCGCCGGGCACCGACAGGCCGCTGAGATGCGCGGCGCGGATGCTGCGAATGGCCAGCAGGTCGTTGGAGCAGATCAGCGCGGTAGGGCGGTTGCGCGCCTGCAGCTGGCTGGAGAGCGCATCGACGGCCGTTTCGACGAAGGGCACTTCGATGAGCGCGGGCGCCGCGAGCCCGGCTTCGGCCATGCCCTTCAGGTAGCCGCGGTAGCGCTGCTGCGCTCGGTCCGACGCGGCGAGCGTGCCGCTGACCATGGCGATGCGGCGGTGGCCCAGCAGCACGAGGCGCGTGACCGCGTCGGCCACCGCGCCTTCGCTGTCGACCGATACACAAGGGTGGTCCGGGTGCCGGTTGTAGGCGAGCACATAGGGCACGCCGGCTGCCTGCAGGCGGGGCAGGGCGGCCGAAGTGGAGGGGTTCGACACCACGAGGATCAGCCCGTCGACATTGCCGGCCAGCAGCAGATGAACGGCACGCTCTTCTTCGTCGAGCTTGTAGCCCGTGGTGACGGGAATGATCGCGTAGCCACCCGCGACGGCCGCGCGCGCAATGCCTTGCAGGCACTCGGCGAAGGTCGGGTTCAGCAGCGTGGGCAGCACCACGCCGAGCACACGGCTGCGCTGGGTGCGCAAGGTGCGCGCGCTGGCATTCGGCACGTAGTTGAGTTCGTGCGCCACACGCTCCACCAGCTCGCGCGTGGCGGGCGTCACCTTGTCGGGGAAATTGAAGGCGCGCGAGACGGTGGCCACGGAGACCCCGGCTTTGGCTGCAACGGCTTGAATGCTCATTGTGCGGTGTTCATGTAATCGATTACATTGGACCGCCGCAGTATGACTTTGTTATGACATCGCGAGAAAGCGGGAGAAACCCGAGGGGCCTTTGTGAGGGTGGGCGGACCCAAAGAAGAAGGGGCCCATCGGGCCCCTGAGAAAACTTACTTGCCCCGACGAACCCGCCGGATCTCATCCAGGATCAGACAGATCGCCCCAAGCGTGATCGCACTATCCGCAGCATTGAAGGCCGGGAAGTACCAGTTCCCCGCGTGGAAACTCAGAAAGTCGACGACATAGCCGTGCATCATCCGGTCGACCACGTTCCCGATGGCCCCGCCCAGGATGCAGGCCATGGCGAACGAAAACAGCTTCTGCCCCGCGTGCGACTTCAGCATCCACACGATGAACACCGCAGCCGCCACGCCGATGATCGTGAACAGCCAGCGCTGCCATCCCGAGTGATCCGCGAGGAATGAAAAGGCGGCCCCTGTGTTGTGCGCGCGCACGACGTTGAAGAAGCTCGTCACATAGGTCGCGTCGCCGAGCTTGTAGTAGCCCAGGATCAGCGTCTTGGTGAACTGGTCGATGATCACGATGATCACCGCCAGCCCGAGCCACGGCCAGATGCTGCCGCCGCGCGAACGCGATGCAGAAGACATGGAGCGGGTGGCGGCCATCAGGCAACGCTCCGCGATTCGCCGGCGCCGAACAGGTTGCTCGTGCAGCGCCCGCAGATCGTCGGGTGTGCCGCATCGTGGCCCACGTCGTCGCGGTAGTGCCAGCAGCGCTCGCACTTCTGCGCGGCGCTTGGCGTTACCACCGTCGACAGCGTTTCACCGGCGGCCAGCGCGATGGCCGAGGTGATGAAGACGAACTTCAGGTCGTCGCCCAGCGAGCCCAGCAGCGCGAAGTCGTCGGCAGGCGCGGTCAGCTGCAGATTGGCCTGCAGCGACGAGCCGACCTTGCCTTCGGCACGCACCGCTTCGATGTCCTTGTTCACCGCATCGCGGATCTCGCGGATGCGGCTCCACTTGGCGAGCAGGGCTTCGTCGGGCGCGGCGAACTGGCTGTAGGTTTGCGCGAAGATCGATTCGCCCGGCTTGCCGGTGCTCACGAACTTCCAGGCTTCCTCGGCCGTGAAGCTCAGGAACGGCGCCATCCAGCGCAGCATGGCTTGCGAGATGTGCCACAGCGCCGTTTGAGCGCTGCGGCGAGCCAGCGAGCCCGGGGCCGTCGTGTAGAGCCGGTCCTTCAGGATGTCGAGGTAGAAGCCGCCCAGGTCTTCCGAGCAGTAGATCTGCAGCTTGGCCACCACCGGGTGGAACTCGTACACCTTGTAGTGCGCGAGGATCTCGGCCTGGAACTGCGCCGCGCGCGATAGCGCATAGCGGTCGATCTCGAACAGCTGGTCGAGCGGCACCGCATCTTTGGTGGCGTCGAAGTCGCTCGTGTTCGCGAGCAGGAAGCGCAGCGTGTTGCGGATGCGGCGGTACGCATCGACCACGCGCGCCAGGATCTTGTCGTCGCCAGCGATGTCGCCCGAATAGTCGCTCGCGGCCACCCACAGGCGGATGATTTCCGAACCCAGCTTGTTGCTGATTTCCTGCGGATCGATGCCGTTCTTGAGCGACTTGCTCATCTTGATGCCCTTGGCATCGACCGTGAAGCCGTGCGTCAGCAGGCCCCGGTACGGCGCGCGGTCTTCCAGCGCGCAGGCGATCAGCAGCGACGAGTGGAACCACCCGCGATGCTGGTCGTGGCCTTCGAGGTACAGGTCGGCTTCAGGCCCTGTGTCGTGGTGCACGGTGGGGTGCGTGCCGCGCAGCACGTGGGAGAAGGTCGAGCCCGAGTCGAACCACACCTCGAGGATGTCGGTGCTCTTGGTGTAGTGCGGTGCGTCTTCGGCGCCGAGGATCTCTTCGACCGTGGCGCGGCTCCAGGCCTCGATGCCGCCCTTTTCGACGATGTCGGCGGCCTGGTCGATGATTTCCATCGTGCGCGGATGCAGCTCGCCCGAATCCTTGTGCAGGAAGAACGGGATCGGCACGCCCCAGCTGCGCTGGCGGCTGATGCACCAGTCGGGACGCCCGGCGATCATGTCGTGCAGGCGCGCCTTGCCGTTCTCCGGATAGAAGCTGGTCTGCTCGATGGCGTCGAGCGCGGTCTGGCGCAGCGTCTTGGGCGCCTTGTCCTTGGTGAACACGCCTTCGCCTTCGTCCATGCGGATGAACCACTGCGCCGCGGCGCGGTAGATCACCGGCGTCTTGTGGCGCCAGCAGTGCGGGTAGCTGTGGGTGATGGTCTCGCTTGTCAGCACACGGTTGGCGTCGCGCAGCGCGGCGATGATTTCCGGCACGGCCTTCCAGATGTTCTGGCCGCCGAACAGCGGGAAGTCGGCCGCGTAGCTGCCGTTGCCTTGCACCGGGTTCAGGATGTCGTCGTACGCCACTCCGTGGGCGATGCAGGAGTTGAAGTCGTCCACGCCGTAGGCGGGCGAGGAGTGCACCAGGCCCGTGCCGTCGGTGGCGGTGGCGTAGTCGGCCAGGTACACGGGCGACAGGCGCTTGTAGCCGGCATCCACGTCGTACAGCGGGTGCTCGAATTCGAGGCCGCCGAGCTTCTCGCCCTTGACCGTGGCCAGCACCTTGCCGTCGAGCGCATAGCGCGTCATGCACATCTCGACCAGCGAGTTGGCAAGGATCAGCAGGCCGCGCTCGGTGTCGACCAGCGAGTACTCGAGGTCGGGGTTCAGGTTGATCGCCTGGTTGGCCGGGATGGTCCACGCGGTGGTGGTCCAGATCACGGCGAAGACGTCGCCGAGGATCGTGTGGTCGGTGCCGAAGGCCTTGAGCACCTTCTCGCGCTCGTGCGCCTTGAAGGCCACGTCGACGGTCTGGCTCTTCTTGTCGGCGTATTCGATTTCGAACTCGGCCAGCGAGGAGCCGCAGTCGAAGCACCAGTACACCGGCTTCAGGCCGCGGTAGACAAAACCACGCTCGATCACGCGCTTGAACGCGCGCAGCTCGCCGGCTTCATTGGCGAAGTCCATCGTCTTGTAAGGATGGTCCCACTCGCCCAGCACGCCCAGGCGCTGGAAGTCGACCATCTGCTGGGCGATCTGCTCGGTGGCGAAGGCGCGGCTCTTGGCCTGCATCTCGTCACGGCTCAGGTTGCGGCCGTACTGCTTTTCGATGGCGTTCTCGATCGGCAGGCCATGGCAGTCCCAGCCGGGCACGTAGAGCGCGTCGTAGCCTTCGAGCTGGCGCGCCTTGGTGATCATGTCCTTCAGGATCTTGTTCACCGCGTGGCCCATGTGGATCTGGCCGTTGGCGTACGGCGGGCCGTCGTGCAGGATGAACTTGGGCGCGCCGTGGCGAGCGTCGCGCAGGCGGTGGTAGCGGCCTTCGTCGTTCCATTCCTTCACCCAGCCCGGTTCGCGCTTGGGCAGGTCGCCGCGCATCGGGAAGGGGGTGTCGGGCAGGTTCAGCGTGGAACGGTAATCTTTGGGGGAAGCAGCGTCAGACATGTTGGGGTGCGAAACAGGGGGCTTCGACAGGCTCAGCCCGAACTGCATGAAGCGTGTCGGTGCGGAAGGTAAAGCCGTTCGCCCTGAGCTTGTCGAAGGGCGGCAGCACGGTGCGTGCAGGGCTAAATTCGGTCGCGCGTGGTCTGGCGGTGGGTTTCGGCGTGGGTCGATGCAAAGAACGCGCGCGCGTCGCGGCCATCCTTCGCGATGCCCGCAGTGAGGGCCTCGAGGCTGGTGTAGCGCAATTCGTCGTGCAGTTTGTGCAGAAGTTCCACGCGGACGATTTTACCGTAGGCCCCTTCGGCGCCCAGATGGGAGGGCCACTCCAGGCAATGCGTCTCCAGCAAAACACGCCCGGCGTTGACGTCGTTGGCGTCCAGCGAGGGGCGCACGCCGAGGTTCGCTACGCCCGGCAGCGGCTGGTCAGCCAGGCCGTGCACCAGCACCGCGAAGATGCCGCTGGCGGCCGGCTTCCAGTGCTTGAAGCGCAGGTTGAGGGTGCGAAAACCGTCGTCCTTGCCCGGTGCCGAGGCGCCCAGCGCCCGGCCGAGCTTGCGGCCATGGACCACGTGGCCGGAGATGGTGTACGGCCGCCCGAGCAGTGTCTGGGCGTCGGCCATGCGGCCTTCGGCCAGCGCTTCGCGCACGGCGGAACTCGAAACCCGCAGGCCGTGCACTTCGTAGCTGTTCATGCGCGCCACGTCGAAGCCGCGTGCATCGCCGGCTGCGTCGAGCATGGCGTAGTCGCCGGCCCGCTTGGCGCCGAAGCGGAAGTCGTCGCCCACCAGCACGTAGCGCGCGCCCAGGCCGTCGATCAGCACCTCCTGGATGAATTCCTCGGGCGACCGGGAGGCCAGCCTGCCGTCGAACGGCAGCACGATGGTCTGCGCCACGCCGCAGGCAGCCAGTTCGCTGAGCTTGTCTCGCAGCGTGCCGATGCGCGCCGGCGCCAGGTCGGGTTTCTTGGTGATGGCGGCGAAATAGTCGCGCGGGTGGGGCTCGAAGGTGAGCACGCAACTCGGCAGCCCGCGCTGGCGGGCCTCGGTCTGCAAGAGCGCGAGCATGGCCTGGTGGCCACGGTGCACGCCGTCGAAATTGCCAATGGTGAGGGCGCAGGCAGGAGCTACGCCCGGGTGCCGGAAGCCGCGAAAAACCTGCATTGGTGAGTATCTTTTTGATAGCGCCTTTCGCCCGTCAAATGGGCGAATCAGGCCGATTTGTCACAAAGCCGGTATATTGTGACGTAGTGCGTTGATTGGCGTCGGTCTTCAATGCGCTCCGTGTCCCTGGTCTTTCCGTGTTCTCTCACTTTTCGAGGAGGCGTGTGTGAAGGTCTTGAAGCTGTCGGCCCAAGGGCTGCCCCAGTCATGGATTTCGCTGGAACAGGCGGTGATCCACTATGCGGCGGACGAAGTTCGCTGGGAAGTGGGCGCGCAGGTGGCGGTGTTCCGTGGCGGCCACAACGCGATCACGGGCGAGCAGTCGCAGATTGCGATCAACAGCATCATCGGCACCAAGGGCGTGCCACGCATCAACCCCTTCGCGCAGCGGCCCGGGCTCACCAACAGCAAGTTGTTTTCGCGCGACCGCAACATCTGCGCGTACTGCGGCGGGCATTTCCACGAAGACGAGCTCACGCGCGAGCACATCATTCCGTTCGCCCAGAAGGGCATCGACACCTGGATGAACGTGGTCACGGCCTGCAAGCCGTGCAACCACCGCAAGAGCAGCCGCACGCCCGAACAGGCGAACATGCCGCTGCTGTACGCGCCCTACGTGCCCAGCCTCTGGGAAGATTTCATTCTGCGAAACAGGCGCATCCTGGCCGACCAGATGGAATTCCTGATGGCGCATCTGCCGCAAAGCTCGCGGCTGCACGACACCTAGCTTCTCAGCGCCTCCAGTCAGGCGGGCGCTTCTCGATGAAGGCCTGAACGCCTTCCAGCGCGCTCTCGTCCATCATGTTGCAGGCCATGGTCTGGCTGGCGTCGGCCAGCGCGGCCTCGATGCCGGTTTCCAGTTGGCGGTAGAACAGGGCTTTGCCCAAAGCGAGCGCCTGGCGGGGCTTGGCAACGATGCTGGCTACCAGCGTCTCGACGGCCGCGTCGAGTTCTTCGGGCGGCGCCACCCGGTTGACCAGCCCCTTCTCGCGCGCTTCCTGTGCGCTGATGAATTTACCCGTCACCAGCATCTCGAAGGCTTCCTTGCGGCCGAGATTGCGCGAGAGCGTGACGCTCGGCGTGGCGCAGAACAGCCCCACGTTCACGCCGCTGACCGCAAAGCGCGCCTCGCTCGAGGCCACAGCCAGGTCGCAGACCGCGACCAGCTGGCAGCCTGCCGCCGTCGCGATGCCGTGCACGCGCGCGATCACCGGCACTGGCAGCTTCTGGATCGACAGCATCATCGCGCCGCAGCGTTCGAACAGCTGCTGGTAGTAGTCGAGCGAGGGCTCGGCGCGCATTTCCTTCAGGTCATGGCCGGCGCAGAAAGCCTTGCCCGCCGCAGCGATGACGACGGCGCGCACGGTCTCGTCGGCCGCGATCTCGCCGAGCGCCTGTTCGAGCGCGCCCAGCATGCCTTCCGAGAGCGCGTTGAACGAGGCCGGCCGGTTCAGCGTCAGTGTGACCACGCCGCGCTCGTCGCGCGCCTGCAGGACGAAGGGGGTGTCCGTGTCGGTCATGGCCGCCTGTGCCTCAGTAGGTCAGCTCGAGCACGGTCGTGTGTTCGCTCGCGGCCGGCCAGGTGAGGCCCGTGATGCGCTCGCCGTTGAATTCGCCGCTCACGGCGCGCGGGGCGCCGCCGCCCTCGATGCGCAGCCGCGATGTCGACACGCCCGACCCCTTCGGCGGCACGCCGGCCGGCGGGCTCTTGCCATCGAAGCGCATGGTGTCGCGCTGTGCGTCGAAGTAGCCGCGTGGGCGCGTGAACACGACGACGGCACTGGCCCCGTTGTCGGCGGGTATGACGCGCTCCGGCCGCAGGTTCACGACGCTGCTGCTGCGCGGGAACGGGCTGCGGTAGATATGCGTGGTGCCGTAGCTGGGAGTTGCCAGGACGAACTCGTAGGCCGCGTCGCCGCGCGCCTTGAAGGGCCCCCAGCGGCCGTCGGCGCCGACGGACTTGGTGAAGACGGCTTCGCCGAGCCGCGCGCCGGTGGCAGGGTCGACGGCATAGACGGTCACCTTCGCGCCGTTCAGCGAAAGGTTTTCCGCGCCGATCGCACGGCCGTTGAGCACCACATCCGTCTCCGCCGCGACGTCCGTGCTGCGCGGCGCCTGCCCGGTCAGGAATTGCCACGTCGCAGCGAATGCGGCGGGCGAGAACGAAGTCTCGCGGTGGTCGACGCGCGGCAGCACGATGTTGGTCGCACCCTTGAGCGCCGGCCCGTCGAAGCCGATGTTCGTCGGCTTGCCGGGCGTGCCGATCCACACGCCGTCGGGCTGCGCGTATTTGTCGTTGTTGTCCGAACGCAGGGTCATCCATTTAACGCCCGGCGTGACTTCTTCGCCGTTCGCTCCTTTCGGCGCATTGAGCTGCTGCATGAAACCTGACAGCCCCGAGAACTCGTTGTTCTCGCGGAAGCCCTTCACCGCCCAGATGCCGTGCGCCGGATTGCCGCCCAGCACAACGTGGCTCACGACTGCTGCGCCGCCGCCGTTCTGCACGTAGTTCCGGATGGTGTTGCCGCCGCGCGAGTTGCCGATCAGCACGACCTTGCTGGCGCCCGTCACCTTCAGCACCTTGTCGACTTCAGCCTTGAGGAACACCGCCGACTCGCCGGTCGAACTGCGCCCGGGCTGGGCCACGGCGTCGTCGTCGCGCGCGACCGGATTGGGTTGGTCGACCGTGAAGAGCCGGTCGCGCGGCCAGCCGTTCGACTCGAAGCGCCATATCGTCGTCTGCCAGAGCGCGGCCGAGTCGCCGTTGCCGTGCATGAACACGATGGGTGGGCGCTCGGTGTACGAAGGCGTAGGGGAGGTGGCGCAGGCGGTCAGCATGGCGGTGGCGGCTGTCCCTGTGACGGCCATGGCAAGAAGAAGGGTGCGGCGGGATTGCATGTTTCGTTCCTGGGTTCCTGGAGTTCTGGGTTCCAAGTGAAAACGCCCGCCGGCGCGAAGGCGGGCGGGCGTTGGATGCTAGGGGAAAAAGTCCGTCAGGCGAAGACGCCAGCCGTGTCCTGCATGCGGGCCGACACTTCACCCAGATGGTGCAGCGTGTCGCCGAAGGTCATTTCCATCTGCGTGAGCTTGCGGAAGTAGTGGCTGCCGATGTATTCGTCGGTCACACCGATACCGCCGTGCAGCTGCACCGAGTTGGCGGCCACATAGCGCATCGACACGCCGAGCTGGTACTTGGCGCGGGCCAGCGCCTGGCGGCGCTCGTCGGCCGGGGCGTTGAGCTTGAGCGTCGCGTAGTAGCTCATCGAGCGCGCGAGTTCGAGCTGCATCTTCATGTCGGCGACGCGGTGGCGCAGCGCCTGGAAGGTGGAGATGGTCACGCCGAACTGCTTGCGCTGGTTCATGTAGTCGATGGTGACGGCCACGGTCTTGTCCATCACGCCGACCGCTTCGGCACAGGTGGCGGCAATGCCGACGTCCACGGCGTACTCGAGTGCGGCCAGGCCGTCAAGTGTGACCAGCGTGGCGTCGGCCTTGTCGAACACCACTTCGGCGGCACGGGCGCCGTCCTGCGTGCCGTAGCCGCGGGCTTCGACGCCGCTGGCGCTGCGCTCGACCAGGAAGAGGGCGATCTTGCCGTCGACCTTGGCGGGCACGAGATAAGCGTCGGCTTCGTCGCCCACGGGCACCACGCTCTTGGCGCCGTTCAGCGACCAGCCGGTGCCGGTCTTTGCTGCGTGGGCGTCGCACACGTCGAGGCGGTAGCGTGCCTTGCGTTCCTGGTACGCCAGCACCACGATGACCTGGCCGCCCGCGATGCGCGGCAGCCAGCTGTCCTTGGTGTCGGCAGCGGCATAGCCGCTGAGCACGGCACCGGCGATCAGCGTCTGCGCGAAGGGCTCCAGCACGATGCCGCGGCCCAGCTCTTCCATGACGACCATGCCGGCCACCGGGCCCATGCCCAGGCCGCCGTCGTCTTCGCTGATATAGAGGCCGCCCAGGCCGAGCTCGGCCAGTTCGTCCCAGGCCTCGCGAGAGAAGCCGCCCTTGGCCTCGATGCCGCGGCGGCGCTCGAAGTCATAGCCCTTGTCGACCCACTTGCGAACGGCGTCGCGCAGTTGTTCCTGGTCGTCGGAAAAATTGAAATCCATGTGCGTGTCTCCTCAGCCCAGAACCGTCTGCGCGACGATGTTGCGTTGCACTTCGTTCGAACCGCCGTAGATGGTGGTCTTGCGCATGTTGAAGAAGGTCGACGTCAGCGGCGCGAGCGCCGGGTTGCCGCCCGGGAAGTTGCCTTGCCAGCCGGCTTCCATCGCCTCGCGGATCAGCGGCAGCGAATAGGGGCCGCCGGCCAGCATCATCAGTTCGCTGTAGCGCTGCTGGATCTCGCTGCCGCGGATCTTGAGCAGGCCAGCCACGTCGAGCGAGTTCTTGCCCGAGGTGGCGGCGGACAGCACGCGCAGCACCATCATCTCGAGCGCGACGATGTCGACTTCGAGCTTGGCGATCTCGTCGCGGAAGCGATGGTCTTCGTAGACGCCTTCGCTCCTGGCGATGCGCTTCAAGCGTTCGAGCTCGCGCTTGGCGCGGTTCACGTCGGCGATGTTGGTGCGTTCGTGCGAGAGCAGGTGCTTGGCGTAGGTCCAGCCCTTGTTCTCTTCGCCGATCAGGTTCTCGGCGGGCACTTCGACGTTGTCGAAGAACACTTCGTTCACTTCATGGCCGCCGTCGAGCAGCTTGATCGGGCGCACGGTGACGCCGGGCGACTTCATGTCGAGCAGCAGGAAGCTGATGCCGGTCTGGGGCTTGCCTTCGTTGCTGGTGCGCACGAGGTTGAACATCCAGTCGCCGTACTGCCCGAGCGTGGTCCAGGTCTTCTGGCCGTTGACGATGTATTTGTCGCCTTTGCGCTCGGCCTTTGTCTTGACAGACGCCAGGTCGGAGCCCGAACCGGGTTCGCTGTAGCCCTGGCTCCACCAGACTTCGCCGCTGGCGATGCCGGGGAGGAAGCGCTTCTGCTGCTCGGCATTGCCGAAGGCCATGATCACCGGTGCGACCATCACGGGGCCGAACGGGACGATGCGCGGTGCGCCGGCGAGGGCGGTTTCTTCCTCGAACAGATGGCGCTGGACGGCGGTCCAGCCCGGGCCGCCGAACTCGGTGGGCCAGCCGTAGCCCAGCCAGCCCTTCTTGCCGAGGATCTTGGCCCAGCCTTGCAGATCGTCGCGCGTCAGTTCGAGCGCGTTGTGCACCTTGTGCGAAATCTCCTTGGGGAGGTTTTCTTTGACCCAGGCGCGAACCTCTTCGCGGAACTTCTGTTCTTCGGGTGTGAAGCTCAAATCCATGCGTGCCTCGCTGTGTTGATCGGTTCACCGCAGACGCGGTGTGTCTCCGGAACTGCGAGTTTTAGCACGGTCGTGCTGTGAATCGGTGTCCGCGCGGCGACAAGACACGCGCCACGGATAATCCCACCTCCCATGAAGAACATCGTGATCCTGATCTCCGGCGGCGGCTCCAACATGGCGGCCATCGTGCGCGCCGCCGAGCGCGACCGCTGGGCCGAGCGTTTCGGCACTCGCATTGCCGCAGTAGTGAGCAACAAGGCCGAGGCCGGCGGGCTGGCGATCGCCAAGGCCCACGGCATCGACACCGCCGTGGTCCCGCACAAGGATTTCGCCTCCCGCGAGGCCTTCGACGAGGCGCTGGCGAAGGTGATCGACGGCTATGCGCCGGCGCTGGTGGTGCTGGCGGGGTTCATGCGCATCCTGACGCCGGGCTTCGTCGGCCGCTATGCAGGTCGGCTGGTGAACATCCATCCCTCGCTGCTGCCGGCGTTCCCGGGGCTCCACACGCACCAGCGCGCCATAGAGGCGGGCTGCAAGGTGGCGGGCGTGACGGTCCACCAGGTGACCACCGAACTCGACCACGGGCCGATCCTGGCGCAGGCCGTCGTGCCGGTGCTGCCCGATGACACCGCGGCCACCCTGGCCGGGCGGGTCCTGGCGCAGGAGCATCTGTTGTATCCGCGTGCCATCGCCGGATGGTTGTCAGATACATTGAGTCACAAACCTTAAAGTTGTTTATATTCGCGGGTTTTCGGGAGTCCAGAAAGTGAAAACCAAATCGTTGCTGTTGGCCGTTGCCGGCGCTGCCCTGATGGCGGGCTGTGCCGCTCCGGCGCCCGCGCCCGCCCCGGCACCTGCGCCGCCGCCTGAACCGGTCTACCAATGCAACGCAGATGGCGCCCGCTTTGCCGTAGGCCAGCCGCTGACGCCCCAGCTCGAAGCCGCCGCCCGCGTGCGCTCGGGCGCCGGAATCGTGCGAGTGCTGAAGCCTGGCGATGCGGCCACGATGGAACTCAATGGCGGACGGCTCAATCTCGATGTCGACGCCCGCGGCCGCGTAACGGACGTCCGCTGCGGTTGAAGGAATGTGGATTGCTACTGAAAAGGTAGCAATCTTTTGAGTCAGGACGGGCGTGCGCAGCCTGGCTGGCTAGATCGGAATAAATCTTCGCCGGGGCACGCCGTCAATCTCGACGGTTTCGCCGAACATGGCGGCTGGCCGGACCCAGAGGCCGTGGGCGCCATACAGGGCGCGGTACAGCGTCATCGGCTCCAGCGTCTCGCTGTGCCGCACGGTGCCGAGCACTTCGTATTCGCCGCCCTTGTAGTGGCGGTAGCGGCCGAGGGGCGTTTCGATCAGGGGAGGGAGGTCTTCGTCGTTCAACGGGGCTTCTTTCTTCAAAAACTGTCGGGGCTTGATTTGACGGGAGTCGGATGGATCGCGCTGATTTTGTTCACCTGGTTCGACTGAGCGAGCATGCCAGTGCGGACGACAGTGCGCGCTATCGACGCAGCGTCGCGGCCTTTGCCGCGCTCGGCTACCTGTGGGTGCTGGGCTGCCTCGGGCTCTCGGTGGGCCTCATCGTCTGGGTGCTCTCCTCGATCGGGGAGGTGCGATTCAACTTCACACGGGGCTGGCTGCTGCTGTTCGCCGCGGGCCTGCTTTGGGCCACGTTGCGAGCGCTCTGGGTGCGCTTCGACGAGCCTGAGGGCATCGAGCTCCATCGGGAAGACGCGCCGGCACTCTTCGAGGCGCTGGACCGCATTCGCAGCAAGATCAAGGGGCCGCCGGTCCACCACGTCTATCTCGACGACGAATTCAACGCCAGCATCCGGCAGGTGCCGCGCTTCGGGTTGTTCGGCGGCGCGGTCAACTCGCTGAGCATCGGCCTGCCGCTCTTGATGATGCTCGACCGGCGGCGGCTTCTGTCGGTGCTGGCGCACGAGTACGGCCACCTCCGCGGCAACCACGGCAAGCTGAGCGCGTGGATCTACCGCACCCGGCTGTCGTGGCTCAAGCTCGACGCCAACCTGCAGCGCAACGAAGGCGTGATGGCGCTGTTCTCGCAGGCCTTCTTCCGCTGGTACTTCCCGCGCTTTGCGGCCAAGACTTTCGCGCTGGCCCGCCAGGACGAGTACGAGGCCGACCGCATCTCGGGCCGGCTGCTGGGCAGTTCCGTGGCGGCGGCCGCGCTGACCGAGATCGCGATCAAGGGCAATTGGTACGCCAACGAATTCTGGCCGTGGCACTGGGCCCGCGCCGAGCACGAGCCGCAGCCGCCGGGCCCGTTCGCGGCCCTGCGCAAGCGCGTGCGCACGCCGCCCGGCGACGACTTCGCGCGCCAGGCATTGCGCGAGGCGATGCGCCGCGTCAGCGACCTGGAGGACACCCACCCGGTCTTGCGGGACCGCCTGGAGGCGCTCGGCCAGAAGGCGGCCATGCCCGAGTGGTCGATGCGTCCGGCGCTCGAATTGCTGGCCGACCGCAAGAAGTGGATCGAGTATTTCGACAGCCAGTGGCGCCGCGCCCATGCCGCCGACTGGAAGCAGCACCACGCGCACCGGGCGCGCATCCGCGAGCGCATCGCGGTGCTGGCCGCGCGAGGCGAGCGCAACACGCCGGACGAGATGGTCGAATGGGCCGATTCCGAGCGGCGGCTTGACCCGGCAGCTCCTGTGCGCTTGCGCTACGAGAGCGCCCTGCAGATCGCGCCGGAGCATCCCGGCGCGCTGCGGGGACTGGCCCAGATGCTGCCCGCGAGCGATCGCGAGGCGCGCCTTGCCGTGCTCGAGCGCTTGCATGGCTCCGGCGCGGCCAGCCGGTGGTGGGCGGCCAGGAGCGCCGTGGCCTCGCTCGAAGATCCAGACGCGGGCCCGCACGATGAAGAGGCGCTGAAGTTGTGGCGCGGCCGCCTCAAGGAAGCAGAAGAGGCCGAGGAGCGCGCCTGGGAAGAGATCACCGGCACGCCGTTTTTCAGCCAGATCTCGCGGCACGACCTCAACGACTACGAGCTGGGCGAACTGCGGGCTGACCTCGTGCGTTGCCTGCCCGCCTCGCGGGCCTGGCTGGTGCGCAAGAACTTGCGCGAATTCCCGTGGCGCCGTGCCTACATCGTGTTCGTCGAACTGCCGGGGCTCGACGACGAAGACCGCTGGAACCTGTGCCGTCAGCTGGAGCAGACCCTCACGCTGCCAGGCGCTGCGCTGGTGCTGTGGGCCGGTCATTCGCCCAAGCTGGAAGACATCGAACGGGAAGCCTTCGGGGCGGTCTGGACGCGCGGCGCATAGCCCTTCGGGGCAGGCAGGGCGGCGGCTGAGACAATCGGGGGATGCACCCCAAAGCCCTGTTGGAGGCCACCGCCGATCTGGTCGGCCTTGTCCTGAAATTCGATCACCCGGCCGACCAGGTCGTTTCGCGGTTCTTCCGCGACCACCGCGAGTTCGGTCCGCGCGAGCGCGCGACGCTTGCCGAAACCGTCTACACCGTGCTTCGCAAGAAGCTGCTGTTCGACCACCTCTCGCCCTCGGGCAGTGGCTCGAAGGAGCGCCGCATGGCGATCCTGGGCTTTCACGGCCCGCGCGACTTTTTGAAGGGCGCTCTCAACGACACCGAGAAGCGCTGGCTCGACAACTGCGACGCCGTCAAGCCGGACGATCTGCTGGAGCGTCATCGCCACAACCTGCCCGAGTGGCTGGTGGCCCCGCTGAAGGCGCAACTGGGCGATGGTTTCTGGCCGCTGGTCGAAGCCCTGCAACAGCCTGCGCCGCTCGATCTGCGCGTCAACGCGCTGACCGACAAGCGCGCGGATGTGAAGGCTGAGCTTGCGAAAGCTGCTATCAAATCGGAAGCGACACCGTTCTCGCCCTGGGGCTTGCGCATCGACGGCAAGCCGGCGCTGACCAAGCTGGATGCCTTTGTCCGTGGCGCCATCGAGGTGCAGGACGAGGGCTCGCAGTTGCTGGCGCTGCTGCTGGATGCCAAGCGCGGCGAGATGGTGGTCGATTTTTGCGCTGGCGCGGGCGGCAAGACGCTGGCCATTGGCGCGACGATGCGCAACACCGGCCGGCTGTATGCCTTCGACACGTCGGCGCACCGGCTCGACGCGCTCAAGCCGCGACTGGCGCGCAGCAAGCTCTCGAACGTTCATCCGGCTGCCATTGCCCATGAGCGCGACGACCGTATCAAGCGCCTGGCGGGCAAGATCGACCGCGTGCTGGTCGATGCGCCCTGCTCGGGGTTGGGCACGCTGCGACGCAATCCCGACCTGAAATGGCGCCAATCGGTCAAGTCGGTCGAGGAATTGACGGTCAAGCAGACCGCCATCCTGCAAAGCGCGGCGCGGCTCGTGAAATCGGGCGGCCGTCTGGTTTACGCCACCTGCAGCGTGCTGCCGGAGGAAAACGAGGCGATTGCGGAGGCTTTCAGCGCCGCCAATCCCGATTTCGTGCCCGTGGATGTGGCGGAATTGCTGCAGGGCCTGAAAATCGAGGGTTTCGAGGCGCTTTGCGCCGGCGGGGAGGGCGCAAAGCGCTACCTGCGCCTGTGGCCGCACCGCCATTCGACCGACGGTTTCTTTGCCGCGGTGTGGAACCGCAAATAGGGGCGGGACTCCAAACTAGGGTTAATCTGCGCTTTTCTTGAAGGTTTAAAGGCTTTGTTTTAGGCCTGCCGCTTTAAAATCGCGGGTTATCTGAAGGCTGCACCTTCGTGTGGCCATGGAGTACCTGACTCAATGTTGCTTCCTGACTCCGCCGTTTTGAACGCGGCCATCCAATGGCTCGGACACGGCCTGTGGGACATCGCATGGTGGCAAGTCGTGCTGTACACGCTCGTCACCACGCACATCACGATTGCCGCGGTCACGATCTTCCTGCACCGCACGCAAACGCACCGGGCCATGGATCTGGGCCCGATCCCGTCGCATTTCTTCCGCTTCTGGCTGTGGCTCGGCACCGGCATGGTGACGAAGGAATGGGTCGCCATTCACCGCAAGCACCACGCCAAGTGCGAAACGCAGGACGATCCGCACAGCCCGCAGGTCAAGGGCATCGACGAAGTGCTCTGGCGCGGCGCCGAGCTGTATCGCGCCGAGTCGAAGAACAAGGAAACGATGGAGCGCTACGGTCACGGCACGCCCGATGACTGGATCGAGCGCAACCTGTATTCGCGCTACAGCTGGCAAGGCGTGGGCCTGATGCTGGTGATCAACCTGGCGCTGTTCGGCACGCTCGGCATGGCCGTGTGGGCTGTGCAGATGCTCTGGATTCCCATCACCGCTGCCGGCGTCATCAACGGCATTGGTCACTACTGGGGCTATCGCAACTTCGAGGCGCCCGACGCCAGCCGCAACATCATGCCCTGGGGCCTGATCATCGGCGGCGAAGAGCTGCACAACAACCATCACACCTACCCGACTTCGGCCAAGTTCTCGGTCAAGAAGTACGAGTTCGACATCGGCTGGATCTACATCCAGGCGCTCCAGAAGCTCGGCTGGGCCAAGGTCAAGAAGGTGCCGCCGAAGATGTTGATGGGCGACATCCAGCCCGTGGCCAACGAGAAGACGCTCGAGGCCGTCATCGCCAACCGCTATGAAGTCATGGCCGGCTATGCGCGCGAAATGCGCCGTGCCACCAGCCAGGAGCTGGATGCGTTGAAGACCAAGGGTGCCGACCTGTCGGTGCTCAAGGCCGCCAAGCGCTGGCTGCACCGCGACGACGACAAGGTGCCTGCTTCGGCTCGCTCGCATGTCGTGCAGGCCCGCGCTGCCCACCCGGTGCTCGACAAGATGGTCACGATGCGCGAAGAGCTGCGTCAGCTGTGGCTGAACACCTCGCAATCGCGCGAGCAGCTGGCGGCCGATCTGGCGGCCTGGTGCCATCGGGCGGAAGCCAGCGGCATTGCCGGCCTGCGCGACTTCTCGACCCGCCTGCGCGCTGCCCGCGCCTGACGGTTCCGCGCTCAATGAAAAAGCCGACCCCAGGGTCGGCTTTTTTATGTCCGCCGTTCTTGCATTGCAAATCGACGGGCAACAAAAAACCCGCTGGGTTAGTAGCGGGTTTTTATTGGGAAAACCGGAGCCGAATTACTTCAGCTTGATTTCCTTGTATTCGACGTGCTTGCGCGCCTTCGGGTCGAACTTCATGATCGACATCTTTTCAGGCATCGTCTTCTTGTTCTTGCTGGTCGTGTAGAAGTGGCCGGTACCCGCGGTGGATTCCAGCTTGATCTTTTCGCGTCCGCCTTTGCTCGTTGCCATGTTTCAGCTCCTTAAGCTTGGCCGCGTGCGCGCAGGTCTGCGAGCACGGCGTCGATGCCGTTCTTGTCGATCAGGCGCAGTGCAGCGCTCGAAACACGCAGGCGAACCCAGCGGTTTTCAGTCTCGACCCAGAAACGGCGGTATTGCAGGTTCGGCAGGAACCGGCGCTTGGTTTTGTTGTTGGCGTGGGAAACGTTGTTTCCGACCATCGGGCCTTTGCCCGTTACGTCGCATACGCGTGCCATGAGGACACTCTTTCTTGAACAGCTGGCACCGGCGCAATCAGGGCGATTGCAGGGTGTTTTGCAGCTTGACCTCGCCAGAAACGGGTGGCGGTACCCCGACTTTGCCGCGGCTCGTGTGAGAGCCCTGTTTCGGCAAAGCCTCGGATTATAGCCCTTTTGGGGGCCGCATTGGCTACAGGGTGCCGTCCTGCTCCAGGAAGCGCTGGGCGTCGAGTGCCGCCATGCAGCCGGTACCAGCGCTCGTGATGGCCTGGCGGTATACGTTGTCCTGCACGTCGCCGGCGGCAAAGACGCCCGGAATGCTGGTCATCGTGGCAAAACCCTGCAGGCCCGAGCGGGTCAGGATGTAGTTGTCCTTCATCTCCAGTTGGCCCTGGAAGATGTCGGTGTTGGGGTGATGTCCGATGGCGATGAAGCAGCCCTTGAGGTCGATCTGCTCGGTAGCGCCGGTTTGCGTGTTCTTGATCCGGATGCCCGTCACGCCCGAGTCGTCGCCCAGCACCTGGTCGAGTTCGTTGTGCAGCTTCAGCACGATCTTGCCTTCGGCGACCTTCTCCTTGACCTTGTCGATCAGGATGGGTTCGGCGCGGAACTTGTCGCGGCGATGGACCAGCGTCACCTTGTTCGCGATGTTGGCGAGATAGAGTGCTTCTTCGACGGCCGTGTTGCCGCCGCCGATCACGCAGACCTCCTGCTCGCGGTAGAAGAAGCCGTCGCAAGTCGCGCATGCGGAGACGCCGCGGCCCATGAACTTTTGTTCCGAATCGAGGCCCAGATACTTCGCGGAAGCGCCCGTGGCGATGATCAGCGAGTCGCAGGTGTAGGTGCCGCTGTCGCCGGTGAGGGTGAAGGGGCGCTTGCTCAGGTCGACCTTGTTGATGTGGTCGAACACGATCTGCGTCTTGAAGCGTTCGGCGTGCTCCAGGAAGCGCTGCATCAGGTCGGGGCCCTGCACGCCATGAACGTCGGCCGGCCAGTTATCGACCTCGGTCGTGGTCATCAATTGCCCGCCCTGGGCGATGCCAGTGATGAGCAGGGGCTGAAGGTTTGCGCGGGCTGCGTAGACGGCGGCGGTATAGCCGGCCGGACCGGAGCCGAGAATCAAAACCTTGGCGTGTTGGGAAGCGGACATGGGTAGAAAACCTAGGATATGCGCTGCGTCAGCGTGTACATTTTCAGGGTGGTAGCGATATATATGGAGTATCACTGCCCGGTTCAACACCGGGTGAACGGTGTTTTCAATGCGCGCGATTGTAGTAATCCATTGGCTTGCCCTCTGGGTCGCTCCGTGCGCTGTCTCAGGGATTGATAAATGTCGATGCTGTCCAACCTCGAATTGCTTCGGCGCGTTCCTTTGTTCGCGTCGCTGACGGCCACGCAGTCCGCCAGCATCGCGGACGCGATCATCAAGAAGCGCTTCAAGCGCGCAGAAGTCGTCGTGGAGCAGGGCAAGAAGTCCGATGCGCTGTACATCATCCTGACCGGGCGCGCACGCGTCACCAGCGCCGACAGCCGTGGGCGCGAGGTCATCCTTGCCACGCTGCATCCCGGCGACTACCTGGGCGAGATGAGCCTGATCGACGACGAGCCGCACTCGGCCACCGTGCGCACCGAAATCCAGTGCGATGTGCTCATGCTGGGCCGCGACGCCTTCGCGCGTTGCCTGCCCGAGAACTCCTCGATGGCCTACAACATCATGCGCGGCCTGGTGCAGCGCCTGCGCCATGCCGACCGCAAGATCGAGTCGCTGGCGTTGATGGATGTCTACGGACGCGTGGCCCGCTCGCTGCTCGAATTCGCCATCGACGACGGCGCTGGCAATCTCAAGGTGCGCGACAAGATCTCCCGCCAGGACTTGGCCAAGATGGTCGGTGCCTCGCGCGAAATGGTGAGCCGCGTGATGAAGGATCTCGAAGAGCGCGGTTTCGTGCAGACCATGGATGACGGATCGATGATCGTCAAGGAACGGCTCCTGTCACTGGCTTGAGCCTCCGGGGCCGGGCCCGCCGTTACCGGCGGTCCCGGCCTTTTGTTGTAGTGTTCGTGCCTCCGGCCCCTGATTTCCCGGGCCGGGTGCCGTGTTTTTCATGACCTATTCGCTCAATACGCTTCAATCTTCTTCTGCTGCCGAGGGGCAACCCGTGCGCATGCGCGCGATGCGCTTCGCTCACGAAATCACGCTGATCGCAGGATTCGCAGCGCTGTTGTTCTGGCTGCTCGCAATGCTGAGCTTCACGCCTTCCGATGCCGCCTGGTCGACTTCGGGCACCGGGGGCGAAATCAAGAACTGGGGCGGCCGCATTGGCGCCTGGCTGGCCGATGGCAGCTACTACGTTGCAGGCTATTCCGTCTGGTGGTGCCTATTCGCCGGGTTGCGCGCCTGGTTGTCGTCGCTGGCCAACTGGCTGCGCGGCGGCGAACCGTCGTCCGGCGAACAACCGGCGCCGCGCGGTCGCTTCAACCGCAGCCGTCTCGCCTTCTGGTTCGGCCTCATCCTGCTGCTGTGTGCGAGCACCGTGCTCGAATGGTCGCGCCTGTACCGGCTTGAAGCCCACCTGCCGGGCTCTGGTGGTGGCGCACTGGGCTACCTCGTGGGTCCGGCCAGCGTGCGCTGGATGGGCTTCACTGGTTCGGCGCTGGTGGCTATCGCAGGCGGCGTGATCGGCTCGGCGCTGGTGTTCCGCTTCTCCTGGAGCCTGATCGCCGAGCGCATCGGTGCGCGCGCCTACTCGCTGTTCGAGTCGCGTCGCGAGAAGCGCGAACTGGCCGCCGACATCGCCATGGGCAAGCAGGCCGCCCGCGAGCGTGCCGAGGCTGACGAACCGGCATTCACGCGCGGTGGCGATCAGGGGCGCTCTGAGCCCTCGCTGGCACCGTCGTCCGGCGCCTTCGACGACGACGAAGAAGAAATCCGCATCGAGCCGCGCCCCAAGCGCCGCCCCCCTTCGCCGCCGGTGCAGATCGAGCCCGCGATGACCGAGGTGCCCAGGAGCGATCGCGTCGTCAAGGAGCGCCAGAAGCCGCTCTTCAAGGAACTGCCCGACAGCAAGCTGCCTCAGGTCGACCTGCTCGATGCCGCGCAGACGCGCCAGGAAACGGTGTCGGCCGACACGCTCGAGATGACCTCGCGCATGATCGAGAAGAAGCTCAAGGACTTCGGCGTCGAGGTGCGCGTGGTACTGGCCTCGCCCGGCCCGGTGATCACCCGCTACGAAATCGAGCCCGCCACCGGCGTCAAGGGTTCGCAGATTCTTGGCTTGGCCAAGGACCTGGCGCGTTCGCTTTCGCTGGTGTCGATCCGCGTGGTCGAAACCATTCCGGGCAAGAACTACATGGCGCTCGAACTGCCGAACGCCAAGCGCCAGTCGATCAAGCTCAGCGAAATCCTGGGCTCGCAGATCTACAACGAAGGCAAGTCGATGCTCACCATGGGCCTCGGCAAGGACATCATCGGCAACCCTGTGGTGGCCGACCTCGCGAAGATGCCGCACGTGCTGGTGGCCGGTACCACCGGGTCGGGCAAGTCGGTCGGTATCAACGCGATGATTCTTTCGCTGCTCTACAAGGCCGAGGCACGCGACGTTCGCCTGCTCATGATCGACCCGAAGATGCTCGAAATGTCGGTCTACGAAGGCATCCCGCACCTGCTGGCGCCCGTGGTCACCGACATGCGACAGGCGGCCCATGGCCTGAACTGGTGCGTGGCCGAGATGGAGCGCCGCTACAAGCTCATGAGCAAGCTCGGCGTGCGCAACCTGGCCGGCTACAACACCAAGATCGACGAAGCCAAGGCGCGCGAGGAGTTCATCTACAACCCCTTCAGCCTCACGCCCGACGATCCGGAGCCGCTCAAGCGCGAGCCGCACATCGTCGTCGTGATCGACGAGCTGGCCGACTTGATGATGGTGGTCGGCAAGAAGATCGAAGAGCTGATCGCCCGCCTCGCGCAGAAGGCGCGAGCCGCCGGCATCCACCTCATTCTTGCCACGCAGCGCCCGAGCGTCGACGTGATCACCGGCCTCATCAAGGCCAACATCCCTACCCGCATCGCCTTCCAGGTGTCGAGCAAGATCGACAGCCGCACCATCCTCGACCAGATGGGCGCCGAAGCGCTGCTCGGCATGGGCGACATGCTCTACATGCCCAGCGGCACGGGCCTGCCGATCCGCGTGCACGGCGCCTTCGTGAGCGACGAGGAAGTACACCGCGTGGTGGCCTACCTCAAGAGCCAGGGCGAGCCCGACTACATCGAGGGCGTGCTCGAAGGCGGGACGGTCGATGGCGATGGTGAAGGCGACCTGCTGGGTGGCAGCGATGGCGAAAAAGACCCGATGTACGACCAGGCGGTCGAGGTCGTGCTCAAGAACCGCAAGGCCAGCATCTCGCTGGTGCAGCGCCACCTGAAGATCGGCTACAACCGCGCCGCGCGCCTTGTCGAAGACATGGAGAAGGCCGGCCTCGTCAGCGCCATGAGCGGCAGCGGCCAGCGAGAAATCCTGGTGCCGGCACGCGCAGCGGAGTAATTCGCCGCAGGGCTTTCGTAATTCAGGTTACGTGCTGAAAGGCAATTTGCAAAAACGCCTTTCAGCATTGCAAATCTTCATCAAGGCCTACACCTGCCGCAATTCGCGGCGGGTAGGGTCGAAGCCCAGTGCCACAGCTATTCAGAGGAATCCAAATTGAAATTGCGTCATTGGCTATTGATCGCCCTCCTGAGTTCCGCCAACGCTTGGGCCGGCGGGCTCGAAAGCCTTGAAACCTTCGTGAAGACGGTCAAATCCGGCCGCGCCGATTTCACCCAGACCGTGACCGCCCCGGCACGCGAAGGGCAACCGGGCCGCACCAAGACATCGACCGGCACCTTCGAATTCCAGCGCCCCGGCAAATTCAAGTTCGACTACCAGAAGCCCTTTGCGCAGAACATCGTGGCCGACGGCAAGACGCTGTGGCTCTACGACGCCGACCTGAACCAGGTCACGCAGCGCGCGCAGGCGCAGGCGCTGGGCTCCACGCCCGCGGCGCTGATTGCCGCCGCGCCCGATCTGCGAGCCTTGCAGGCCGATTTCACGCTCGAAGCCGCGCCGGAGCGCGACGGCCTGCAGTGGGTCAAGGCAACGCCGAAGAACAAGGACGGCCAACTGCAGAGCGTGCAGGTCGGCTTCCAGGGCGATGCGCTGGCGGCGCTTGAAATCCTCGACAGCTTCGGCCAGCGCTCGGTGCTCAAGTTCAGCAAGGTCGAGGTGAACCCCTCGCTGCCGGCCAGCGTGTTCGACTTCAAGCCGCCGGCCGGCGCGGACGTCGTCAAGCAGTAAGCCACAGGCTTGGCCAACACTGCTCATCAACCCCTTGCCGAGCGCCTGCGTCCCAAGACGCTGGGCGAGGTGATCGGCCAGCAGCACCTGCTCGGCCCGGGCATGCCGCTGCGCATCGCCTTTGAGTCGGGCCAGCCGCATTCCTGCATCCTCTGGGGGCCGCCAGGCACCGGCAAGACCACCATTGCGCGGCTCATGGCCGATGCCTTCGACGCACAGTTCCTGAGCATCAGCGCGGTGCTGGGTGGCGTGAAGGACATCCGCGAAGCCGTCGACCGTGCCACCTCCGCGCGCGACGGGCTGGAGCAGCGGCGCACCATCATCTTCGTGGACGAGGTGCACCGCTTCAACAAGAGCCAGCAGGACGCCTTCCTGCCGCACGTGGAGTCGGGCCTCTTCACCTTCATCGGCGCGACCACCGAGAACCCTTCGTTCGAAGTCAATTCGGCCTTGCTCTCGCGTGCAGCCGTCTACGTGCTGCAGTCGCTGGGCGAAGACGACCTCAAGCAGATCGTGGCGCGCGCGCAGGCCATCCAGGCCGTGCCCGCCATCGACGCCGCAGCGGTCGACCGCCTCGTGGCCTATGCCGACGGCGATGCGCGCCGGCTCCTCAACACGCTCGAAACGCTCGCCGTCGCGGCCCGTGCCGAAAAGCTCGACCACATCACCGACGAGTGGCTGCTGCGCGTGCTCGGCGAGCGCATGCGGCGTTACGACAAGGGCGGCGAACAGTTCTACGACACCATCAGCGCGCTGCACAAATCCGTGCGCGGCAGCGACCCCGATGCCGCGCTCTACTGGTTCGTGCGCATGCTCGACGGCGGTGCCGATCCGCGCTACATGGCGCGCCGATTGGTTCGCATGGCCAGCGAAGACATCGGCCTGGCCGATCCGCGCGCGCTGCGCCTGGCGCTCGATGCGGCCGAGGTGTACGAACGCCTGGGTACCCCCGAGGGCGAACTGGCGCTGGCCGAATGCGTGGTCTACCTCGCGATCGCGCCCAAGTCGAATGCCGTCTACAAGGCCTACAACGCGGTGCGTGCCCTTGTGAAGACGGACAGCACACGCCCGGTGCCCATGCACCTGCGCAATGCACCCACCAAGCTCATGAAGGAGCTCGACTACGGCAAGGGTTATCGCTATGCGCACGACGAGGAGGGCGGTTTCGCCGCCGGCGAGCGCTACCTTCCCGACGGGCTGGAAGGCCAGGTTTTCTACGAACCTGTAGAGCGTGGACTCGAGATCCGCATCGCGGAAAAGCTGCGCGAACTGCGCCGCCGGAACGCCGAAGGCAACGGCTGACAAGATCGTCGATACCCGCATCGATACCGTCTTGCAGCATGCGCGCAAAGCGTGCATGACCCCACGCGCATACAGCATGACGTGAGCGGGTAAACCCCGGTCCAAGCGCACCAAATCAGCGCTGGTGCGTGCTTACAATCCCGCCCACAAATCCGCCAGCGACACATGTTGGCTGGTTTTTTGCTTGTCAGCTCAGGGGCGCCAAACCGGTGCCCTGGTGGGTGAATGGCACCCCGCAACGGTGCAACACATAGGGAATCGCGATATGGACATTTTGCTGCAGCAGATCATCAACGGTCTGGTTCTCGGCAGCATGTATGCCTTGATAGCCTTGGGCTACACCATGGTGTACGGCATCATCAATCTGATCAACTTTGCGCACGGAGAAGTGCTGATGGTCGGGGCTCTCACGAGCTGGACCATCATCGGACTCATGAAGGACGGCATGCCCAACACACCGGGCTGGCTGATCCTCCTCATCGCGTTGATCATTGCCTGCGTTGTCGCGGCAACCCTCAACTTCGTGATCGAGAAAGTGGCCTACCGGCCGCTGCGCAACAGCCCCAAGCTCGCGCCGCTGATCACCGCCATCGGCATGTCGATCCTGCTGCAGACGCTGGCAATGATCATCTGGAAGCCGACCAACAAGGCGTATCCCAACCTGCTGTCGACCGATCCCATCCACGTGGGCGGTGCGGTGATCTCGCCCACGCAGGTGATGATCCTCAGCGTCACGGCGTTCTCGCTCGTGGTGCTCATGTGGCTGGTCAACTACACCAAGCTCGGCCGCGCAATGCGCGCCACCGCCGAGAACCCGCGCGTCGCCGCGCTCATGGGCATCCGCCCCGACATGGTCATCTCGGCCACCTTCATCATCGGCGCCGTGCTCGCGGCCATCGCCGGCGTGATGTACGCGTCCAACTACGGCATCGCGCAGCACGCGATGGGCTTCCTGCCCGGCCTCAAGGCCTTCACGGCTGCCGTGTTCGGCGGCATCGGCAACCTGGCCGGCGCGGTGGTCGGCGGCATCCTGCTCGGCCTTATCGAGGCCATCGGCTCGGGCTACATCGGCACCATCACGGGCGGTGTGCTGGGCAGCAACTACAGCGACATCTTCGCGTTCATCGTGCTGATCGTCATGCTCACGCTGCGTCCGTCCGGCCTGCTCGGCGAACGCGTGGCGGACCGTGCGTAAGGAGCGAGACATGAAGAACAGCAAGAACCTCGCCCTCTACGTCATCGGCATCATCGCGGTGCTCGCGCTGCCTCTGCTGCTGCAGATGCAGGGCAACGCATGGGTGCGCATCGCCGACATCGCTCTGCTCTACGTGCTGCTGGCACTGGGCCTGAACATCGTGGTCGGCTACGCCGGCCTGCTCGACCTGGGCTACGTCGCCTTCTTCGCGGTGGGGGCCTACCTCTTCGCGCTCATGGGCTCGTCGCACCTGACCGAGACCTTCCCGTGGTTCGCGCAGATGTTCCCGAACGGCATGCACACCTCGCTGCTGATCGTGATACCGCTGGCGCTGGTGGTGGCCGCCGTGCTCGGCGTGCTGCTCGGCGCGCCCACGCTCAAGCTGCGCGGCGACTACCTCGCCATCGTCACGCTGGGCTTCGGCGAAATCATCCGCGTGTTCCTGAACAACCTCGACCAACCAGTCAACATCACCAACGGTCCGAAGGGCATCACGGCCATCGACTCCATCAAGTTCTGGGGCCTGGACCTCGGCAAGGCATGGAAGTTCGACGGCTTCTCGATCTCGTCGGTGTCGCTGTACTACTACCTGTTCCTTGCGCTGGTGATCGCCACCGTGATCATTTCGCACCGCCTGCAGGTCTCGCGCATCGGTCGCGCCTGGATGGCCATCCGCGAAGATGAAATCGCCGCCAAGGCGATGGGCATCAACACCCGCAACATGAAGCTGCTGGCATTCGGCATGGGCGCGAGCTTCGGCGGCGTGTCGGGCGCGATGTTCGCGGCCTTCCAGGGCTTCGTGTCGCCCGAATCCTTCAGCCTGATGGAGTCGGTGATGATCGTGGCCATGGTCGTGCTCGGCGGCATTGGCCATCTGCCCGGCGTCATTCTCGGTGCCGTGCTGCTTGCAGCGCTGCCCGAAGTGCTGCGCTACGTTGCCGGCCCGCTGCAGTCGCTGACCGGTGGCCGCCTCGACGCGTCCATCCTGCGCCAGCTCTTCATTGCACTCGCCATGATCATCATCATGCTGGTGCGTCCGCGCGGCCTCTGGCCCTCGCCGGAGCACGGCAAGACGCTGACGAAGAAGGGCGGCGTGCCCGTCGACCCGACCCATGCGGCCGTGGCCCCCGGATCGCTGCAAACGCACGCGCCGGGCATCGATACGCCTGCCGACGAAGTGCCGGGTGCGGCTTCGCGTCCCATGTCGATCAATCCCTGAACGCCGAAGGAAAAATCAACATGACGACAGACACCATCCTCGACGTTCGTGGAATTTCCAAGCGCTTCGGTGGGCTGCAAGCCCTGTCCGACGTGGGCATCACCATCAAGCGCGGCCAGGTCTACGGCCTGATCGGCCCCAACGGCGCTGGCAAGACCACCTTCTTCAACGTGATCACCGGGCTGTACACGCCCGACAGCGGCACCTTCGAACTCGCAGGCAAGCCCTACCAGCCGACGGCCGTGCATGAAGTGGCCAAGGCCGGCATTGCACGCACCTTCCAGAACATCCGCCTCTTCGCCGAAATGACGGCGCTGGAGAATGTGATGGTCGGGCGCCACATCCGCACGCAGTCGGGCATCTTCGGCGCCATGCTGCGCACGGGCAGCTTCAAGGCTGAAGAGAAGGCCATTGCGAAGCGCGCACAGGAACTGCTCGACTACGTGGGCATCGGCAAGTTCGCCGACTACAAGGCGCGCACGCTGTCGTACGGCGACCAGCGCCGTCTCGAAATTGCACGCGCACTGGCCACCGACCCGCAGCTCATCGCGCTCGACGAGCCCGCCGCCGGCATGAACTCCACCGAGAAGGTGCTGCTGCGCGAACTGATCGACCGCATCCGCAAGGACGACCGCACCATCCTGATCATCGAACACGACGTCAAGCTCATCATGGGCCTGTGCGACCGCGTCACCGTGCTGGACTACGGCAAGCAGATTGCCGAAGGTACGCCCGCCGACGTGCAGAAGAATGAAAAAGTGATTGAGGCCTACCTCGGCACGGGAGGCCACTGAAATGAGCACCGCAACCATGACAAGCGCTGAAGAAGCAACCCGGGCCAATGCCGCACAAGCCAAGGCCACCGGCAAGACGCTGCTGAAGGTCTCCGGCCTGAAGGTCGGCTACGGCGGCATCCAGGCCGTCAAGGGCGTGGACTTCGAGGTGCGCGAAGGCGAACTGGTGTCGCTGATCGGCTCCAACGGCGCCGGCAAGACCACCACCATGAAGGCCATCACTGGCACGCTGCCGGCCGGGGCCGGCAACATCGAGTTCCTGGGCCGCAGCATCAAGGGCCGCGGCGCGTGGGACCTGGTGGAAGAGGGCCTCGTGATGGTGCCCGAAGGCCGTGGCGTGTTCACGCGCATGACCATTACCGAGAACCTGCAGATCGGCGCCTACATCCGCAAGGACAAGGCCGCCATCGCGAGCGACATGGAGCGCGTGTTCGTCACTTTCCCGCGCCTGCGCGAGCGCAAGGACCAGCTGGCCGGCACCATGTCGGGCGGCGAACAGCAGATGCTGGCCATGGGCCGCGCGCTGATGGCGCGCCCCAAGGTGCTGCTGCTGGACGAACCCACCATGGGCCTGTCGCCGATCATGTGCGACAAGATCTTCGAGGTGGTGCAGACCGTGGCCTCGCAGGGCGTCACGATCCTGCTGGTGGAGCAGAACGCCAACCGCGCACTGCAGTTGGCCGACCGTGGCTACGTGATGGAGTCCGGCCTCATCACGATGAACGGCGATGCCAAGGAACTGCTGAGCGACCCGCGCGTGCGGGCCGCTTACTTGGGCGAGTAGTCCCGGTCTCTTCAAGAAATACCGCGGAACCGGCTTTGCCGGGCCGCCGGTATTGCCCCCTGCAAGGGGGGAGGGCGAAGCGACACGAAGTGCGCGCAGCCTGGGGGTTAGTCCACTTTCGCGCCGGTGGCCTTGACCACCGCTTCGTACTTGGAGAGTTCGCTCTTCATGAAAGCGCCGAACTGCTCCGGCGAGCCGGCCACCGGCTCCGCCAGCAGTCCGGCGAAGCGCGTCTTCGTTTCCGGTGCGTTCAAGGCTGCCACGAAGGCCTGATTGAGCTTCACGACCACGTCGTGCGGCGTACCCGCTGGCGCGACCAGGCCCCACCAGGTGTCGATCGAGAAGCCCTTGAGCGTGTCGGCGATGGGCGGCACGTCGGGCAGCGAGGCGCTGCGCTGCAGCGTCGTCACCGCAATCGCCTTCAGCTTGCCCGAGCGGATGTTCGGCGCGGCGGTGGCGAGGTTGTCGAAGTTGAAATCGACCTGCCCCGAGATCAGCGCCAGCTGCGCCGGGCTGCCGCCGTTGTACGGAATGTGCAGCGCGAAGATGCCCGCCTCTTTCTTGAACAGCTCGCCCGCCAGGTGCCCCGCGCTGCCGTTGCCGCCGCTGCCGTAGTTGAGCTTGGCCGGGTTGGCCTTGGCATAGCGGATCAGGTCGGCCACGCTGTTGATGTTCAGGCGCTTGGCCGTGTCGGCGTTCATCACCAGCACGTTGGGCACGCGGACCATCTGCGTGATTGGTGCGAAGTCGGTAGCGGCGTTGAACGGAATCTTGTTGTAGAGCCACGGATTCACCGCGTTGGTGGCGGTGGCCGCGATGCCGATCGTCAGGCCGTCGGCGGGCGCCTTTGCCACGATGTCGGCGCCGATGTTGCCGCCCGCGCCGGGCTTGTTGTCGATGATGACCGGGCCCAGCGTGTCCTTGACGCGTTCGGCCAGGATGCGTGCCGTGTTGTCGATCGGGCCGCCTGCGGCGTAGGGAACGACGAGGCGGATGGGGCGCTGTTGCTGCGCCATGGCGTGGCCGGCACCCAGCAGGGCGGTGGTGCTTGCGATCAGGGTGAGGAGGAAGTGTCTCGTTTTCATTTTTTCTTGGGATTCTCTTTTTGGTTTTGTCTCAGGGAAGGGCTTTATCAGCCTCTGTAGTGAACGCGTCGGCAAAAAATTCTTCCTCGGGCAGGCCCGCCAGCGCCACGTAGTCGCGCTTGGCCGAGTCGACCACGATGGGTGCGCCGCAGGCATAGACCTGGTGGCCCGACAGGTCGGCGAAGTCTTCGAGCACGGCCTGGTGAACGAAGCCGGTGCGGCCGGTCCAGTTGTCTTCGGGCGTGGCGTTGGAGATGACGGGCACGTAGCGCAGGTTCGGCATCTGCGTCATCTGCTCGCGTACCCAGGCGTCCATGTACAGGTCTTCCGGCCGGCGGCCGCCCCAGTAGAGCGTGGCGGGCCGATCGATGGCCTTGAACTGCATGTGCTCCAGCAGCGCCTTGATCGGCGCGAAGCCCGTGCCCGAGGCCAGCAGGATCATCGGCTTGGCGGAGTCCTCGCGCAGGAAGAAGCTGCCGAAGGGGCCTTCGATGCGCAGGATTTCCTTTTCCTTCATCGTGCCGAACACATGGTCGGTGAACTTGCCGCCGGGCAGGTGCCGCAGATGCAGTTCGATGCCCGTGCCGGGCTCGCCCAGCATGTGCGGCGCATTGGCCATCGAGTAGCTGCGGCGCGCGCCGTCGCGCAGGATGAACTCCACATACTGGCCAGCGTAGAACTGCAGCGGCTCGCCGGCCGGCAGCTGCAGGCGCACCATCATCACGTCGTGCGACTGGCGCGTGAGGGCCAGCACCCGCACCGGCATCTTGCGGATCGGCAGCGCTCCGGCCTCCGTGACCTGGCGCGATTCGAGCACCACGTCGCTCCTGGCGTGCGCGCAGCAGGTCAGCACGTAACCGGCGAGCTGTTCCTCGGCGCTCAGGGCCTTGCTCTGGTGCGGGCCGAGGGTGACCTCGCCCGAGAGCTTCTTGCACTTGCACGAGCCACAGGCGCCGTCCTTGCAGCCATAGGGAAGGCCGATGCCCTGGCGAATGCCGGCCGCCAGGATGGTTTCGTCGCCGTGGACCACGAAATGGCGTCCGCTGGGTTCGACGTGGATGGAAAAGCCCGCTTCATGCGGCGCTGTAGCAGTCATCGGTATTCTTCGAGGGTGAACTCTGCCCGGGCCGTGCGTAAGACCCGGTGAGCAACTGAATTGGGACAGGAACAGGATTTTGCCTTCAATCAATAGCCCCTCCGGCGCTCTGCCAGCGCGTTTCCGGCGCGAACGCCTGCTGATCGTCGGGTGCGGCGACGTCGGCCAGCGCGTGGCGCGCGACCTGCGCGGCCGCATGCAACTGGTGGCGCTTACTTCGTCGGCCGACCGCGTGGGCGCCCTGCGCACGGCCGGCATCCGCCCGCTGGTGGGCAATCTGGACGACGCAGCAACCCTGCGCCGCCTGGCGGGCATCGCAACGCGGGTGCTGCACCTGGCACCGCCCGCCCGTGACGGTGGCGCCGCCTGGTGGCGCGACCAGCGCACTACTGCACTGGCGCGGGCACTGCGGCTGCGGTCGGTGCCTTCCGCCTTCGTCTACGGCTCGACCAGCGGCGTATACGGCGACTGCGGCGGCGCCCGCGTGAACGAAACCCGCATCGTGCGCCCCGACACCCCACGCTCCCACCGCCGCGTGGACGCCGAACGAGCCGTGCGCTGGCTGGGCCGCAGCGCGGGCGTGCGCGCCAGCATCCTGCGCATTCCGGGCATCTACGCCCCCGACCGCGAAAACGGCACCCCGCGCGGCCGCCTGCAGCGCGGCACGCCCGTGCTGAGGCATGAAGACGACGTCTACACCAGCCACATCCACGCAGACGACCTTGCGCGCGCCTGTATCGCCGCGTTGTTTCGAGGCAAGCCACAGCGCATCGTGCATGCCTCGGACGACACCGAACTGCGCATGGGCGACTACGTAGACCTGGCCGCCGACATGTACGGCATGCCCCGCCCGCCGCGAGTGGCCCGTGGCGAGGCCGAGCGGCAACTGCCGCTGCAACTGCTGAGTTTCATGGGGGAATCGCGCCGGCTGGACAACACACGTCTCAAGCGCGAACTGCGGGTGCGGCTTGCGCACCCGACGGTGCATACGGGGCTGCGCGAGCAGACCGAGCCAAGATAAAGGGGGAAGGGGGAAGGGGCCCATTCCAGGGACACCGTGGAACCGGCTTCGCCGGGCCACCGGTGTCGCCCCCGGTAGGGGGAAGGCGAAGCGACACGAAGTGCGCGTAGCTTGGGGGCGAGCCAAAGTGTGGTGCCCGGGGCCGGAATCGAACCGGCACACCTTTCGGTGGGGGATTTTGAGTCCCCTGCGTCTACCAATTTCACCACCCGGGCAGGGTTCTGAACGAAGCCCAAAATTATGGCACAGTGGCTGCCATGAATTATCCGACGATCGAAGACGCCATTGGCAAGACCCCCCTGGTCGCCCTGCAACGCATCAACGCCGCAGAAAACGCCAAGCGCGGCAACGTGATTCTCGGCAAGCTCGAGGGCAACAATCCGGCTGGTTCGGTCAAAGACCGGCCGGCCCTCTCGATGATCCGGCGCGCCGAGGAGCGCGGCGAGATCAAGCCTGGCGATACCCTCATCGAAGCCACCTCCGGCAACACCGGCATCGCCCTGGCCATGGCCGCGGCCATCAAGGGCTACCGCATGGTGCTCATCATGCCGGAGGACCTCTCGGTGGAGCGCGCCCAGACCATGAAGGCCTTCGGCGCCGAGCTCGTGCTCACGCCCAAGAGCGGCGGCATGGAATACGCGCGCGACCTCGCCGAGCAGATGGTTGCGCAGGGCAAGGGCCGGGTGCTCGACCAGTTCGCCAACCCCGACAACCCGCGCATCCATTACGAGACCACCGGCCCCGAGATCTGGGCCGACACCAAGGGCAAGGTCACGCACTTCGTGAGCGCCATGGGCACCACCGGCACCATCACCGGCGTCTCGCGCTTCCTGAAAGAGAAGAACCCGGCAGTGCGCATCATCGGTGCGCAGCCGGCCGAGGGCTCGCGCATTCCGGGCATCCGCAAATGGCCTGCCGAATACATGCCGAAGATCTTCGACCCGAGCCGGGTCGACGAAGAAATCAGCGTGAGCCAGGACGACGCAGAAGAAATGTGCCGGCGCCTCGCGCGCGAAGAGGGCATCTTCGGCGGCATCTCGGCTGCAGGTGCGTTGTGGGCCGCGCTCGAAGTGGCGAAGACGGTCGAGAACGCCACCATCGTGTTCGTTGTCTGCGACCGGGGCGACCGCTACCTTTCGACGGGCGTCTTTCCCGCATAAGCAACGAACGGCGGCGGCGCCTGCTCAAGGCGCTCAGGCAGCCACAAAAAAGAAAAGAGACCCCATGCCCCATCCCAAGTTTTGCCAGGTCTGCGCTACGCCGCTCGAGTGGATCGCGTTAATGGAAGACGGCGGCCCCAAGGAGCGCCTGCGTTGCCCCAACTGTGGCCACACCCACTGGAACAACCCGACCCCCGTGCTCGCGGCCATCGTCGAGTACCGCGGCCAGGTGCTGCTGGCGCGCAATGCGGCATGGCCGGGCAAGATGTTCGCGCTGATCACCGGGTTCATGGAAGCCGGCGAGACGCCCGAGGAAGGCGTTGCGCGCGAGGTGAAAGAAGAAACCAACCTCGACGTCAGCGCCACCAAACTCGTCGGCGCGTATGACTTCCAGCGCATGAACCAGATCATCATCGCGTACCACGTGGTGGCCGATGGCGACGTGAAGCTCTCGCCCGAACTGGTCGACTACCGCCTCTACGACCTGCCCGATCTCCGGTGCTGGCCCGCCGGCACCGGCTATGCGCTGGCCGACTGGCTGCGCACGCGCGGGCACGAGCCCGTGTTCTTCACCGCCGCGGAAAACGAAGAGCGCCGCCGCGGCCTGAACCTGCCGCCGGAGCCGGGCAATGCAAGTTGACCGCGAGCTCGACACGCGCGGGCTGAACTGCCCATTGCCCATTCTCAAGGCGAAGAAATCGCTCAACGAAATGGCGAGCGGGCAACTGCTGAAGGTGGTGTCGACCGATCCGGGATCGATCCGCGACTTTCAGGCCTTTGCGCGCCAGACGGGCAACGAGCTGATGGAGCAGGAAACCGTCGGCAGCGACTTCATCCACGTGCTCAAGCGCCGCTGACGAAGCAAAAGAAACAAAAGAAAAGGGCCGCTACTGCGGCCCTTTGTTCATGATGGCACCTCGAAGCAGAGGCGATTACAGCTTCAGGCTCTTGAGGTATTCGCGGAATTCCGCGCCCACTTCGGGGTGCGCCAGCGCCAGTTCCACCGATGCCTGCAGAAAGCCTTCCTTGCTGCCGCAGTCGTAGCGGATGCCCTTGTACGAATAGGCGTAGACCGATTCCTTCTTCATCAGCGCCGCGATGCCGTCGGTCAGCTGGATCTCGCCGCCCGCGCCCTTGGGCTGGTTGCGAATTTCGTCGAACACGCCCGGCGTGAGGATGTAGCGGCCCGCCACGCCCAGGCGCGAAGGCGCGTCTTCGGGCTTGGGCTTCTCGACCATGCGGTTGACCTTTATCAGGCCTTCTTCGACCGCGTCGCCGGCCACGATGCCGTAGCGCTTGACGTGCGCGAGCGGCACTTCCTGCACTGCCAGCAGCGAGCCGCCGAGGCGGGCGAAAGCTGCGGTCATTTGCGCCAGCACGGGCTCGCCGCCATCGGGGCCGACCATCAGGTCGTCTGCCAGCAGCACGGCGAAGGGTTCGTTGCCCACCAGGTGTTCGGCGCACAGCACCGCATGGCCCAGGCCCAGCATGCGCGGCTGGCGCACGTAGGAGCAGGTCATGTCGTCGGGCATGACCGAGCGCGCGATGTTGAGCAGGGCGGTCTTGCCGCTGGCCTCGAGCTGGCTTTCGAGCTCGTAGGCGGTGTCGTAGTGATCCTCGATGGCGCGCTTGTTGCGGCCGGTCACGAAGATCATGTCGCGGATGCCCGCGGCATACGCCTCTTCGACGGCGTACTGGATCAGCGGCTTGTCGACCACCGGCAGCATTTCCTTCGGCTGCGCCTTGGTGGCTGGCAAGAAGCGAGTACCAAAGCCTGCAACGGGGAATACGGCCTTGCGGATGCGGGTCGAGGAAGTGGACATGGGCAGCTCAGCGTCTTTCTTGAAGAGGGGAGTTAGGAGGCGCAGCGGCGCGCAGCCGCTCCTGGAATCCTAAACGCCCTCAAAGCCCTGCGTCTGTCAGCCGAGGCGCACAAGCTGGTCGCGCAAACGCTCCAGAGTGGCCGTGAAGTCAGTCAGACGTTTACGTTCTTGCTCGATCACGGCCGGCGGAGCCTTTGCGACGAAGGCTTCGTTGCTGAGCTTGGCCTCGACTTTGGCCTTCTCGCTTTCGATTCGCTCGATATCCTTCTTGAGTCGCGCGCACTCGGCTTCCTTGTCGATCGGCACGAACAGGCAAACACGCACAGTTCCGACGACAGCCGTAGGCGCAGCTTCGGCGGCTTTTACCCACGAAGCTTCGTCGTCGAACACTTTCACTTCCTTGAGTTTTGCCAGGGCCTGCAGCACTGGCGCGGCGTCGCGCAGGAAAGCCGCGCTTTCCGCATCGTCGGCCACGGCATAGAGCGGCGGGCGCAATGCGGGCGACAGCTTCATTTCTCCGCGCAACGTGCGGCACGCATCGATCAGCGCCTTCAGCCGCGCCACATATGCCTCGGCCGCTTCATCGATCTTCTCCGGCTGGCTCTTCGGATAGGCCGCGATCATGATCGACTCGCCCTCACGTCCTGCAACCTTCGACACCTTCTGCCACAGCTCTTCCGTGATGAACGGAATCACCGGGTGTGCCAGGCGCAGCAGCGTTTCGAGCACGCGGATCAGCGTGCGGCGCGTGGCGCGCTTCTGCGAATCGTCGCCGGTCTGGATCTGCACCTTGGCAATTTCCAGGTACCAGTCGCAGAACTCGTCCCAGGCGAACTGGTAGATCGCATTGGCCACGTTGTCGAGGCGGTATTCCTCGAAGCCCTTGGCCACTTCGGCCTCCACGCGCTGCAGTTGCGACACGATCCAGTAGTCGGCGCGGCTGAATTTCAGGTAGCCATGCGCCGGGCCGCCGACCTTGCACTCTTCCTTCGTGTGCTCCAGCAGGCCGCAGTCCTGGCCTTCGCAATTCATCAGCACGAAGCGCGTGGCGTTCCACAGCTTGTTGCAGAAGTTGCGATATCCCTCGCAACGCTTCGAATCGAAGTTGATGCTGCGGCCCAGCGAAGCCAGCGAAGCGAAGGTAAAGCGCAGCGCATCGGCGCCAAAGGCCGGAATGCCATCCGGAAACTCCTTCTGCGTGTTCTTGCGCACCGCAGGCGCCGTCTCGGGCTTGCGCAGGCCTTGAGTGCGCTTGTCGAGCAGCTCGGGCAGCTGGATGCCGTCGATCAGGTCCACCGGGTCCAGCACGTTGCCTTCGGACTTGCTCATCTTCTTGCCCTGCGCGTCGCGCACCAGGCCGTGGATGTACACGTGCTTGAACGGCACCTTGCCGATGAAGTGCTTGGTCATCATGATCATCCGGGCGACCCAGAAGAAGATGATGTCGTAGCCCGTCACCAGCACGGTCGAGGGCAGGTACAGGTCGAGGTCCTGCGTCTTCGCGGGCCAGCCGAGCGAAGAGAAGGGCACCAGCGCCGACGAGTACCAGGTGTCGAGCACGTCCTCGTCGCGCACGAGCTTCTTGCCCGGCGCCTTGGCCTGTGCGTCGGCCTCGTTCTCGGCCACGTAAACGTTGCCGTCCTCGTCGTACCAGGCCGGGATCTGGTGACCCCACCACAGCTGGCGCGAGATGGTCCAGTCCTGGATGTTCTCCATCCAGTGGTTGTAGGTGTTGACCCAGTTCTCGGGCACGAAGCGCACTTCGCCCGACTTCACCACGTCGATGGCCTTCTGCGCGATCGACTGGCCGTCGGCGCCGGGGCGCGTCATGGCCACGTACCACTGGTCGGTGAGCATCGGCTCGACGATGGCGCCCGAGCGCGCGCAGCGCGGCACCATCAGCTTGTGCTTCTTCACCTCGACCAGCAGGCCCAGTGCGTCGAGGTCGGCCACGATGGCCTTTCGCGCCACGAAGCGGTCGAGGCCTCGGTACTTCTCGGGTGCGTTGTCGTTGATGGTCGCGTCCAGCGTCAGCACACCGATCATCTCGAGCTTGTGGCGCTGGCCGACTGCGTAGTCGTTGTAGTCGTGGGCGGGCGTGACCTTCACCACGCCCGTGCCGAATTCCTTGTCGACGTAGTCGTCGGCAATGATTGGGATGAGTTTGTCCACCAGCGGCAGCTTCACGTGCTTGCCGATCAGGTGCTTGTAGCGCTCGTCTTCCGGGTGGACCATCACGGCCGTGTCGCCCAGCATGGTTTCGGGCCGGGTGGTGGCCACGGTCAGCGTGCCGCTGCCGTCTTCCAGCGGGTAGGCGATGTGCCAGAGCGAGCCGTCTTCTTCTTCGCTCTCGACTTCGAGATCGCTCACCGAGGTCTTGAGCACCGGGTCCCAGTTGCCCAGGCGCTTGCCGCGGTAGATGAGGCCCTCTTCGTACAGCTTCACGAAGGTTTGCGTCACGACCGCCGAGAGGTCGTCGTCCATCGTGAAGTATTCGCGGCTCCAGTCCACCGTGTCGCCCATGCGGCGCATCTGCTCGGTGATGGTGTTGCCCGATTTTTCTTTCCACTCCCACACGCGCGCCACGAAGTTCTTGCGGCCCAGGTCATGGCGGCTGACCTTCTGCTCCTGCAGCTGGCGTTCCACCACGATCTGCGTTGCGATGCCGGCGTGGTCGGTGCCCGGCACCCACAGCGTGTTGTCGCCCTTCATGCGGTGATACCGCGTGAGGCTGTCCATGATCGTCTGGTTGAACGCATGGCCCATGTGCAGCGTGCCCGTCACGTTGGGCGGCGGCAGCTGGATCGCGAACGACTCTGCGCCTTCCTTGGGTTGCTGCGTGCCGCGGAAGCCGGCCTTGGCATAGCCGCGCTTCTCCCATTCCGGGCCCCAGTGCGCCTCGATGGCGGCGGGTTCGAACGATTTCGACAGGCTGTCGAGGCCGGGCTGGGCGGAAGGGGTGATGGGTTCGCTCATGGGAAATGCAGAACGGCCCTTCAGGGAGCCGTTGGGGGACAGGGTGGGATAGCCCGCGATTTTACCGGGGCGGCCTGGCGTCACGGCAGCCACTGATAATTCCGGGATGCTCTTCCTGCTTTCCCCTGCAAAGTCGCTCGATTACGACACCCCGCTCCCCTCCGAACTCCCCGCCACCCAACCCCATTTCGAGTCTCCGCGCGGCCCTTCGGTCGAGCTGATCAAGCTACTGCGCGAGAAGTCGCCCCAGCAGATTTCTGAACTCATGCACCTGTCGGACAAGCTCTCGGCCCTGAACGTGGCCCGCTACGAGGCCTGGTCCAGCAAGAGCAGCGCGAAGAACGCCCGCCAGGCCGCTTTCGCCTTCGACGGCGACGTGTACGGCGGCCTTGACGCCCGCACCCTCACCAGGGCGCAGCTCGACTGGGCGCAAGACCATGTCTGCATCCTCAGCGGCCTCTACGGCCTGCTGCGCCCGCTCGACCTGCTGCAGCCCTACCGCCTCGAAATGGGCACCCAGTTGGCCAACCGCCACGGCAAGGACCTGTACGCCTTCTGGGGCTCGCGCATCGCCGAGCACCTGAACGAGCGCCTGGCGGCCGATCGCACCCCGGTGGTCGTCAACGTCGCCTCGCAGGAGTACTTCAAGTCGGTCGACAAGAAGGTGCTCAAGGCCCGTGTGGTCGAATGCGTGTTCGAGGAGTGGAAGGGCGACAAGTACAAGATCGTGAGCTTCTTCGCCAAGCGTGCTCGCGGGCTGCTGGCGCGCTGGGCCGTGCAGCACAAGGCGGTCACGCCCAAGGCACTGGAAAAGTTCGACCTCGAGGGTTATGGTTTCGACGCTCAGGTGTCAACCGCCGAAAGGCTGGTGTTCAGGAGAAAAGTCTGATGTCCCAACCAATCAGTCCGGAACTGCGCGAGTGGCTGGTGGCCCAGCTCGCGGCCGGGCACTCGGTGCCGGCGCTGCGTGCGTCCATGCGCGCGGCCGGCTGGCACGATGCCGCCGCCGACACGGCGCTGGCCCAGCTCGAAGCCGGCTTCCCCAACATGGAAGTGGCCTTGCCGCCCGTGCACACGGAAATGCCCGGCCCCGACCTCGATGGCGCGCCGCTGCACCTCGACGCAGGCGACCGCCGAGTGCAGGTGCTGCAGACCATGCGGCATCCGCGTGTCATCGTCTTTGGCAACCTGCTGTCTGGCGAAGAGTGTGAAGGCCTGATTGCCGCTGCGCGCGTGCGGCTCGCGCGCTCGCTCACCGTGGAGACGCGCACCGGCGGCGAGGTACTCAACGTCGATCGCACCAGCGACGGCATGTTCTTCGAACGTGGCGAGAACGAGATCGTCGCGCGCCTGGAGCAGCGCATCGCAGCGCTGCTGCGCTGGCCGCTCGAATTCGGCGAAGGCCTGCAGATCCTGCGCTATGCCCCCGGCGCGCAGTACCGCCCGCACTACGACTACTTCGACCCGAACGAGCCGGGCACGCCCACCATCCTCAAGCGCGGCGGCCAGCGCGTCGCCACGCTCGTGATGTACCTGCAGGAGCCCGAGGGCGGCGGCGCCACCACCTTCCCCGACGTGGGCCTCGAAGTGGCGCCCGTGCGCGGCTGCGGCGTGTTCTTCAGCTACGACCGGCCCGACCCCGTCACCCGCACCCTGCACGGCGGCGCGCCGGTGCTGGCGGGCGAAAAGTGGGTCGCCACCAAGTGGCTGCGCGAGCGCGAGTTCAAGTAGAAGACCAGAGAAAGAAGACCAGGGAACCAATGAAAGTCACCGCCAACGGGCTGCAGATCGAAGTCGACGACACCGGAGGCGAAGGGCGCCCTGTCATCCTGCTCATCATGGGCCTGGGCATGCAGCTGGTGGCCTGGCCCACCGGCTTCGTGCAGCAACTGGTGGAGGCGGGTTTTCGCGTGGTGCGCCACGATAACCGCGACATCGGCCTGAGCCAGGGCTTCGACCGCGCGGGCGTCGGCAACCTGGTGTGGGAAACGATTCGCCACCGCCTCGGCCTGAAGGTGCGCTCGGCCTACACCCTGCAGGACATGACCCTCGATTCGCTCGGCGTGCTCGACGCACTCGGCATAGCCAAGGCCCACATCGTCGGCGCCTCCATGGGCGGCATGATCGCCCAGCGCCTGGCCGCCAGCGCGCCGCAGCGCGCGACCAGCCTCGTGAGCATCATGAGTTCGAGTGGTGCGCGCGGCCTGCCCGGGCCGCGCCGCGAAGTCACCTCCATGCTCATGCGCCGTCCGTCGGGCAGCAGCGAGCCCGAACTGGTCGCGCACAGCATCAGGCTGCTGCGGCTCATCCAGAGCCCCGCCTATCCGCAAAGCGATGAAGACCTGGCCGAGCGCCTCACCTTCAGCATGCGGCGCTCTTACCACCCGGCCGGCCTGATGCGCCAGATGCTCGCCATCGGCGCCGATGCCGACCGCCCCCAGGTGCTGCCGCGCATCCAGTCGCCCACGCTGGTGCTGCACGGCGAGGCCGATGCGCTCGTACCCATCGCCTGCGGCGAGGACACGGCCAAACGCATTCCGGGCTCGAAATTCGTCCCCGTTCCCGGCATGGGCCATGACCTGCCGCCCGAGGTGTGCACCATCCTCGCCAACCACATTGCTCCGTTCGCGCACGCGGCGGAATCCAGAGAAGCCAAGCCATGAGCCACGACCCGACGAACCCCAACACGCCCGAGCAATCGCAGCTCGGCCGCGCCTCGGCCTACGCCGACCACTACGACCCCACGCTGCTGTTTCCCATCGCGCGCGCCACGCAGCGCGAGGCCATGGGCATCAAGGCCGGCGCCTTGCCGTTCTTCGGCGCCGACCTCTGGACCGCCTTCGAAGTGAGCTGGCTCAACCTGCGCGGCAAGCCGCAACTGGCCATCGCGCACTTCACCATTCCGTGCGAGACGCCCAACATCATCGAGAGCAAGAGCTTCAAGCTCTACCTCAACAGCTTCAACAACAGCCAGTTCGCGAGCATCGACGCGGTGCGCGAGCGCCTGCGCGCCGACCTGTCGGAGGCCGCATGGCGCGGCAGCGACCAGTCGGCCGGCATCGGCGTGAATCTGCTCGCCCCCGACATGTTCGACCGCGAGCCGGTGCACGAACTCGACGGCCTCGACCTCGACCGCCTCGACATCGAGTGCACCCACTACCAGCCCGCCCCCGAACTGCTGGGCAGCGACGTCACGCAGGTGCACGTGAACGAAACCCTCACCAGCCGCCTGCTCAAGAGCAACTGCCTCGTCACCGGCCAGCCCGATTGGGGCAGCGTGCAGATCCGCTACAGCGGCCCGCCCATCGACCAGGCCGGGCTGCTGGCGTACATCGTGAGCTTTCGCAACCACAACGAATTCCACGAGCCCTGCGCCGAGCGCATGTTCACGGACATCTGGAGCCGCTGCAAGCCGACCAAGCTCATGGTGTATGCGCGCTACACGCGTCGTGGCGGGCTGGACATCAATCCGTTCCGCACGAGCTGGCCGCAGGCGCTGCCGTTGAATATCCGCACGGCGCGGCAGTAAGCCGAAGCAGCCCTTAAGCCCCTCTTCGGAAACCCGAAACCCGCTCCTGCTCCGCCTGTGGCATTCTGAAATTCGCCCGCGAACCCGCGAGCGGAACATCCGGAGCAGAGACAAACATGGTTGAAGGAAAAGTGGTCGTCGTCACGGGCGCGGGCGGCGGCATCGGGCGCGACATTGCGCTGGCCATGGCGGCCCACGGTGCGAAGGTGGTGGTCAATGACATCGGCGCCGCGCTCGATGGCGCACTCGACGCCGAAGGCAGCGGCCCAACCCGCAGCGCAGGCCCGGCCCAGCAGGTGGTCGACGAGATCCGCGCGGCCGGCGGGCAGGCTGTTCCCAACGCCGACAACGTGGCCGATGCCGCCAGCGCGGCACGCATCGTGCAGTGCGCGGTCGACAGCTTCGGGTGCATTGATGCGGTGGTCAACAACGCTGGCATCCTGCGCGATCGCTTCTTCCACAAGATGTCGGTCGACGAGTGGGACTCGGTGCTCAAGGTGCACCTGTACGGCTCCTACTACGTGAGCCGCGCGGCAGCCACGCATTTCAAGGAGCAGAACTCGGGCGCGCTGGTGCACATGACCTCGACCTCGGGCCTCATCGGCAACTTCGGCCAGGCCAACTACTCGGCCGCCAAGCTCGGCATCGTGGCGCTGTCGAAATCGATTGCGCTCGACATGCAGAAATTCAACGTGCGCTCCAACTGCATTGCACCCTTTGCCTGGAGCCGCATGATCGGCGCCATTCCCACCGACACCGACGAGCAGCGCGCCCGCGTCGACAAGATCAAGCAGATGACGCCCGCCAAGGTCGCGCCGCTCGCCGTCTACCTTGCGAGCGATGCGGCCGGCGCGGTCAACGGCCAGATCTTTTCGGTGCGCAACAACGAGATCTCGCTCATCAGCCAGCCGCGCCCGGTGCGCTCCATCCACCGCTCCGAAGGCTGGACGCCGCAGAGCATCGCCGAGCACGCCATGCCCGCGATGCGCGCCAGCTTCTTCCCGCTGGACCGCTCGGCCGACGTGTTCAGCTGGGACCCGGTCTGAGGAGAAACCCGCAAGAGGGTACGCACGGCACCATTCGCCGGACAATGCGCGTTCCCTTCCTCTTTGATGCCCGCGCCCGGTGAACCTGCATTTCGACCTGTTCGACCTGAAACTGTTCGTCTACGTGGCGGACGCGCGCAGCCTCACGCGCGGCGCCGAGAAGGCCTGCATCTCGCTGGCCGCCGCCTCCACCCGCATCAAGCAGATGGAAGAGGCCGTGGGCGGCAAGCTGCTGCACCGCAGTGCGCAGGGCGTGAGCCTCACTGCCGCGGGGCAGGCGGTGCTGTACCACGCCAAGCGCGTGATGCAGCAGATGGAGCACCTGCGCTGCGACATGCAGGACTTCGGCAAGGGCATCAAGGGCCATGTGCGCGTGTTCGCCAACACCACCTCGATCACCGAGTACCTGCCGCAGAAGCTGGCCGGCTTTCTCACGCAGCACCCGGCCGTGCAGGTCGACCTGCGTGAATACCTGAGCGAAGAGATCGTGCGTGCGGTGGCCGACGGCGAGGCCGACATCGGCATCCTCGCCGGCGACGTGCACACGGGCGACTTCGATGCACGCCCGTTCGGCAGCAACCAGCTCGTGCTGGTCGTGCCCACCACGCACCACCTCGCGGGCGCGTCTTCGGTGGCCTTTGCCGACACGCTCGACGAGCAGCACGTGGGCCTGCACCACGGCAGCGCCATCCACCGCTTCCTGCAGCGCCGCGCCGAGCTCGCGGGACGGGGCTTCAACCCGCGCATCCAGGTCAGCAGCTTCGAAGCCATCTGCCTGATGATCGAAGCGGGCGTGGGGGTCGGCGTGCTGCCGGCGTCTTCTGCGCAGCGGTTATCGATGGCGATGCGCATCTCGACCGTGGCGCTCAGCGATGCATGGGCCGAGCGCGAGCTGAAGCTGATCGCGCGCAATCGCGAGCAGCTGCCGGCCTCGGCGCGCGAGCTGTTCGACCACCTCGTCGCGCATTGAGGGCGCGGCCGTCATGTCCGCCGACCTGAAGTCGCTGCGCCTGTTCGTGGCCGTGGCCGATCACGGCAGCATCAGCGAGGGCGCCAAGCGCTGCCATATCGCGCTCGCGGCGGCCAGCAAACGAATCTCCGATCTTGAAGCCCGCGCGCGGCTGCCGCTGCTGGTGCGCCATGCGCGCGGCGTCACGCTCACGTCGGCGGGGCATGGCCTGCTGCTGCATGCGCGCGCGGTGCTCTCGGCCATGGACCGGCTCGGCGCCGAGCTGGACGATTTCCAGAACGGCGTGGCGGGCGTGGTCAGCATCACGGCCAATGCATCGACCATCGCGCAGTTTCTGCCGGCGCAGATCGGCTCCTTCCTTCGGCTGCACCCGGTGCTGAAGATCGACCTGCAGGAGCGCGCCAGCACCGAGGTGGTGAAGGCCGTGCAGGCAGGCCTGGCCGACATCGGCGTGATCGAGGGCAACACGTCCGCCGACGGCCTCGAATGCCTGCCCTACCGCAACGACGAGCTGGCCGTGGTGATCGCGCGCGACCACCCACTGGCCCGACGCAAGCGCATCGATGTAGACGAGGTGCTGCGCCACGACCATATCGTGGTGCGCGAAGGCACGGCCCTGCACCGCGTGCTGCTGGCCGCTGCGCTGGAGGCGCAGGTGCCGCTCAAGGTGCGCATGCAGGTGGGCAGCTTCGACATGGTGTGCCGCATGGTGGAGCAGGGCGTGGGCATCGGCGTGCTGCCCTATGCGGCCATCCTGCCGCAGCTGCAGATACTGAAGCTGCGCTGCCTGAAGCTCGATGCACCCTGGGCCATGCGCCGCCACCTGCTGTGCGTGCGCAGGCAGCAAGATTTGACCGTGGCTGCGCGCTCGGTGCTGGAGCACCTCGGCCGGCCAGACTGAGCACGAGGCTTCGCGCCGCGCGAAGCCTCGCGCCCGCCAAAAACGAATTGTTCTCTCGCGGCCCGCGCGCAAAGATCGCGCAAACCAAAGGAGACACCCTTGAAGATCGTTCGCGTCAGCGCCACGCCGCTGAACATTCCCGTCACCATCGACGTGGTCGGCCTGAACAAGCAGACCTCGCTGTCGCTGTGCCTCACAGAGATCGAGGCCGACACCGGCCTCGTCGGCCACGGCATGACTGCCATCACCGAGGAAGAAATCGTCGGCGCAGCCGTGCGCGAGGTGGCGGGCCCCGCACTGATCGGCGAAGACCCGATGGCCACCGAGCGCCTGTGGGACAAGCTCTACTGGCTGCTTTCCCCACGCGGCCAGACCGGCTACGCCAGCCATGCCATCGCAGCGCTCGACATCGCGCTGTGGGACATCAAGGCCCGCGCGCTGGGCCAGCCGCTGTGGCGCCTGCTCGGCGGTGCGCGCGCCAAGGTGCCGGTGTACGCCACCTTCGGCTTCGGCTTCTTCGAGCGCGACCAGCTCGCGGCCGCCGCGAAGCTGTGGGTTTCGCAGGGCTTCCAGCGCCTGAAGATGACCGTCGGCAACCACGCACTCGCGCGCCGCGACGAGCCGCGTCCGCTTGACGAAGTCATCGCCGAAGACGTGCGCCGCGTCGCCGCTGTGCGCGAGGCCGTGGGCCCCGACGTGAAGCTGTATGTCGACGCCAACTGCGGTCTCGACCTGTTCCATGCTACCGAACTCGCACACCGCATCGAGCCCTACGGCATCAGCTTCTTCGAGGAGCCGCTCACGCAGAACGACGTGCGCCAGATGGCACAGCTGCGCGCGCGCACCCGTATTCCGCTCGCCTGCGGCCAGAACGAGGGGCTGGCCTTCCGCTTCCGCGACCTGCTGGTGAACCAGGCGGCGGACGTGCTGCAGCCCAACGTGACCATCTCGGGCGGCTACTCGCAGTGCCTGAAGATCGCGGGCATGGCGCAGGCTTTCAATGTGCCCATCGACAACGGTGGTGCCTGGCCCTTTCACAACATGCATCTGCATGCGGGCGTGTCGAATGGCGGGCTGGTCGAATATCACTACGTCGCGGTGCAGATGCTCAAGCAGATCTTCGACGGCCTGCCGGTGCCCGAGCAAGGCTGGCTGACTCTGCCCGAGACGCCGGGCTTGGGCTTCGCGCCCAATGCAGAGCGCGTGCGAGAGCTGGCGAAGCTGCCGACCTCGCACGGCAAGGGCAAGGCCTGAGCCGCCCTGCGAATCAAAAAATAAGACGGAGACACGATGAAAGCCAGACAAGCGATTCGCGCGGCAGTGGCCCTGGGCCTTGCCGGCGCGCTGCTCGCAGCGCCCATGGCCTGGGCCCAGAAGTACCCTGACAAGCCCATCCGCCTCGTGGTCGGCTACTCGGCCGGCGGCGGCGTCGATGCCGCCGCGCGGCTGCTGAGCGCGCGCCTTCCCGCAATACTGGGGCAGCAGGTGATGGTCGAGAACCGCACTGGCGCGACCGGCATCATTGCCGCCGACTTCGTCGCCAAGGCGCCGCCCGACGGCTACACGCTGATGATGGGCGACAGCGCCTTGCTCATTGCCAAGCTGCTGCAGCCGAAGATCGGCATCGATCCGCTCACCAGCTTCAAGCCGGTGGCGGGCGCCTTCATCTCGCCGCTGATGATCGTCGCCAACAACGACTTTCCCGCGAAGACGCCGGCCGAGCTGGTGAAGGAGCTCAAGGCCAATGCCTCGCGCTATTCGTATGCCACGTCGGGTGTCGGCACGGTGCAGCATCTGGGCTTCGAGATGCTCAAACAGGCCACCGGCAGTTCGGTGGTGCATGTGCCGTACCGCGGCGCCGCGCAGATCGTGCCGGACGTGATCGGCGGGCAGATTCCTCTTGGCGTGGTGAGCGCGACGGCGGGCATGGCGCAGGCCAAGGCGGGCAAGCTGCGCGCGGTGGCGCTGATGAACACGGCCAAGCTGGAAGGCGCGGAGAGCGTGCCGCCGTTGGCCGATGCGCTGCCGGGGTTCGATGTGGCGCCGCGCATCTTTGTGCTGGCACCCGCGGGCACGCCGAACGATGTGGTCGAGAAGCTGTCGGCTGCGGTGAAGTCGGTGCTCGATACGCCGGAGGCCGGCACGGCTGCCGCGGCGCAGGGCACGCTGCGTGCCTATGCAACGCCTTCGCAGCTTGGGAAGGACATGGCTGCGGAGACTTCTCGGTGGAAGAAGATCATTTCTGATCAGCGCATCGTGGCTGAGGGGAATTGAGTTTTTTTGTTCGTGGGGCGCTCACGCCGACGGGGTACCTTGCTCCGCGAATGTCCCCCGGGGCTTCGCCCCTCCTCCTTTATTTCGCTGCGCAAGGCACCCCGCCGTCGTGATCGTTCAGAGCACTGGTTAATCAGCCGCAAACCGACAGCACGTCCGGTGCACAGGGCGCCGGGTGCTCCCCGCAGCGAAATAAAGGAGGAGGCCGCAGGCCGGGGGACATTCGCGGAGGGGAGTACCCGGTGGCCTGTGCACATACCCCGAAACAAGAGCCAAAAAAAGCATGGAGCCATCGAAATGACCACACCTCACCTGGGCCTGATCGTCCCCCCGGCAGCCGGCGAAGTGCCGGTAGACGGCCCGCTGCTTTACGGCGAACGCATCCGCTTCAGTGCCAAAGGCCTGGGCCTTGGAGAAATCTCGACACGCGGTTATCTCGACGTCATCGACTCCGTGGTCGAGAAAGCCGTGGCGCTCAAGGAGGAGGGCGTGAGCGCGGTCTCGCTCATGGGCACCTCGCTGAGCTTCTTTCGCGGTGCGGCCTTCAACCGGCAACTCGAAGTCGAGATGGCGCGTGCCACTGGATTGCCCTGCACCACCATGAGCAACGCCATCGTCGGCGCACTGCGTCACCTCGGAGTGCGGCGCGTGGCGGTGGCCACCGCGTACATCGACGAAGTCAACCTGCACCTGCGCAAGTACCTGGAACAGAGCGACTTCGAACCCCTCGCGCTCGAAGGCCTTTCCATCTCCGACGTGAAGGCCGTGGGCGAAGTTCCGACGCAGGTGCTGGTCGATCTGTGCCTGAAGGTCTTCGATGCCCAGCCCGGCGCCGACGGCATTCTCATCTCTTGCGGCGGGCTGGTCACGCTCGATGCGGTGCGCGAAGTCGAAGCGCGCCTGCGGGTGCCCGTGGTCTCGAGTTCGCCCGCAGGCTTCTGGGACCTCGTCGGCACCGCTGGGCTCGATCCGCGCGTGCCCGGCCAGGGGCGCCTGTTCGCCTGAGCCGCTTCAGCCGATAAGCCAGCGCCCCACGCGCGGCGTATCGGCCAGTTGCCAGACCCGCTCGCACAGCGCCTTCGCCTCGTCGGCGGTGGCGCCTTCGCCGTAGTGCGCCAGGCGCTGCATCTTGTCTTCGATCTCCGCGCGGTCCAGGCTGTTGCCGGGGTCGCCCTTCGGTTCATCCACACGGCCCTGCAGCGTGCGGCCGTCGGTGGTCTGCACGCTGACTTTGCCGATCCAGCGTGCGGGGTAGGCAGTGTCGACTTCATCGTCGAGCTGCATCGCCACCTTGTCGCGGAAGGCCGAGACCTCGGGCGCGAGAAAGTCGCGGTCGAACTCGCCTAGGCCCGCGCGGCCGTGCACGGCGATGAGGCCCAGCACTGTGCCCATCGAGAACTTGCCCTGGTGCACGGTGGCCGGCACGGTCACGCGGCCCAGCACGTCGATGGCGCCCTGGTGCACGTGCGTGGTCACGTGAGACACGTCGGTGGGCTTCAGCCTGTTCTGCGTCATCACCTGCAGCAGCGCGTCGGCGGCGGGGTGGGTGTGACGGCAGGAGGCGTGGTATTTGAAGGAGGTCTCGGCCAGCGTCCAGCGCGTGCCGAGGCCGTCGGTGAGCTTCGCAGGGTCGGCGTCGCTCGACATGCCGACGCCCAGGCCCTGCGCGCCTTCGAGGATCTTCGCGGCGCCGGTGAAGCCGTCTTGCGCGAGGTAGGCCGACATCAGCCCGCTCGCTGCCGCATGCGCGCAGTGCAGCTGCTTGGAATCGGCCGCGTCGCGCAGGAACTCCCACACGCCGGCCGACTGCGTGCCGGCCGAGCCGAAGGCGTGCAGCATCTGCTGCGGCGTGAGGTCCAGCAAACGGCCCACCGCAGCGGCGGCTGCGAGCGTGCCTGCAGTCGCGGTCGTATGAAAGGTCTTGTAGTGCGAGCGGCCGAGGAATTCGCCGACGCGGATGCCCACCTCGTAGCCCGCGACCACGGCCGTCAGCAGCTGTGCGCCGCTCGCGCCGAGGCTCTGCGCCACGGCCAGCGCAGGCGCAATCACCACGGCGGCCGGATGGAACACCGAGCCGTTGTGCACATCGTCCTGCTCCACGAAATGCGAGGCCGCTGCATTGACCAACGCAGCGAACACTGGCGAGCTGGTGCGGCGCGAGGTCAGTATCTCGCTGGGTCCGTCGGCGGGGCCCATCATCTGCGCGAAGCGTTCGATGCTGCGCACCGGCCGTGCGGTGCGGGCCGCGAGCACGGAGCCCAGCCAGTCGAGCATCAGGTCTTCGGTGCGGCGCAGCACGGGGGCGGGGATGTCGGCGAACTGCAATTCGGCGGCGAAGGTCGCGAGCAACTTGCTCGGGTGGTCGACTGGGTTCATGGCGATGAAGTCCTTCAGAACGAACGGGGCAGGCCGAGCATGTGCTCAGCCACGTAGCTCAGGATCAGGTTGGTCGAGATCGGCGCCACCTGGTACAGCCGCGTCTCCCTGAACTTGCGCTCGATGTCGTATTCGCACGCAAAGCCAAAGCCCCCGTGGAACTGCAGGCAGGCATTGGCCGCCTCCCAGCTCGCCTTGGCCGCAAGGTACTTCGCCATGTTGGCCTGCGCGCCGCAGGGCTGGTGCGCGTCGAAGAGGCGACAGGCTTCATAGCGCATCAGGTTCGCCGCTTCCACTTCGATGAACGCCTCGGCAATCGGAAACTGCACGCCCTGGTTCTGACCGATGGGCCGGCCGAACACCACGCGCTCCTTGGTGTAGGCCGTCACGCGGTCGATGAACCAGTAGCCGTCGCCTATGCATTCGGCCGCGATCAGTGTGCGCTCTGCGTTGAGCCCGTCGAGGATGTACTTGAAGCCCTGGCCTTCCTCGCCGATCAGGTTCTCGGCCGGGATCTCGAGGTTCTCGAAGAACAGTTCGTTGGTCTCGTGGTTCACCATGTTCAGGATGGGCTGTACCGTGAGCCCCTTGCCGATGGCCTCGCGCAGGTCGACGATGAAGATCGACATGCCCTCGGACTTCTTCTTCACGTCCGCCAGCGGCGTGGTGCGCGCCAGCAAAATCATCAGGTCCGAATGCTGGATGCGCGAGATCCACACTTTCTGGCCGTTGATGACGTAGCGGTCGCCCTTCTTCACCGCCGTGGTCTTGATCTTCGTGGTGTCGGTGCCGGTGGTGGGTTCGGTCACGCCCATCGACTGCAGGCGCAGTTCGCCGTTGGCGATCTTCGGCAGGTAGTTGCGCTTCTGCGCTTCGCTGCCGTGGCGCAGCAGCGTGCCCATGTTGTACATCTGGCCGTGGCAGGCGCCGGAGTTGCCCCCGCAGCGGTTGATTTCTTCCATGATCACCGAGGCCTCGGTCAGCCCCAGGCCCGAGCCGCCGTACTCCTGCGGGATCAGCGCGGCCATCCAGCCGGCCTTGGTGAGCGCGTCGACGAATTCGGCGGGGTAGCCGCGTGCCTCGTCGATCTTGCGGAAGTAGGCATCGGGAAACTGCGCGCACAGGTCGCGCACGGCGTCGCGGATGTCGGGAAAGCTCTTGTCGTTGGCGTTGTTCATCGGTCGTTGCTCAGTCAGTCCAGGCGGGGGCCGCCGGCTTCTTTCTCCACGCGTTGCCAGATCTCGATGGCCATCGGGTCGTCGATCTCTTCCAGGATGTGGCCCACGAGGCCGATGGCGCGCGCCATCACGCCGAAGCCGCGAATGATCTTCCACGGAAAGCCGAACTCGGCCGCAATGGCGCCGATGGCCCCGGTCGCGTTGATCGGTAGCGACTTGCCCGACACGCGCTCGGCTTCTTCCTGCACCGCCTGCATCAGCGCGACATAGTGCGTGGAGAGCCCGTTCTCCGCCGCGATCTGGAACAGGCGCGGCGTGCGCGGGTCGATGGGCTTGTGCAGCGGATGGCCGAGGCCCGGCACGATCTGCTTGCGCGCGCGGTGGTCGGCCACGATGTCTTTCGCCATGTCGGCGAGCGGGCGCGTGGGCTTCTCGCCGAAGGGAATCGCTTCGTAGAGCATCTTCGCGGCGCCCTCGGTGCTGCCGACGAACACCGTGCCCAGGCCGCAAAGACCGGCAGCCACGGCGGCTTGCAGTGCTTCGGGTGCGCCCGCATAAGTGAGGCGAGCAGCCAGCGCGCTGGGCGTGATGCCGTGCTCCACCAGTGTGACGACGATGGCGTTGAAGGTGACGGATTCCTGCGGCGTCGGGATGCGCCCTGTCAGCTCCAGGAAGGCCATATCGCCGAGATTCAGGTGGCCGAGGATTTCCGAAGGCAGGTCGCGCCCGCGCACGGTGATCTTGTCGGGCGTGCTGTGGCCCAGCTCGGTGTGCAGGGATTTCTTGATTTTCGTCATGGCAGCGAATCTAGCCCGCCCTCGCGCGGGGTGGTTCTCTGATTGCGAAACCCTCCCTTCGGCAAATGCAAATGCTCGCTCGCGGGGTCTTCAGGCACGCTGCGGCGATGGATCTTGAATCACTTTCGGCAGTGCGCGAATCGGCGCTCGACTACTTCGTTCGCAGCCGCGCTATCCAGCGGCGGCGCGCATGCATGGAACAACCCGGTGCCGACGAGGCCGAAGGCTGGGGCGGCATCGCCGCGCTGGGCTGGCCCGGCATGCTGGCGCCCGAATCGGCCGGCGGCCTCGCGTTGGGGCTCGACGGCGCGGCGGAGATCCTGCGGGCTGCGGGTGAGCATGTGGCGCCCGAGCCGCTGCTGGCCGTGGCCGGCCTCAGCGCGCTGCTGCTGGCGCGGCTCGGCACGCCGGGCGCGGATGCCCTGCTCGCTGAATTGGTCGCGGGCCGCAGCCTGCCCGCGCTGGCATGGCAGGAAAGCGCCGGCGACCTGAGTGCGGTGCCGCTGGCCTGCGGCTGCGAAGTACGGCCCGGGCACACAGGCGGCGTGCTGCTGCAAGGCGAAAAACTCATGGTGCTGCCCGGCGCGGCTGCCAGCGGCTGGCTGGTGTCGGCGCGCGGAGAGGACGATGCGGTGCTGCTGTGGGTGCGGCGCGGCACCGAAGGCGTGACCGAAACGCTGGTGCCACTGGTCGATGGCAGCCAGGCCTCGAACCTGCGCTTCGAGCAAGTGGCGTTGCCGCCCGGCGCAGTGCTGGCCGAAGGCCCGGCCGCGCAGGATGCGTTGCGCCATGCCCTTGCGGCCGGCCAGATCCTTCAATCAGCCGAGCTGCTGGGCGCGGGGCAGGCCATGCTGGCGCAGACGCTGGCCTACCTGCGCACGCGCTCGCAGTTCGGCAAGCCCATCGGCAGCTTCCAGGCGCTGCAGCATCGCTGTGTCGACATGTTCATCCACCTCGAAGTGGCGCAGGCCACGTTGAACGAGGTGCTGGCTCTGGCAGCACAGGGCTTGCCGGCGGACCGGATCGAAGCCGAGGCGAGCCGCGTCAACGCACGCTGCACGGCCGCTGCGCTGCAGGCGTCGCGAGCATCGGTGCAATTGCATGGCGCCATCGGCTACACGCAGGAGTGCGACCTGAGCCTGTTCTACAAGCGTGTGCTGTGCCTGTCGGCCTGGCTGGGTAACGTCAGCGCGCATCAGCGCCGGCATGCGTCGCTGTCGGGCTATGCGGAAGCCACGGCGGGTGCGGCCGAGTGGCAGGGTAATTTCCCGCGCACCGCCGACTGGTCAGCCATGCCCGAGGCCGATTTCCGCAGCATGGTGCGCGCCTTCCTGCAGCTGCGCTATCCGCCGCAACTGCGTTATCTCTCGCACCGCGCGCGCTGGAGCGAGATGCGCGAGTGGTATCTCACGCTGTCGGCGCAAGGCTGGATCGCGCCCGCGTGGCCGCAGGCGCATGGCGGCATGGGCCTGCCGGCGGACAAGCTCATCGCGTGGATCGAGGAGCTGGAGCAGCACGGCGTGGCGCGCGCGCCCGACCAGGGCATCGTGATGATCGGCCCGCTGCTCATCCAGCATGGCACGCCCGAGCAGCAGCAGCGCTTTCTGCCCCGCATCCTGAGCGGCGAGCATGTCTGGTGCCAGGGCTATTCGGAGCCCAACGCCGGCTCCGACCTCGCGGGCCTGCGCACCGAAGCCTTGCCTGCGCGCGACGCGCAGGGCGATCACTTCGTCGTGAACGGCCAGAAGATCTGGACCACGCTCGCGCAGGACGCCAACCACATCTTCATGCTCGTGCGCACCGACAAGGACGCACGCAAGCAGGAGGGCATCAGCTTCCTGCTGTGCGACCTGCGCACGCCGGGCATCACCATCCGGCCGATTCATACGCTGGCCGGCGAGCCCGAGTTCTGCGAAGTGTTCTTCGACAACGTGCGCGTGCCGGCAGAAAACCTCGTGGGCAAGCTGCATGGCGGCTGGACCATCGCGAAGGCGCTGCTGGGCTTCGAGCGCATCTTCCTGGGCAGCCCCAAGCAGTCGCAGTACGCGCTGGGCCAGCTGGCGTGGCTGGCGCAGGCGCGGCGCCTGTTTGCCGACCCGGTGTTCGCGCAGCGCTTCGCGGCGCTGCGGCTCGACGTGCTCGACCTGTCGGCAGCCTACACGGGCTTCGCGAACATCGTGCGCGCCGGCAAGCCGCTGCCGGCTTCGGTGTCGCTGCTGAAGATCTGGGCGAGCGAGACCTATCACCGCATCGGCGCGCTGCTGGTCGAGGCGGGCGAAGAGCAGGGTGCCGTGGCCGGCGACCAGTTGCTCGACGGGCAGAGCTTCAACGTGCTCTCTCCGCTCATCGGCTCCACCGCCGCAATGATCTACGGCGGCACCAACGAGATACAGCGCAACATCCTCGCGCGGCAGGTGCTCGACCTGCCGGCCTGAGCGATGTAGCCGACGAAGAAATACACAACAGGAGACAACGCTCATGACATCGACTCACTTCTCGCGCCGACACCTCATGGCCGCGATGGCAGGCAGCGCGGCGCTGGCCGCATTGCCGCATCGTGCTTTCGCGCAGCAGCCCTTGCCGCCGCTCATCAAGCTCGTCGTCGGCTATTCCGCAGGCGGCCCGGTCGACGGCGCCGCGCGCCTGCTCGCACCCGCGCTGAGCCAGGAGCTGGGCACGCAGGTCATCGTGGACAACCGTCCCGGCGCCAGCGGCTCGCTCGGCGGCGACGCGGTCGCCAAGGCCGCGCCCGACGGCACGATGCTGTTCTTCGGCGCGAGCCCGACCATCACCATCAACCCGAACGTGCAGCGCAAGATGGCCTTCGACCCGATGAAGGACCTGACGCCCATCGCGCCGCTGGTGGACTACACCAACGTGCTCGTCGTCAACAACGAAGTGCCGGTACGCAACCTCGCCGAGTTGCTGGCCTACGCGAAGGCGCGGCCCGGCAAGGTGTTCTACGGCTCGGCGGGCGTGGGCGCGTCCAACCACCTGAGCGGTGCGCTGCTGGAGAAGATGACCGGCGTGCAGCTGACGCACGTGCCCTACAAAGGCAGTGCACCGGCGCTCGCCGACGTGATGGGCGGCACCGTGACCATGATGTTCGACATCATCGCCACCTCGAAGCCCTTCATCCAGACGGGCAAGGTGCGCGCGCTGGCCGTCACCTCGCGTCAGCGCAACCGCATGCTGCCCGATGTGCCGACCATGATCGAGTCGGGCGTGCCCGGCTACGACGTGGGCGGCTGGTTCGGCCTCTACGGCCCGGCGCGCATGGACCCTGCGCTGGTCGCGCGCATGAACGCCGCGGCGCAGAAGATGCTGGCGCGCGAAGACATCGCGCACCGGCTGCGCGAGCAGGGCTACGACGTGTGGTCTGGTGCGGCCGACCTGCTGGCGACGAAGGGCAGGTCAGATCGCCAGCTCTGGGCGACGGCGTCCAAGGGCATCGAGGCGGAATAGGCGATGCAGAAGATTCATCAGTTGTTGGAGGCACGCGCGGCTCACACGCCGGAGGCTGTCTTTCTTTTCGAACCCGCTGGGACGACGACGTATGCGGCGCTGCAATCGATGGTCGATGCCGCCGCAAACGACCTGCTGGCCGCCGGTGTGCGGCCGACCGACCGCGTGGTGCTGGTGGCCGAGAACTGTGCCGCGCACATCGCGCTGCTCATGGCCTGCAGCCGCGTCGGGGCCTGGTCGTGCGGCGTGAATGCGCGCATGTCGCCGGGCGAGATCGCGGCCATTGCGGAGCGTGCGGATGCACGGCTTTGCTACTTCACGACCGGGGCATCCGAAGCTGCTGAAAGGCATGCGCAGAGAGCCGGTGCAGAGCCTTCCGCACTCGAAGGCGTGATGCGCTCGGCCGTGCGTGCCGAAGCACGCACCGAACCCGACCCGGCATTGGCCGACACGGCCGCCATCATCTTCACTTCCGGTACCTCGGGCACGCCCAAGGGCGTGATGGTGTCGCACCGCGGCCTGCTTCATTTTGGCCGCGTTTCGGCCCAGGTGCGAGCCCTGAGCGAGCGCGACCGCGCCTATGCCTTCCTGCCGATGACGCACATCTTCGGCATCGGCACGGTGCTGATGGCCGCGCTCACGGGCGGTGCCGCGCTGGTGCTGCGCGGCAGCTTCTCGCCGGCCGACATGCTGCAGGCGCTGGCGCACGAGCAGGTGTCGAACCTGCTCGGGCCGCCGACGATGTATGCGCGCCTGCTGGCCCACATCGAGGCGGAGGGCGTGGCGCCGCGCTTTCCGCAGCTGCGCTACGTCTATACCGGCTCGGCGCCGCTCGATCCGGCGCTCAAGCAGCGCGTGGAGCAGTTGTTCGGCCAGCCGCTGCACTATGGCTACGGGCTGTCCGAGTACGCGGGCTCGGTGTTTCTCACGCGCACCGAATCGCCGCGCGCAGACACCTCGGCGGGCTACGCGGTGGAAGGCGGCGAGGCCCGCATCGTGACCCTCGACGGCAATGACGCCGCGCCCGGCGATACCGGCGAGATCTGGCTGCGCGGCCCCGGCCTCATGCTCGGCTACTTCCGCGATGCCGCCGCCACAGCGCAGGTGATGCGCCCAGGCGGCTGGTACGCCACCGGCGATCTCGGGCGCTTCGGCAGCGACGGTGCGCTGTTCGTGGTCGGCCGGCTGAAGGAAATGATCATCCGCTCGGGCTTCAACGTATACCCGGCGGAGATCGAGGCGGTCATCGCCCGCTTCGACGGCGTGCACCTGTGCGCGGTGGTCGGCGTGCCCGAGGCCGACGGCAACGAGCAGGTCGTCGCCTTCGTCGAACTGAAGCCCGGCGCGGTGCTCGACGAGGCGGCTCTGCGCGCGCACCTTGTCGAGCACCTGTCGCCCTACAAGCGCCCGGCCCGCATCGAGGTGATCGACGCGATGCCGACCACGGCCAACGGCAAGCTGCTCAAGCGCGAGTTGCAGGCGCGCTGCACGCCGTTTCCGGACATTCCCAACCGGTGCGCGGGGCCATCGTAGGCACGCTCCTACACCCGCGCCCAGAGGCGGGCACGATACTTGTTAACTCCCCCGTTTCAGGAAGTACCTCGTGACCGTGCCGATGAACCCGACGCCCGTGGCTGCTGCGCAATGAAGGCCTCGCCCAGTGCGCGCAGCTGGATCGCCGCCGGCGTGCGCCACGAACTGCTCACACGTGCGTTGCCCGCCCTGCGGCACGACATGGCGGCGCCCGTCTCGGTGATCCGCATGGCGCTGCTGATGCTCAAGCGGCAGGTTGGCGCCGCCACCATCGACGCCGTGGCCTGCGAAGAGCGGGTGGCGCTGATCGACAACCAGGTGTCGGAGCTGATCGAAGCCGTCCGCTCGCTGCGCGATTGGGAACTGGCCACCACCGACGACGGCATCACCCGCAGCGCGCTGGTGGCGCAATGCGTGGCGCTGATGCGCTCGGCCTTCGATCTGCACGGCGTGTCGCTCGACGCCGATGCCTCGCTCGATCCGCAGGAAGACGAGCACCGCTGGCCTGCCGCGGCGGCCCTGCGCTACCTGTTCCTCGGGGCGTTGGGGTACCTGCACGACGGTGCGGCCGAGGCGGGGGCGATCCGTGTCGAGGCAGATGGTGCGAATGCACTGCGCCTCACGGCCCTGCCGCGCGAACCCGGTGGCACGCCCGCCGTGCTCGATGCGCACCGCGCACCGCGCGCCCTGGCCATCGATGCCGTCGCGCTGCAGAACCTGGCTGAAGACCTTGGCTACGCCGTGGCGCTGGATGGCGACAGCGTGCGCCTCGTGCTCGCGACCGGTAACTGAGCCTTGCTGTTGCGGCCTCGCGCCGCCTGCCTCCGCCGTGGCGCTCGCAGGAAGGCCAGCAGCCGCCGTTCGGCCGCATGCAGCCCACGTGATGGCCTGGCCGTGCCGTGCCCGGCGATCCTTTCGAACAGTGCGCCGGTGGCTTCGTCGCCCTCCGAGAGCGCGCTGCCCAGCGCCAGCACGGCCGGGTGCACGTACGCCTTCTTGCAGACTGCTGGCGTGTTGCCGAGTTGCCTGGCGACGGCCGCGAGGATGTCCTTTGCGCTGTAGCGAGTGCCGTCGGCAGCGGCGCGGCCCGGCTCGCAGGCCAGCCGGGTGAGTTCCAGCGCCTGCACGGTGCCGTGCCAGGTGCGGAAATCCTTCGCGGTGAAGCGCTCACCCTGCGCGGCTTCGGCCAGGTAGTCGTTCACGTCGGTGGACGAGACGCTGCGCAGTTCGCCATTTCCGCCTCCCTCTGCATCCTCGTCCACGTACTGGAACAGCGCCTGCCCCGGCAACTGCTGGCATTGCCGCACCACCCTGGCCACGCGCGGGTCGTCGAGCTTCGCCTCGTGCATCACGCCGCTCTTGCCCCGAAAGCGCAGCCGCAGGGCCTGGCCCTGCACGGCCGCATGCCGGTTGCGCAGCGTGGTGAGGCCGTAGGAGCCGTTGCTGCTCGCGTATTCCTCGTTGCCCACGCGCAGCAGCGTGGTGTCGAGCAGGCGCACCACCGCCGCGAGCACCTGGCTGCGGCCCGGCGCCTTCTGGCCCCTTGGCAATTGCAGGTCGCGCGCCACACGGGCGCGGATGCGCGGCAGCGCGAGCGCGAAGGCTTCGAGGCGGTCGAACTTGGTCTCGTCCTTCATCGAGCGCCAGTCGGCGTGGTAGCGGTACTGCTTGCGCCCGCGCGCGTCGATGCCGGTGGCCTGCAGATGGCCGTTGGGCAGCGGGCAGATCCACACCTGGGTGTAGGCCGGCGGAATGGCCAGCATGCGGATGCGCGAGATCTCGTCCACGTCGCGCAGCCATTGCCCCTTGGCATCGCGGTAGCGAAAGCGCTCGCCGTGCTTCAGGCGGCGTATGCCGGGCATGTCGGGGTTCACGTAGACGAGGCCGTTGGCGATGGGCGTCGGCTTTGACGGAGGCTTTGCAGGAGTGGAAGAGTCCGGCATGGTGTTTGCGTGATGGCGTTACATCGCGCTTTTGCCAGCACCGACAATCGGCGGTTGTAGGACGCCGGGCGCGCTTGTTGTCCTTGTCCTGCCGTCTTTGTCCTTCTTAACGGGTTCCAGAATGACTTCTTCCAAGTCCTCCTTTTTCACCGCCCGCTGGCTGGCTGTGCCCGCCGCGGCGCTGCTGTTCACGGCCTGTGCTTCCACTTCGACCCCGACCGCATCTGCCCCGGCTGCGCCCGTGAAGGTCAAGGTCTTCGTCGCCGCCATGTTCGAGATCGGCCAGAACACCGGTGACCGCGCCGGCGAGTTCCAGCACTGGTACGAGCGCTACTGGAAGGGCGCCAGGCCCATTGCGGTGCCCGGCGCACTGCAGCCCGTGTACTGCAACACCGACGGCGTGTGCGGCGCGGTGCTCGGCATGGGCAAGGTCAACTCGTCGTCGTCTATGCAGGCCATCTTGCTGAACCCGCAGTTCGACTTCTCGCAGAGCTACTACGTGATCTCGGGCGTGGCCGGCACGCCGCCCTCGCGCGGCACCATCGGCGAAGTGAGCTGGGCCACCTGGCTGGTCGACTACGACCTGGGCCACCGCTGGGCACCCGAAGAGAACAAGCCAGGCGAACCGACCTTCATGCCGCGCAAGGGCTACGAGGAATACCGCCGCTTCAAGCTCAACCCCGACCTCGTGGGCTGGGCCATGAAGCTCTCGGCCGACACGCCGCTGAAAGACGCCGACTCGGCCCGCAAGTACCGCCTGCGCTACCCCGATGCCGCGGCCCGCCGCGCGCCCTTCGTAGGTACCGGCACGCACATGACCGGCGACACCTTCTTCCACGGCCCCGGCATGTCGAAGCAGGCGCAGTACATCGCCAAGCTCTACGGTGCCGACGACTACGTCATCACCGAAATGGAAGCCGCCGCCATCACCCTCGTGATCAAGCGCACCCACGGCACCGACCGCGTGATGAGCCTGCGCGGCGCCGTCAACTTCGACCAGGGCAGCCCGAAGGAAACCACGCTGCAGCACCTGGACCCTGCACCGGGCGAAACGGCCGGCGGCTTTGCCGAGACGGTGGAAAACATCGAGCTGGTGGGCAGCCGCGTGGTCGATCACATCGTCGCGAACTGGCCGCAGTGGTCGGCCGGCGTGCCCAAGCCCTGAGCTTCGTCGCTCAGGGCCGCACCGGCTTCAGGTGCCACGTCACCGTGAAGTCGAAGGGCGTCCAGCGGCTGACGATGACGCCCGAGCGCCGCAGCCCGCGCCCAGTCCAGGTGTTGCAGGTCTCGAAGAGGTTGTAGCCGCCTTCGGCTTCGTAGAAGGCGTCCTGGCTGTCGTAGTGCGCGCCCGCAATGGGCGTGGCCTGGCCCGAGGGCAGCGCGGCGCGCACGTAGCCGGCCAGTTGCGCGTACTGCGCCTGCGAGAGCGGCAGGCTGTAGGCGCCGCGCCCCAGTTGGTTGCGCCGCAGGTAGCTCACATGCATCAGCGCGCGGTTGCCGCCCGACAGCGCCCCGAAGGCGCGCGCCGCCGTCAGGTCGCCCCAGGTGGGCGTGTTCAGGTAGAACTCGCGGTCGCCCCAGCCGATGGCGATGAACTCGGCATCGGGCGGCGGCGCCTTGAAGTCTTTCAGCGGGAACACCTGCAGCCAGTCGACGGTGGCCGAGCGGATGGGGAACACGTAGTCGGTGTGCACGCCGTTGCTCAGCACCCAGGCCTGTACGTCGGCGGTTGCATCGTTCGATGGCTGCGCATTGGCCGGCCAGAATACCAGCACGCAAGCCGTGGCCACGTAGAGGCCGACCAGCGCGACGAAGCCCAGCAGCGTGAAGGCGATGCGCCGCAGCCAGCGTTTCACCATGGCGTGTTCAGAACAGCGACGCGGTGGTCGCCGCCGGTTCCGACGCGGCGCGATGCGCACCGGCCCCGGCGGGCGCCAGCGCCTCGGGGCTGCCCGCCTTTGCCAGCGCGCCCACACGCACGCCCAGGAGGCGCAGCGGGCGCTCCAGCGGCACGCGTTTCAGGCACAGACCGCCCGTGTGGCGGATGGTCTTCGCGTCGTCCGTGAAGCGGTCGATGGTCTGGTCGCGCGTGGCGATCTTGAAATCGTCGTAACGCAGCTTGATGCCGATGGTCTTGCCCACGTAGCCCTTGCGCTGCAGGTCGGCGGCGAGCTGCTCGCACAGCTGCGTGAAGATCGCGCCCAGCTCGGCGCGGTCGCGCACCGCGTGCAGGTCGCGGTCGAAGGTGGTCTCGCGGCTCATCGACACGGGCTCGCTCTCGGTCACCACCGGGCGGTTGTCGCGGCCCCAGGCCACCTCGTGCATCCATGCGCCGGTGGCCTTGCCGAAGGTGGCAATGAGCCAGTCGCGGTCGCGCGCCGCGAGCTGGCCTACGGTCTCGATGCCGAAGCGCTTGAGCTTCTCGTCGGCCTTGGGGCCGATGCCGTTCACCTTGCGGCAGGGCAGCGGCCAGATGCGCGATTCGAGATCGTCCTCGTAGACGATGGAGATACCGTTGGGCTTGTTGAACTCGCTCGCCATCTTGGCGATGAGCTTGTTGGGCGCCACGCCGATGGAGCAGGTCAGGCCGGTGGCATCGAAGATGGCTTTTTGCAGCAGTCGTGCCAGCGAGCGCCCGCCGTCGCGCTGGCCGCCGGGCACGTCGGTGAAGTCGATGTACACCTCGTCCACGCCGCGGTCTTCCATGAGCGGCGCGACCTCCAGGATGAGGTTCTTGAAGGCGCGCGAATAGCGCCGGTACTCGTCGAAGTCCACCGGCAGGATGATGGCCTGCGGGCACAGCTTGGCCGCCTTCATGAGCCCCATGGCCGAGCCCACGCCGAACTGCCGCGCCGGGTAGGTGGCGGTGGTGATCACGCCGCGGCCGGTGTAGTCCTTCAGCAGCGGAAAGGACTCGACCGGAATGTCGGCCAGCGTGCCGCCCTCGGGCAGGTTGCGGATGGCTTCGTCCACGCGCCGCCGCCCGCCGCCGATCACCACCGGCAGGCCCTTGAGCTGCGGATAGCGCAGCAGCTCGACCGACGCGTAGAAGGCGTCCATGTCGAGGTGCGCGATGCGGCGGATCGGCGGTGGCGCAGGTGACGGTGGCTGGGTCTGTGAACTCACGGCCACGATTGTCTCGCGGTCGGGCGGCGTGTGCCCGTGCGGGGGAGATCCGGTCAGCGGGTTTCGACGGTCACGAGCAGCGGCGATTCGAACATCGCCACCGGCGAGATCACCGGCTCGTCCATCGGCACCTTGTCGCCATAGCGCTCGCGCATCTTGGCGCGCACCGCAGGGTCGCCCAGGTTGAATTCGCGGATCTTCTGCAGCTCGCCGATGCGCACGCCCAGCGCGCGCTGGTAGAGCTTCCACACGAGTTCGGAGCAGTAGATGCGCTTGTCGGACCATTCGAAGGTCAGGTCGTAGGGCCGCCCTTCGAAGTCAGAGGTGCCCGCGCGCAGTTTGGCCACTGCGCCTGGTGTCAGTAGCGTGTCGGCATTGCGCAGCCGCTTCACCACGTAGTGCCCGCCGTTGCCGCGCGCGGTCCATTGCGCAAGCGGCGTGTAGCGCACCGTCGACACCGCCTCGAACACATAAGGCTTGCCGCCCCGCAACAGCACGATGCCCATGTGGCTGTAGCGCGAGCCGGTGGCGCGCTGCACCGCGATGCTCTGCGCCGAACGCGAGGTGTGGAAGATGATGTCGCCGTCTTTCAACGCCGCCGCGTGGCTGGCGCTGGAGGACAGGACGAGCGCGAGCGCGACGGGGAGCTTGAATGTCATACGCCGCGCATTGTGCGGCACGCCGCGGCGCTATTTCTCCTCTGGTGGAGCGGCGCTGTCGCCGGTGTCGGGCGGCGCCATCTCGCGCATCAGGCGGTCCACCGCTTCATCGTTCATCGGCTCGGCGGGCGCGAGCGCGGTTGGCGAGGTGCGCAGCCAGCGCGTGGTCTCGGGCAGCGCCATCACCAGTGCTGTCACGGTGGCGAGCACCGCCAGGTAAGGCGCCAGTGCCCGCGCTACGGCAGCCACCGGCGGGCGCGGCGCGACCTGTCCGCGTGCCAGCACCAGCGCATAGCCGAAAGGCGGCAGCAGGAAGCCGGCCTGCAGCACCAGCAGGGTCAGGGTGGCGATCCATGCGGCGTCGTCGAGCTGGGCGAGCACCGGCGGCATGACGATGGGCACGATGAGGAAGATCAGTTCGAAGGCGTCGAGAACGAAGGCGCAGGCCAGCAGCACGGCCAGCACCGCCATGAGCCCGACCATGGGGTGGCCCTGCAGCGACAGCATGAGCCGCGCGATCAGCCCGTCGGTGCCGAAGCCGCGCAACAGCAGAGAGAAGGTGGTGGCCGCCACCAGCAGCGCATACAGTGCGCCGGTGAGCGCCATCGCGTCGTCGAGCACCTGCCACAGCACCGCTCGCGTGAGCTGGCGCGACACCAGGCCCCAGCCGAGCAGCAGCACGCAGGCGGCGGCCGCGCCCTCGACCGCGCGCACCCTGCCCAGCGTGACCAGCACGAGCAGGGCGCCGATCAGCAGGGGCACGAGCAGCAGCGTCCAGCCTTCACGCGGCTGCATCGGCTCGCGCGGTGCTGCAGTGGCGGCGGGCTTGCCGCGCCGGGCGCCGAACCACGCGACCGCGAGCCAGCCGATCAGCAGCGCCGCTGCTGGCACCAGTGCGGCCTGGAGGATGTCCTGTGTGTTGACGATGCGGTTGGCATTGGCTGTGGGCAAGGCCAGCGTGCGCGCCATGTTCACGCCCTCGGTGTGGGCGCGCAGCATCGCGTCGCCGAGCAGCAGAAGCACAAGCGATGGCGGCACGATCACGCCCAGCGTGCTGGTCACGGCCACGAGCGCGGTGCGTTGTGCCGCGGGCAGGCCTTCGGCTGCCCAGCCCTTGCCGGCCGTGCGCGCCAGCGTCAGCAGGCTGGCGCCGACCGAGCCGTTCATCGGCGCGAGCATCAGCCCCAGCACCATGCCGGCCAGCTCCGATGCGGCGCGCGGGGCGACGAAAGCCAGCGCCTTGCGCAAGCCGTTGTACAGGTGCTCGGCCAGCGCCAGCCGGTTGAGCAGCGCGCCCACCAGCGCGTAGAGCGCCAGCGCCTGAAGCAGGTCGTGCTCCAGCAGGCCGACGATGCGCCACGGAAGGTTCTGCAGCAGCGCCGCATCGAACGCACCCAGCGCCAGTCCGGCCAGCGCGCCCAGCGTGCACACGCCGAGCAGCACGGCATAAGTCGGCCAGCCGGTGGTCATCATCAGCGCCAGGGCCAGCGCGAGCAGGGCGAGTCCGAGCCAGGCCATTCAGTGCCCGCGTGGATGGCGCAGTTCGCGCAGGAGATCGAGCGCGCTCTGCACCGCCAGCAACACCGCGAGCAGCAGCAGCGCCACCTTGATCATGAAATAGCCGGGGTTGAAGGTGTCGGGGAACAGCTCGAACGCGGCCACCGAGCGCCACACCGGCACCGTGGCCGTCACGATCAGGAACAGAGCCCACGGCAGCACGCACAGCGCCGCCCCGATGCGGCGCGCCCGTGCAAAGCGCCCGCTGGTGTCGGCAGCCAGGTCGGGCCGCGCCACGAGGTGCGCGCCGCGGCGCCCGGCGTGCCGCAGCGCCACCGCAACGTACAGCGCGAACAGCCACTGCGCGAGGTCGTTGGCCTGCGTGGGGCCATTGCCCGAGCCGGCCAGGTCGCGCAGCGGCCATTGGGCGAACAGCAGCAGGGCGATTGCGATGGCAAAGGGCATCGCCGCGCGGTCGATCCAGTCGAGCCAGCGCGGCGCCTGCGGCGGGGGAGGGGCTGGAAGATCGGCAGGTGGCGGCGTCATGCGACGCCGATAGTCTTCCCGGAACCTGACCACCACCTGCGGCCGCGCGGGTCATTGCTTGCGTGGTGCAGCATGCCGGTGCCATCATCCGCGCCATGCAAACAGTCGCCTCCATCCTCTGGCGCAGGCTCGATGTACCGGGCCACGACGCCTGCCGTCTAGAACGCAATGCCACGGCCTGGCAACTCGATGGCGCGGCCGTGTTCCGACAGGAAGACGGCCGCATCGGCCAGCTGCATTACCGCGTGCGCTGCGACCTGCACTGGCACACCCAATGGGGCACCGTGCGCGGCTGGCTGGGCGACGCGGCCGTCGATCTGTCGATTGCCCGCGACGCGCGTGGCCACTGGAAGCTCAACGACGAGGCGGTGCCCGACCTGTCGCACTGCGTCGATCTCGACCTGGGCTTCACGCCTGCTACCAACCTGCTGCAGTTGCGACGGCTCAACCTGGCGAAGGGCGAGGGCGCCGATGCTCCGGCGGCCTGGGTCGATCTGGATGGTGGTGGCGTGCTGAGCGAGCTGGCGCAGCGCTACGAGCGGCGTAGCGAGAGCGAATATGCCTATGAGGCCAAGCGCTTCGACTATGCGGCGATGTTGAGCGTGACGGAAGACGGCTTCGTGCGCGACTACCCGAGGCTCTGGGTCGCCGAGAAGTAATCAGTCGAACTGTGAGCGGTCGCCCGCGACCAGTTCGCGATTGTGCCGTCGATCAACCGCTATCTCGTGCGCGAAATCGTCGGTGCCACCACCGGCCGGCAGGTTGTAGGCCCCACGCAGCCGCGCACGCACCACACTGCTGTCCAGCACACGATTGATCTCCGCATTGAGCCGCTGCACCACCGCCACCGGCGTGCGCGCAGGCGCGAAGATGCCGAAGAGCGAATCGCGGTTCGCCTTCTCGAAGCCCAGCTCCGCGAGCGTGGGCACCGCTGGCAGTGCCTCGATGCGAGCAGGCGCGCCGACTGCAAGCGCCTGGAAGCGCCCGCCTTCGATGTACTGAAGCTGCTGCGCCGCGACGTTGGTCGACAGCACCTCGAACTGTCCGCTCAGCGCATCGTTGAGTTGCGGCCCGCCGCCCTGGTAGGGGATGTGCGTGATGTCGGTGCGGCTCTGCACGCGCACCTGCGCCAGCACCAGGTGGCCGATGGTCGCCACGCCCGAGGTGGCCCAGCGCACCTCGCCCGGTTGCCTGCGCGCCTGCGCGATCAGCTCGCCGAAGCCGTGCCCTGTGAAGGCCGGCGTGCCCACCACAAGCACCGGCGTGCGCATCACGCTGGCTACGGGCACGAAGGCACGCTGCGGGTCGTAGGGCACGCGCGCCAGCAGCGGGTGCAGCGTGAGCGGGCTGATGGCGGAGAAGGCCAGTGTGCAGCCGTCGGGCGTTGCGCGCGCGAGCGCATCCATGCCGAGACTGCCGCCCGCACCGGGACGGTTTTCGATCAGCACCGGCACGCCCAGCGACTGCGCCAGAGGCTCCGCCAGCACGCGTGCCATGCCGTCGCTCACCCCGCCGGGCGGGTAGACCACGATCAGGCGCACCGGGCGGCTTGGCCATGGCGCGGCATGCGACACCTCCGGCAGTGCGCACATCGCCGCCGCGAGCGCGCCGCCCGCGCGCTGGATGAAATGACGACGCCGCAGCAAGCTCATGACCCCGGATTTTCGACAGCCAACCTGCGCAGCAGCTCCGCGAAATGCTGCGCGGGCAGGTTGTCTTCCTCGACGCGCGACACCAGCGTGAGCGGCGCATCGAGCTGGCCGCCATCGGCCAGCCGCGCATAGGCGATGGCATGCGCGTGCACGCCGGTCATCGAGGCCGGCACCACCGACAGGCCGACACCGGCAGCCACTAGGTTCAGGTTGGTCATCATGCGATCGACTTCGGCCACCACGCGCGGGCGCAGGCCCTTGGCGTGGCACAGCGCTAGCAGGTCGGCATAGAGGCCGGGCGCGCCGGGGCGGCGCACGAGGATGATGCCTTCCTCGCACAGCTTCGCGAGCGGCAGCGGGCGCGAGGCCTTGTTGCGGCCGAGGGCAAAGCGATGGTCGCTGGGCATGGCAACGAGCACTGGCTCGCGCAGCAGCGTCTCGAACACCAGCCCCTCGGGCCGCGCGACCGGCACGCGCAGCAGGCCGCAGTGCAGTCGGCCCGCGGCCAGCGCCTCGGTGAGTTCGGCGGCGTTGTCTTCGCGCAGCTGAAGCTCCACCGCCGGGTACGCCCGGCGGAACTCGCGCAGCGCCTCGGGCATGAAGCGGTGCGCCGCGGCCGAGCTGGTGAAGCCGACTGCGAGCGTGCCGGCCTGGCCCTTGGCTACACGCACCATGCGCTGTTTCATGGCGTCCATGTCCTGCAGCATGCGCAGCGCCTCGGTCTGAAAGAGCCGGCCCGCGTCGGTGAGGGCCACGCCGCGCGGATGGCGGCGAAACAGCAGCACACCCAGCTCGCGTTCCAGCGCCTTGATCTGCTGGCTGAGCGGCGGCTGCTGGATGCCCAGTTGCTCGGCCGCGCGTGTCATGTGGCCGGTCTCCGCGACGGCGGCGAAGTAGCGCAGTGCCCGTATGTCCATATTTTTTTCGTATGAAGAGTGCCTTGTTATTTTATTTGACCCTAAGTCACCCCGAATCTATCGTCCGGCCGCCTATTCAAAAAGCGGCCCACCGAGGCCGCATGCCGGAGACAAATCCATGCGCAAAACGCGCCCCGCCTCGATGTTTCGTGCCGTCGTTTCCGCGATCGGTATTGCGCTGATCCTTGCCGCCTGTGGTGGCGGCGGTGGGGGAGGCGGCGGTGCCGGCTTCCTCCCGATCCTGCCCACAACCCCGCCCGCCAGCGACGGCAATAACCCGCCCGCCGACAACCCGCCGGACGGCCCGCCCGACAACCCGCCGCCCCCGCCCGTGCAGCCGGTTGTCTCGTGTGCCGACCTGTCGGGCAAGAGCCTGCCTGCCTCGCTCATCAGTCTGCCCACGCAAGGCGCCACCGTCACCAGTGCCACGCCCGTGGCCGCGGGCGACGTGGGCAACACGCTCGGCGACTACTGCCGCGTGCGCGGCACCATCCAGCCGGTGGACCCCGCTTCGCAGGTCATCAACTTCGCGGTGAACCTGCCCGAGAAGTGGAACCAGAAGACCATCCACTTCGGCGGCGGCGGCTTCGACGGCGTGCTCATCGACGGCACCGAGGTCATCCGCTTCGGCCCCGCCGACAAGCCCGCGCCGCTGGCGCTGGGCTACGCCACCTACGGCGACGACTCGGGCCACCAGTCGGGCAGCATCACCGACGGCAAGTTCGCGGCCAACGACGAGCAGCTTGCCAACTACGGCGGCCTCTCGCTCAAGAAGACGCGCGACGTGGCGCAGGCGCTGGTGCTCGCGCGCTACGGCATGGCGCCCAAGCACGCCTACTTTCTCGGCACCTCGACCGGCGGGCGCGACGCGCTGAGCTACATCCAGCGCTGGCCGCTGGACTACGACGGCGTGATCGCCAACGAGCCCGCGCTCAACTACACCGGCACGCGCCTGTCGAACGTGGCCGTGGGCCGCGCCCTGTACCGCAACGGCGGCGCGGGCTGGATGAACCTGACCAAGACGCTGCTGGTGCAGAAGACCGTGATGAACGCCTGCGACAAGCTCGACGGCGCAGCCGACAACCTCATCAGCAATGTGGAGAGCTGCCGCCTGCTGAACACGCAGATCCTGGCCTCGCTGCGCTGCCCCGGCGGCACGGACACGGGCAACACCTGCCTGTCGGACGCGCAGCTCGACACCGTGCGCGCCATCGAGAACCCGCTGGACTTCACGACCTACTCGCTGGCCAACGGCGTGAAGCGCGCGGGCGGCTACAACATCCTCGAAGGCACGCTGGTGGCCGGCCCGTACACCACGCGCGACCTCGGCACGCGCGCCGTGCCGGGCAACCCGGCGACCTCGCTGGACGCCAACATGTACGTCACCGGCGACCAGTGGGTGAAGTACTTCGTCACGCGCATCGACGCCTTCGATTCGCTCACCTTCGACCCACTCGACCCGGGCGCCTACACCGCGCGAGTGACAGCGGTATCGAACCTCACGGACGCGACCAACCCCAACCTGGCGCCGTTCTTCGGCCATGGCGGCCGGCTCATCATGCTGCACGGGCTGGCCGACGAGGTGATCAGCAACAACTCGACCATCGACTACTACAAGCAGGTCGTCGCCACGCTGGGCCAGGCGGCGGTCGACCAGGGCATGCGCTTCTACACCGTGCCCGGCATGGGCCACGGCACCGGCAGCTTCATTCCCAACTGGGACTCGCTCGCCGCGCTCGAAGGCTGGGTGGAAGGCGGCCTCGCGCCCGCCACCGGCATCGCGGCCGACGCGGTGGCCGGCACCTATGGCCGCACGCGCCCTCTGTGCCGGTTTCCGGCATGGCCCAAGTACCGCGGCAGCGGCAGCCTGGACGCGGCCGTCAACTACAGCTGCGTGACCGAGGTCGGCGACCCGCTGGCCTGCCCGAACCTGCCCGCCTCCGTCACCAGCTACAAGGGCGGCAACAGCTTCGGCGAAGAGCTGCGCGTGCAGATCGACCCCGCCGCCATGACCTACACCGTGACCATCGATGCCAGCCTGCAGCGCACCGTGGGCACGCAACGCACCGGCTCGCTCATTGCCGAGGGCAACTGCAGCTATTCGAGCGCCGAGAGCGGCGCGGTGTTCAGCTTCGGGCCCGGCGGCGTGGTGTCGGGCGGCGTGAACGCGCCCAGCGGCGGCGGCTTTGCGCCCCTGGTGGCGTTCCAGAACACCTTCGCGGCGGCGCCGGTGTCGGGCGACTTCAAGTCGGTGGCGAACATCTTCAACGCGGTGGGCGTGCAGCAGGGCACGGGCGGCACCAGCGCGCAGTCGCTGGCCGTGCGGCTGCGCAATGCGGGCACCTTCCAGTACTGCCGCGACCCGGTGTCGGGCGGCTTCATGATCTACGACGCCAACTGCACGCAGACCGAGAAGGGCTACGTCGCCTACAACACCACGCGCGCCTCGTTCGACCTGTTCACCACCTCGCCCACGGGCAGCGCCGTGACCACCGGCGGCACGCTCACCGGCTCGATGGTGATCGGCCTGGTCAACGGCGTCGCCGTGCCGGTGCACCTGGTGCGCGAGTCGGCCGCGAATGCGGGGCTGCGTGTGTTCGGCCTGCAGCAGAGCCTGACGCCCGGCACGGCCGACGGGAGCTATGCGCTGGTCAGTGTCAAGGGCGAGAACCACGATGCCACGGTGGCCGGCAACGGTTTCAATCTGGCGGGTGCTGCCGCGGTGCTGAGCTACGACGCGCCCGTGCTGGGCGTGGTGCAGGCCGATGCGGGCCGACCGGGCAATTTCATCTTCAACAGCGGCGTTCTCGCCTTCGTCTCCGACCCGGGAGCGAACGCGGCGCTCGAATTCGGAGTACGCCATTGAAAAAACGACTGTCCAGCCTCGCGGCATTCGCACTGATCGGCGCTGCGCCGATGTTGTCTGCGCATGCGGCGGCGACCGTACCCAAGGCCGCCACCTGCCCCGCGCCGGTGCCCGAGGCCGCGCGCTGCTACACCGGTGAGGACGGCACGGGTGCCCTCTACTGGATCGCCATTCCGAAGGACTGGAACCGCGGCGTGCTCGTCATGCACGCCCACGGCGGCCCCGAGACCGGACCGCCCAAGCTCGAGCGCAGCGCGGAAGACCTCAAGCGCTGGGCCGTCACCGTGAAGGCCGGCTACGCCTGGGCCGGTTCCACCTACCGGCGCGGCGGCTACGGCGTGACCATGTCGGCCGAAGACACCGAGCGCCTGCGCCAGATCTTCGTGAGCCACTTCGGCCAGCCGCGCCGCACGCTGCTGCACGGGCAGAGCTACGGCGCCGGCGTGGCGGCGAAAGCGGCCGAGCTGTATGCGCCGGCCGGCGGCGCGAAGAGCCCGTACGACGGCCTGCTGCTGACCAGCGGCGTGCTCGGCGGCGGCAACAGCGCCTACGACTTCCGGCTCGACCTGCGCGTGGTGTACCAGTACGTCTGCCGCAACCACCCGCGCCCCGACGAGCCGCAGTACCCGCTGTGGATGGGCCTGCCGATGGACTCGAAGCTCACACGCGCCGACCTCGCCGCGCGCGTGCAGGAGTGCACCGGCGTCGGCCTGCCCGCCGCGCAGCGCACGCCGGAGCAGGCGGCGAAACTGAAGACCATTCTTTCGGTCGTGAAGATCCAGGAGCGCTCGTTGGTGGGGCACCTCACATGGGCGACCTGGCTGTTCCAGGACCTGGTGCAGAAACGGCTGAACGGCCGCAACCCCTTCGGCAACATCGGCGTGGTCTACAGCGGCTCGGCCGACGACGCGGCGCTCAATGCCGGCGTGGCGCGCTACGCGGCCGACCCGCAGGCCAAGGGTGCACTGGCGGCCGACAGCCAGCCCACCGGCCGCACCGCGCTGCCCACGGTGGGCCTGCATGCCATCGACGACCCGACCGCTTTCGTCGAGCTGGAAAATTCCTATCGCCGCATCCGCGATGCGGCAGGCACCGGCGACCTGCTGGTGCAGAGCTTCAGCAACGAGCGCGAGCACAGCTACCTCAGCGATTCGGAATACCCCGCGCTCTTTGCCGCGCTGCTCGACTGGATCGACAAGGGCGAGAAGCCCACGCCCGAAAGCCTCGCGCAGCGCTGCAAGTCGCTGATGCCTCGCTACGATGCCGACGGCAAGAACGGCTGCCACATCCAGCCCACGTGGCAGCCGCCCGCGCTCGAAAGCCGCGTGCCGTCACGCGCGCCCTGATCTACTTTTTTCATCCATTTTTTTCCAACGTCCCGGAGACTCCATGAAGAAACTGTTCGCCCTCGCGGCGATCGCCGCTGCCGCCGTCGCTGCCCACGCGCAGGACTTTCCGGGCAGCAAGCCCGTCACCATCGTCGTGCCCTTCGCGGCCGGCGGCCCGACCGACCGCGTGGCGCGCGACCTCGCCGAGGCGTTGCGCAAGCCGCTCGGCGGCAACACCGTCATCATCGACAACGTGCCCGGCGCCGGCAGCTCCATCGGCGCGGCCAAGGTGGCGCGCGCCGCGCCCGACGGCTACACGCTGCTGCTGAACCACATCGCGATGGCCACCGTGCCGAGCCTGGTGCGCAACGTGCCGTTCAAGGTCGAGACCGACTTCGAATACCTGGGCATCGTCAACGACGTGCCGATGACGCTCATCTCCAAGCCCAGCATTCCCGCCAGCAACTACAAGGAGCTGAGCACCTGGATCGCCGCCAACAAGGGCAAGATCAACATCGGCAACGCGGGCGTGGGCTCGGCCTCGCACCTGTGCGGCCTGCTGTACCAGAGCGCCACCAAGACCGAGATGACGCCCGTGCCCTACAAGGGCACCGCCCCGGCCATCACCGACCTGATCGGCGGCCAGATCGACCTGCTGTGCGACCAGACCACCAACACCACGCCGCAGATCCAGGCCGGCAAGGTGAAGGCCTTTGCCGTCACCACATCGAAGCGGCTTGCGCTGCCGATGCTGAAAGATTTGCCGACGCTCGACGAAGCCGGGCTGAAGAACTTCCAGGTCACCATCTGGCACGGTCTCTATGCGCCGAAGGGCACGCCTGCGCCGGTGCTGAAGAAGCTGAATGACGCGCTGAAGGTTGCGCTGAAAGACCCGGACTTCATCCATCGTGAAGAGCTGCTGGGCGCCGTGGTGGCTACCGATGGCCGCATCGAGCCGGCGGGTCACAAGAAGTTCGTGATCGATGAGATTGCCAAGTGGACGCCTGTGATCAAGGCGGCTGGCGTCTACGCGGACTGAGGGCTGGCTCTCTTTCCTCGCTGCGGATGATCTGGTGCAGGGTGCGCAGCAGCACCTCCGGCTGAACCGGCTTGAACATCACGACCAGATCGCTGGCGTAAGCGGCACGCACACGCTCGGGGTCGGTATCGCCCGTGACCAGGATCGTGGGCACGCGACGGCCGGCAAGCTGGCGCAGTTCCGCGGTCGCCTGGATGCCGTCCTGCGGGTCAGCAAGCCGAAAGTCGACGATGAAAGCGTCGAAGTCTTCCGGCGTTGCCCGCACCTGTGCGCAGGCATCGGACAGCCGGGTGGTGATTTCGATGCGCTCGCAATAGGGGGCCAGCCACATGCGCACCGCCTCACCCACAGGTTGCTCGTCGTCGAGCAGCAGCACGCGTGGCGGCACCAGCGGTAGCTCCGTGGTGTCGATCGAGGCGGGAGCGGGCGTAGCCGTGGGCGCGAGGGCCGGGGCTGCCGGTGCCGGTGGTCGGCGCGGCAGGTCGACCCAGAACACGCTGCCATGGTCCTGCCGGGAACGCACGCCGACTTCACCGCCGAGCAGGTCGACCAGGCGCTTGACGATGGCCAGCCCGATGCCCAGGCCACGCGCGACATCACGTTGCGGGTTGTCGACCTGGTAGAACTCGTCGAACACATGAGGCAGATGCTCGGGTGCGATACCCAGGCCCGTGTCCCACACGGCCAGGCGCAAACGGTCGCCGCGTGGTCGCGCGCTCACAAGAATGCCGCCGCGCCGTGTGTACTTGAGGGCGTTGTCGACGAAATTGTTCAGCACGCGCAGCAGCAGGTCGGCATCGGTTTTCAGCCATTCGGGCCCGGTATGGAACCGCAGCGAGAGCCCCGCCTGCTGGGCACGCGGCTCGAAGAGTTGCGACAGCCGCAGGAACAGCGGGTCCACGGCGATCTCCATGGGCTGGGGCACCACCGTGCCCGCATCGATCTTGGAGATGTCCAGCATCGCGTTGAGCAGGCCGCTCACTGCGTCGGTCGCCTGCACGACGCGGCCGGCCACGGGGGCAAGCGGGTGGTCCGCGAGGTCGCGCTCCAGCGAGCGCGAGAACAGCGCCAGTGCATGCACGGGTTGGCGCAGGTCATGGCTGGCCGACGCGAAAAACCGGCTGCGCTCGCGGTTGAGCCGCTGCAGCTCGAACGACTGGCGCAGCAGCTGTTCGCTCAGCAGTTCCTTGTCGATCTGGTCAGACAGGCTGCGCCGGATGAGCTGGTGCTGCGACAGTGCGTAGCGCGCCATCGAGCCGCCGAACAGCAGGCCGACCACGCAGGTGAACCAGCCGTCCGTGCCGCCCATCCACGCGAAGCGCGTCACCACGCCCAGCGTGAGCGGAATGGTGACCACAGGCACCATGGCGCGCCATGTGGCGATCACCGGCACCGAGCCCATCAGCACGGCGAACATGCCCAGCAGCAGTATCAAGATTCGCATGGGCGATTCCGTACCCGGCGGCATCAGCGCCCAGGGCGCCAGTGTCCACATGGACATGTAGGCACCCAGCGGGCACATGAAACGCCACGCGCCATCGGGCTGGCGCAAGGTGAACTCGGGCTCCGGGTACAGACGCGCGTTCCAGCGCATGAACACCAGCCTCAGGCCGAGCAGCGCGCAGATCACGAAGCCCCATATCAATGCGCCGAGGCCGCGCGTCATCCAGAAGAACACGCCGGCCATCGCGATGACCGCGGCCAGCGCTGTGAGCACCGTGGGCGGGCCCATCACGAACATGCGGCGCAACAGGCGTTCGCGAACCAGCTGGGCATGGGAGTCGCCGGGGCCAGGCGGTGCATCTGCGCCCGTGATCGTGTTGCCTGGCGCGGATGAGGGTGAGCCCTGCGTACTCATGAAGGGCAGTGTAAGGGAGGCGATACGTGTGCAAGGCTTGCAGGAGTTCGTGCGGCGCGCTCCGGTGCTTTCAAGGTGCGCGTGCAACGACCATCCAGCAGGCTGCGGTCAGGCGCACTTCGTCGCCATGCACAAAAGGCTCGAAGGCGGCACGCACCGTGTCGATTACCTGTGCACGCATGTGCTCGTCCGCCTGCTGAAGCACATTGCCGACAGGGCCGAGCCGGCTCAGGTAGCCGAGCAGTTCTTTCTCGTGCATGGTGCAGGGCACGTCGATGGGCTGGATTTCGATGCCGGCCCAGCCGCTCTCTTCGAGGATGGCGTGGACCCGGCGCTTGTCGCCGAAGGCGAACTGGCCCGGTGCATCCGGCCGGCGGGCGGGGAGGTTCGGCAGCAGCGGCGCGGCGGCGCGCTCGGCGGTGGTCATGAACGGGTTTTCTGCCGCACTGCGCCAGGCGATGAAGCGCAGCTCGGCGTTGTCCCTTGCGACAGTCCGCAGGTTGGCAAAGGCCCGCGCGGGGTCGTCGAAGAACATCACGCCGAAGCGCGACATGATGCTGTCGAAGCTCGCGGGCTCGAAGGCGTGGGTCTGCGCGTTGGCACAGATGAAGCTTGCCGGCGAGCCTTCGCGTTCGGCGCGGCTGCGGGCGACGGCAATCATCGGCTCCGAGATGTCGATGCCGACGCAGCCTGCTTCGGCGCCATGCAGCCGTGCGAATGCGAGCGTGGTGCTGCCGGTGCCGCAGCCCACGTCGAGCACGCAGCTTCCCGGTCGGGCGGACGCAGCCTCGACGAGCAGGTCTTCGAAGGGCTGGAACAGGCGGTCGAGCGTTGCCTGCGTGTCGACCCAGGCGCGTCCGGCCGAGCCGTTCCAGAGCCTTGCCTGTTCGTCGCCGGCCTGCGGGTTGGTGTCGTCCATGGTCGTTTCCTTTGGCTTGCCTTCATGAGGCGGAAAACGCACTATGCAAGTTCAAGTCGGCTTGAGGTCAAGAGGGTAATGAAACATCTGGATATCGGCGAGGTTGCGCAGCGCTCCGGCGTGCCCGCCTCGACGCTGCGCTATTACGACGAGAAGGGGCTGATCGCCTCGACCGGGCGGCAAGGCCTGCGTCGCCTGTTCGATGCCGGCGTGCTGGAGCGGCTCGCACTCATTGCACTGGGGCGCGCCGCCGGCTTCTCTCTGGACGAGATCGCGCGCATGTTCGGGCCCAACGGGCAGCCGCGCATCGACCGGTTGATGCTCACAGCCAAGGCGGAAGAACTCGACAGGACGATCCGCAGCCTGAGCGCCATGCGCGACGGCCTGCGGCACGCTGCTGTGTGCCGCGCGCCCAGTCACATGGAATGCCCCACCTTTTGCCGCATCCTCGGGGCTGCGGCGTCCGGGGCCATCGGGGGGCGAAAGAAGAAGGCGCCCAAGCCTCCCGGGAACTAGGCGTTCGCGAGCAGCGAGAGGTCGCGCGCAGCCTGCAGCATCAGTTCGCGCGCGCGGTCCAGCGACGGAATGGTATGGCGGTCGATGCGCCGGATGTACGGCGTGGTGAGCACCGCCAGCGCATGCCCGTGCGGGCCGAGGATGGGGCACGAGATGTCGATCACGCCGAAGTACTGCATGCTCTCGCGCTGCCGGTAGCCCGTGGCGCGCACGGCTTCGAGCATGTGCTCCAGCTCGTCGGGCGGTATCTGCACCTCGCCGTCGAGCGCCACGTGCTCGGCCACCATCTGCTTGCGCCGCTCGTCCGATTCGCAGGCCAGCAGCACCTGGCCCGAGCCGGTGTCGAGCAGGTTCACGCGTGTGCCGGGCCGCACTGTCATGTTGCTCGCCGCCGGGCTGTTGACCTGCGCCACGATCTGAACGTTGCCCCGGTCGTACACGCCCAGGTGGCACGACTGCTCGGCCTCCTTTACGTAGCGGTCCATCACCGGAAGCGCCTGCGTGACCAGCCGGTGGTTCGGCGGGTAGCGGTGCGCCAGGTCGAACATCTTCAGGCTCAGGCTGTAGCGGTCGCCCGCGAGCGAACGCAGCACGTACTGCCGCGCCACCAGCCGTTCGAGCATGCGGTAGATCTCGCTCGGGCCACGGTCGAGCGCCTTCACGATCTCGCCGCGCGTCAGGCCCTCAGGCTGGTCGGCCAGCAGTTCGAGGATGTCCAGGCCCTTGTCGAGCGCGGGCGCGCGGTAGCGCTCAGGGTCTTCGGCGGGCTTGCTCAGGATGTCGGTTTGAATCGATTTGTTCACTGGTGAATTTCAACAGCAGACATTGCTTTTTGCAAGTTTCGTTCTACGGGTAAGCACCCATGAAGTGCGCTTGACGCTAAAAGTTCGTATGTAAATACTCTGTTCACACATGGACTAGAGAGGCAAGGCGTTCGGCAGCATACCGCTGCCCGCGACCCGACATGATCCAGCGCATCGACTCGCACCAGCATTTCTGGCGGCCCGCACGCGGCGACTACACGTGGTTGAGCGCGAGCGTGCCGACGCTGGCCCCGCTGGTGCGCGACTTCCTGCCCGAAGACCTCGCGCCGCTGCTGCAGGCGCACGGCGTGGGCCGGACCGTGCTGGTGCAGGCTGCCGAATCGAAGGCCGAAACCGACTTCATGCTCGACCTGGCCACGGCGCACGACGTCATCGGCGGCGTGGTCGGCTGGGTCGACCTGAGCCGGCCCGGCGCCGTCGCCTCGCTGGAGCGGATGGCGCGGCACCCCAGGTTCAAGGGCGTGCGGCCGATGCTGCAGGACCTGCCCGACGACGACTGGATCGCGCACCGGCCGCGTCCTGATGCGCTGCGCACCTTGCTGCGACTCGGCCTGCGCTTCGATGCGCTGGTGAAGCAACGGCACTTGCCGCCGCTGCTGCGCTTCCTGAAGCAATGGCCGGAGCTGCCGGTGGTGGTCGACCATGGGGCCAAGCCACCCGTCGGCGCGCACGGCAGCGAAGACTTCGAGCGATGGCGCAAGAGCATTGCGGCGGTCGCGGCACTGCCGCAGGTGTGCTGCAAGTTCTCGGGGCTGTGGGGTGAGGCTCCGCCATTCACGCACGGCGACGTCAATGCGGCGGTGCACGCCGTGCGCCCGGTGTGGGAGCACCTGCTCGACGTGTTCGGGCCCGATCGCCTGATGTGGGGCAGCGACTGGCCCGTGCTCACGCTGGCCGGCGACTACGCGGGCTGGGTCGCAGTGAGCGAGGCCTGCATCGGCAGCCTTTCGCCGAGCGAGCAGGCCAGCGTGTGGCACGGCACCGCGCAGCGCTTCTACGACCTGCCGTTGCACTGACAGGGAAAGTTCATGACGCAACCCATCGTCACCCTTCGCGACCTGAGCAAGTCTTTCGCCGGCGTGCGCGCGCTCGACAAGGCGCAGTTCGATCTGCTGCCCGGCGAGGTGCATGCGCTCATGGGCGAGAACGGCGCGGGCAAGTCCACGCTGATGAAGGTGCTGGCGGGCGTGTACCGCAAGGACTCCGGCGAAGTGCTGCTCGACGGCCAGCCAGTGGACATCGCGAGCCCGCGCGCTGCGCAGGCCCTGGGCATCGGCATCATCCATCAGGAGCTCAACCTGATGAACCACCTGAGCGCCGCGCAGAACATCTTCATCGGCCGCGAGCCGCGCGGGCGCTTCGGCCTCTTCATCGACGAAGAGGCCATGTGCGCCGAGACGCAACGCATCTTCGAGCGCATGAACCTGCGGCTCGACCCGCGCACGCCGGTCGGCGAGCTCACGGTGGCCAAGCAGCAGATGGTGGAGATCGCCAAGGCGCTGTCGTTCGACTCACGCGTGCTCATCATGGACGAGCCCACCGCCGCGCTGAACAACGAAGAGGTGGCCGACCTGTTCCGCATCATCGGGCGGCTGAAGTCGCGGGGCGTGGCCATCGTCTACATCTCGCACAAGATGGACGAGCTCAAGCGCATCGCCGACCGCGTGACCGTGATGCGCGACGGCCAGTACATCGCCACCGTGCCGATGGCCGAAACGCCGATGGATTCGCTCATCGCCATGATGGTGGGCCGCCAGCTCGCGGAAGTGGAAACCGACATGCCCGACACCTCGGGCAACGAGATCGTGCTCGAGGCCAGGGGCATCTGCCGAGGAACGATGGTGCGCAACGCGAGCTTCATGCTGCGCCGCGGCGAGATCCTCGGCTTTGCGGGCCTGATGGGCGCGGGCCGCACCGAGCTGGCGCGCGCCGTGTTCGGCGCCGACCGTATCGACGCGGGCGAGGTCTTCGTGCACGGCAAGAAGGTGTCGATCAAGTCGCCCGAGGACGCGGTGGCCCACGGCATCGGCTATCTGTCGGAAGACCGCAAGCACTTCGGTCTGGCCACCGGCATGGACGTGGAAACCAACATCGCGCTGCCGAGCATGAAGAAGTTCCTGTCGATGGGCCTGTTCATCGACCAGGGCGCCATCGAGGCGGCCGGCGAGCGCTACGTGAAGCAGCTCAGCATCAAGACGCCTTCGGTGCGCCAGCAGGTGCGGCTGCTGTCGGGCGGCAACCAGCAGAAGATCGTGATCGCTAAGTGGCTGCTGCGCGACTGCGGCGTGCTCTTCTTCGACGAGCCCACGCGCGGCATCGACGTGGGCGCCAAGGCCGAGATATACCGCCTGCTCAACGAGCTTGCCGCGCAGGGCAAGGCCATCGTGATCATCTCTTCGGAGCTGCCCGAGATATTGCGCATGAGCCACCGCGTGCTCGTGATGTGCGAAGGCCGCATCACCGGCGAGCTGCCGGCGCGCGAAGCCTCGCAGGAAAAGATCATGCAGCTCGCCACCCGGCGTGAAACCACCGCTGCTGCTGCCGCCACCGCATGACGATTGGAGACACCCTTTGACGACCCCCACCGCCACCACTGCTGTCACGCCCGGCTTCTCGCTGAGGGCACGGCTCTTCCGCCCCGCCACCAGGCAGAAGCTGCTGGCCTTTGCCAGCCTCGTCGCGCTGATGGTGTTCTTCAGCGTCGCGTCGCCGCAGTTTCTGCAGGCCGACAACCTCGTGAGCATCCTGCAGTCGACAGCGGTGAACGGCGTGCTGGCCATTGCCTGCACCTTCGTCATCATCACCGCGGGCATCGATCTGTCGGTTGGCACGCTGATGACCTTCTGCGCCGTCATGGCCGGCGTGGTGCTCACCTACATGGGCATGCCGCTCGCACTCGGCATTGCGGCCGCGATTCTCTTCGGCGCGCTGGCAGGCTTTGTCTCTGGCGTGCTGATCGCCAAGCTCAAGATACCGCCCTTCATCGCGACGCTGGGCATGATGATGCTGCTCAAGGGCTTGTCATTGGTGATCTCGGGTACCAAGCCGATCTACTTCAACGACACGCCGGACTTTCCGGCGATCTCGCAAGACTCGCTCATCGGCTACTTCATTCCGGCGCTGCCGATTCCAAATGCGGTGCTGATCCTGTTCCTGGTGGCGGTGGCCGCGAGCATCGTGCTCAACAAGACCATCCTGGGCCGCTACACCTTCGCGCTCGGCAGCAATGAAGAAGCGGTGCGCCTGTCGGGCGTGAACACCGACTTCTGGAAGATCGTGGTGTACACGGTGAGCGGTGGCATCTGCGGCATTGCGGGGCTGTTGATTGCCTCGCGCCTGAACTCGGCGCAGCCCGCGCTGGGGCAGGGCTACGAACTCGACGCGATTGCGGCCGTGGTCATCGGCGGCACGTCGCTCAGCGGCGGCACCGGCACCATCGTCGGCACGATCATCGGCGCCTTCATCATGAGCGTGCTCACCAACGGCCTGCGCATTCTTTCGGTCGCGCAGGAGTGGCAGACGGTGGTCACGGGCGTGATCATCATCCTGGCCGTGTACGCCGACATCCTGCGCCGCCGCGGCAGCAAGACGCATTGATTCCCCTCGCTTTCGTTTCGTTCTACAACCACAGGAGACTTCGCATGATCCAGAGAAGAACAGCCGTTGCGTGCACGCTGGGCGCGGCGCTCATCGGCCTTGCCGGCATCGCGCAGGCGCAGACGCAAGAGGTCTACATCCCGCTCGTGTCGAAGGGCTTCCAGCACCAGTTCTGGCAGGCCGTGAAGTCGGGCGCCGAGCAGGCCGCGAAAGACTACAAGGTCAAGGTCACTTTCGAAGGCCCCGAGACCGAGGCCATGGTCGACAAGCAGATCGACATGCTTTCTGCCGCGCTTGCCAAGAAGCCGCAGGCCATCGGCTTTGCCGCGCTCGACAGCCAGGCGGCCATTCCGCTGCTGAAGAAAGCGCAGGCCGCGAAGATTCCGGTGGTGGCATTCGACTCGGGCGTGGACAGCGACATTCCCGTGACCACCACGACCACCGACAACAAGGCTGCCGCCGCGCTCGCAGCCGACAAGATGGCCGAGCTGATCGGCAAGAGCGGCGAAGTCGCGCTGGTGGTGCACGACCAGACCAGCCGCACGGGCGTCGACCGGCGCGACGGCTTCGTGAACCGCATCAAGTCGACCTACCCGAACATCAAGATCGTGAGCGTGCAGTACGGCGGCGGCGACCAGTTGAAGTCGACCGAGATCACCAAGTCGATATTGCAAGCCTCGCCCAACCTCAAGGGCATCTTCGGCGCCAATGAAGGCTCTGCCATCGGCGTGGTCAACGGCGTGAAGGAGATGAAGCGCAATGGCAAGGTCGTGATCATCGGCTACGACTCCGGCAAGCAGCAGAAGAACGCCATCATGGACGGCAGCATGGCCGGCGCCATCACGCAGAACCCCGTGGGCATGGGCTACAAGACCGTCGAGATGGCCGTGAAGGCCATCAAGGGCGAGAAGCTGCCGAAGGTGGTCGACACCGGGTTCTTCTGGTACGACAAGACCAACATCGCCGATCCGAAGATCGCAGCGGTGCTGTACGACTGATCGCTCGCCCGCAAAGTCCCATGACCATCGTCCGATCCATGCGCGTGCTCGACGTGCGCTTTCCCACCTCGCAGCATCTGGACGGCTCCGATGCGATGAACCCCGACCCCGACTATTCGGCGGCGTACGTCGTGCTCGAAACCGACCAGCCGGGGCTCGAAGGCCACGGCCTCACCTTCACCATCGGCCGCGGCAACGAGATCTGCTGCGCGGCCATCGAGGCGATGCGGCATCTGGTCGTGGGGCTCGACCTGGCATGGGTGGCCGAGGACATGGGCCGCTTCTGGCGGCATGTGACATCGGACAGCCAGCTGCGCTGGATCGGCCCCGACAAGGGCGCGATTCATCTTGCGACCGGCGCGGTGGTCAACGCGATGTGGGACCTGTGGGCCAAGTCCGAAGGCAAGCCCGTGTGGCAGCTGGTAGCCGACATGAGCCCCGAGGAACTGGTGCGATGCATCGACTTTCGCTACATCACCGACTGCATCGCGCCGGACGAGGCACTGGCCCTGCTGCGCGCGGCGGCCGTTGGCAAGGCCGAACGCATCGCCACGCTGCAGGCCGAGGGCTACCCCTGCTACACCACATCGGCCGGCTGGCTGGGCTACTCCGACGAGAAGCTGCGGCGCCTCGCGCAAGAGGCTGTGGATGCGGGCTTCAACCACATCAAGCTGAAGGTGGGGCGCGACCTGCAGGACGACATCCGCCGCCTGCGCGTGGCGCGCGAGGTGCTCGGGCCCGACCGGCACCTGATGATCGACGCCAACCAGGTGTGGGAAGTCGGCCAGGCCATCGACTGGGTGCGCCAGCTGGCGTTTGCCAAGCCGTGGTTCATCGAGGAACCCACCAGCCCCGACGACGTGGAAGGCCACCGCAAGATTCGCGAGGGCATCGCACCGGTGAAAGTGGCCACGGGCGAGATGTGCCAGAACCGCATCATGTTCAAGCAGTTCATCATGCGCGGCGGCATCGACGTGGTGCAGATCGACGCGTGCAGGCTAGGCGGCGTGAACGAGATTCTTGCAGTGATGCTGATGGCCGCGAAGTACAAACTGCCCGTGTGCCCGCATGCAGGGGGCGTGGGGCTGTGCGAGTACGTGCAGCACCTGTCGATGATCGACTACCTCTGCATCTCGGGCACGCGCGAAGGCCGCGTGGTCGAGTATGTCGACCACCTGCACGAGCACTTCGTCGAGCCCTGCGAGATTCGCAATGCGGCCTACATGCCGCCGAAGGGCGCGGGCTTCTCGATCACGATGAAGCCGGAGTCGCTGGAGAAATACCGCTTTCGTGGATAAGGAAAGGCATCGCACAGCATGGACCTGAATCTGAAGGACAAGGTGGTGATCGTTACCGGTGGCGGCAGCGGAATCGGCGCGGCCATTTCGATGACGCTGGCACAGGAGGGCGCGGTGCCTGTGATCTGCGGGAAGAATCCGCTCGAAGCGCCTTTTGAAGAGGCATTGCGTTCGCTGCAGCCGCGTGCGCGGTTCTTCCAGTTCGAGCTGATGGAAGAAACCGCTTGTGCCAAGGCCATTGCCGATACCGCCGCCGAGTTCGGTCGCATCGATGGCCTGGTCAACAACGCGGGCGTGAACGACAGCGTGGGGCTGGAGGCGGGACGCGAGGCCTTCGTACGTTCACTCGAACGCAATCTCGTCCACTGCTACGTGATGGCGCATTACTGCCTGCCGCACCTGAAGGCCAGCCGCGGCGCGATCGTGAACATCTCGTCGAAGACGGCAATAACGGGGCAGGGCAACACCAGCGGCTACACCGCCGCCAAGGGCGGGCAACTGTCGCTGACGCGTGAGTGGGCTGCTTCATTGCTGGAGGACGGCGTTCGCGTGAACGCGGTGATCCCGGCCGAGGTGATGACGCCGCTGTACCAGCGCTGGATTTCCGCGTTCGACGAGCCTGATCGCAAGCTCGCGGAGATCACCGACAAGATCCCGCTTGGCCGCCGCATGACGACTCCACAGGAGGTTGCGGACAACGTCGTGTTCCTGTTGTCGGAGCGTGCCGCGCACACCACCGGGCAATGGGTGTTTGTGGACGGCGGATATACGCATCTGGATCGGGCGCTGACCTGATTGATTCCCTGCTTTGATCGGAACAAGCCATGCGCCATTTCCTGACTCTCGATTTGAAAGACGACCCCGCATTGATCGCCGAGTACGAGGCTTATCACCGCAGCATCTGGCCCGAGGTGCGCGAGCACCTGAATGCGCACGGCATAACGGCCATGGAAATCTACCGGCTCGGTACGCGGATGGTGATGCTGATGGAGACGGACGATGCCTGCTACAACGCCGATGCCATGGCGCTTGCCACGCGGAGCAATCCAAAGATCAGGGAGTGGGAAGAACTGATGTGGAAGTTCCAGGCGCCCACGCCCTGGACGCCTGAAGGGGAGAAGTGGGTCGCGATGACGCGGATCTTCGCTTTGTAATCAAAAGATTCAAATTTGATCCAAGATTTGACATTTTTGTCCCGTGTTTACATTTGCTGGGCACAATGCCGGCATGCCAAACATTGCATCCATCCTTAAATCTGAAATCTCGCGTGTCGCCCGCAAGGAAGTCCGCGCAGAAATGGAAACCCTCAAGAAGGCATCGGTTCATCACCGCGCGGCCATAGCGGCATTGCGCCGCCAAGTGAGTTCACTGGAGAAGGAACTGCGCAACGTTGCCAAAGGCACGGCCCGCAGTGCACGCGCGAGCGAACCAGACGAGTCGGATGAAGGCGGAACCAAGCGCCGCTTCAGTGCCGGGCGCCTGGCTGCGCATCGCACGAAGCTGGGTATTTCCGCCGCGTCTTATGGAAAGCTGGTGGGCGTGTCGGGCCAGACGATCTACCACTGGGAACAGGGCAAGGCCCGGCCCAGGGCAGCGCAACTCGAGAACCTTGCTTCGGTGCGCGGGCTGAGCAAGCACGAAGTGGCGCAGCGTCTGGAAGCCGAGTAGCCAGCCGCCAGTGTTGGTTCAGTGATCGTGATGAAGGTAGCTCGCTTGCCTCGGCAGGCGCAGGCTCACCAGGAACGCGATCACCATCATCGCGCTCACGTACCAGAAGAACGCCGACTCGTGTCCCAGTGACTTGAGTCCCAGCGCCACGTATTCGGCCGAGCCGCCGAAGATCGCGTTGGCCACGGCATAGGCCAGTCCTACGCCCAGCGCCCGTACTTCAGGCGGGAACATCTCCGCCTTCACGATCCCGCTGATCGACGTGTAGAAGCTCACGATGGCCAGCGCCACGATGATCAGCACGAAAGCCATCACCGGGCTCGTCGTGTGCTGCAGTGCGGTAAGGATGGGCACGGTCGTCAGCGCGCCGAGTCCGCCGAACAGCAGCATGTTGTTGCGCCGCCCGATGCGGTCCGACAGCGCGCCGAACACCGGCTGCATGCACATGTAGGCGAACAGCGCCCCGGTCATCACATAACTTGCGGTCTTGATGGGCAGGTGCACGGTGTTCACCAGGTACTTCTGCATGTACGTGGTGAAGGTGTAGAAGATCAGCGAGCCGCCGGCCGTGTAGCCCAGCACCGTGAGGAAGGCGGGCGTGTGATGCCTGAACAGGCCGGCCATGCTGCCGGCCTCCTTGTTCTTCTTGGCTTCGTCGGTCTGCGTTTCATGCAGCGTGCGGCGCAGCAGCAGCGCGACAACCGCTGCGATGGCGCCGATGACGAACGGAACACGCCAGCCCCAGGCCTTGAGTTCGGCCTCGGTCAGCAGTTGTTCGAGCACCACGATCACCAGCACCGCGAGCAGTTGCCCGCCGATCAGCGTGACGTACTGGAATGACGAGAAGAAGCCGCGCTGGCCGCGCAGTGCCACCTCGCTCATGTAGGTGGCGGTGGTGCCGTATTCGCCGCCGACCGACAGCCCCTGGAACAGGCGGCAGATCAGCAGCAGGAAGGGCGCCCACGCGCCTATCTGCGCGTGAGTCGGCAGGCACGCGATGACGAGCGAGCCGGCGCACATCATCGTCACCGAGATCAGCATCGACGTCTTGCGCCCCAGCCGGTCGGCCACGCGGCCGAAGAGCCAGCCGCCGATGGGCCGCATCAGGAAGCCGGCCGCGAACACGCCGGCGGTGTTCAGCAACTGGGCGGTGGGGTCCGATTTGGGAAAGAAGGCCGGCGCAAAGTACAGCGCCGAGAACGCATACACATAGAAGTCGAACCACTCGACCAGGTTGCCGGAAGAGGCCGCCATGATCGCGAAGACGCGGTGGCGCTTTTCTTCGGCCGTGTAGTGCGGGAGTGGCGAAGCAGAGGCCGCTGGGCCTCCCGGAACAGGCGTGACTGCGCTCATGGTGCCTTCTTGTGCCGTGCAGGCAATGTTGTTGTTGCCAAAACATTCTGCGCCGGCAAGAGGCTGCGGCGTGTCGGTCAACGCCGCATCGGCCTACCCCCGAAGTGGCCTTCGGGAGGCCTTCAGGCAAGCCTAGAACGTACCCGGCAGCAGGATGCTCGAATCGACTTCGTCGATGTTCGTGCGGCCGCAGAAAGCCATCGTGATGTCGAGCTCCTTGTGGATGAGCTGCAGCGCGCGCGTTACGCCCTCTTGCCCGTAGGCGCCCAGGCCATACAGGAAGCTGCGGCCGATCATGGTGCCGCGTGCGCCCAGCGCGCGGGCCTTAAGCACGTCTTGCCCGCTGCGGATGCCGCCGTCCATCCACACCTCGATCTCGGTGCCCACCGCGTCGACGATGGCGGGCAGCGCAGCAATGGATGAAGGTGCGCCGTCGAGCTGCCGGCCGCCGTGGTTCGACACGATGAGCGCATCGGCGCCGCTCGAGGCTGCAAGGCGCGCGTCTTCCACGTCCATGATGCCCTTGAGGATGAGCTTGCCGCCCCAGAGCTTCTTGATCCATTCGACATCGGCCCAGCTCAGCGCGGGGTCGAACTGCTCGGCGGTCCATGACGACAGCGACGACAGGTCTTTCACGCCCTTGGCGTGGCCCGCGATGTTGCCGAAGGTGCGGCGCTTGGTGCCCAGCATGCCCATGCACCAGCGCGGCTTGGTGGCCAGGTTGATCAGGTTCTTGATGGTGGGCTTGGGCGGCGCTGTGAGGCCGTTCTTGATGTCCTTGTGGCGCTGCCCGAGGATCTGCAGGTCGAGCGTGAGCTGCAGGGCCGTGACGTTGGCGGCCTTTGCGCGCTCGATCAGGCGTTCGATGAAGTCGCGGTCCTTCATCACGTAGAGCTGGAACCAGAAGGGATGGCGGTCGGTGCCTTCGGCAATGTCTTCGAGCGAGCAGATGCTCATGGTCGACAGCGTGAACGGAATGCCGAAGGCCTTGGCTGCGCGCGCGCCGAGGATCTCGCCGTCGGCATGCTGCATGCCGGTGAGGCCGGTGGGCGCAATGGCCACGGGCATTGCGGCCTCCTGGCCGACCATGGTGGTACGGGTGGAGCGGCCTTCCATGTTCACGGCCACGCGCTGGCGCAGCTTGATCTTCTGGAAGTCGCTCTCGTTGGCGCGGTAGGTGCCCTCGGTCCAGGCGCCGGAGTCGGCGTAGTCGTAGAACATCTTCGGCACACGCCGCTTGGCGATCACCCGCAGGTCTTCGATGCTGGTGATCTTGGAAAGGTCGGACACGGGCTGTCTCCTGGCTGGTTCTTGTGGATTGACGAAGGCGAACCGGCCATTATCGGCAGGCGCTCCGGTGCGCCATCTGAAAAAAGCCGGGCTCGCAACTGAAAAAAATTCAGATCGGTCGCTTCACTTGCGCAGGGCCTCGCGCAGCCACTCGACGAAGGTCGCGCACTCCCAGCGCTCCATGGCGCCGGGCCGCCAGCACAGGAAGTAGGCGTTGGGCGAAGGCACGCTGCGCTGCGACAGCCGCACCAGCCGCCCGTTGTCGAGCCAGGCGCTGCCCAGCCGCAGGTGCATCAGCACCACGCCGAAATCTTCGGCCGCCGCGTCGAGCGCCAGCCCGAGGTCGTTGAACTGGTGTCCCGTGGCCGGCTCGGGCAGGCCCACGCCGCAGGCCTTGAACCAGGTGCGCCACGACTCCAGCGGCGTGCGCAGCAACTGCGCGCGCGACACCTCGGCATCGGTGGCAAAGCCGTCGAAGGGGCCGTGGCGCTTCAGGTAGGCGGGGCTGCACACCGGCGAGACCTCGTCGGCCAGCAGTTGGACAAACTCGCGATCGTGAAAGGGCCCGGTGCCGAAGCGCAACTCGATGTCGGCCTCTTCGACCGTGACGTTGCGCACCGGCATGGTCACCTGCAGCATCAGCTCGATGTTCGGGTACGCGTCGCGAAATCGCGCGAGCCGCGGCAGCAGCATCTGCCGCGAGAAGGTCGGCGTGACCGCCACGCGCAGCCGCCGCACCTGCGACTCGGGCTCGCGGCCCGGCACCTGCTGCAGCGCCGCAATGGCCTCGCGCACGCGCGCCAGGTAGGCCATGCCGTCGGCGCTGAGGCTGAAATCGCTACCCACGAAGAACTTCAGCCCCAGCAGCAGTTCGAGCTGGCGGATGCGGTGGCTCACCGCGCTGGGCGTCACGCTGAGCTCTTCGGCGGCGAGGTTCACGCTGCGCAGGCGTGCAACGGCCTCGAAGGCCTGCAGGCCCTGGGTCGAGGGGAGACGCGGAGAAACCATCTTTTGCTGGCGAGGGGAGCGGGTTAGGATGGTAGCGAACGCTTTCGGCCGCTCGTGGCAGGACCATTCCCGCCTCGTGTTGCCGACTCAAAAAGATTCCAACAAAGAGGAGACAAGCGCATGGTCTGGCAACAGGTTTACAACCCGTTCGGCAACATGATCGTATCGACGGCACTGGCCGCGATACCGGTGGTGGTGATGCTGGTGTGCCTCGGGTTGCTTCACGTCAAGGCGCACTACGCGGCGGGGCTCGGCCTGCTGAGTGCGGTGGTCATCGCGGTGTTCGCTTTCGGCATGCCGGCCGACATGGCGGGCAAGGCGGCCTTTCTGGGCGGCATCACCGGCCTGCTGCCCATTGGCTGGATCGTGCTGAACATCATCTTCCTGCAGCAGCTCACGCAGCAGAACGGCAGCTTCCAGATACTGCAGGACTCCATTGCCGGCATCACGGAAGACAGGCGCCTGCAGCTGCTGCTCATCGCCTTTGCCTTCGGTGCCTTCTTCGAAGGTGCGGCCGGCTTCGGCACGCCGGTGGCGGTCACGGCGGCCATTCTCATCGGGCTGGGCTTCTCGCCGCTCGCGGCCTCGGGGCTCTCGCTCATTGCCAACACGGCGCCGGTTGCCTTCGGCGCGCTGGGCACACCGGTCATCACGCTGGCCAAGGTGCACGGCTACGACCTGATGGCGGTCACCGCGATGATCGGGCGGCAGCTGCCGTTCTTCTCGCTACTGGTGCCGTTCTGGCTCATCTGGGCCTTCGCGGGGCGCAAGGGAATGATGGAGGTGTGGCCGGCCATCCTGGTGACGGGCGTGTCCTTTGCGATTCCGCAGTTCCTGGTGTCGAACTACATCGGTCCCGAGCTGGTGGACATCATCGCGGCCATCGTGTCGATGGTTTGCCTGGTGCTGTTCCTGCGCGTGTGGAAGCCGAAGAAGATCTGGACCTCGGTGTCGCTCAAGGGGCACGAAACCGACGGCGGCGAGGCCGGCCCGGCCGTTGCGCCCGCGAAGCATTCGAGCGCCGCCGTGATCCGCGCCTGGACGCCGTGGCTCATTCTCACGGTGTTCGTGTTCATCTGGGGCCTGCCTGTGGTGAAGACCTGGCTCAACGGCATCTTCGCGCCCAACTTCCCCATCGAGGGGCTGCACAACATGATCGAGAAGGTGGCGCCCGTGGTGCCCAAGCCGACGAAGGAGGGCGCTGTGTACCAGCTGCTGCTGCTCTCGGCCACGGGCACCGGCATCCTGGTGTCGGCCATCGTGGGCGGGCTGGTGATGAAGTACAACCCGATCCAGCTCGTGGCCGCCTATGGCCGCACGCTGTGGCTGGTGAAGTTCTCGCTGCTCACCATCATGCTGATGCTCGCGCTGGGAACGCTCACGCGCTACTCGGGGCTGGACACCACGCTGGGGCTGGCCTTTGCCAACACCGGCATGTTCTACCCGTTCTTCGGCACGCTGATGGGCTGGCTGGGCGTGGCGCTCACGGGCTCCGACACGGCGTCGAACGTGCTCTTCGGCGGTATGCAGAAGGTGGCTGCCGACCAGCTGGGCCTGAGCCCGAACCTGATGGGCGCGGCCAACAGCTCGGGCGGCGTGATGGGCAAGATGATCGATGCACAGTCGATCGTGGTTGCCTCCACCGCCACGCGCTGGTTCAACCACGAAGGCGAGATCCTTCGCTACGTCTTCTTCCACTCCATCGCGCTGGCCTGCCTCGTGGGCTTCTACGTGACCTTGCAGGCTTATGTGTGGCCGTTCACGCTGATGGTCGTGAAGTGACGAGCGCGGCTGTCAGCGCCTGAAGCAAGCGGCGCAGGTCGTCGACCGCTTCGCGCGCGAGTGCGGCGTCGCCCATCTGCGCCTTGACGATGGCGCCGTCGACGCCCAGCGCGGCCGCCTGCGCAATGGCCGTGCGCTGTGGTCCGTCGGGCATGAGGCCCGCAATTACCTCGACCATCTCGCGCTTGTGCTCGCGCGCGATTTCGCTGGCACCGGCCACGCTCGTGCCCACTTCCACCACCGAGTTGATGAACGCGCAGCCGCGGAACACCGGGTCGGCAAACCATTCGGCCATCACGTCGGCCAGCATCTCCAGCGCCTGTGCGTCGCCGATGCGCTGCTGCGCGCCGCGCCGGCCGAGCGCATCGATGAACCATGCCATCCATCGTCCGTGCCGGTGGTCGAGAAAGGCTCGCACCAGGTCGTCCTTCGAAGGAAAGTGCCGGTAGAAGGTGACCTTGGTGACGCCCGACGCGGCAATGACGCGGTCGATGCCGGTGGCGCGAATGCCGTCGGCATAGAAGAGGTCGTGCGCGGTGAGAAGGATGCGCTCGCGCGCAGGCAGCGCAGAGATGACGGAGATGTCCATGCCGCGATTGTAGGCATGTAGACAGGTCTGTCTACATGTGGCACATTGCGGCGCATTCCCCTTCACCACTTCAACGAAAGACCCTCATGGAATCCCGCCCGCCGCTGCCGCCCTTCACCCTTGAATCGGCCACCAGGAAAGTCCAGGCTGCCGAAGACGCCTGGAACTCGCGCGACCCCGTGCGCGTGAGCCTGGCCTACACGCCCGACACTGAATGGCGCAACCGCGCCGAGTTCGTCAATGGCCGCGAGCAGGTGGTCGAATTCTTGTCGCGCAAGTGGGTGCGCGAGCTCGACTACCGGCTGAAGAAGCAGCTGTGGGCCTTCATGGACAACCGCATCGCGGTGCGCTTCGAGTACGAATGGCACGACGACGCGGGCCATTGGTATCGCAGCCACGGCAACGAGAACTGGGAGTTCGCGGAGAACGGCCTGATGCAAAGGCGCTTTGCGAGCATCAACGACCAGCCCATCAAGGAGGCGGATCGCAAGTTCCACTGGGCGCGCACCTGACCTTGCCGGGTGCTGCGGGCACGGCTGTTGCTTGCTTTTGGTGCATGGAGACGCCCTTACTGAACCCGACCGCCAGCCACCCGCTCTGGCAGCACCAGCTTGGCCTGCTGCTTGAGTCGACGGGCGAGGGCATCTTCGGCATCGACCTGGACGGTCATTGCATGTTCATCAACCGGGCCGGCGCGCAGATGCTCGGCCACGAGGTGCGCGACGTGCTCGGTTCGAACATGCACGAGCTCACGCACCACTCGCACCCCGACGGTTCGCACTACGCCGACACCGACTGCCCCATCTTCAACGCCTTCAGACGCGGCCTGCCGTGCCGCATCGACACCGAGGTGTTCTGGCGCCGCGACGGCACCGCCTTCGCGGTCGAATATTCGAGCCACCCCATCATGGATGGCGCGCAGGTGCGCGGCGCCGTCATCACCTTTGTCGATATCACCGAACGCCGCCGCCAGGCCGAAGCCTTGCAGCAGGCCAAGGACGAACTCGGCCTGCGCGTACAAGAGCGCACCCGCGAACTCAGCGACGCGCTGGTGCAACTGCGCGAACTCTCTGCCTGGCTCGACAAGGTGCGCGAAGACGAGCGAACCCGCATCGCGCGCGAGGTGCACGACGAGCTCGGAAGCCTGCTGGTGGCGCTGAAGATGGACGTCAACTGGATCGGCAAGCGCCTGGGCGAACAGCAGGAGCGCACGCCCGACGCGGCACAAGCCATGCGCGACCAGATGCGCTGCAAGTGCACGAACATGAGCCAGCTCATCGAACGCGCGGTAGACAACGTGGGGCGCATCATCACCGACCTGCGTCCCAGCATCCTCGACCATCAGGGCCTGTGGGCCGCGCTCGAATGGCAGGCGCACGAGTTCGTGCAGGCGGCGGAGCTCGAACTGGACTGGCGCTTCGACGTGCCGCCTGGCGTGGAGCTGCCCGAGCCTGCGGCTATTGCAGTGTTCCGTATCTTCCAGGAGATGCTGAGCAACGTCGGCCGGCATGCGCGGGCGCACAGCCTCGACATTCGCATCGGTGTCGAACAAGAGCAACTGAGCATCAGCGTGCGCGACGACGGTGTCGGTGCACCGGCGCAGGCCTTCGAGGCTGCCACTTCCTATGGCGTGCTCGGCATGCGAGAGCGTGCGCGCCACTTCGGCGGGCGCATAGATATCGAAAGCCACGTGGGGGAGGGAAGCACCTTCTTTTTGCACCTGCCGCTGCCATGAAGCCCTGTCTTTCGATTTGCTGCGTCGGTTTGGGGCGCGATCACGCCGACGGGGGACATTCGCGGAGGGGAGTACCCGGTGTCATCCGCACGCACCCCGAACAAGAACAAGAAAACACGGACAAATGAGATGACCGACATCCGCGTACTGATAGCCGACGACCACCGCATCGTGCGAGAGGGCCTCAAGCAGATGCTCGGCGACCTCTCCAACGGCCTGCCCACCATGACCGTGCGCGCCGAAGCACAGACCGGCCCGGAAGTGCTGGAAACGGTACAGGCGCTCGGAGGCCAGGAAGGCCTCGACGTGGTCCTGCTCGACATCGCATTGCCGGGCCGCGACGGCCTCGACGTGCTGCAAGCCTTGCGCAAACAGTGGCCCACGCTCCCCGTGCTGATGCTCAGCACGTACCCCGAGAAGCAGTACGCCGTACGCTGCATCAAGCTCGGCGCCTCGGGCTATCTCAACAAGAGCGCCGACGCCGACGACATGGTCGGTGCGGTGCGCAAGGTGGCGGCCGGTGGGTTGTATGTGTCGGCGGCCACGGCCGAGGCACTGGCCACTGCCGTGGGCCGTGGCGCCGGGCAGGGCGCCGAAATGCTCTCGCACCGCGAGCATCAGGTGTACCGCCTGCTCAGCGCCGGGCACAGCGTGAGCGAAATCGGTGCGCAGCTGGGCCTGGCGCCCAACACCGTGAGCACCTACCGCGCGCGCATCCTCGAAAAGACCGGCACCAAGAACGACGTGGAACTGGCCCTGTATGCCGAACGCCACGGCAAGCAGGGTGCGACTGGCTGAAAACACGGCCGGTGTGCACCGGCTTGTAGTGCCAGCCCTACAAGGCCTCGACATCGGCGGCACGATCTGGAGCCGCAACGTGTCGAAAGGGAGTTGCGGCGCATTTCCGGCCCGGCGCTTGCAACGGCTGCTGCATCTTTCCAACGAGGTGCACCACCATGTCCAGCCCGCGCGAACAGACCGCCTGCGATCCCTACGATGCCGACCGGCCACTGAAGATGCGCTGCGCCTGCGGGCGCGTGCACGGCGCGGGGGTGCTGCCAGAAGACAAGCTCGAAGCCAGCCTCATGAAGGCGCTGTTCCCTGTCGACAGCGTGCGGCGCGGCTTCCTGCGCGCCGTTGGCGCCAACACCGCGCGCGCCGCCATCGCCTCGGTATTTCCGCTCGGCGCGCTGCAGGCCATGGCGCAGGAGAAAGCGCCGCTCGAGAAGACCAGGCTCAAGATCGGCTTCATTCCAATCACCTGCGCAACGCCGCTCATCATGGCGCACCCGCTGGGCTTCTATCAGAAGCAGGGCCTCGACGTGGAAGTGGTGAAGACGGCGGGCTGGGCGCTCATCCGCGACAAGATGCTCAACAAGGAGTACGACGCTACACACTTCCTGTCGCCCATGCCGCTGGCCATTTCGATGGGCGCGGGCTCCAACGCGGTGCCCATGAACGTCGCGACCATCCAGAACACCAACGGTCAGGCCATCACCCTGGCCAACAAGCACAAGGACAAGCGCGACCCGAAAACCTGGAAGGGCATGAAGTTCGCCGTGCCCTTCGAGTACAGCATGCACAACTTCCTGCTGCGCTACTACGTGGCGGAAGCGGGCCTGAACCCCGACACCGACATCCAGATCCGCGTGGTGCCGCCGCCCGAGATGGTGGCCAACCTGCGCGCCGGCAACATCGACGGCTACCTCGGCCCCGACCCGTTCAACCAGCGCGCCGTGTTCGAGGAAATCGGCTTCATCCACCTGCTCACCAAAGAGTTGTGGAACGGCCACCCGTGCTGCGCCTTCGGCTCCTCGACCGAGTTCATCGAGAAGAACCCCAACACTTTCGCCGCGCTGGTGCGCTCGGTGCTCACCGCATCGGCCATGGCGCGCGATCCGAAGAACCGCGAGCTCATCGCGAAGGTGATCGCGCCCGCGCAGTACCTGAACCAGCCCGAGACCGTGCTCATGCAGGTGCTCACCGGCAAGTTTGCCGACGGGCTGGGCAACATCCGCACCGTGCCCGACCGAGCCGACTTCGACCCTATTCCCTGGCAATCGATGGCCGTGTGGATGCTCACGCAGATGAAGCGCTGGGGCTACGTGAAAGGCGACATCAACTACAAGCAGATCGCCGAAAAAGTCTTCCTGCTCACCGACGCGAAGAAGCGCATGAAGGACCTGGGCCAGGCCGTGCCCGATGGCGCCTACCCCAAGTTCACGATCATGGGCAAAGTGTTCGATCCGGCGAAGCCCGACGACTACGTCAAGAGCTTCGCCATTGCGAAGATGGCCTGAGCCATGCCGAAGAAGGCCCTCTCGTTCAAGGCGGCGCTGGTGTCGCTGCTGATGTTCCTGCTGCTGGTCGGCGTGTGGCAGCTGGCGACCGCACCGACCACCGGTGCCTCCGCTGTAGCAGGCATGACAGCCGAGCAGATCGAATACCAGAAGATGCTTGGCAAGGACCCGACGCAGGGCCAGGTGAAGAGTTCGGGCTTTCCCACGCCGGCCGAGATGGGCGCCACCGCGTGGAAGCACCTGTCGAATCCGTTCTACGACAACGGGCCCAACGACAAGGGCATTGCCATCCAGTTGGCCTATTCGCTGGCACGCGTGGGGTTGGGCTTTGCGTTGGCGTGCCTGGTTGCAGTGCCGCTGGGCTTCGTCATCGGCATGTCGCCGCTGCTGCACAAGGCATTCGATCCGTTCATACAGGTGCTCAAGCCGATCTCGCCGCTGGCGTGGATGCCGCTGGCGCTCTACACCATCAAGGACTCGTCGGTCAGCGGCATCTTCGTGATCTTCATCTGCTCGGTGTGGCCGATGCTGCTGAACACGGCCTTCGGCGTGGCCTCGGTCAAGCGCGAATGGCTCAACGTGGCCAGCACGCTCGAGGTGAAGCCGCTGCGCCGCGCGTTCCGCGTGATCCTGCCGGCGGCAGCGCCGACCATCCTCACGGGCATGCGCATCAGCATGAGCATTGCGTGGCTTGTCATCGTGGCGGCCGAGATGCTGGTGGGCGGCACGGGCATCGGCTACTTCGTGTGGAACGAGTGGAACAACCTGTCGCTCACCAACGTGATCTTCGCGATCTTGCTGATCGGTGTCGTGGGCATGCTGCTCGACCAGGCCTTCGCGGGCCTGCAGCGGAAGGTGACGTATGTGGAGTGAGCGCACCGATCTTGCGACCCAAGGCGAAGTCATGACTCAACCCGTTGCATCCACTGCCGCCGTGGAGGCGCCAGGCGCCCGCGGCTTCCTGCGCATCGAAGGGCTCGCCAAGGCCTTTGTGCCAACACGGCCTGTGTTCGCGGACGTGTCGTTCACCCTCGACCGTGGCGAATTCGTCTGCATCATCGGCCACTCGGGCTGCGGCAAGACCACCATCCTCAACGTGCTGGCAGGCCTCGACCAGGCCAGCGCAGGCCACGTCTTCATGGATGGACGCGAGGTGGCGGGCCCCAGCCTGGAGCGCGGCGTGGTGTTCCAGAGCCATGCGCTCATGCCGTGGCTCACCGTGCGCAAGAACATCGCGTTCGCCGTGGTTTCGCGCTGGCCCGACTGGTCGGCCGCGCAGGTCGATGCGCAGGTGGAGCGCTTCGTTGCCATGGTCGGCCTGCAGGCGGCCATCGACAAGAAGCCGTCGCAGCTTTCGGGCGGCATGAAGCAGCGTGTGGGCATTGCGCGCGCCTTTGCCATCCAGCCCAAGATGCTGCTGCTCGACGAGCCCTTCGGCGCGCTCGATGCGCTCACGCGCGGCACCATTCAAGATGAATTGATGGCCATCGTGCGGCAGACGCAGCAGACCGTCTTCATGATCACGCACGACGTGGACGAGGCCATCCTGCTGGCCGACCGCATCCTGCTGATGACCAATGGCGCCGACCTGCCGCAGGGCGGCTACCGTGCGGGGAACATCGTCGAGACGGTGGTCAACCCGCTGCCGCGCGAGCGCACGCGCGCCTCGCTGCACCACCTCGACGGCTACTACGCGCTGCGCAATCACATCGTCGACTTTCTCGTCACGCGCGCGAAGGCGTCGTGAGCCTTCCGCTTTTCTTCAATCCAATCAGGAGCAAACCCGCATGAACCGCAACGACGTCACCGAGAAAATCATCACCGTCAAGGTGAGCAAGGGCATCCAGTGGGCCGACGTGGCCAGGAAGGTCGGTCTCTCGAAAGAGTGGACCACCGCCGCTTGCCTCGGCCAGATGACGCTCGACGACAAGCAGGCCAAGGTCATCGGCAAGATCTTCGGCCTCACGGTCGAGGAACAGAAGTGGCTGCAGGTGGTGCCCTACAAGGGCTCGCTGCCCACGCCTGTGCCGACCGATCCGCTCATCTACCGCTGGTACGAGGTGGTGAGCGTGTACGGCACCACCATCAAGGAGCTGATCCATGAAGAGTTCGGCGACGGCATCATGAGCGCCATCGACTTCAGCATGGACATCCAGCGCCAGGCCGACCCGAAGGGCGACCGCGTCAACGTGGTGCTGTCGGGCAAGTTCCTGCCGTACAAGACTTATTGAATTACTGGACGTACACGGAGGGATGCGGCTTCTGCCTGCTGGGCGGCCGCATCGCTCCGGCCGTGATGCCATAGCCTTCGATGGCCCCGGCAATCGACCGGGCCACGGCATCCACCGGCACTGCAAGCCGCCGGTTCGTGCGCATGCGTTCGCGGGCGTAGCTGGCCGCGATGCGCTCGGCCAGCGGGTCGCTCGGGCCGTTCACGTCGGGGCTCACCACCGTCACGTGCAGGCGGCCGGCGTGCTCCTGCCGCAGCCCCTCGGAGATCGCGTTCACCGCGTACTGCGTGCCGTGGTACACGGCCGAGTTGGGCGACACGCCCTGCATCGCCACCGGCGCCACGTTCACGATGTGGCCCCAGCCCTGCTCCTGCATCGTCGGCAGCACGGCCGCGATGCCGAGCAGCACGCCGCGCAGATTCACGTCGATCATGAGTTCCCACTCCTCGATCTTGCGGTTCCACAGCGGCGACATCGGCATCACGCCCGCGGCGTTGACGAGCACGTCGATCTGCTCATGCGTCTCGAGGGCGAATTCGGCAAAGGCTTCCACGTCGGGCCGGTGCGTCACGTCGAGCCGCTGGAAGCTCGCCGTGCCGCCCGTGGCCTCGATTTCGGCCACGAGTGCCGCGAGCCTGTCAGTGCGGCGCGCACCGAGCACCACCTTGGCGCCGCGCCGCGCAAGCAGCCGCGCGGTCGCTTCGCCGATGCCGCTGCTCGCGCCGGTGATGAGAACGACTTTTTCCTGGATTGCGGTCATGGAGAACTCCTCGTGCTGGTCTGGTTGCCGTGGGGCTCACGCAGAAAAGAGCATGAGCCGGGCATGGAAAGAAGTTTCGCTTCCGAGGTGCTTGAGGTGGTATCCGAATCGAACGTGGTTTTTGCCTGATCCTGCAAAACGCGAGGCTGATCCGGTTGCCGCTCAGCGCCGCGTAGTGCTTTTGCTTTCGCGGTAGAGCACCATGCCGGCGTGGTACAGCACGCCTTCGCGGAACTCGCCGTCGGCCGTGAAGCCGGTGTCGTCGACGTAGTCGATGTGATTGCCAGTGAGCGTGTAGCGGCCCTGGTAGGCGCTCTGGCGCGTGCCACGGGCTTCGTCGTAGCGGCCGTTTGGAAGCAGTTCGTGGCGGATATGGCCGTCTTGTGTCACCCACATGCCCACGTAGCGTTTCGGGTCTTCGAGCAGCCTGGGGCGTTGCGCCTGGGCCTGCGAAGGCCCGGAGGCCATGGCGAGGGACAGCGAGAGCGCGGTGATTGCGCCGGTGCGATGTGCGGTGTTCATGGTGCGCCTTGGGTCGTGAATAGAGGGAGCGTCCATTCTTGAAAAAGGCGCGAGCGGGGCGGTAGTCGCTTTATGCGAGTTTCTTGCCTGATTCCCCGAAGGCCGGGGATTGGTGCCGTGCGCCTGATGCATCCATCGGTAAGTCGCTTCACACCATGTTGCCGAGATTGAGCCGAGCTCGGAAATCGATGATGCTCTGTCGATGGACAAATCTCCCGAGATCCCGGCCCGCCCGCGCATCTACCTGGCGGGCCCGGACGTCTTCCGTCCCGACGCGAGAGATCACTTCATCCGGCTGACTGCCGCGTGCGATGCGGCCGGCCTCACGGCACTGCTACCCGCCGACGGCAACGAGGAGCAAACCCCCGACGCCCCGGAAATGCAGATCTACGAAGCCAACCTGCAGCGCCTTCGCAGCGCAGACGGCGTCGTTGCCAACCTCCAGTGCTTCAGAGGCATGGAGCCCGATTCCGGCACGGTGTTCGAAGTTGGCGCGGCGATTGCGCTGGGGATTCCGGTGGTGGCCTACGGCGTGCCCGAAGGCAGCTATGCAGATCGCGCGCGGGCGGCATTGCAGTGCGAGGTCGACGCGAATGACGTGCTGCGCGAAAGCGGCACGGGCATCGCGGTCGAAGACTTCGGCCAGCCGCTGAACCTGATGCTGGCCTGCTCGATCCACATCGAGCCGACGCCGGAAGCTGCGTTGAAGAAGATGGCCGCGCTACTGGCTGTCCGCCACGCGACAGAGGCTGGAAACCCCTGATCGAAGCTCCGTTCATCAGCACCTAGGATGGTGCTCCCTTCAAATCGGAGCACCGCATGCCCACCACCGAGACCCACTTCGAACTGACCGCCAACGACGGCGTCACGGTGGAGGTCCATCGCTGGCAGGGCGCGACGCAGCGGGCCGTCATCCAGCTGGCGCACGGCATGGGCGAGCATTCGCTGCGCTACCGGCATCTGGCGGATGCGCTGGTGCAGGCCGGCTACGTGGTCTATGCGAACGAGCACCGCGGCCATGGCAAGGGCGCTTCGGAGCGCGGAGAGCTGGGCGAGTTCGGACCGCGCGCGTTCGCCGGGCTGGTGGACGACATGGCGCTGCTGAGCCATCACGTGCGCGGCGTGCATCCCGGCCTGCCGCTGATTCTTGTGGGCCACAGCATGGGCTCGTTCGCCACGCAGTACTACCTCGTCAAACACAGCGCGCTGCTGGCGGGCGCGGTGCTCTCGGGCACTTCGGCGCTCGACTTGCTGGGTGCCGCATTGCAGTCTGGCTTCAAGCTGGAAGACATGAACGCCGCATTGCCAGACGTTCGCACGCCCTTCGACTGGCTCAGCCGCGATCCGGCGCAGGTCGATGCCTACATTGCCGATCCGCTGTGCGGCTTCACGGTATCGGCCGAGGGGCTGGGTTCGATGTTCGCGAATCTCGCCGACCTGACGCCTGCCGCGATGCGCAAGCACATCCGGCCCGAGCTGCCGCTCTATCTGTTCATCGGTGATGAGGACCCGGTCAGCAACAAGGCCGAGTGGTTCTATCCGCTGGTGCAGCGCTACCGCGAGGCGGGGCTGCGCGATGTGTCGTGCCACGTGTTCGGCGGCGCGCGACACGAGACGCTGAACGAGGTCAACCGTGAGGAAGTCGAGGCGGTGTTGCTGGCTTGGATTGCGCGGGTGGTGAGGAAGCGCTGAGCGCTGCCCCGTCTACTTCCTGCAGTCGCCGCCGACGGACACGGTGCCGTCCTTGCATTCGGTGAGGATCGGTTCGCCCGACGATGTGGGCGGGACCGCCGGGGCCGAGCCCGGCCCGGACCCGGCGTCCTTCAGGTACACGACCTTCTTGCTGCCGAGCTCGCAGCTGCCCACCACCTGGCCGTTCGCCGATGCGTTGGCATCGACGACGGTGACGGTGAAGCGCGCCACGCCGGCCGCGGCAATCTTCGATTCGACGCGGGTGCGCAGGGCTTCGCAGTCTTCGGCCCCGTGCGCAGTGCCTGCCGCGCCAGCCAGGGCCAGCGCGGCGGGAAGCATTGCGAGCCAAGGCTTCATGGCTGCCACCCGCTCGATACGCATCAGCCCTGGGCCGACGCCAGCGCCGCGTTGAGCGTGGCGCTCGGGCGCATCACGGCTTCGAACTTGGCGGGGTCCGCCAGGTAGTAGCCGCCGATGTCCACCGGCTTGCCCTGCACGGCCGAGAGTTCGTCGACGATCTTCTGCTCGTTGCTGGCGAGCGTGCCGGCCAGCTTCACGAACTGGGCCTGCAGTTCCTTGTCGTCCGTTTGCGCGGCGAGTTCCTGCGCCCAGTACATGGCCAGGTAGAACTGGCTGCCGCGGTTGTCGAGCTGGCCGGTCTTGGGCGACGGGTTCTTGTTGTTGTCGAGCAGCTTGCCGGTGGCGGTGTCGAGCGTCTTGGCCAGGATGGCGGCTTTCTTGTTGCCGGTCTTCAGGCCCAGGTCTTCCAGGCTCACGGCCAGCGCAAGGAATTCGCCCAGCGAGTCCCAGCGCAGGTGGTTTTCTTCCACCAGCTGCTGCACGTGCTTGGGGGCCGAGCCGCCCGCGCCGGTCTCGTACAGACCGCCGCCGGCCATCAGCGGCACGATCGACAGCATCTTGGCCGAGGTACCCAGTTCCATGATGGGGAACAGGTCGGTCAGGTAGTCGCGCAGGATGTTGCCGGTGGCGCTGATGGTGTCCAGGCCGCGCACGACGCGCTCCAGCGTGTAGCGCATGGCGCGCACTTGGCTCATGATCTGGATGTCCAGGCCCGAGGTGTTGTGCTCGTGCAGGTACATCTTGACCTTGGTGATCAGCTGCGCCTCGTGCGGGCGGTAGGCGTCCAGCCAGAACACCACCGGCATGCCCGAGTTGCGCGCACGGGTAACGGCCAGCTTGACCCAGTCGCGGATCGCGGCGTCCTTGACCTGGCACATGCGCCAGATGTCGCCTTGCTCCACGTTCTCGCTCATCAGCACTTCGCCGCTGTCCAGGTCGGTGATGTTGGCGACGCCGTCCTCCGGGATCTCGAAGGTCTTGTCGTGCGAGCCGTACTCCTCGGCCTTCTGGGCCATGAGGCCCACGTTGGGCACCGTGCCCATGGTCTTGGGGTCGAAGGCGCCGTGCCACTTGCAGAAGTTGATGATCTCCTGGTAGATGCGGGCGAAGGTCGATTCGGGCATCACGGCCTTCACGTCCTTCAGGCGGCCGTCGGCGCCCCACATCTTGCCGCCGTTGCGGATCATCGCGGGCATCGAGGCGTCCACGATCACGTCGTTGGGCGAATGGAAGTTGGTGATGCCCTTGGCCGAGTCGACCATCGCCAGCTCGGGGCGGCCCTCGTGGCAGGCGTGCAGGTCGCGCTTGATCTCGTCCTGCGTGCTCTGCGGCAGCGTGGCGATCTTGTTGTAGAGATCGATCATGCCGTTGTTGACGTTGATGCCCAGCTCGTCGAACAGCTTGCCGTGCTTCTCGAAGGCTTCCTTGTAGAAGATCTTCACGCAGTGGCCGAACACGATGGGGTGCGAGACCTTCATCATGGTGGCCTTGACGTGCAGCGAGAACATGACGCCGGTCTTGTGCGCGTCCTCGATCTCCTTTTCATAGAAGGCCAGCAGTGCCTTCTTGCTCATGAACATGGAGTCGATGACCTCGCGGTCCAGCAGCGCGACCTTGGGCTTGAGCACGATGGTCTTGCCGCTCTTGGTGATCAGCTCCATCTTGACGTTGCGCGCGCGGTCCAGCGTCATGGACTTTTCGCCATGGTAGAAGTCGCCGCCGTGCATGTGCGAGACGTGCGAGCGCGAGGCCTGGCTCCAGTCGGCCATGCTGTGCGGGTTCTTGCGTGCGTATTCCTTCACGGCCTTGGGCGCGCGGCGGTCGGAGTTGCCTTCGCGCAGCACAGGGTTCACCGCGCTGCCGGTGCACTTGTTGTAGCGCGCGCGGATGTCCTTGTCCTCGTCCGAGGTCGGGTTCTCCGGGTAGTCGGGGATCTTGTAGCCCTTGCCCTGCAGTTCCTTGATGGCCGACTTGAGCTGGGACACCGAGGCGCTGATGTTGGGCAGCTTGATGATGTTGGCCTCGGGCTTGAGCGTGAGCTTGCCCAGTTCGGCCAGGTTGTCGGGCACCTTCTGGTCGTCGCTCAGCAGCTCGGGAAATTCGCCCAGGATGCGGGCCGCCACGGAGATGTCGCTGGTGGCCACGTTGATGCCGGCCGGGTTGGTGAAGGCGCGGATGATGGGCAGAAACGCGTAGGTCGCCAGCAGGGGCGCCTCGTCGGTGAGGGTGTAGACGATGGTGGGTTGCTTCGAGCTCATGCGCTTGCTTCCGTAGATCCTGGGTTGTCGGGTTGGCTGGAACTTCCGGCGGAACGGGGATAGGGGTGTTTTCGCCGGAATCCCCGATTGTCGCCCGGCTGGAGCCGGGTTTGGCCGGGCTGGGCCCGATGCCCCCCACTGGAGGGCGTCTTAAGGCTTCAGCATTTCCCGCGCCAGGTCGACAAAAGCGCGCAGCTTGGGTGCCTGCGCCGCGCGGCGCGGAAAGTACAAAAACAGCCCCGGCTCGTCGAAAGCCGTGCGCGGCAGCAGCTGCCGCAGGCGGCCGTCGCGCAGTTCGGTGCGCACCAGCGGCTCGAAGATGTAGGCAATGCCCACGTCGGCCAGTGCCAGATCACGGGCATACAGCGCGTCGGTGACGCGCACCGTGCCCGGCACTTCGACCGATACGTGGGCGCCTGCTTTGTCGCGCAGGTCCCAGGCGTACACGCCGCCCGAAGTCACGAAGCGAAAGCCGATGCAGTTGTGCTGCTGCAGCGCGTCGATGTTGCGCGGCTCTCCGGCCGTGGCCAGGTAGCGCGGCGTGGCCACCATGATGGCCTGGAAGGGCGGCGTGAGCCGCACGGCGACCATGTCTTGCGCCACCGTGTGGCCCAGCCGCACACCCGCGTCGTGGCCGCCGGCGACGATGTCGGCCAGGCCGTCGTCGCAGGTAATTTCGACCGTGAGTTCGGGGTGGCGGCGCGACATTTCGGCCACCAGCGGCGTCATGGCCAGTGGCAGCGCCACGTGCGGCGCGTTGATGCGCAGCACGCCGCTCACGCGCCCCAATGCTTCACCAAAGCGGTCGACCGCATCGGCAATCTCGCCCATGGCGGGGCCGAGCATGCCGATGAAGCCGGCGCCGGCCTCGGTGAGCCGCACGCTGCGGGTGGTGCGCGCGAACAGCGGCTGGCCCAGGTGGTCTTCGACGGCGCGCACCGCGTGGCTCACGGCCGAGGCGCTCATGCCCAGTTCGGCCGCGGCAGCCGCGAAGCCGCCGCGCCGGTGCACCGCCAGCACGATCGTGAGGTGCGGGAGCAGGGTGCGGTCCATTCATGCATTGTATCGCAAGGTGCATTCGATTTGAACCGTCTAGTCGATGAATGCGATTGCTGGAACAGTCACGCCATGCCTCTCCAACAACCCGCAAATACCGAAGGAGCCACCCTCATGCCCATCACCGCCAACACTCCCGAAACCCGCAAGACCTGGTTCATCACCGGCGCTGCTTCCGGCTTCGGCCACGCCTTTGCCGAACACGCGCTGGCGCAGGGCCACAACGTGGTCGCCACCGCCCGCGACGCCGGCCGCCTCGCCGATCTCGTGGCGCTGGCGCCCGACCGCGTGCTGGCCACGCCGCTCGACGTGGATGTGGCCGGCGCAGCCGAAGCCGCCGTTCAAGCCGCGGTCGCGCGCTTCGGCCGTATCGACGTGCTCATCAACAACGCCGGCTACGGCGTGGTCGGCGCGCTAGAAGAAACTCCCGACGCCGAGCTGCGCGCCCTGATGAACACCAACTTCTTCGGCGCCATGGCCGTCACCCGCGCCGCGCTGCCGGTGCTGCGTGCGCAGAAGTCGGGCGCCATCGTCAACATCTCCAGCCTGGGCGGGCAGTTGTCGTTCTCGGGCTTCAGCGCGTACTCGGCCTCCAAGTTCGCGCTGGAAGGCGCCTCGGAAGCGCTGGCGCAGGAAGTGGCGCCCTTCGGCATCAAGGTGCTGATCGTTGAGCCGGGCCAGTTCCGCACGCAGCTCGCGGGCAGCGGCATGCGCCACATGCCGGTGATCGAGGCCTACCAGCCGGTGGTGGGCGCCACGCGCGAGTTCGCGCACACCATGCACAACACGCAGGCCGGCGATCCGCGCAAGGCGGCGGTGGCCATCGAGAAGGCGCTGGACGCCGAACACACACCGCTGCGCCTGCAACTGGGCGACGATTCGGTCGATGCGGTGCGCGCGCATGCGCAGGCGCTGCTCAAGGACATGGAGGCCTGGGAGGCCGTGAGCCGCAGCACGAACTTCGACGCGGCCTGAAGAGACGCTTCAGCCGAGCGGCAGCTCGATGGTGGCCGCGAGCGGCACCGTGTCGATGCGCGCCGCGCTGGCCGCGATGACCGCCTGCTTCGACTGGTCCGCAAAGCCGGTGAGCGTGGCCCACAGGCAGCGGGTCGATGGTGCATCGAGCCCGGCCGTCGGCTCGTCGAGCAGGATGAGCGGGCGGCCCGATGCAAGCCCGGCCGCCATCCACACCTTGCGCTTCGAACCGGTCGAGAGCATGAACATCTTCTTGTCCAGATGCGGGGCGAGCGCAAAGCCGTCGGCAATGGCCTGCCACTTCGCGTCGCTGAAGCCCGCGTCGCCCTCGACGAGCGAGGCCGTGCATTCGCGTGCGGTGAGCTGGTCGAAGCGGTCGGTCACCGGATCGACGAAGAACACCTGGCGGCGATACGCCTCGGGCGCGGCATCGAGGCTCACCCCCGCCACCGTCAGCCGCCCGGTGGCGGGCAGCGTGCCTGCAATCACCTGGAGCAGCGCCGATTTGCCGGTGCCCGTGTCGCCATAAAGCAGCGTGACGCCCGGGCCGATGGATGCGCTCCAGTTCGACACCAGCGCAGGCTGGTCGGGGTACGCGAAGCGCAGCGCATCGATCCGGAGGAGGGGAGGAGAAGAAAGATTCATGGTCGGAGCCGACTTTAGCAAGCTACCCTCGCGCAACGCCCAGGCCGTGGCTACCATTCGGCTCCATGAAAAAGCTGTTGCCGCTGCTGCTCTCCCTGCCGTTCGCCGCTCCCGTGCTCGCCGCGCCGTCCGCGCAGGTGTTCGATGCCGTGAAGAAGCCCGAGTCGCTCGATGCGCAATGGCGAGCGCACCTCTGCGGCTTGCTGCCGCAGCCCTGCGACGTGCAGGAGCTCGGCCTGTACCGCCCGCGCGGCGCTTCGCCCAATGACTATGTGGTGCTCTCTGGCGAGCCGTTGGTCATGGCGCGCATCAAGCGAGGCATCGATGCGAAGAGCTGGCAGCTCGATCGCCTCCATGACTTCTCGGACTACGCGCAGGGCCTGAAGAAGGACGCCGACCGGCCCGACACGCACCTGTCGCTTGCGCCCGCGCTCTATCCGCTGGCTGAAGGCAAGTGGGCCGTGGCCGTGCTGCAGACCGTGTTCGAGGGGTACTCCGGCGGCGGCGCCTCGTTCGACACGGCCGACTTCATCCCGCTCGAAGGCGGCAAGGCCGTGCAAGAAGGCATTCCGTTCTCGTGCTTCAAGATGATCCGCGCCTGCTTCAGCGAGAAGGAATACAAGACCTCGAAGCACTGCCACGACGAAAGCAACGGCAGCCTGCGCATCGCCTACGGCGAAGCCGCGAAGCCGGGTGCGTCGTATGAGTGGCAATACACCTGGCTGCAGAGCGAGTGGCCGCAGAACGAGCCGAAAAGCTCAGCGAGCAGCACACGCATCCGCTTCACCGCGAAGACCACCGAACGCGCGGATTTCTGCGGCGGGCCGCAGTAAGGAAGCAGACTTGCTCAGTGCCGCGGCACGGTCGTCGTGCCCACGTGCATCGTGCGGCCGGCGCCCAGCCCCGCGACGACGAGCGCGATGCCCAGCCCGATGAAGAGCCACGACGAGGCGCGAAAGCTCCCCGTCCAGCCGTGCAGCAGCCCGGCCACCAGCGGACCGAAGGCCGCCACCATGTAGCCCACGCCCTGCGCCATGCCCGAGAGGTGCGCGGCCACGTGCGAGTCGGGCGAGCGCAGCACGATCATCGTGAGCGCCAGCGCGAAGGTGCCGCCCTGCGCAATGCCCAGCAGCACGGCCCAGGCCCATACCCCACCGAGCGGCGCGAACAGCATCGCCAGCATGGCGCCCACCGTGAGCATCGCCAGCACCACGGCCAGCCCGCGCTGGTTGCGCAGCTTCACCGCCAGCGCCGGCACCACGAGGCAGGTGACCACCTGCGTCATGACCGACAGCGACACCACGTAGCCGGCTGTTTCGCTGCCGAGGCCGCGCTCGCGCAATATCGGCGCGAGCCAGCCCATCACGATGTAGGCAAGGGCTGATTGGAGCCCCATGAAGAAGGTGACCTGCCACGCCAGCCTGTCGCGCCACAGGCCGCGCACCGTGAAGCCCGATTCGCTCGCTACCGGCTTCAGCGGCAGCGCCTGCGGCGCCCAGATCAGCGTGACCAGCGCGGCCGGCAGCGCCCACATAGCGAGCGCCATGGTCCAGCCGCCGCCCAGCGCGTGCTCGATGGGCACTGTGAGGCCGGCGGCGCTGGCCGCGCCGCCGCACACGGCCATGGTGTACAGGCCCATCATCAGCGCCGCCTGCGCCGCGAAGTCGCGCTTCACCAGGCCTGACAGCAGCACGTTCGACACCGCGATGCCGCTGCCCGCGATGGCCGAGGCCAGGAACAGCAGCGGAATGTTGCCGGTGCCGCGCAGCACCGTGCCGACCAGGATCAGCACCATGCACGCGAGCAGCGTGCGCTCTGTGCCGAAGCGCCGGCCCAGGCCGGGCGCGAGCGGCGCGAACACGCCGAGGCAGACGATCGGCAACGTGGTCAGCAGGCTCGCGGCGGTGGACGAGAGCCCGGTGGCCTTGATGATTTCCGGCAGCACCACCGAGAGGCTGGCGAACACCGGGCGCAGGTTGAAGGCGATCAGCACCACGCTCGCGCCGAGCAGGATTCGGCGGGCGAGTGTTGGCGCGGGTGTGGGCCGCGGCATGGGCAGGCTGTCGGCTTCGGCGTCGATCAGCAGGTCGTTGCTTGCGTGGCGCGTAGTGGCGCCGTTGCCCGGCGCGAAGGTGGCCGAACTCATCACGAGCCCAGCGCCAGCGCGTTGATCATCGGCGCCATGAAGGTGCGCACCGCCGCGGCGGCCACGTCGGGGTCGCGGCTGGCAATGCCTTCGACGATGGCGCGGTGCGCGGCTTCGTCGGGCTCGGGCAGGTTGCTGCTGCCCAGCGAGCTCGCGATGGTTTCCTTGATGTAGCCCGTGATGAAGCGGCAGGTTTCGGCCAGCGCGAGATTGCCCGACACGTCGACGATGGCGAGGTGAAAGGCGAGGTCGCGTTCGATGAAGCCCGCGCCGTTGTCGCTGGCGTCGAAGGTGCCGCGCTTGTCGAGCAGGGTGTGCAGGCGGCGCAGGTCGCGCGCCGTGTGGCGCACCGCCGCGAGCCGCGCGGCCTCCACTTCGAGTGCGCGGCGCACTTCGAACTGGTCGCGCAGGCTGGCCAGGCGCATCTTCTGCAGGCTGGAAGACGGGTCGAAACCCGAGCGAACGTAAGTGCCCGAGCCCTGGCGCACTTCGAGCAGCCCGCGCGACACCAGCGTCTTGACCGCCTCGCGCACCGTGCCGCGGCTCACGCCCAGCAGTTGTGCGAGCTGCGGCTCGATGGGTATGCGGGAGCCGACGGCCCAGCGGCCGGCGGAGATTTCGGCGCGGATGCTGTCGGCAGCGGTGTCCGCCAGAGATGTGCGAGGGGCTTGGGCAAGCATCAGGTGGGCCTAGTCATTCAATGATTGGACGAATTTTGCCGTCCAAAGCCCGGACTGTACATCCGCTGATTGGCCCGGACGGCAACCGGGCCAATTACCGGCGCGCGCTTTTCGTCACCACGCCCGCGCCGCGCACTTCGAGCCGGCGCTGGTCGACCACCTTGCCGCTGGCGTCCACCAGCTCGATCACGTGGCGCCCGGGCCAGGGAAACCACTGCACGCTGTTGCCGCGCGCAAAGGGCTTGCCGTCGACGCGCCACTGCACGCCGCGGCCTTCCGAGTCGAAGCGCACGCGCTGGCGCTGGGGCGGAATGTCGGGGTCGAGCGCGATGATGGTGCCGTCGGTCGGCGCGGTGATGCGCGCCGAGACGGTGTCGGCCGCCATGCCGGTGTCGAGCGCGAACAGCGGCTGCTCGGTGCCCTGCAGGAACCATTCGCTGCGCGCCGCTTCGAGCGGGTTGCCGTCGGCGCCGGGGCCGAAGCTCACGCGCGTTTCGACGAGGCCCGGCGGCGGCGCGGGTGCGCGGCTCGGCTCGCGTGCGTGCAGGAAGCGCATCACCTCGGCCCACACCGGCGCGGCGCCGCTGGTGCCGCTCACGTCCCACATCGATTCGCCGCTGGCGTTGCCGACCCACACGCCCACCGTGTAGCGCTGCGACCAGCCCACGGCCCAGTTGTCGCGCATGTCCTTGCTGGTGCCGGTCTTCACGGCCGTCCAGAAGCGGGTGGAGAGGATGCTGTCGAGGCCGAAGGTGCGCGTGCGCGCGTTCGGGTCGGAGAGGATGTCGCCGACGATGAAGGCGGCGCGCGGGTCGAGCAGCGGCGGGGCGCCTGCCTTCGTCTTGTCCGCAGGCACAGGTGGCCGCGCGGTCAGCGTCGTCGTGCCGTAGCGCCCGCCGTTGGCCAGCATGCGGTAGGCATTGGTGAGCGACAGCAGCGATACCTCGGCGCTGCCCAGCGCGAGGCTGTAGCCGTAGTAGTCGCCGCTCTCGCGCAGCGGCAGGCCGGCTGCACGCAGCTCGCGCGCGAAGGCCTCGGGCGACACCATCACCAGCGTGCGCACCGCCGGCACGTTGAGCGACGCTGCCAGCGCGGTGCGCGCCGATACCGGGCCCTTGAAGCGGCGGTCGTAGTTCTGCGGAATGTAGAGGCCGCTGGCGGTGCTGATCTGCGCCGAAGAATCCTCGATCAGCGAGGCCGCGGTAATGCGCCGCTCGGCAATCGCCTGGCCATAGAGCAGGGGCTTGAGCGTGGAGCCAGGCTGGCGCAAGGCGGTGACGCCATCGACCTCGGCCGCCTGGCTCAGCGGACCGGAGGAGCCGACCCAGGCGAGCACTTCGCCCGTTGCGTTGTCGAGCACGACGAGCGAACCGTCTTCCACATGGCGCTCGCGCAATTCGCGCAGGTGGCGCTGCAGGGAGTCGAGCGCAAAGCGCTGCAGCGGTGCGCGCAGCGTGGTTCGCACGCCGACTTCCCTGCCTTTCTCCTTCGGCCGCTGGGCGAGGGGCGGGGCGGGGGCTGCCCCCGCATTCGCGTCCCTCAGTTCCCGCAGCACACGCCGCGCCGCATGCGGCGCAATCCCTTCGTTCGCCTCGAAGGCCTTTCGCTGCACCGCCGCGCTGGTGAACATGTCGAGCGCCTCGCAGTCGGTCTTCTGCTGCGGCTCCATCGCGCGCAGCACCTCGCAGGCGCGCTGCGCCACCACGGCGGGCTTGGCATTCGGCGCGCGCACCAGCGCCGACGCAACGGCCGCCTCGCGCGCATCGAGCCCGCTCGGCGCCTTGCCGAACAGCGTACGCGAGAGCGCGTCGATGCCTACGATCTCGCCGCGGAACGGCACGGTGTTGAGGTACGCCTCCAGAATCTGGTCCTTGCGCCAGTTGCGCTCCAGCTGCGCGGCCGCCACCGTCTGCCCGATCTTCTGCGTGAAGCTGCGCCCGCCCGAGTTGCGGCGCAGGTCTTCGTCGAGCAGGCCCGACAGCTGCATCGTGATGGTCGAGGCGCCGCGCGTGCGCGTGTTCCACAAGTTGCCCCAGGCGGCCGCCGAAACTGCGCGCCAGTCGATGCCGCTGTGCTCGTAGAAGCGCTTGTCCTCGCTCAGCACCATGGCCGTGCGCAGCGCTGGCGACACATCGGCCAGCGCGGTCCACTGGCCGCGCCGCACGGTGGGGTCGGTGCGCACGCGCTGCAGCAGCTCGCCGTTGCGGTCGAGCACCGCGGTGTCGGACGAGCGGAAATCGCGCTTCACTTCCTCGAAGCTGACGAGAGCCCAGGCAGGGTGCGCGCAAGCCACGGCCAGCAAGGCAGCGGCGAGGGTCTTGCGGGCGGGAATGAGGGGCGCGAGCTGCATCGAAAAGATTCGTGTCCGAAAGGCGTGAGGCCACGACATTCTCGGCGATGCACCACGGGAACCTCGCCTACTCGGGGACGGGCGGCCCGCCGCCTTGCCGGAGCTGGAACTCCGGCTCAGAGTTCTCTTCAGGTTCCACATCCGGTAACGAACTTCACGCAAGGGCCTCAATCGAGAAACCCAACGCGTACCGGCGTGGCCTTCAATGCAGTACCGGCTCGCAGGAGGCGAACCCCGGTTTCACAAACACTCCAAGGAGAACTCACATGACGAAGACATTGGCGATCCTGCTGGCCGCATCGGCCATCCTGGCCGGCTGTGTGGTCGCACCCTACGACCGTCCGCCGCCGCCGCGCGGCCAGCACTACGGCGATCGCGATCGCGACGGCGTGCCGAACCGCTATGACAGGGACCGTGACAACGACGGCGTTCCCAACCGCTACGACCGCAATCCGAACAACCCGTACCGCAACTGAGCGGCAACGAAAGAAAAGGCCGCGAAGCATGGCGCTTCGCGGCCTTTTTCATGGAGCTGTGCGGGTCGGCTACACCGGCCGGCGCGCCATCAGTGCCCAGATGCCCGCCGCACTCAGCAGCGAGCCACCCGCGAAGTTGAAGCGCCGCTGCGCGCGTGGCGACGACAGCAGCTTGCGCGCCGAGCCAGCGAACACTGCATAGAGCGTCGCGTTGGTCGCCGCCAGCACCACGAAGGTGACGGCCAGCACCCAGAGCTGGCGCGTCACGTCGGCCGCCGGGCTGATGAACTGCGGCAGGAAGGCCACGAAGAACACGATGCCCTTCGGGTTCAGCGCCGTCACCAGGTAGGTGTTGGCGAACAGCCGCAGCCGCGAGGCGGGCGCGGCCGGTGCGGCCACCTCGGTGGACGAGATGCCCGCGCGCAGCAACTTGATGCCGAGGTACAGCAGGTACAGCCCGCCCACGCACTTGACTACCGTGAACCAGAAGGCCGAGGTGGCCAGCAGCGCACCCAGCCCCAGCAGCGACACCACCAGCGCCGTCGAGTCGCCGAGCGCCACGGCCGCCACCAGCGGCACGTTGGCGCGGCGGCCGTGCGACATGGAATAGCTGATCACCGTGAGGATGGTCGGCCCCGGAATGATCAGCATGACGGCGGAGGCCGCGACGAAGGCGAGCCAGAGTTCGATGGGCATGTGTATATCTCCAGATGGTGGTTTGTGCGGGAAGCGGTTCTCTTCGTCAGATTCCGATGGCTGTGCGCGCGACGTGCCAGGTGCCGCGGTGTCCGTCCACGTAGCTTATCGGCGAGTTGGCGAGGTCGTCGAGGTCCATGTCGTCCAGGCAGGTCACGTTCACGCCATAGGCGCTCGCGCCGGTCTCGGGGGAATGGCCCACGCCGAAGGAGCGCACGCTGCAATGCCTGCAGACGATGTAGTGGCTGTTGCGGGTGTCGAGCATCTGCTCGCTGAGTTCGGATTCGCCTTCGATCAGCCGGAAGGCATCGGTCGCAACGATGGCGGGCCAGAAGCGGGTCTTGGTGCAGATCGAGCAGTTGCAGCGCAGGGTGCCCAGGCTCAGGTCGATATCGGCTTCGAATCGAACGGCGCCGCAATGGCAGCCGCCCGTGTAGGTCTTTTTCATACGCTCGGAATTCGCATGGTGGTGCTGGAGAGCACCATATCAAAGGCGATGCCGCGACGCTGGCAGCAGGTTATCCGGCGGTGCTGCTGCCGAAGCGCACGGCGGCGCGGGCCTTGGCGCGCTCGGCCTCGATGGCCCGATCGCGCGGCTCGGCCGTGGTGACCAGCGAGTCGATAAGCCGCGCCGCGGTGGCGGCCACCTCATCGACAGCGCGTTCGAAGGCTTCCTCGTTGGCCCTGGACGGCACGCTGAAGCCGCTGAGCTTGCGCACGAACTGCAGCGCGGCGGCGCGGATCTCCTGCTCGGTGGCCGGCGGCTCGAAGTTGTAGAGGGTCTTGATGCTGCGGCACATGGGCACTCTCCATTTGGTTCATGCGCGACATTCATGCACGGATTCGCGCTTCCAGTTGCTGTTTTACCGCCGGCCACTCGTCGTCGATGATGCTGAAGCGCACCGAATTGCGCTTGCGGCCGTCCGGCATGATCCGTTCGTTGCGCACGACGCCTTCCTGCTTCGCACCGAGCCTAAGAATGGCCGCGCGCGACTTGGCATTGATCTCGTCGGTGGTGAGCTGTACGCGCACGCATTGCAGTTCTTCGAAAGCGTAGCGCAGCATCAGCAGCTTGGCCTCGGTGTTGACGAAGGTCTTCTGCCATGAGGCCGCGATCCAGGTGCTGCCGATTTCCAGCTTGCGGTTGATGCGGTCGATCTTCCAGAAGCGCGTGGAGCCGATGACCTTGCCGGTCTCGCGCAGCACGGTGGCGAAGGGCATCACGGTGCCGGCGTCCCGGCCGGCGAGGGCGTTGCCGATGTAGGCATCGACGGTTTCGGCCGAGGGCACGACGGTGAACGGCAGGCTCCAGAGTTCGCCGTCAGAGGCTGCCTCGACGAGCGCCGCCGCGTCGGAATCGAGCAGCGGGCGCAGCAGAAGGCGGGGGCCGGTGAGTGAGGGTTGCGCGAGCGACATGAACAGGACGATAGCCGATGACCCCGGGGCAGGGCAGCCACCAGTGGACGGCAGCGGGCCAATGCCCATAATGTGCCGGTCGTCCCAAGCCCCATGGCGTGGAGGAAAACCAAGATGTCTGCTGCCATGTTTGCCGCCCTGTTCTTCACGGTGGCACTTCTCGTCACGACGGCTTACTTCATCATGGGTTCCATCCCGCTCCTGGTGCTGAAGCACGACACGCCGCTCGACGCCCGCTTTGTGCGTGGCTTCTTCAACATCTACTACCGCGCCGCATTCGTTACCGCGGCTGCAACGGCCGTCAGCTTTGCATTTGCGGGTCGCCCGGGGCTCGCGGTGGGTGCTGCGGCGCTGGCGTTGATTGCCGTCGCGCTGCGCAAGAAGGTCATTCCCAAGATGGACGCGCTCGGGGCGCAGATCCAGTCCAACTACATGGATGCGATCCCGGGATTCCGCAGGACCCACATCACCGCAATCCTGATCAACCTCGCCCAGCTCGTGGCGATCGTGTGGAGCCTTATCGCCTTGAGCCGGTAACGGGCGGCTCAGGGGGCGATGAAGTGCGCCGCACGCTCCGCCACCATCACCGTCGGTGCATTCGTGTTGCCCGAAACCATGCAAGGGAACACCGAGGCATCGGCCACATAGAGGCCTTCGATGCCATGAACCTTCAAAGTCGGGTCCACGACTGCCAGGTCGTCGATGCCCATCTTGCAGGTGCTGGTCGGGTGATACAGGGTGGATGCGTGGCCGCGAACGAAATCGCGCAGATGCGCATCGGTGACTGCGCCCGCACTGGCTGAAATCTCATTGCCGAGGTGTTCGGCGATGGGCGCCTGGCGCAAGATCTCTCGGTTCAGGCGGATGCCTTCCACCAGAAGCTGCAGGTCGCTACCCTGCGCGTCGCTGAAGTACCGAGGGTCGATGGCCGGCGCCTCGAGCGGATCGGCGGAACGCAGGCGCAGCTCGCCATGGCTCTGCGGTCGCTGCAGGACCGAGAAAAGCGTGATGCCCGGGCCTGCCGAGAGATGGCGGTTGTGGTCGCGGTTGGCGCTGGGGATGCAATAGAGCTGAAGGTCGGGGTCGCCGGTGCCGGGCCCGACGCGCGCGAAGCCCCCGCATGAAGACCAGTTCGAGGCGAGCGGTCCGCTGCGGTCTTGCTCCCACAGCTTCATGTGGAGCGCCGCTTCCTCGTCCGCAGCCTGTGCAATGCCGAACCGCTCGTGCGTGGCACAGGTGATGGAAGCGTTGACGTGGTCCTGCAGGTTCTTGCCGACGCCGGGCAGGTCGATCAACGGGCGTATGCCGACGCGGGAAAGCTCGTCGGCCGCACCGATGCCCGAGTTCAGCAGCAGGTGAGGCGAGCCCACGGCGCCTGCACAGAGCACCACCTCGGAAGAGGCGGTGATGCGTCCGGGAATCCCGTTGTGAAGAAACTCCACGCCGGTCGCCCGCGTACCGTCGAAGATCAGGCGCAGGAGCGTCACGCCGGTGTGCAGGGACAGGTTGGGACGCGCCAGCGCGGGCGCCAGGAACGCACTGCCGGTGCCGAAGCGCGCGCCGTCCTTCACCGTGGCCTGGAACAGCCCGACGCCTTCCTGGCGCGGGCCATTGAAATCTTCGTTCGCCGGCAAGCCGGCTGCCTGCGCGGCCTGCAGCCAGAGGCGCTCCACCGCGTCGACGTGCGCGATGTCGGAGACGACCAGCTCCCCTTCGCTGCCGTGCAGGGGCGAAGCGCCAAGCCGAAGGTTCTGCTCGGACCGCTTGAAGAACGGCAGTACCTCTTTCCAGCTCCATCCGGCGCATCCGGCCGCTGCCCAGCGGTCGTAGTCGGAGGGCACGCCGCGCATGTAGATCATCGCGTTCAGGGCGCCCGATCCACCGACCATCCTGCCTCTGGGCCAGTACAGGCGCCTTCCCTTGCAACCCGGCTGCGGCTCGGTATGAAAGCTCCAGTCCACCTCGGTGTTCAACATCGACGACCACAGCGCCGGAATGCTGGAGGCGCGGGGCGCGGCCCTGCCCGCCTCGAGCAGCAGCACCTTGCGGGCCGGATCGGCCGACAGCCGGTTCGCCAGCACGCAGCCTGCTGTGCCGGCGCCCACGATGATCGTGTCGTACGCCTTCAAAGCGCCGGATGCCGCTGGTGCCAGTCGGTCGCCTGCTGAAAGGCCCAGCCCGCGCGCACCAGCAGTTCTTCCTCGAAATGGCGGGCGACGAACTGGAAGGCAACCGGCGTGCCGGCCTCGGTGAAGCCGCCCGGCAGCGTGATCGTGGGGCTGCCGCTCATGTCGAAGGGGCATGTGTAGCGCAGCATGGCGGACATCAGCGCGGCGTCCTCGCCGAAGGTGGCCATGCGCGCGAGCGTGGGCGACGCCACGCCGTGGGCCGGCACTAGCAGCAGGTCGATGCCCTCGAACATCGCCCGCACCCGGCCGCTGAAGGCATGGCGGTTCAGCACGATCTTCTGGTAGTCCATGCCGCTCTGCGCGCGGCCGAGGTCGAGCAGGCCGGACAGGGCCGGGCCGTACATGTCCTTGCGTGCGGGGTAGGTCGACTCGTGCACCACGGCCGCCTCGATGCCGCAGAGCGGAAACCAGTCGGCGATGACCTGCGCCGGGTCGGGGAAGGCAACTTCGCGCACCTCGGCGCCCAGCTCGCGCACAGCCGCGAGCGCGCCTTCCATCACCTTCAAGGTCTGCGCATCGACGCCCTCGCCATTCCAGCGCGCATCGATGCCCACGCGCAAGCCGCGCAGGCCCCCCTGCATGCCCGCCAGGTAGTTGGGCACGGCCGCCAGGCTCGCGGTCGGGTCCTTGGGGTCGGCGCCCGCGATGGCGCCGAGCATCGCGCCCGCATCGGCGGCGCTGCGCGTCATCGGGCCGATGTGGTCGAGTGTCGCGGCCAGCTCGAAGGCACCGTAGCGGCTCACGCGGCCCCAGGTCGGCTTGAGGCCGGTGAGCCCGTTGGCGGCGCTGGGGAAGCGGATCGAGCCTCCCGTGTCGGTGCCCAGCGAGCCATAGCAAAGCCCCGCCGCGGTCGCGACGCCCGAGCCGCTCGATGACGCACCCGACCAGTGCGCCGCATTCCACGGATTGACCGGCGGCGTGACTGTGGGGTGGTGGTCGGCATATGCGCTCTCGGTGAGCTGCAGCTTGCCGAGGATCACGGCGCCGGCCTCGCGCAGCTTGCGCACGGCCGTGCCGTCCTCGGTGGGCACGAAGTCCCGGTAGAGCGTCATGCCGGCGGCGGTGGCCACGCCCTCGGTCCAGCACAGATCCTTTACCGCGATGGGCACGCCATGCAGCGGCCCGCGGACCTGGCCCTTTGCGATCTCGGCCTCGGCGCGGCGCGCTTCGGCCAGCGCCTGTTCGGCCGTCACGATCGCATAGCTTTTCAGCGCGCCGTCGACCTTGCCGATGCGGTCGAGCTGCGCTTGCGTGACCTCGACCGGCGAGAGCTCCTTGCGCTGGATGCGCTGGCCGATGTCCACCAGCTCGAGGTAATGCAGTTCGTTGCTCATCCATGGACTCCTGTGTATTGACTCATGATTTCGAAATCGCCGAGGTGCTCGCGCGGGATCTCCCCGCCGATCTGGCCGCGCTTGATGACGAGCACTCGCTGCGACACGGCGGCGATGAATTCGAGGTTCTGCTCCACCAGCACGATCGTGAGCTTCATGCGGTCGCGCAGCGCCGCCAGCGTTTCGGCGATCTCCTCGATGATCGAAGGCTGGATGCCTTCGGTGGGCTCGTCGAGCAGCAGCAGCGTGGGCTTTCCGGCCAGTGCGCGGGCCAGTGCCAGCAACTGCTGCTCGCCGCCCGAGAGCGAACCGCCGGGCCGTTCGAGCAGCGGCTTGAGGCGCGGAAAGTCCTCCAGCAGCGCCTCGATGGTGTGCAGCGTGCGCTCGCCGGTCTTCACCAGGCCCATGCGCAGGTTGTCCATCGCGCTCAGCGTCGGAAAGATCTCGCGCCCCTGCGGCACGTAGGCCATGCCCAGGCGGGCTCGCGCATGCGGCGCAAGGCGCGTGACGTCGGCATCGCCGAAGCGCACGGTGCCCGATGTGGCACGCAGCGCGCCGATCAGCGTGCGCAGCATGGTGGTCTTGCCCATGCCGTTGTGGCCGAGGATGCCGACCGATTCGCCTTGTGCGATCTTCAGCGAGATGTCGTGCAGCACGGGGATGGCCCCGTAGCCTGCGTGAAGACCCGATACGTCCAGCATGTTGTGGTGCGCCTTCGGGTTCAGTGCGGCTTCTTGCCGAGGTAGATCTGCTGGATCAGCGGGTCGCTCATGATGCGGTCCGGCGTGTCCTCCTTGATCACGGCGCCCTGGTGCAGCACGGTGACCTTCCTGGCGATCATGCGGATGAAGTTCATGTCGTGTTCCACCACCACCAGCGCATGCTGGCGGTTGATTTCCAGGATGAGTTCGGCCGTGCGCGCCACTTCGGCGTCGCTCATGCCGGCGGCTGGTTCGTCGAGCAGGATCAGCGGCGGATCGGCCGCGATCACCACGCCGATCTCGACCCACTGCCGCATGCCGTGCGCCAGCAGCCCGGCCGTGACGTCGCGGTAGGCATGCATGCCCACGCGTTCGAGCGTCTCGCGCGTGATGCGGTCGGCCTGCGCGGTGCTGTTCAGGCGCCGCGCCGAGAGCCACACGTTCTCCCACACGCTCAGCCCGTTGAAGAGGCTCGGCACCTGGGTCTTGATGCCGATGCCCAGGCGGCCCGGGTCGTGCGGCTGCATCTTCGAGATGTCCTGACCGCGGAACAGGATCTGGCCCGAGGTCGGCTTGACCTGGCCGGTCAGCAGCTTGAAGAAGGTGCTCTTGCCGGCGCCGTTCGGGCCGATCACGCAGCGCAGCTCGGCTTCGGCCAGCGTGAAGTTCACGTCGCGCGTGGCGTGCACGCCGCCGAAGCGCACGTTGAGGTTGCGGGTCTCGATCAGGGGTGTCGTCATGGGGCCGTCTCCGTTGCGGCCAGCGCGTGCGGCGCTTCGACCGGGGCCTTGGGGACTGCCGCGGGCGAGGCCACCTTCGGGGCATGGGCCGGCGTCTTGCGCAGGCGCCGCCACGCCATGTCGATCAGGTCGCCGAGGGTCGGCACGATGCCGCGCGGCACCAGCAGCACGAAGACCACCAGGATGCCGCCGAGCACCAGGTTGGAATTGAAGGTCTGCTGCGTACCGATCTGCGAGGTGAGCCACTGGATCGCGATGCAGCCGACGATCGGCCCGACCAGCGTGCCCAGGCCGCCGACGATGACCCAGATGATGATCTGCGCCGACTGCCCGAGGCCGAAGATGGTGGGGCTCGTGAACGCGCCCCAGTTCGCGAACAGGCAGCCCGCCAGGCCCGCGATGGCGCCGCCCAGCGTGAAGCTGAAGAGCTTGTAGGCGCGCGCGTCGTAGCCCAGCAGCAGCACGCGCTGCTCGTTCTCCTTGGCCGCGACGATCACGCGGCCGATCTTCGAGCTGATCAGCACGCGCAGCCCCAGATAGACCAGCAGCAGGCAGCTGAAGGTGACGTAGAACAGGTCCTTCGGCGTGAGCACCTCGTCCTGCTGCCCGGGCCAGTTGAGCGTCGGTATCGCCGGGATGCCGTTGAAGCCGCCCAGCGGCGCGCTGCCGATGCGCCACTCCGGCCCGGCGGTCGAGTTGATCAGGTTGAACAGGATCAGCGTGACGGTGAGGGTGATGACGCCCATGTACACGTCCGACAGCCGGCCGTAGAAGATCACGTAGCCCAGCAGCGCGGCGAACAGCGCGGGGACCACGATCGCGAGCAGGAAGGGCACGGTGCTGTCGCCCATGTTCATCATCGCGATCGCGTAGGTGTACGAGCCGAGCCCGAAGAAGGCTGCCTGCCCGAAGCACAGGATGCCGCCGAAGCCCCAGATGAAGGCCAGGCTCACGCCGAGGATCGACATGACGGCGTAGATCGTGACTTCGATCAGCGTGTAGTCGTCCATCACGCCGGGCAGGCCGAAGAGCAGCGCGACGCCAACGGCCAGGCTGATCGCCGCGCTGGCCCAGGACTTGGCAAAACGATTCACAGGGACCCCTTGAAGAAACGCCCGGTGATGCCTTGCGGCAGCAGCCGCAGCATCACGATCGCGGCCACGAGCAGCGCCACCTCGCCCAGCACCGGCGTGGTCACGAAGGTCGCGAGCTGGTTGATGGCGCCGAACAGCGCCGATGCGCCGATCAGGCCTGCCAGGATGGCCGGCCCGCCGCCGATCACGGTGATGAAGGCCTTGGCCACGAAGGCGGCGCCCATGGTCGGCACCACGCCCGTCAGCGGCGCGAGCAGCCCGCCGGCCAGGCCGGAGAGCGCGGCACCCACCGCGAAGGTGACCGAGTACACGCGGCTCGGGCTGATGCCGAGTGCGTTCGCCATGTCGGGCTTCTGCATGGTGCCGCGTGCGATCAGGCCAAGCTGCGTGCGCGTGAGCACGAAGCGGATCGCGAGTGACAGCGCCACGGCAACCGCGATGATCACCAGCGTGTATCCGCTGACCGAATAGGCGCCGACGGAGAAGCTGCCCAGCGGCGCCGAGACGCCGGCCGTGGTGTTGCCCGCCACCGAGGTGACGATGCCCACCAGCAGCAGCGACAGCCCCCAGGTGGCCAGCATGGTGTCGACCATGCGGCCGTAGAGGCGGCGGATGACCAGCCGCTCCAGCACCACGCCGACCAGGCCCACCGCGATCGGCGCGACGATGAACATCGCGATCCACAGGTTGATGCCGATCTTGAGCGCCGCGATGACGGCATAGGCACCGAGCATCATGAACTCGCCGTGCGCGAGGTTGATGACCTTCATCATCCCGAAGATGACGGCCAGCCCGGCCGAGACGATGACCAGGCTCGCCACCGCGTAGAGCACCTGGATGAGAACGACGAGTGCGAGATCCATGCCGGTGCCTTGCCTTCAGACCTTGATCACGTACTGCTGGTTGTCCTTCGGGTTCTTCACGAGGTTGCAGACCGCGCTGGTGTCCACCGGGGGCAGCTGCTGAAAGGTCTCGACGATGTTGAGCTGCTTGTTGCGCACCTCCGCGATGCTCACGTTCAGCACGCAGTGGTGGGTTGCCGGGTCGAGCGAGACCTTGCCGCTCGGGCCGTCGATGCTGATGCCGGTCTCCAGGGCGGCGATCATCTTCTCGCGGTCCAGTGAACCGGCCTTCTTCACGCCCTCGGCCCAGAGCTTGAAGCCCTGGTAGGTACCCATCGCGAGTTCGGTGATGTTGGGATAGTCGGCGCCGAAGCGCTTGTAGAAGCGCTCCTTGAAGGCCTTGTTCTGCGGCGTGTCGAGGTTCTGGAAGTAGTTGTAGGAGATGAGAAAGCCGTCGGCCTCGGCCTGCGACAGCACGATGTGCTCATTGCCGCCCGCGAAAGTGGTGGACGCGAGCGGGATCTTCTTCGTCAGGCCCGCGGCTGCCCACTGGCGGTAGAAGGAGATGTGCGCGCCGCCGACCAGCGCCGAGACGATCATGTCGGGCTTGGCCGCCTCGATCTTCGAGATGGTCGGGCCGAAGTTGGTCACGTCGAGCGGGAAGAAGTCGATGGAGGCGACCGAGCCGCCGTTCTCCTGCACGAACTTCTTGACCCATTGCGACGTGATCTGGCCGTAGTTGTAGTCGGCCGCCACCACGTAGACCTTCTTGCCCCACTTCTTCATCGCGTAGGGAATGAGCTTGGCGACGGTCTGGCCGGGCGTGACGCCGGTGCAGAAGGTGTTGCGGTCGCACACGCCTCCTTCGTACTGCGTGTTGTAGAAGTACAGCGTCTTGTTGCGCGTGAGCACCGGCCGGATCACCTCGCGCGAGGCCGAGGTGATGCCGCCCATCACGACCGTCGACTTGTCCTTCAGCGCCGACTGCTGCGCGAATTGCGCATAGAGCTGCATGTTCGACTGCGGGTCGTAGGTGGCCAGCCTGATCTTCTTGCCCAGCAGGCCGCCGGCGGCGTTCTGCTCCTCGACCGCGAGCGTCATGCAGTCGGCCATCGGCTTGCCGTAGATGTCCAGCCCGCCCGACATGTCGACGATGCTGCCGACGACGATCTCGTCGGCGGCCATGGCTGCCATCGGAAACAGCGGCACCGCGGTGCCCGCCAGGGCAGCGGCCGAAGACTGGATGAAGGAACGACGATCCATGGAACTAACTCCTCGTTGCTCGGCGGGCGCAGCCGCCACTGTGTTGTCGGGAAGGGCAGGAACAGAAGAAAGCGGGCGAAAGCGTCAGATGGCTTTCCAGTCGCCGGCCTGCTCGAAGGCATAGGCGGCGCGGTAGATGGTGGCCTCGTCGTAGCAGCGGCCGGTGAGCATCATCCCGACCGGCAGGCCGTCGATCAGCCCGCAGGGCACGCTCATCGAGGGATGGCCGGTGACGTCGAAGGGGCAGGTGTTGGGCAGCACCTCGAAGGCGCGCGTGACCACCTCCTCGATGCTGGCGCCTGGCGCCGGCAGCGGCGTGGCCGTGATCGGCAGCGTGGGCATCAGCAGCAGATCGACATCGGACAGGGCGCTGTCGTAGGCCGCGGTCAGCTGGCGGGCCAGGTTCTGCGCCTTGGCGTAGTAGTGGCCGCGGTAGTGCTTGATGAAATACTCGCCCAGCACCATGGTGAGCTTGAGCGTTTCGGAGAGCTCGTCGGCGCGGTGCTTCCAGCCGGCGTGGAAGTCGACCATGCTGGTGACGTAGAGCCCCTTCCAGTTGAAGCCGTGGCCGTTGTCTTTCATCATCTGCTGGGTGGCGCCCTCGGCGGCAATCGGCAGCCAGATCGCCGGGCCGACCGAGTGCATGGGGACCGACACCTCGCTGACGATCGCGCCCAGCCGGGTGAACACCTCGGCCGCCTTGCGCACCTTGGCACCGACGGCGGGGTCCGACTGGGGCCAGCCGAAGCCTTCCTTGACGATGCCGATGCGCAGGCCGCGCACGCCGTCCTTCATGAGCTCGCTGTAGGGCTTGGCGGCCTGGCCTGCATGCTGGCGGGGGTCGAGTCCGTCGGGGCCGGCCAGCACTTCGAGCATCAGCGCGTTGTCGGTCACGTTGGCCGTCATCGGGCCGGTGTGGTCGATGGTGAGTTCGATCGGCATCACGCCGGTGTAGGGCACCAGGCCGTGGGTGGCCTTCATGCCGTAGATGCCGCAGTAGGACGCCGGCATGCGGATGGAGCCACCCTGGTCGCCGCCGATCGCGAGGTCGACCTCGCCCGCGGCCACCAGCGCTGCGCTGCCCGACGAGGAGCCTCCGGCCGAGTAGCCCATGCGGTGCGGGTTGTGGACCGGCCCGGAGGCACTGGTGTGCGAGCCGCCCGAGAAGCAGAAGTATTCGCAGACCGACTTGCCCACCACCGTGGCGCCGGCATCGAGCAGCCGGGTGACGACGGTGGCGTCGACGTTCGGCACATAGCCTTCGAGCGTGGAGGCGCCGTTCATCATCGGCACGCCGGCGAGGCAGACGTTGTCCTTGAGCACCACGGTCTTGCCGGCGAGCTTGCCCTCGGCCTTGCCCTTGATCGTGGTCTTGACGTACCAGGCGCCGTACTTGTTTTCTTCGCCCAGGGGACGGTAGCCGGGCGTGCGCGCATAGCTCACGACAGGCAGGTAGTCGGGCATCGCGTCGACCGCATCGTAGGCATCGAAGTTGGCCTGCAGCAGCGCGTTGTAGCTGCTGGCCTGCGCTTCGGACAGATGGATGCCCAGGCCCAGGGCAACGTCCTGCAGCTGGTCGAGGGTGGGGCGCTTGATGGCCATGAGCGGACTCCGCGTTCTTCGTTGAGTGGGCGCCGGCAGCCCCGAAGAGGCGGCCGGATCAGCGTTGCGTCGGCCTTGCCGCACCGTGCGAAGCAGCGGGCGCCTACAGGCTCGTCACGGCTTTATTCTGTGTGCCGATATTTTCCAAGTCAAGGATTTTATTTTCCTTGGAAAATAAAACAGACCCGTTCTCAGCTCACTCAAAGTCGCGTGATGACGCGAAACGCATTGCCTTCGGCCCGGGCCAGATAGATCGGCGTGCGGTTCACTCCACCGCCCTGGTAGTCGGCTTCCCGCGCGCTGCGGTAGTGGATCGGCGTGCCGCCCAGGTGTTCCAGGCAGGCCATGGGCTGCCTGCTTCCGGCGAACAGCGCGCCCAGGAAATGCATGCCCTCGTAGGTCGACTGGCCGAAGGTGTTGAGGGTCGGCGCGCGCTCGCCGAAATGCGCGTGGTAGCGCTCCTTGAAGGCCAGGTTGGCCTCCGTGTCGAGCGTGGCGAAGTAGCCGCAGGCCATGTAGAGGTCTTCCGCGTTGTCGGCGCCGATGCCCAGGAGTTCGTTCTCCCCGATGGCGCAGGACAGCCGCAGCATGGCGCGCGACAGGCTCGTGCGGCCGAAGGCCCGGTTGAACTCGATGGCATCCTGTCCGATGAGCGAGAGCAGGACGGCGTCGACGCTGCCCTTGTGGAGCGCGTCGAGCACCTGCGAGAAATCCGTGGTTCCGAAGGGAACGTACGTCTCGCCGACCAGCTCGCCGCCGGCTTGCGCGATGTAGCCGCGCGCCATCCGGTGCGAGACGTGCGGCCAGATGTAGTCGTTGCCGACCGCGAACCAGCGCCGCGGGTGCTTGTGGCGGCCCAGCCAGCCGATCGCCGGCTGCAGCTGGCGTGCGGCGGTCTCGCCGATCGCGAAGACACCTGGCGTGGATTCCCCGCCTTCGTACAGCGGCGTATAGACGATCGGGATCTGCCCCCCCACGGCGCGCAGGATGCGGTGGCGCACGGCGCTGGTGTGCATGCCGATGATGGCGTCGATGTCGCCGGCCTGCACCAGTTCGGTCAGCGTGGCTTCGATGTCGGCCGAATCGCCCGCGGCATTGACGGTCAGCAGCCGGCATGAGCGGCCCCCGATGCCCGCGTCGCGGTTGAGCTCGGCCTGCGCCAGCTTGGCGCAGGCGAGGGAAGAGGGAGCCCATATGCCGGCCGTGCCGCCCAGCGGCACGCACAGCGCGATGTTGAGTTCCTGGCGCGCAAGCAGGGGCCGCGGCCGTTGCGCGCGGGCCGCAATCCTGTTCGATGAGAGGGCGGGCATGGGACGAGTGACCGGTGCGGAGGATGGAAGGACGGCGACTGGGGCTGAGCATGCTGCAAAAATCGCGCCAATACTTTCCAAGGCAAACGATTCTGCGTAGACTCACCCGCATCCGATTCCGACGCAGACCGCCCCGCCGCCCATGCCCGAGCAAGACATTTCCCAGTACCTGGCCTACCTGCTGGCCTCCGCCAACCGGCGCATGCGCATCGGCCTGGCCCAATCCATCGCCGCGGAAGAGGTGACGGAAGAGCACTGGCGCATCCTGCAGGTGCTGGCCGACGAGCAGGGGCGTTCCATGGGCGACCTGGCGGAAACCGTGCTGCTGAACCACCCGGCGCTGACCAAGAACATCGACAAGCTGGTGAGCCGCGGGCTGGTGCAGCGCGCAGCCGACGCCACCGACAGCCGCAGGGTGCTGGTCTACATCAGCGACCTGGGCCTGGAAACGGTCTCGCGCCTGAAGAAAAGCGTGGACGCGCACCACGATGTCATCGAAGAAGCGCTGGGCCCGCGCAAGACCAGCCAGCTCAAGAAGCTGCTCGAGAACTTCATCGACGAGTGCGAAGCGCCCTGACGCGACGCCCTACAGCGCCGCCGTCACGATGATCTCGACGCGCAGGTCGGGCGCTGCCAGCCTGGCCTCGCAGGTGGCCCGTGTGGGCATGGCATCGGCGGGAATCCACTCTGCCCAGGCGGCGTTCAGGCCGGCGAAATCTCGGTCGATGTCCTGCAGCCAGATCTGCACCGACAACAGGCGCGACTTGTTCGTGCCGACGCTCGCAAGGTAGCCGTCGATCTTGGCGAGGATGTCCGCGGCCTGCGCCTGGGCGTCGCCGCTGCGGTCGTTCGCGGTGACGCCTGCGACGTAGACCACCGAGTTGTGCACGACGATGCGGGAAAGGCGTGCGTTGGAGTCGTAGCGCTGGATGTCGCTCATGATGGTTGTCCTTGCTGGAGTGGTTGAAAAGTTGCGGCCGCTCGACGCGCGAAGCGGTCGACGGCAAAGGCTTCGATGGGCAGCGTGCTGCGGCCTTCGGTCACGAGCTCGGCAACGATCTGCCCGCCGATCGGCCCGAGCTCGAAGCCGTGCGCAGAAAAGCCGAAGGCATGCACGAGGTTCGGCGCCGCGCGGCTCGGGCCGATCACGGGAATACCGTCGGGCATGAAGGCCTCGACGCCGGCCCAGGCGCGGTTGACGCCCAGCGGCTTCAGGTGCGGGAACAAGTCGGTCACCGTGCGCGCGCTGCGGGCGAGCTTCGGCATGTCGACGATGCCATGCCGCGCGTCGAGGTCCGCGGTGCAGCGCAGCCCACCGCCGATCAGCACCGTGCCGTTCGCGAACTGCTTGAAGGACAGCGGCCGGCCGGTCGCGCCGAGCACCGGCGTGACGAAGGGCGGTGCACGGTGCGTGATCATGAGCATCAGCCCGCCCCCTTCGACCGGCACCGGGTCACCGGCCTGCGCGGCCAGCGTGCCGGCCCAGGCACCGGCGGCGTTGACCAGATGGGTGGCATCGAAGCTGCCACGCGTGGTTGCCACGTGCCAGCGGCCGGCGCGATGGTCGATGCGTTCGACGCGCGTCTCCTCGTGCACTTCTGCGCCGGCGCGCTGGGATGCCAGCCGGAATGCGGTGACGGCGCGGTACGGCAAGGCATGGCCGTCATCGCGCACCCAGATGCCGCCGACGACGTGCGGCGCAATGGCGGGCACGAGTTCGCGCACCTGTTTGGCGTCGACGAGTTCTTCATGGCCGAAGCCAAGCGAATGCAGACGCGCAACGGTGTCGCGCAGCGTCTGCAGTTCCTCATCGGTCTCGGCAACCTTCAATTGGCCGCTGGGCGCAAAACCCGCGTCATCGCCGACGAGTTCGGCCAGCCGGTGCCACATTGTTCGCGACGCCAGCGCGAGCGGAATCTCGGCGACGTGGCGCCCGAGCGTTCGCACGCCGCCCGCATTCACGCCGGAAGCATGGCGGCCACAGAACTCGGCTTCGAGCACGATGACCGCCAGCCCGCGCTGCGCAAGATGCAACGCGCTCGACAGGCCGTGCAGGCCGCCGCCAACGACGATCACATCCGCCGATCGCTTCATTCCGCGCCCGCGAGCTCGCCCAGCGAGATCGGCTTGATCGGCGGCCGGATGCGGTAGTAGCCCACTTCGGCCGGCGTCACGCCGCGCGCGTCCGCGATCAGCTCGGTCACGGTCAGGCCGCACTGGCGCCCCTGGCACGGGCCCATGCCGCAACGCCCGAAGGCCTTCGCCTGGTTCGGTCCGTCGCAGCCGAGCGCCACGAAATGCCGGATGGCGCCGGCAGCGACTTCCTCGCAGCGGCACACGATCACGTCGTCTGCCGGAATGCGGTTGGCCTTCTTGGGCCGGTACAGCGCATCGAGGAAGGGGCGGATGCGCAGGTGCTCGCGCAGCGCCGCGCGAAGCGGCTCGGCAAGCTTGTCGCGCTCCGCGGTGGTGATCCGGCCGAGCCCGTGCATCGCGCCGAGCGCCGCAAGCTCGCCCTGCTGCGCCGCCGCCAGCGCACCACCGATGCCGAGGCCGTCGCCGGCGACGTGGATGCCGGGCACGTCGAGTGCACCCCAGGCATCCGCCTCGGGCCGCCAGCACAGTTGTGCATCGTCCCACGTGTGTCTGGCCCGCAGCGACCAGGTGAATTGCGTGTTCGGCACCACGCCGTGGTGCAACAGAAGGGTCGAGGTTTCGATGCGATGCGCCTTGCCGCCGGCCGTGAAGCGCAGCGCCTCCACGCCGTCATCGCCTTCCGCTGCGAGGTTCTCGGCACCGGTGTGGAAGGGCACACCGGCGCGCTTCAGCACACGCATGAGCGACAGCCCTTTCTTCAGGTAGCGCCAGCCGGCCAGCGCGCCGCCGAGGTGCGAGAGCGCGCGGCGGTAGTCTTCCATCGACGTCGTGTCGACCAGCGCGCGAATTGGCACGCCCGCGCGCACGTACTGCCAGCCGAGCAGGTAGAGCAGCGGTCCGCAGCCCGCGAGCACGACGGGCTCGGCCGGCACCACGTCGGCGCTCTTCAGCAGGATTTGCGCAGCGCCAGCGGTGAGCACGCCCGGCAGCGTCCAGCCCGGGATCGGGAACGGACGCTCCATGGCGCCCGAGCAGAGCACGACGCGTCCGGCCTGCAGCGTTGAGGTCGCGCCGTCGCGCAGGTAATGCACAGCGCCGTCGGGCGTCACCTGCCAGACGGCGGCGTTGGTCAGGTGCCGGGCGCCGCTTGCAGCGAAGGCATCGGCGAGCGAGCGGCCGGCGGCGTAGTCCGGCCCGAGCAGGTCGACCCGGCGCGCCGGCGCGTCGGTGATGGCGCGATAGATCTGCCCGCCCGCACCGCGTTGCTCGTCGAGCACGACGACGCTGGCGCCGAGCCGCGCGGCAACGATGGCGGCCGACATGCCGGCCGGTCCGGCGCCAACGATGGCGATGTCGCAACGTTCATTCGACATGCGCGGCCTCTTCGGCTATCACGGCATCAGCGCCGTCGAAGGAACGCAGGCCGGCCTGCGTCTTTACCTGCATGCCTTCGGCCACCGCGACGAGGCAGCTCTGCCGGTTGGGCTGGCCGTCGATATCGACCAGGCAATCGAAGCACGCGCCCATCATGCAGTAGGGCGCGCGCGGCGCCCCGCTCACGGGCGTGGTGCGGAAGGTAGAGACACCGTTGGCGAGCAGGGCCGCGGCCACGCTGCAACCGGCCGGAGCCTGCAGGCCACGGCCATCGAAAAACAGGTTGACCATCGGCTCGCCGCGCGGCGAAGCATCGGCCGGAACCAGGGAGCGAAAGCGGACGTTAGTGGGCATGTTGGAAGGTCTCGTTGCCGTTGAGGAAGCGGTCACCGCTGAAAGATTCGATGCCGGCCGGTGCGCCGTCCCCGGCGCTGCCGGCGATCCACGGCGCGATGGAGAACGCATGGTTGGCGGCCAGCGTCACGCCGCTGTGACAGGTCACGACGAATGCGCCAGGGCACTGCGTCGATGCTTGGTAGATCGGAAAGCCGTCGGGCGTCATCACCCGCAGCGCGCCCCATGCGCGCACCAGCCGCAGGCTCTCCAGCACCGGAAAGCTGCGCACGCCGCGACGCGCGATGGTGCTCAGTACGTCGGCGGTCGTGCCGTCGTCGAGGCCGACGTCCTCGAGCGAATCGCCGAGCTGGATCGTGCCTTCGTCCGTCTGGCGCACGTAGGTGGTCGGATGGTCGAGAAAGCGGGCGACGCGTTCGCCGACCAGCACCTGGCCCCGGTTGGGTTGCACTGGCGCAAAGAGGCCGACCTGCGGCGCCAGCTCGCGGTTGCCGAGGCCGGCCGCGAGCACCACGCGCGGCGCGTGCCATATGGCCGTGCCGGCCTCGATCTCGAAGCCGCCGGCCTGCGGCGTGATCCGCATCGCCCGGCTGCCCTGCGCGAAGCGCACGCCGTGATGGCGGCAGGCCGCGTGCAGCGCCCGCAGCAGCTTCAGCGGATTGGCGTGGCCATCCATCCGCGTATAGCTCGCGCCGGCGACCGCGGGCCCGATGCCGGGCAGCCGTGCCTTGAGCGATGCGTGGTCCAGCATTTCGAAGGAGTAGTTGCCGTCGAGCGCGTCGCTGATGCTGCGCATGCGCGCTTCGCGTGCCTGCATCTCCTCGTCGGAAAAGCAGAAATGAAAGCCGCCGGGCTGGCGCAGCTGCACGTCGATGCCGGTGTCGGTATTCAGTGCCTCGGCGAGCTGCGGCCATTGCGCGGCCGACCTCATCGTCCAGCGCGCATACGGCGTCATGCCGAAGCCCTTGCCCTGGACCCATACGAGTCCGAAGTTGCCGCGCGACGCACGAAAGGCATCGTCGCCCTCGTCGAGGACGGTCACGCGAGTGCCGTTGCGCGCCGCGCCGTAGGCCAGCGCGGTGCCGACCAGGCCGCCGCCGACGACGATCAAATCACTTGTGTTCATGGAATGCAGAAAAAGAAATGCCCGGATGCGAGCAGATGGGCAGAGGCGGGCAGGGCGCGCTCAGCCCTTGCCGATCAGCACGCGGTCGAGACCGACGAGGCGGTCGAGCAGCACCATCAGCACCACCGTGCCGGCGATGAGCACGGTCGATACCGACGCCACCAGCGGGTCGATGGTCTGCGCGATCTGGTTGTACATGGCGACCGGCAGAGTCGTGGTGCCCGGCGTGGCGACGAACACGGTCATGGTGAGCTCGTCGAAGCTCTGGATGAAGGCGAGCATCCAGCCGCCGACCACGCCCGGCAGGATCAGCGGCAGCACGATGCGGCGGAACGCGGTCATGCGGTTCGCGCCGAGCGAGAGCGCGGCCTTCTCTGCATCGCGATCGAGGCCCGTGGCCGAGGCCAGCACCAGCCGCAGTGCGTAGGGCATGACCACCACCACGTGCGTCAGCGCGAGCCACGCGAACGACCCCGACACGCCCACCGTGGTGAAGAAGCGCAGGAACGCCACGCCCAGCACCACATGCGGAATCATCAGCGGCGACATGAAGAAGGCCGCGAGCACGCCGCGCCCCGGAAAGCGGTAGCGCACCAGCGCCAGCGCGGCCGGCACTGCCAGCACCACGGCGACGGTCGCGCTCGCAAGGCCGAGCCAGAGCGAGATCCAGAACGCGTTGACCAGCTCGGTGGCGCCGCCGATGGCGCGGAACCAGCGCAGCGAGAAGCCGTCGGTCGGCAGCGAGATGTAGCCCTTGCCTGTGAACGACACCAGCACCACCACGACCAGCGGCGCCAGGATGAAGGCGATGAAGATCGCGTGGTAGACGAGGGAGAGCAGTCCGTTCTTGCGCATGTCGTGCCTCTTTTTCTCAGCCTTCGAAGACCTGTGCGTAGCGCCGCTCGAGCCAGCGGTTGAAGCCGGCGATGACGATGACGTTGGCCACCAGGAGCAGGATCGCGATCGACGCGCCCAGCGGCCAGTTCAGCGTGCTCAGGAACTCGTCGTACGCGGCCGTGGCCACCACCTTGAGCCGGCGCCCGCCAAGAATGGCCGGCGTGGCGAAGGCCGAGGCCGCCAGCGCGAACACGATGATCCCGCCCGACAGGATGCCTGGCAGGATCTGCGGCAGGATGACCCGGCGAAACACCGTGAAAGGCGCCGCGCCGAAGGAGAGCCCCGCGTTCTCGACCTGCGGATCGAGCTTCTGCAGCGAGGCCCACACCGAGATCACCATGAACGGCATCAGCACGTGCGTGAGCGCGATGACCACCCCGGTCATCGTGAACAGCAGGCGTACCGGTTCGTCCGTGAGGCCGAGCGCCCGCAGGCCCGCATTGATGAGCCCGTTGTTGCCCATGAGGATGGCCCAGCCCAGCGTGCGGACCACGACCGAGACCAGCAGCGGGCCAAGAATGACGATCAGGAAGATGCCGCGCCACGGCGCCTTCATGCGCGACAGGATGATGGTTTCCGGGACGCCGAACAGCACCGACAGCAGCGTGACCGCGAGCGCCAGGCCGGCCGTGCGCAGGAAGATCTCGTAGTAGTACGGGTCCGAGAAAACTTCGAAGTAGTTGCGCGCGGTGAAATCCGGCAGCACACCGCGCGTGCCGTCGAACGAATGGAATGACAACACCGCGGTGAGCGCGAGCGGAATCACCAGCAGCCCGAGAAACAGCAGCAGCGCGGGCGCGCTGAGGAACCAGGGCGCAGAACCCGCGCGCGGCCCGGAGGCTGCCTCAGCCATTCGCGGCCTCCGTGTCGAGCAGGCGCAGGTCGTCGTCCAGCCAGTGCAGCGCGACGGCTTCGCCTTCGGCCGGTGGCACCGCGCCGATGTTGGGATGGCTTACGCGCATCGGCCCGAGCGCGCTGTCGACCTCGACCAGCCAGTGGTTGCCCAGGAAGAGCCTCGTGCGGATGGTGGCCGGAATGCCGTTCGCGGCCGAGGCCGGCGCAAGCTTCACCTTCTCGGGCCGAACATAGACGTTGACCTCGCGCGCAAGCGGCTTTTCCTGGTGCGGCACGTGCAGCAGCGAATCGCCGACACGCACTTCGCAGCAGCGCATGTTGCGGGCTTCGACGACACCTTTCAGCACGTTCGTCTTGCCGAGGAAGGACGAGGCGAATGCGGATTCGGGTCGCTCGTACGCCTCGTAGGGCGTGGCGAGCTGCACGATGCGCCCGCCGTGCATGACCGCGATGCGGTCGCTCATGGTCATGGCCTCGACCTGGTCGTGCGTGACCAGGATCGTGGTGATGCCAAGGTGCCGCTGGATGCCGCGCAGCTCGACGTGCATGTCCTCGCGCAGCTTCGCGTCGAGGTTCGACATCGGCTCGTCGAGCAGCAGCACCTCGGGGCGCACCGCCAGCGCACGGGCGATGGCAACGCGTTGCCGCTGGCCGCCCGAGAGTTCCTTTGGATAGCGCTTGCCCAGGCCCGGCAGCCGCACGAGCTCGAGCGTCTCGTCGATGCGTTTCAACTTCTCGGCGCCCCGCATGCCGCGCATCTCGAGGCCGAAGCCGATGTTGTCGGCCACGGTCATGTGCGGAAACAGCGCATAGCTCTGGAACACTACACCCATGCCGCGCTTCTCCGGCCGCATGGCCGTGATGTCGGCGCCGTTCAGGCGGATGCGTCCGCGCGTCGGCTCGACGAAGCCCGCCACCATCTGCAGGGTGGTGGTCTTGCCGCAGCCCGAGGGGCCGAGCAGCGAGATGAACTCGCCGCGCTCGACGTCCAGGCTCAGGCTCTCCACGGCGCGGAAGTCGCCGAAGGTCTTGCCGAGTTGATCGAGTTGAAGGAAGGTCATGCTTGCTCAGCGTTCGACGGTGCGGTTCCAGCGGTTGGTCCACTCGGCGCGCTTCTCGTTGACCAGCGTCCAGTCGGTGGGCAGCAGCTTGTCCATCTGTTCCTTGCCGTACGGCACCTTGGCCGCCACTGCCGGTGCCAGCTTGGTGGTCGAGTTGGCCGGGCCCCAGCCCTGCGTGTCGGCGAGGATGGCTTGCACTTCAGGCGTCAGCAGGTAGTTGACGAAGGCCTGCGAGAGCGCCGGGGCGGTGTTCTGCGCCACCGGGCAGGCAGCTATCAGCAGGGCCGGCGCGCCTTCCTTCGGAATCACGAATTGCACCGGGAAGCCCGTGTCCTTCAGCGCCTGCACGCGGCCGCTGCCCCACACGGCCAGCATGATGTCGTTGTTCTGGAACAGCTCGGTCATCTTGCCCGGCGACGGTTCCCACGCCAGCACGTTGGGCCCGACTTCGCGCGCCATTGCCGTGAAACCCGGGTCGATGTTCTTGTCGCCGCCCTTGCGCAGCTTGGCGAAGGTCAGCAGCGTCTGCAGGCCGTAGGTGTTGCTGATCGGCGGGATCGCGACCTTCTGCTTGAAGCGCTTGTCGGTGAGCACCTCCCACGAATCCGGCGGAGGCAGGTTCGCCTTCTTGAAGGCTTCGGTGTTGTAGGCGATGCCGGCGGCGACGATGCCCACGCCGACTGCGCTGTCGGTCATGCGTGCGACGGAGTACAGGTCTTTCAGCACCGGCTGGTTGCCCAGCTTGTCGCAGAAGCCGAACTGCACGGCCTGGTACATCGGGCCGTCGTCGAGCAGCACGACGTTGAGTTCCTGCTTGCCCTTTTGTGCCTGCAGCTTGGCCAGTGTGTCGGTCGAGTTGCCCGACACGTAGACGATCCTGGCGTTGTGCTTAGCCTCGAACGCGGGGATCAGCTTCTCCTTGAAGGCCTTCTCGGTCGAGCCGCCGTAGGAGCCGACGTAGAGCGTGGTCGGCTGCTGGGCTGACGCGATGGTTGCTGCGGCAAGGGCGCAGAAGGCCAGCACGGTGGACAGCGCCGCATTCACGGCCGCGGAAACGGGACGAAGCATCATGGGATTTCCTTTGTTGCGCACCAAAAAGTCCGGGTTTTCCCTATCGTGATGCGTTTCTCTTATGGTGCACCAGAATGGGTTCCGCAGTTCGTTTCACTCGAAGAACGCAGATTAACGATGCGTTTGTTCGCTGAACAATCGTTTTTTTTCAGAAGGCCATAACATTCATGTATGGAGTGCCCGACATGAAGATTCGTCAATTGGAGGCCTTTCGCGCCGTGATGCTGTGGCAAACCGTGACACGCGCGGCCGAGTCGCTGCACGTGTCGCAGCCTGCCGTCACGCGGCTGATTGCCGACCTGGAGGAAAGCGTGGGCTTCCCGCTTTTCCTGCGTGTGCGGGGGCGCCTGCAACCCACCGCGGAGGCCGAGGCGCTGAACGAGGAGGTCGAGCGCTCGCTGCTCGGCATGGAGCGCATTGCGCGAACCGCCGAGGAGATCCGGTCGCTGCAGCGCGGCGCGCTGCGCATTGCCGCCGCGCCGGCATTGGCGCTGTCTTTCCTGCCGCGCGCAATTGCGGGCTTCCTGGCCGAGCACAACGACATCCGGGTGTCGCTCGCCAACCATTCCTCGCGCACGGTGGTGGACCTGGTGGTGGGCGAGCGCTGCGACGTCGGATTCGTCATCCTGCCGGTAAGCCATTCGAGCACGCACGGTGAGCGGCTGATCGCGACCCGGATGGTCTGCGTGATGCGCAGCGATCACCGGCTCGCGAAGAAAAAGGTGATCCGTCCTCCGGACCTGGCTGGCGAGCACTTCGTCTCGCATCCGCATGTGATCGAATCGCGGCTGCATGTTGACGCGCTCTTCGCGTCCTACGGCATCGAGCGCAAGCTGCAGGTCGAGACACAGGTGTCGGCCGGCGTTTGCGCCATGGTGGCTGCCGGCCTCGGCGTGTCGCTGGTGGACCCGATCACCGCGCTGGAGCACGCCGGCCAGGGCCTGAGCTTCCTGCCCTTCGAGCCGGAAATGGTGACGGATTTTTCCGTGCTCACGCCGGTGCGGCGGAGCTCGTCATTGCTGGTGAGCGCCTTCGTCGATCACGTGCGCAAGTTCGCCGTGGCGCAACTCGACCCGAGATTCGTCAGCCCCTGATTTACGTTCCGGATTCGGGCAGCGCAGCCTCCACAGCCAGCGCCACCGCCGCGAGCCGTGCGTCGTCGCCGCGCACCGAGGCCAGCATCAGCCCCACCGGCAGTTTGCCCGGCGCATGGCAGGGCAGGCTGAAGGCGCAGCCGTCGAGCAGGTTGATCGCGAAGGTGTTGCGCAGCAGTAGGCCGTTGGCCTTGAAGAAGGCGGCGTCTTCCGCCAGCGCCGCAATGGGCGGCGCGACGATCGGCACGGTCGGGCACACGAGGGCGTCGAAGCCTTCGATGGCCTGTTCGACGCGGCCGATCCAGTCGCGCCGGCGGTCCTGCATGGCGATGTAGTCGGCGGCGCGCACTTCGGTGCCGAGCGCAATGCGGGCGGCCACGCGCGAATCGAAGCCGCTGCGCTTTGCGGCGAAGCGCTCGCGGTGCACCGCAGAGGCCTCGACCGGCGAGAAGCCGCCGGGCGCGTTGACGGTCGCGATCTCGGCGAGTTCGGCCAGCGTGATGTCCACGATCTGCGCGCCAGCGGCCGATAGGGCCTGCAGCGCGCGGTCGAAGGCGTGCGCCACTGCGGGCTCGATATCGTCGAACATCATCGTCCGCGGCACGGCAAGGCGCATGCCCTGCAGCGGGCGGCGGCGCACCGCGAGCGGTGCATCGGCAATGGCCGCATCGGCGATCAGGCAGTCTTCCACGCTGCGGGCCATGGCGCAGACCGTGTCGAGCGAGCGCGCCAGTTCGAAGGCGCCGGTGCGCGGCACGCGCGACTGGGTGCTCTTGAAGCCCACGAGCCCGCACAGCGCGGCAGGAATGCGGATGGAGCCGCCCGTGTCCGAGCCCAGCCCCGCGACAGCGAGGCCGAGCGCCACCGACACCGCAGCGCCCGACGACGAACCACCCGGGATGCGCGCCGTGGCTTCGTCGGCCGGGTTGTGCGGCGTGCCGTGGTGCGGGTTGATGCCCACGCCCGAGAACGCGAACTCGGTCATGTTGGTCTTGCCGACGATGGCGGCGCCTTGCGTGCGCAGCCGCGTCACGGCGACTGCGTCGCGCGTGGCCGGCGGCTCGCCTGCGCAGACGGCGGAGCCGGCCATGGTGGTCTCGCCGGCCACGTCGTAGAGGTCCTTGACCGACACGGGCAGGCCGGCGAGCGGGCCGAGTTCGATGCCGGCCTTGCGCGCCGCATCGGCGTGCCGGGCTGTAGCGAGCGCGGCATCGGCGTAGAGCCGCGTGAAGACGTGCTCGGCAGCGGGTTGCGTGGCCGCTTCGAGCACCTGTTCGATCAGTGCCTCGTGCGACAGCTCGCCGCGCGCGATGCGTTCGCGCAGGGCTGCGATGGTGAAGACGTCTTTCATCACGCCACCACCGGCAGCGCTTCCACCGCATAGCGATGCACGATGCGGCGCTGCAGCTTCGGGTCGTGCAGTTCGATTTCCATCTGCCCGGCGGGGCGGATGCCTTCGCCCTTCGCGTTGGGCAGTGCGCCCAGCGTGCCGCAGGTCATGAACAGCCCCTCGGGTGCGCTGCCGGCGCCGGGCATGCCGTCGCGCAGCGCGGCCAGCGGCCGGATCGATGCGAGCGTGCCGCGCTGGTAGTCGGTCCAGCGGCCATCCTCGAAGATGCGCGAGCGCAGTTCGAGTGAGTCCTGGTGCGCCTGCACGTCGCGCCAGCGCCATGCGGTCTCGGCCACGGGCTTGGCGCACATCTGCTTCGAAACGGCCACCGAATAGCTCTCGACATGCCGGTCGGTGTGATCAGAGGCCACGCTCAGCCACCACTCGCCCTGCGAGAAGAAGAACACGGGCTCGGCCTCGCCGGAGCTCTGGTCGCCCAGCGCCTCGATGGCCGGCGATTGCGTCAGCAGCTGGGCCGCCACGCGGTAGTACAGCGGCACGCTCGAAGGGCGCGGCACGCCGAGCTCCACCAGTTCTTCGATGTGGTGCTCGATGGCAGCGATGTCGCGGCCGGTCCAGCCCGCCACCACCAGCGCACGGGGCGCGATGCTGTGCAGGGCGGTAGAGCGGGTGCCGTCGTCGGCAATGCTCTCGCAGGCGAAGCGCAGGGGGGAGTGCAGAGGGGAATGCATGCTCGTCGTCATCAGTTCTCCAGTGGGCGCTTGGCGGTTTCGCGGGCCACCACGAGGGCGATCAGCGTCAGGCCCAGTGCGGCCACCACGTACAACGACACGGCCACCGTGGTGCCCCACGACTTGAACAGGCTCGCGATGATCAGCGGCGCGAAGCCACCGCCCACGATGCCGGCCAGCGTGTAGGCCAGCGAGGCGCCCGCATAGCGCACGCGGCCGGGGAACTGCTCGGTCACGAAGGCGGCCTGCGGGCCGTACATCATTGCGTGGATCAAGAGGCCAACCACCACCGCCGCGCAGATGGCGACCAGTTGCGCGCTGTCCATCAGCACGAAGAACACGAAGGCCCACACCATGCCCAGCAGCGCGCCGGCAATGTAGACCGGCCGGCGGCCGATGCGGTCAGACAGGCTGCCGAACCACGGCACTGCAATCGCGTTGCAGGCCGCGCCGATCATCGTGGCGGTGAGCGCCAGCGGCCGCGACAGGTGCAGCACCGTCGTCACGTAGGTCAGCGTGAACACCACCACCAGCGCGTACAGCACGTCGGAGCCGATGCGCGAGCCGCCGGCCACCAGCAGGCTGCGCCAGTGCTGGGTGAACACTTCCTTGATGGGGGTCTTGGCGGTGGCCTTCTTCTCTTCCATCTCGCGGAACACGGGAGTCTCGTCAACACCGCGGCGCAGCCACAGGCCGAACAGCACCAGCGCGACGCTGGAGATCAGCGGCAGGCGCCAGCCCCAGGCCTGGAACTCTTCCGGGCTCAGCCAGGCCGACACGATGGCGATGAAGCCGGTGCCGATCAGCGTGCCGCACGACGGGCCGACCTGCGTGAACGAGGCGTTGCGGCCGCGCTCGTCGGGCTTGCCGTGTTCCATCGACAGCAGCACCGCGCCGGCCCATTCGCCGCCGAGCGCCACGCCCTGCACGAAGCGCAGCGCAACCAGTGCCACCGGCGCCCAGATGCCCCAGGTCGCATAGGTGGGCAGCAGGCCCATCAGGCCAGTGGACACACCCATGATGACCAGCGTGGCCACCAGCACGAAGCGCCGGCCCAGCCGGTCGCCGAGGTGGCCGAACACCATGCCGCCCAGCGGACGCGAGATGTAGCCGACCGCATAGGTCGAGAACGCGAGGATGGTGCCGGTGAGCGGGTCGAACGACGGGAAGAACACCGCGTTGAAGACCAGCGCGGCCATGATGTTGTAGACGGTGAAGTCGTACCACTCCAGCGTGGTGCCGATGGAGCTGGCCATGGCCAGGCGGCCCATCTTGGCGGACCCGGGCGCGGGCGGCGTGGCTGCGGTGGCCGCAGCGGGGAGAACATGTTCGGTCATCGGAATACCTTTGTTCAGGGAGGAGATGGAAGTCGGGTCAGCCCAGCTCGGCCGCGCTCAGCTTCCAGCCGAGAGCGAGCAGCCAGCCTGTGGTGGGGTCGGCATCGAAGGCGCCGGCGGCCGTGGCACGTGCGGTGCGTGCGGCAGCGGCGCTGCTGGTTTCGATCACCAGCATCGGCTGCAGCACGCGGCCTTCGGTGGATTCGCGCGGCAGCGGCGTGCTGAGCGCGGTGTCGGGCACGAGCAGGTACGACTGCACGAAGCCTGCCTGCTCTTTCTTCAGCTGAAGGCCGGTGCGCTCTGCGCTTTGCACCAGCGCTTCAGCGTCGGCGGCCACCGGCAGGGGCAGCACGACCACGTGGCTGCCGCTGCCGAAACCCGTGACGGCGCGCACGGCGCAGACGCGGCGTACTGGCTGGCGCATGCGGTCGAGGTTGGCGATGGACCACGGCGTCTGCTTCTCGAAAGCGGCGCGGTAGCCGGGCGAACCGAACACCGCCAGCGATTCGGTGCGGTACAGCCCGAGGTACTTGCGGCCGCCTTCGAGCGAGAAGTAGCGCGCGCCCGAGAGAAAGCCGGGGATGCGCACGCGCTCTTCCACGTGCTCCTGGTCGTACCAGCGGTTGAAGTCGGCATCGTCGGCCGGCTCGACATCGGAAGCGACGAACAGCAGGCCGTTCGCGTTCGCTGCGGGGAAAGAAAGGTCAGGTGTGTTCATGGCGGCGGAAGAGCAGGCGGGCCTTCGAAAAATGAAGGCGCGATCTTCCGTCGCGGGGTCGAACTGTCACAAACGAGTTTTTCTGGGCTACAGCCACAAGAATTACTGGCCCCTTTTCGGGGCCGAAATGCGCTGTTTTGAGGGTTAACCCTCTGCCGATGCGCTCCAGGTTGGTGCGATTGCCGACGTGGTGAACTGGTCGGAAGCGCGGCACGCCAGCTCGGCCACGAGCCGGATGGCGTCGGAGTCTGCGGCTTCGAGGTGGCTCACCACGATGCGCTGCGGCGAGATGAGCGCGTCGCACTCGATGATCCGCACGTCGCCGATGGCCACGTATTCATAGCAGGGCGGCAGCGGCACCAGCGCGTTGCCGAAGCCCGCCTTCACCAGCCGCGCCAATGCAGAGATCGAGCTCACGCAGTGCACCTTGCCCAGCGGAATGCCGGCCGCGCGGAACAGGTTCTTCAGCGCCTCGTGCGGCTGCGAGCCGGGGCTCATCGTGAGCACGGGCTGGCGCAGCAACTGCTCGACCGTCTGCATGGGCTCGGCGCCGGGCGGCCCGACCCAGCCCATGGGCATCGGCAGGCAGGGCGTGCTCACGATGCCCGCGCCGGCGATGTGATCGGTCTGCAGCGCGATGTCGAGCGCGCCTTCGCGCAGGCCTCGGTGCAGGGCCAGCGTGGTCTCGGAGGTCAGCTGCACCTCGATGCCCGGGTAGGTGGAGCGCAGGTTGGTGAGAAAGCCCAGCAGCCAGGTATGGACGACGGTCTCGATGGCGCCGATGCGAACCAGGCCGAGGATGTCTTCGCGCGGACGGCCGAGCGAGACGATCTCGCGGCGCAACTCGAGCAGGCGCTCGCCGTAGTCCATCAGCCGCACGCCGACCGGTGTGAGCCGCAGCTCGCGCGCATCGCGTTCGAACAGGCGCGCGCCGATGTCTTCTTCGAGGGAGGCGACGCGGTTGGACACCGCCGCCTGCGTGATGTGGAGCCGGTCGCTCGCCGCGCGGAAGCTGCCGAGCCGTGCGGCCCAGAGAAAGGCTTCTACAAATCGTGTATTCATGGGGGCACCTGCAGGCATTTTGCCGGTGTTCGTGCCCCCGGGGCGCCTCAGCCGCCCATCGAATAGAAGAACTCTTCGCGCACGATGGCCCCGTCCTTGACGGTGTAGAGGCCTGCTTCTTCCATCTGGAAGCGCTGGCCCGTGGGCTTCATGGTCACGTCGAAATCGAAGCCGACGATGAAGCGGTCGTCATGCGGCCAGGGGCCAGTGATCTTGAACGAATGCACTTCGTGGTTGTCGCTCCACCACTTGCCCTTGGCCTCGATGGCTGCCAGGCCGACGGCTTCGCGCTGCTGGCCGGGCGGGGCGCCCGCCTCGACGCTCACCGCGTCATCGGCGTAGAGCGATTTCGCGTCCTCGAACTTTCCTTCTCTGCACAGCGCGACGAGCTTGTTCGCGATTTCGAGCGTGGTCATGGTTGTCTCCTGGGGAAGGGGCGGGTGGGAAAGCAGTTTAGGCCGATGGGCGCGTCAGAGGGCGTTCAACACTGCCTGTGTCGCGGTCAGCCGGGGTTCAGTGACGGCGTCAGCAGAAAACAATCGCCGTCTTGTGCGCAATGCTCAGCCGCGCCGATTCATACAGCAGCAGCCAAGACACGTATTCCCGGTACAGGCCGCCGTCTTCCTCGATCAGCGCGTCGATGCGTTCCGCTTCCTCGTCCGAGAGCTTGCCGTTGTCGAGGTGGATGCCCAGGGCCGGAGCCACGAACACGAGTTCTTCGAGCAGGCGGTAGGACGAGCCGAGCATGCCGCCGGGGAGGCCGGCTTCCTCTTCCTCCTCGTCTTCGTCGTCCTCGTCATCCTCTTCGCAGCTGTCATCCCCGTCGAACAGCACATCCTTGAAATCGATGGGAACGTAGAAGCCTTCCGCATCCGAGTGGCACAGCAGGTGGCTTGCCGAGCCGTCGAGCAGCGCCTGGATCTTCGGGTCGGCCGTGGGGTCGACGTCGTCCGGCAGCGGCGTCGCTACCCAGTCGGGCGAGAGCAGTCGGTGGGCGTAGGCGCGGCGCAGGTAGTGGATGAAGGAATACGGGAAGCCGTCGATCGAAGCGCGCGAGTCGAGCTCCATCGGCTCGCGTGGCTCCGTGTGCTGGGGAAGCCCCGCGGCGGCCAGCACGCGGTTGGCTTCGGCCAGTTCTTCCTCGAAGCCCTCGGCGCTTTCGGGATCGTCTTCGAGCAATTCGGCGAGCATGCCGACACAGACAGCCAGACCCATGATCTTTCCTCCAGGTTGTTGGTTCGCCGCGATGGTGACGACCGCCGGTGAAGAAGCGATGACCGCTAAATTGTTACTTCGCCGCCTCCACCTTCACCCGTGCATTCGGCGCCTCGCCGAACATCTCCGGCGCGTACATCGCCTCGACGCGGCTTGGCGGCAGCGCGAAGTCGCCGACGTTGTTCAGGCGCACGGTGTATTCCATCTTCACCACGCCCTTGGGCAGGTACTCGTAGTAGCTGCGGAAGGCCTCGAAGCTGCGTTCCTCGAAGGCGGCCCAGCCGGCGCCCGACTTCTTCTCGCCCTGGGTGGCGATCTGCGAGTCGCGGCCGAGGCCGCCGCCGAGGATGGTGGCACCACCAGGAATCGGGTCGCTGATGACGACCCAGGTCATGTCGGCGCTGGCGTTCACCTCCAGCGTCACGCGCAGCACGTCGCCGCGCGTGTACTTGCCGGCGGTGGCCTGCTCGACCGGCGTGATGGTCTTCTTGATGGCGTAGCCGGCCGCGAACGGCGCCTTCAGCTGCACGGCGGCAATCGACTGCAGCGTTAGCCACGGCTTGCCGGTGCCTTGCTGCGTTACCAGCAGGGTGTCGCGCACCGGTGCGCCCGACGGCGATGCTGCCCACGGCAGGAACATCGTGTTGTTCTTCAGGTTGCCCGGCGATGCGGGCGCGCCGAAGAAGGTGGTCTGGTTCGGTGCACCGGCCGGGTCGCTGGTCTTCACGCGTTCGACCTGGCTCCAGTTGACCTGGGCCTTCACTGCACCGAGCGTGGCGGCAGTGACGCCGGCCACCGGCGTGCTTTCGAACACCTTGCTGAACTTCTCCAGCGCCAGCCCGCCCCACAGGTTGGCGGTGGTGGTGTGCCATGCGCCGTTCTGCTGACGGCCGATGAAGCCGTTGGCGAGCTTGCCGATGTCGTCCTTCCAGCTCGGGTCGTCCATCACGCTGAGCAGCAGGCGGGCGGTGTTGACGTCGCCGTTGGTCATCAGCCACCACCAGTAGTCGTCCTGCTCGGTGCTGAAGATCAGCTTGGTGCCCTGGTATGAGAGGCGGGCCTTCAGCACGTTGTTGGCTTCGTCCAGGCGCTGCTGGCGCTGCGGCACGTCGTTCACGCGCTTGAGGATGTTGAGCCAGTCGATCACCGCGCTGGTGGGCCACTGGTTCGGCGCGATGGTGATGCTGCCGAGCATGCTGCCCTTGGCCTTGCCGTAGCGCGAGAGCGCTTCGAGCGCGGCGAGCTTGCGCACGTCGAGGTCCTTGCGCGGGCTCCAGAACTCGCGCGTGATGCGGCCTTCGACGAAGGCGATCAGGCCCGACTCCATCGGTGCGCGCACGTCGTCGGCCAGCGCGAAGGCCGGGTTGAGCTGCGCGGCCTCGTTCGTCGCCGCGAGCAGGTACGACGTGAGGATGTCGCTGCCGCGGTTGGCCTCGCCGTCGCGCGGCGGGAAGTAGTTGGCCAGGCCGTCGCTGTCGAGGTACGTCGGCAGCTGGGCCAGCACGCCCTGCCACATCTTCGCGTCGCGCAGGCCGACCGATTTGCTGGTCTTCTGTTCGAGGCAGATGAAGGGGTAGTTCGCGAACCAGTCGCGCACGCCTGGCAGGCCTTCGGCCAGCTTGGGCTGCAGAGACAGCTTGAGGCCGCCGCGGCCGGGGAGGGCGTCGGCGGGCGGTGCCACGTCGAGCGTGAACGGCCCATCGACCTGCACCAGCGTGGCCTGCTGCACCGTGAGCGGCACCGAAGGCACGATGCGCTGGCGCACCTTGAGCGCATCTCTCGCACCTTGCGCGCCGCTGATGATGTCTTTCGCCTCGATCTCCCACAGGATGGCTTCGGCGCGCGTCTGCGCGAGCTGCGCGGGCGCGGTCACGGTCCATGCCACTTCACGCGCCTCGCCGGCCGGAATGTCCACGGTCTGCGGCTCCAGCGTGAGCAGGGTGGCGCGCGGCGTGGCCTCGACCTTCATCGGCTTCTGCGTGGTGTTGCGCAGCGTGATCTGCGCGCGGAACTGGTCGTCCTCGCGCACCAGCGGCGGCAGGCCGCTGATGATCTGCAGATCCTGCGTGGCCTGGATGCTGGCCTGGCCGGTGCCGAACAGGCTGGTGCCCGAATCGGCCACCGCCACGATCTTGAAGGTGGTGAGCGCGTCGTTCAGCGGCACCGTCACCACGGCCTGGCCGTTGGCATCGAGCACCACTTTCGGGTTCCACACCAGCAGGGTGTCGAGCAGTTCGCGCGTCTGGCCCTTGCCGCCGCCACCGCCCGCGGGCACGGCCTTGCGCCCGTAGTGGCGCCGGCCGACGATTTCCATCTGCGCGGTGGAGGTGCTCACGCCCCAGCTGCGTCGCTGCAGCATGGCGTTGAGCAGGTTCCAGCTGTCGTTGGGCATCAGCTCCAGCAGGGCCTGGTCGACCGCGGCCAGCGCCACTTCGGCACCTGCCGCCGGCTTGCCGTCGGGCAGCTTCGCGCTGATGGTGACCTGCGCCTTGCTGCGGATCGGGTAGCTGGGCTTGTCGCTGGTGACGGTCACGTCGAGCTGGTGGGCGCGCGTGCCGACGCGGATCTCGGCCATGCCGAGGCGGTAGGCCGGCTTGCTCAGGTCGACCATGGCGGTCGGCGCCACGTATTCCTTGCCTTCGTACCAGAAGGCCGTCCACCACTCGCGCGGCGACTTGAAGCCCCAGGTGAAGAAGCTGTACCACGGCACTTCGCGCAGGCGGCCGCGCAGGGCGAGCACGCTCACGTAGGCATTCGGGCCCCACTCGGGCTTGACCTGCAGGGTGACGGTCGGGTCCTTGCCGTCGAGCTGCACCACGTGCGTTTCGATGATGCCTTCGCGTTCCACCGCGACCAGCGCGGTCGCGAAGCGGAAGGGGCTGCGCACCTGGAACTTGGCGACTTCGCCGGGCTGGTAGCTCTTCTTCTCGGGCAGCACGTCGATGCGGTCGTTGTCCTCGCCGCCGAACCAGAGCTCGCCCTGCTTCGTCACGTAGACGGAGCTCACGGCCTTGGCGTCGCGGCCGTCGCTGTCGGTGGCGCTGGCAATGAGTTCGACTTCGCCGGCTTCCTTCAGCTCCGACTCGCACAGCAGCAGGCCGCGTGCGTCGCTCTTGCCGCTGCAGACGGTGCCGATGTCCTTGGTCTCGGTCTTGTTGTCGTAGGTGTAGAAGCCGCCCACCATGCGCTTGCGGCTGGTGGTGGTGATGCGCGCCACGGCGCGCACGTTGAGCGTTACGTTGGCCTGGGGCTTGCCCGTGAGGTCGAGCGCGAGCGCCTGGAACTTCAGCTTCTGGGCGGTGGAAACCCAGCCCTCGGTCTTGATGCCGGCGATGACGGATGCGGGCCACAGCGTCTGCGTGCTGCGGATGGTCTGCACCTCGCCGTTCGGGTCGGCGTACGTGGCTTCGAGCAGCAGCTCGCGCGCGGCCTTGACCTTGGGCACCTTGTCGATGGTGACCTTGCCGCCGCCGTCCTTGTTCAGCGTGAGCGGCAGCTTGTCGGCGATCACGCGGGTGTCGTTCACGCTGTTGAGGTCTTCCTCGCCGGCGCTCGTGTCCGCGGCCGGTGTGGCGGCCTCGGTGCCGTCGCCCTGCGTGGCGCGCGGCGGGTTGAAGCTGAAGGCGTCGTAGTCGGAGAAGCTCAGGGCCTTGCCGCGCACCATGGCCGACACGCGCACCGGCAGGTTGGCGGCGCCGCCACCGGCAACGTAGTTGATCTGCACGTCGGTGGGCACGCTGGTGGCTGCCACCAGCGGCTTCTTCTCGGTGGGCGAGATGCGGCCTTCGAGCACGGGCAGGCGGAATTCCTCGACGCGGAACATGCCGGTGCTGAAGCTGCGGGCGTAGTCCTCGTCGCCGTCGGACTCGCCTTCTCCGTTGGCATCCTTGCCTTTGCCGGTGCGCAGCATCACCTCGTACACGCCGAGCTTGGCTGCCGGTGGAATGGGGAATGTGTTCTCCGCGCTCAGGCCGCCGGTGGCCGTCTTGCGCCAGTTCAGCGGCTGCGTGAAGCGCTGGCCGCTGCCCGTGTGGGTAATGACGAGGGTGTCGGGCCGGTTCTCCGGCAGGCCGAAGCCCTTGCTGGTCTGCGTGCGGATCAGGCTCTTCATCGACACCGTTTCGCCGGCGCGCAGCAGCGTGCGATCGAAGATGGTGTGGGCGACGCGATCGGGTTCGGCCTGCAGGTTGGTCGGCACGTTGAAGCGCCAGGGCTCGATGCCGCGCTGCCAGTCGCTCCAGGTGAAGGCGAGGTCTTCGACGCCCTTGTCGTCCTTGGCGCGGGCGCTGACGAACCAGGCGCCCGTTTCGTATTCGTTCGGGCCGTTGCACGACGGCGGCTGCGGCGACACGCCGTTCAGCATGACGATGCCGTTCGCATCGGTGGTGCCGCTGGCCACGGCCTTGCCGTCGCAGCCGGACACGCGCACTTCGGCGCCGGCCACGACCTTGCCCTTGTCGAGCGTGGTCACCCAGGCCATCGAGTTCTCGCGGCCCAGCTTGAAGTGCACGGCCAGGTTGGTGGCCAGCGCGGTGGTGCGCACGTACATCGTGCGGCCGGCGTTGTAGCGCTCATCGAGCAGCGCCTCGCCGAGTTTCTGCGAGGCGATTTCCAGCACGTGGAAGCCGGGAGTCAGCGGAATGCCGATGACTTCGAAGGGGCGCGGATCGCCGGCGTCCGACTTGGGCATGTCGAGCGCCTTCACGCCCGACTGGCCCGCCAGCAGCGACAGCATGCGCGTTTGCAGCGTGGTGCGGTCGTCCTTGTCGATGACCGGCGGCAGCGGGCCCTTCACGTCCTTTCGGGCTTGCTCGCGCGAGATGGTGAAGCTGTCGTAGCGGCGCACCTTGCGGAACCACGCGATGATTTCCGCGTCGGTCTTCGGGTTCATGTCGCTCACCTTGCCGGGCGTGAGGGCGTTCACCATCAGCTTCGGCTCCACGCGGCGCACGGTGACCGGCATCATGGCCGGGGTGTCGGGCTCGGCCAGTCGCTCGACCACGCCGAAGGGCGAGGCGGCGAACTTGGCCAGCGGCGGCATCATGCCGGTCGCCACCTTCAGCGGGAAGGTGCCGGGCGAAGCCAGCGGGCGGCCCGAGGCGTCCTCGAACTTGGAGGGCAGCTCGATGCTGTATTGAGTGCTCTCGGCCAGCGGCGGCTCGAAGCTCACGCCGTTGACCACGTCATCGTCGCTCTGCGTGCCGCCCTCGTTCTCGAGCTTGGCCTTGATGGTCTTGTCGCCCTTGAGCTGGATCTGCGCGGCCAGCTTGCGCGTGACCGGTGCATTGAACGTCAGCTGCATCGGGCGCAGCGGCAGGCAGGCGGCCTGCGCGTTCTCGCGCTCGCAGGTGAACGAGACGGCGAAGGGCTCGCGCACCTGGAAGTCGAGGCGGCGTTCCACGTTGTTGGGCACGCCGGAAGGCGTGGCCACGCCCTTGCCGTAGACGACCTGCACCTTGGCGCCGGGCGTCAGCGTGCGGTTGCACTGCATGGTGACGAAGCGCAGCGGGTCTTTCTCGGCCGCCTTGTCGCGGCCGAAGGCCTTGAGCAGGCCTGCGCGCTGCTCGCCGTCGAGCAGCTTGACGGGAATGCGCTCGCCCACGCCGTCGGCGGCGCACCAGATGTTCTGGCGCACGCTGTCGAGCGTGGCCGCGCCGTTGAGCTCGAGCACGAACATCTGCTGTTCGTCGATGCGGCTGTAGCTGCCCGGCATGTAGTTGCGCACGAAGGGGCCGCCGGTGTTGAACTGGTAGCGCTCGGGGCCGGTCAGCTCGCCGCTGGCGGGCTTGAAGGTGGGAATGCGGGTGACCGTGCAGCGCACGCCGGGCGGCAGGTCGTTCTCGAAGTCGTAGACCCAGGCCTTGGCGTCGGTCCAGCGGCCCGTGCCCTTGGCGGCCTGCGCGTCGGTGCAGCTCACCGTGAGCGGGGCGGGGGCCTTGGGGTCGCCGAAGTTGACGGCGGCCTGGTCGAACTTGGCAACGACCTGGCGTACGCGCGCGACCTCGCCCTGGGGCGTGAGGCTGGTGATCTGGAGGGCAAAGCCCGGGCCGGCCATGAGGACGCCGCCGGCCAGGAGCAATGTTGGAAGGAAACGGTTCACTTTTTTGTATCTCCACCTTGAGGCAGCGCGCAGCGTAGCCGATTTGCGCGACGCTTCGGCAGTGCCAACAGTCATAGGCCGTCGGCGCTGTCCGGAGGTGCGCTCACTACGACGGTGTCATTCGCGCGCACCCCGGAACGTCTTTACACCGGCCTTCTTACAATCAGCCGCTGTCGTGCGTGCGCCGCGCGGACCGCCACCAAGACCTCGCCGCCGACCGATGAAACGCTACTGGGAAATAGACGCCTTGCGCGGGCTGATGCTCGTGCTGATGACCGTCACCCACCTTCCCACCCGGCTGACCGATCCGCTGGGCCAGCCTTTCGGGTTCGTTTCGGCGGCAGAGGGCTTCGTGCTGTTGTCGGCCTTCGTGGCCGGGCTGGTGTACAGCCGCATCGGCTATCTGCGCGGGGTCGATTCGATGCGCCAGGCCTTCTGGCGGCGCGTGCTGAAGGTCTACCTGTGCCAGGCGGCGATCCTGCTGTTCCTGTTCACGGTGATCGCGGCGGTGGGGCTGCACATCGACCAGCCGGCCGTGAAGAACCTGGTGTCTTACTACCTGGCGGAGCCGCGTGAGGGCTTCCTGTTCGGGCTGCTGCTCATCTACGAGCCGGCGCTGCTCGACATCCTGCCGATGTACATCTTTTTCATGCTTTTGAGCCCCTGGGTGCTGGCCTTCGCCATGCGCCATGGCTGGACCTGGGTGATGGTGGCAAGCGCGACCGTGTGGGCGGCGGCGCAGTTCGGGCTCAGCGAATGGGTCTACGGGCTGGCAGAGCGCTACCTGGGTGTGCCGGTGCCGTTCCACGAGATGGGCGCGTTCAACACCTACGCCTGGCAGTTCCTGTGGTTCGCGGGGCTGTGCATCGGCGCCACCCGCAACGGGCCGGAAGCCCGGCCGCTGCGCTTTCCGGCGTGGCTGCTGGTGCTGGCGGCGGGCATCGCGCTGTACGGCGTCTATTGGCGCCACACCGGCATCAACGGGCAGGCGCCGTTCGGCGGCGACGTGGAGCTGAACCTGCTGTTCGACAAATGGCAGCTCGGGCCGCTGCGGCTGGTGAACCTGGTGGCGCTGGGCATCCTGGCGGTGCGCTTCGGGCCCTGGCTGATGCGGCGCATTCCGCGGCTACGCTGGCTGGAGGCGATGGGCTCGGCCTCGCTGCCGGTGTTCTGCGCGCACCTGGTGGCGGTGCTGCTGGTGCTGGCCTTCTACGGCGACAGCCAGACGGCGCGGCCATGGTGGGGCGACGGCCTGCTGCTGCTGGCGGTGTTCTCGGGGATGTACTTCGTGGCGCGTTTCACGCGTGGGGCGGACGTGCCGCCGCCGGCGGACGACGTGCCGTCGGAGCCCGCGCCGGCCTGAGCGCCCAGGTTCAGGGCAGGCTGGCCGTCGGCGGCGCGGGCGGAACAGGCAGGTGCGGCGCGATCACCGAGTGCCAGAGCCGGTAGCCCTCGTCCGTCATGTGCAGCCTGTCGCCCCGGAACAGCTCCATGCGCGGGCGGCCATCCGCGCCGAGCATCGGCGTGTAGATATCGATGAACTCACTGTTGGGCAGCAGGTTCAGGTAGGCCGAGATCACGTGATTGGTCTCGCGGATCTGCGGCATCAACTGCTCGCGCGAGGGGCTGGGCTTGACCGAGATGAAGCTGATGCGCGCATCCGGCAGCTCGGCGCGCACCGCGTTGGCAAAGCGCGCGAAGCTGTCGAGCACCTGCAGCGGCGTGCGGCCCTCGGCCAGGTCGTTGTCGCCCGCATAGACCATCACCTGCCGGGGCTTGTAGCGCACCACGAGGTCGCGCGCGAAGAGGCTGCAGTCTTGCAGCGTCGAGCCGCCGAAGCCGCGGTTGATCACGCCGCCGGGCACGCGCGCGAAATCTTGCTGCAGGCGGGTCCACATGCGCACCGTGGAACTGCCGACGAACACCACGCCGCCGGGCGCGGGAAAGCGTTCCTGGTCGGCGCGCGCAAAAGCCGCGAGCTCGTTGTGCCAGCGGTCCTTGGCGGCCAGGTAGTCGCGCGCGGCCGCGGCCTCGGCAGCGGCCGTCTCGGATTCCTGGGGGAAGAAGCTGGACTGGGCGTGCGCTGTGAGCGCTGCGGCGAGCAGGGCGATCGCGGCCAGCGCGGTTTTCATCGAATGCATCGGAAGAACGGAAGAAGGGCGGGGAGCGAGCGGTAGGCGGATTTTCCATCACGACGCCCAAGGGGCCGTGATCGTTGACAGCCGGGTCTCGCCTAGATGGTTTTCTCGATGAGCGCGCCCTTGAACAGGACCGGTCCTTTCGGCCCGCTGCCCGGCGGGACGCCGCCCTTGGCTTCGAGCGTGATGGCCAGCGCAGGCACGGCATGCACGTCGGACTCCGATGCCGCGAGGCGCAGGCCCGGGGCGTTGTCGAGCACACCCAGCGATCGCGGCGCGCCGCCCGGCGGCAGGGCCCAGAGCTGCAGCGACTTGTCGTTGCCTTCATTGAAGCCGCCCACGCGCTGAAGCACCAGCTGCTTTTTCTTGGGGTCGAAGGTCACGAGCATCGAGGCTGCGTCCTTGTCGTCGCTCAGCACGGCCACGTACTGCACCGCCGGGGCGTTGTGCAGCTGGTCGCGCAGGTTCAGGCCGACCGCCACGGCCAGCACCGTGGCCAGCGCGCCGGCGGCGGTGGCGCCGCGCCACAGCGTGAGGCTGCGCAGCCAGCCGCCTTGGCGCGGCTCGCTGTCGGCCTTGGCATTGGCGGCATCGCGTTGCCGTTCGATGGCGAGTGCCGACTGCTCGGCGTCGATCATGTTGCGGATGCGGGTCCACACGGCCGGGTCGGGCGCGACCGAGGTTTGCAGCTCGGTCATGCCCGCGAGCCGGCCTTGCCAGACCAGCGCGGCGGCGCGCACCGGCGCCTGTTCGCGGGCCAGGGCTTCGAAGCGGCGTCGGGCGCCGCCGCGCAGCGTGCCGAGCGCATGGCTCGCGGCCAGCAGTTCGAGCAGTTCGGGGTGGGCGATGAGGTTCATTGGGAGGCTGCCTTGTTCATCGTCGCTCTCACGCAAAGCGCCCCATGCAGACGCGCAGCTTTTCCAGCCCGCGCCGGATCCACGTCTTGACCGTGCCGAGCGGCAGCTTCAGTTGCTCGGCCAGCTCGCCGTGGCTCATGTCGCGCAGGTAGGCCAGGCTGACCACCTCGCGCTGGCGGCCCTCTAGCTGGCTCAGGCACTGGTGCAGCGCCCAGGCCTGCTCGCTCGCATCGGCGGTGTCGGCCGGGTTGGGCGCGTCCGATTCGAGCTGGTCGGCCATGAGCTCGTCGAATTCCTGGGTCAGCTGGGCGCGGTCGGCGGTGCGGCGGCGCAGCAGGTCGAGCGCCCGGCTGCGCACGATCAGCCCGAGCCACGCCAGCGGCGGGCTGAGCGAGGCGCGATAGTCGCCAGCGACTCGCCAGACAGTCAGGAAGGCCTCCTGGAGCACGTCCTCGGCCCATTCGCGCTGCCGCACGACGCGCATCGCCAGGCCCATCAGCCTGGGCGAGGTGCGGTCGTAGAGCTGGCGCAGGGCGGCTTCGTCGCGATGGCCGATGCGGTCGATCAGCGCCATCAGTTCGGCGTCGGGGCTGGGAGCTGGCATCCGCGGATTGTGGGGCATCGATGCACATGCCAGATATACGGGGCGCCCGGGTGGCCGGATTCATGCTGCAGGCCCGATTTCAGGTCGAATGCAGTCTTTAGGAAACATTCGGCAACGTATACTGCCCGCAAAATTTAGAGGGACGCGCACACGCGCGAGCGGGGAAATGAAGCAAATTGCGATTGCGATCGTGCTCTGCGTGGGCGCGTGGTATTTCTTTATCGGCGGTCGCAAGCTCGACGAGCCGATGGTGCGCGACTACTACCAGAAGGAAGCGCGCGCCATTGCCGCCCGCGACGCCGACAAGCTGTGCAAGCAGCTCAGCCGCAAGGCCGTCATCGACAGCAAGACGACCATGATGGGCCGCACGGAAGAGACCTCGCACAACCGCGACGAGGCCTGCGAGGCGCAGCACAAGACCTTCGAGATCCTGCGCCGCGTCGGCGACCAGATGGGCGGCATCCTCACCCTCGACTACGACTACCACATCGATTCCGTCGAAGTGGCGCCCAACCGCAAGAGCGCCATCGTCAAGGGCACCAGCGTGCTGCAGATGGGCGAGTCGGTCATTCAGCTCAAGACCAGCTTCACGCAGCGTCTGGAGAGCGAGCTGGGCCAGATGCGCCTGGTGCATGCCGAAGAGGCCACCGTGGTGCGCCTGGGCGGCCGGGGCGCCATGAGCCAGAGCGATTTCTTCCGCAAGTAAGCGAATCCATAAAAACAGGGGGTCGTTGCCATGATCGTCGTCAAGGATGCGGCGCCGCCGCCACCGCCGTTCTGGCACCGCCTGAACAGCTTCTTCGCCTTTCCGTTCCAGATGCGGCCGCTGGCCTATGGGCTGCTGCTGTCGTTCTGCAGCCTGTTCTTCGACGCCATCTTCTTTTTGCCCGACGCGCTGGCGCTCTTCGTCATCGAGGTCGGCATCATGCTGGCGGCCAGCCGCTACGGCTTCAAGATCATTGCGCTGGGCGCGCGCGGCATCCGCGATTCAGCCGACTTCGGCCGCGAGTCCAGCGACGACTGGACCTACCTGCCGTGGAAGCTGTTCGCGATCACGATGGTGCAGGCCTTTCTCATCGGCTGGCTTGCCTGGTACGCGCCGATCCTCGGCACGGTGGGGCTGTTCGTCATGTCGTTCACGTTCCCGGCGGCGGTGATCGTGCTGGTGCAGTCGGCCAGCTTCTTCCAGGCGATGAACCCTGGCAACGTGATGGACGCGATGCGCATCATCGGCTGGCCGTATGCGCTGCTGTGCTTCTTCCTGTTCCTGCTGAGCACGGGCGCGCAGGTGGCGCTGTCGATGCTGCTGCCGATGTTCGACGGGCGCATCGCGCTGCCGGTGATCAACTTCGCCTTCATCTACTTCGGCTGGGTCATGGCGAGCCTGCTGGGCTACGTGATGTTCCAGCACCACGACGCCTTCGGCTTCGACGCCGTGCCGGGCAGCGAGCTGGGCGACGGCGCCACGGTCGACCGCCGCACGCCCGAGCAGATCGCCGCGCAGCGCATGGACGCAGAAGTGGCGCAGCTGATCACCGAGGGCGACCTCGCCGCCGCATTGGGCTCGGCCTACGAGGCCCAGCGCACGGCCGCGTCCGACGACCTCGCGGCGCAGCGCCGCTACCACCGCGTGCTGGCGCTGATGCCCGACAAGAAGGACACGATGCTCGATCAGGCGCGGCGCTTCATCCCGCTGCTGATGCGGCGCGACCTGGCCTCGGAGGCGCTCAAGGTCTTCAAGGTCTGCAAGGAAAAGGACAAGGCCTTCGCGCTCGACGATGCCGCCATGGTGATCGCGATGGCGCGCGCCGAATGGCGCAACGGCGATGCGCACGCCACGCTGGCACTGCTGTCGGGCTTCGACAAGCGCTTTCGCGGCAACGAGGCGATTCCGCAGGCCTACGAGCTGGCCGCCCGCGCGCTGGTGCAGGGGCTGGGCCGGGCCGACATGGCGCAGCCCATCCTGACGACGATGGAGTCGCGCTACCCCGACAGCGAGCAGACGCAGGAAGTGCGCTGGTTGCTGCGGCCGACCCCGGCGGCCTAGCGCGCGGTATTACGAGGCGCGGCGCCACGGCGGCGCCCTCGATGCCGTGCCGTTTCAGCGCCTCGCCAACGAAGCCTGATGCCTTCATCTCCTCGATGAAATCGCTGAGCCACGCCTGCGCAGCGAGCCGGCCCTTCGGCACGCCCATGGCCTGCTCGATCACCATGAAGCGGCCCGGCAGCAGGCGCACGCCGCCCACTCGCGCGGCATCCGCTTCCAACTGCTGCTTCACGCCGGCGGCCACGTCCAGGTTCTGGGCCAGGAACTGGTTCGTGACCTCGGGCGAGGTCGGCGCGCGCACCAGTGTGGCGGCCTTCAGCTCGCGCGTGAGGAACAGGTCGTAGGCGCTGCCGCGGCCCACCACGACGCGGGTTCCCGCACGGTCGACATCGGCGTTGCGCTGCAGCGGCGAGCCGTTGCGAACCAGGTAGGCGCCTTCGATGATCACGTAGGGCGCGGTGTATTCCATGTCCGCCGCGCGCACCGGGTCGATGGCGACAAAGGCCATGTCGACCTGCCGCGCCTTGACGGCTTCGACCACGTTGCCGGCGGAGTTGAACTGCACCAGCTCGACGGCCAGGCCGAGGCGGCGCGCCGCCTCGCGCGCAAGGTCCACCGAGACGCCGCTCGGCACGCCACCCGCGCCGCGGCTGGCGAGGATCGGGTTGCCGAAGTTGATGGCGGCGCGCAGCTTGCCGGTGCCGCCGAGCTCCGCCGCCGCGGCTGCCTGCGAGCTGGCCCTGGTGCCGGCGCAGCCCGCCAGCAGGAGTCCGCCCGCGGCGCAGAAGGCGCGGCGGGCGATGGCGTGGGAAAGGTCGGACGGTTTCATGCGTGCCTCCGTTCTCCGTATCAGGGCCGGGCCAGCGCCACAAGGCTGCGCACATCGGCGGCAGTGCCCAGCGACCAGCAGGCCGCAAGAAGCTCGCTCGTGCGCTCCGCGCCCAGGATGCCGTCAGACAGTCCATGGAACTTGCGCTCCAGGTCCGCGTCGCTCATGGGGCGTTGCAGCGAGCCAATCGCGTGTTCGATGAACACGTGCTCGCGGCGGCCATCGGTCAGCACCGCGGTCACGTCGGCGCTGGCTTCGTCGATGCTGTCGTCCACCGTGGCCACCACCTTGCGACGCAGGGCGACCACGTCGGGCCGCGTCACGATGTCGTCGGCGAACTCTTCCTCGGCCGCGCGGCCGAACAGCAGGCCGGCCGCGCACCCGTGGTACACGCTGAACTTGCCTTGCAGCCCGTCGGCCGGCTCCTTCTTGCCCGTGAGTTCGAGCACCAGCGAGTGCACCTTGAGCTCGATGCGTTCGATCTGCTCCGGTGCAATGCCGCGCTCGCGCAGTTGCACGCAGGCGTCGATGCTCGGGTGGATCACGATGCCGCAGGCAAAGGGCTTGTAGCTGTTGAATGAAATCTCGAAACGCTCGCCGAGCTCGTCGGTGACTTCGTTCCATGCGTACCTGGTCGACACCACCTGCGCCCAGCCGCGCGGCGCCTCGATCGCCTTCGGGCTCGCGGTGTAGCCGTGCCGGGCCATCAGTGCGGCCATCAGGCCGGCGCGCGCCGCGCCGCCCGGATGGAATGGCTTGGTCATGGTGCCGAACTGCTCGCGCAGGCCGACCGGCTGCGATGCGGCGATGCCGAGCGCCATCGCCGTGCGGTCCGCATCCAGGCCGAGCAGGCGCGCGCAACCCGCCGCGGCGCCGAACATGCCCGTGGTGCCGGTGATGTGCCAGCCGCGGTCGTAGTGCTCGGGGTAGACGGTGTTGCCCAGGCGGCAGGCAACGTCGATGCCCAGCACCAGCGCATCGAGCACCGCGCGGCCGCTCGCACCGGTGTGCTCGGCCAGCGCCAGCACGGCGGAGGCCACCGGGCCGGCGGGGTGGATGATGGTCTTCAGGTGCGTGTCGTCGAAATCGAAGGTGTGCGAGCTGATGCCGTTGAGCAGCGCCGCGTTCGCGATGTCGACTTTCTCCGTGCGGCCGAGCACGGTGGCCTGCGGTGCGGGCTGCAGCATCTGCACGGCAGCCAGCGCGGCCTCGACGGCTTCGTGCCGCGCGGCGCCCACGGCGCAGCCCAGCCAGTTGAGGAAGGTGCGGTGCGCCTCGTGGTCCACCGCGTCGCTCCAGCCGCGCGAGGCATGGCCCGCGACGTACTCGGCAAGGATGCGGGTGATGGGAGGTGCGTTGTGGTCTGCGGCGACCTGGGTATTGCGGGCCATGTGTGTGAAAGCCTTTGGTGGATAGCTGGGAAGGAAAAAAGGAAAACTGTGGCGGGCTTCAGGTCGTGAGCTCGATCTTGCGGTCGCGCGCGAGTTGGGTCCATCGCGCGACGTCGGCGCGGATGTAGTCGCCGAACTGCTGCGCGCTCATGGGCATGGGCTCGACGGCCTCGATCGCCAGCTTCTCGCTGAGATCGGGCGCCTTGAGCACGGTGTTGAGCGTGTCGTTGAGCAGCTTCACGACGGCGGGCGGTATGTTGGCCGGGCCGACCACGCCGTACCACTGCATCGCGTCGAAGCCTTTCAAGCCCAGCTCCTCGAGCGTGGGCACGTCCTTGATCTGTGGGTGGCGCGCCTTGCCGGTCACTGCCAGCGGACGCACGCGGCCCGACTTGATGTGCGGCATTGCCGCGGCCAGGCCGGGGAACATGGCCTGCGTCTGGCCGCCCATCAGGTCGTTGAAGGCTGGCGCCACGCCGCGATACGGCACGTGCGTCATCTGCAGGTCGGTCTGCTGCTTGAAGAGCTCCATCGTCAGGTGCGTCAGCGAGCCCGCACCGGCCGAGCCATAGCTGAGCTTGCCCGCGTTGGCCTTCGCGTACTCGACGAACTGCCTGAAGTCCTTCGCGGGCAGGTCGGCGTTGACCACCAGCACGTTGGGCGTGCCGCCGATCATGCCGATCGGCGTGAAGTCCTTGACGGGGTCGTAGGGCACCTGGCGCGTCGCGGGGCTGGTGCCGTGCGTGGCGACGTAGCCCTGCATCAGCGTGTAGCCGTCGGCCGGAGCGCGGGCGGTGTTCTGCGAGGCGATCACGCCGCCTCCGCCGCCCTGGTTGTCGACGATGAAGGTCTGGTTGAGCAGCTTGCCCCAGCGCTCGGTGACGGTGCGGCCCACCATGTCGCTGCCGCCGCCGGCCGCGACCGGCACGATGTAGCGGATGGGCTTGTTCGGAAAGTCCTGCGCACGCGCAAGACCGTGCATCCCGAGGAATGCGGAAGTAGGAATGGCCAGTGTGAAGGCGCGGCGTTGCATGAATGTCTCCTGGTAGTTGTTCGGGCAAGAGCGGCTGCGCCGCGCGTTCAGTGGCGACGGCTCTGCAGGCGGTCGTAGGCGTCGCTCACGTGGCGCGCCATGAGGTCTTCGCAGCGGGCGATGTCGCCCTTGCGCAGCGCGCGGGCAATGCGCGTGTGCTCGGCGATCGACGCGCGCATGCCCATGTCCTGCGAGAGGTTCTTCAGGCGCGACAGGTGCAGCTTCTGCACGATCGTCCGGTAGGTCTGGGCCAGCGCGTGGTTGCCCGCCGCCTCGACGATGGCCCAGTGGAAGGCGAGGTTCTCGCGGTAGTAGCGCTGCACGTCGTGGGCGGCAAAGGCCGCGTTCATGGCGGCGATGGAGGCGTCGAGCACATCGGCCAGCGCGATGCGTTCCGGCTCGGCCAGCCGCGCCGCGCGGCGCCCGGCAAAGCCGTCGAGCAGGCCGCGCATCTCGTAGAGGTCGTGCACTTCGTCGCTGGTCGGCTCGCGCACGAAGACGCCGGCGTGCTTGCGCGCGACCACGAGTCCGGTGCTTTCTAGTTCGCGCAGGGCCTCGCGCACCGGCACCCGCGAAACGCCGAGCCGGGCGGCAACGTCGGGCTCGTTGATGCGCTGGCCGGTCTTCAATTCGCCCCGCAGGATCATCGCCAGCATGTCGTCTCGCACCAGCTTTGCGAGCGGGGTGTCGCGCACGGTCGAGAGGTGATCGGAGGCCTGTTCGGCGAGCCAGGGCAGCATGCGGAGATCCTTTGTTTGCCGGAATATCGTATACGATTGCCGCCTTTAATGTCCACTGTTTATATAAAAGTGTTGACACTTTGGGTTGTCGATGAAAACAATCTGGCCCGTTCAAGGTCCTTCTTCATCGAGCCCGCATGCCCCATCTGCCTGCCTCTTCCGCCCTGCAACGCTTTCGCGTCATCGACCTGACCCAGGTGCGCGCCGGGCCCACGGCCTGCAGGCAGCTCGCCGACTGGGGCGCCGACGTGATCCAGGTGCAGATGCCCGAGCACATGCGCGGCGACGACACGCTTGGCGGGCAGGACGGCTCCGACTACCAGTACACCCACCGCAACAAGCGCTCGATCACGCTCAACCTGAAGGAAGAAGAGGGCGTCGCAACCCTGAAGCGCCTGATCGCCAGTGCCGACGTGGTGGTCGAGAACTTCAGGCCCGACGTGAAGTTCCGCCTGGGCATCGACTACGAAACGCTCTCGGCCGACAACCCGGGCCTGGTCTACGCCAGCATCTCGGGCTTCGGCCAGAGCGGTCCGCTTGCCAAGCGACCGGGCTTCGACCAGATCGCGCAGGGCATGGGCGGCCTGATGTCGGTGACCGGCCTGCCGGGCGACGGCCCGGTGCGCGTCGGCATCCCGATTGCCGACCTTTGCGCCGGCATCTTCGCGGCGCAGGGCATCCTCGTGGCCCTGCTGGAGCGCGAAGCATCGGGCCGCGGCCAGTGGCTGCACACCTCGCTGCTGGAGGCGATGGTCTACATGATGGATTTCCAGACCTCGCGCTACCTGATCGACGGCGAAGTCGGCACGCAGGCGGGCAACTTCCACCCGACCAGCATCCCGACCGGCGTCTACAAGGCACGCGACGGCTATCTCAACATCGCCGTGTTCGGCTCCAAGATCTGGGAGCGCTTCTGCCAGATCCTCGGCGCGCCGGAATGGACCGAAGACCCGCGCTATCACGACAAGGCTTCGCGCTCCGTCAACCGAGACACGCTCAACGCCGAGATCGACCGCCGGCTGGCCGCGCAGGACTGCAGCCACTGGATCGAGCAGTTCAACGCCGGCGGCGTGGCCTGCGGCCTCATCAGCGACATGCGCGAAGTGTTCGAGGAGCCGCAGATCCGGCACCTCGGCATGGTCAAGGACGTGGTCTCGGCGCGCCTCGGCCCGCAGCGGTTGGTCGGCCAGCCGATGCAGCTCGAACGCACGCCCAGCACCATCGCCCGCGCAGCGCCGCGGCGCGGTGAACACACGGAAGAAGTCCTCGGCGAACTGGGCCTCGGCCCGGACGAGCTTGCCCGAATGAAAGCGACCGGAGTCTATTGAAGAGAAGAGCATGACCAACCCCACCTACGCACCCAGCACCGAACGCGTGCAGACCTGGCTCGACGCCAGCACGCTGCACATCCGCTTCAACAACCCCGCGCGGCACAACGCGCTGTCGGTCGACATGTGGGAGGCTGTGCCGCATCTGCTGCGCGTGGCGCAGGACGACGACCGTGTGCGCCTGGTCGTCTTTTCGGGCGCGGGCGAGAAGGCCTTCGTCTCGGGCGCCGACATCTCGCAGTTCGAGGACATGCGCGCGGCGCGCGAGGCCGTGGCCCGCTACGAGGCCATGGCCGAAGACGCGCTGATGAGCATCCACGACTTTCCCAAGCCCACGCTCGCCTGCATCCGCGGCTACTGCATCGGCGGCGGCGTGAACGTGGCGATCAGCTGCGACATCCGCATCGCGGCGCAGGACGCGGTGTTCTCCATTCCGGCGGCGCGCCTCGGCCTGGGCTACCGCTACTCCGCGATGAAGAACCTGGTCGACCTGATCGGCCCCGGCGCGGCGAAAGACCTGTTCTTCACGGCCCGCCGCATCGATGCAGCCGAAGCCAAGGCACTGGGCCTGGTAACGCGCGTGAGCGAGCCGGATGGGCTGGAACAACTGCTCGCCGAATACACCGGCGCGATGGCGGAGAACGCGCCGCTCACCATTGCGGCGGGCAAGGCGATCACGCGCGAAATCCTCAAGCCCTCGCCGGAGCTCGACCTGGCGCTGTGCAACTCGCTGATCCGCGGCTGCTTCGAAAGCGCCGACTACACCGAAGGCCGCACCGCCTTCATGCAGAAGCGCAAGCCGGTCTTCACCGGACGCTGAGAAGAAGCAAGGAGACAAACACCATGCAGTCGTACTGGATGCAGATGAGCGACGAGGCCGCGGCCCTCGAAATACGCGACACGGCTGTGCCGCAGCCGGGAGCGAACCAGCTGCTGGTGCGCATGCGGGCCGCGTCGCTCAACCGCGGTGAGTTCGTGTCGGGCCATGGCCTGCACGGCCAGGCCGGGAGCTGGAAGGCGATCGGCGGGGAGGGGGCCGGCGAGGTCGTTGCCGTCGGCGCGGAGGTCACGCGCTTTCGCGCGGGCGACCGGGTGATGGGCCGCTGCGCAGGGGCTTTTGCCGAATACGCGCTGATGGAAGACATCGAGGCGATGGCCATGCCGGCCAGCCTGTCGTGGGAAGAGGCCGCCAGCGTCGCGCTGACCTTCCTGGTGTCGTACGACATGCTCGTGCTGCAAGGCCGGCTGCGCGCGGGCGACTGGGTGCTGATCAACGGCGTGTCTTCCGGCGTGGGCGTGGCTTCGCTTCAACTTGCCAAGGCGCTCGGCGCCAAGGTGATCGGCACCTCGGGCTCGGCCGACAAGCTGGCGCTGCTGCAAAGCCTGGGGCTCGATGTCGCGATCTGCACGCGCACACCCGACTTCGCGGCCGCCGTGCTGGAGGTGACGCAGGACCACGGCGCCGACATCGTCATCAACACCGTCGGCGGCACGGTGTTCGCGGAAAACATCCGCGCCATGGCCTTCGAAGGCCGGCTCGCCACCGTCGGCTATGTCGACGGCGTGGTGAAGGCCGAGCTCGACCTGGCGGCCCTGCATGCGAAGCGGCTGGCCGTGTTCGGCGTGTCCAACAAGCTGCGCAGCAAGGCGCAGCGCGCAGCGGCGCTGCCCGCCTTCGTGGCCGACGTGCTGCCGCACATTGCCGCGGGGCGGATCAAGCCGCACGTCGACCGCGTCTTCGACTTCGCCAGGCTGCAGGAAGCGAAGGACCGGATGGAAGCCGGCGGCCATGTCGGAAAGATCGTGCTGCGAATGCCGCCCGCGGGCTGATCGATCCGTCCCGAAGCGCGCGACGAAAAACACAATGAAGGAGACAAGCGCATGAACACCAGAAACCTCGTCATGACCCTCGGGCTGTGCGCCTTCGCGAGTACCGGCTGGGCGCAACCGGCGGACTACCCGAGCAAGCCGGTGCGCCTCGTGATCGGCTTCGCCCCGGGCGGCGCGGCCGACTATGTGGCCCGCGCGATGGGCGATGCCTTCGCCAGGGCGCTCGGGCAGCCGGTGGTGATCGACAACAAGCCCGGCAACGGCTCGAGCATTGCCGCGGAAATCGTGGCCAAGGCACCGCCCGACGGCTACACGCTGCTGATCGCAAGCCCGAGCAGCATCTCGGTGAACCCGGCGCTCAACCCCAGGCTGGCCCACTCGGCGCGCGACCTCGCGCCCGTTACCAAGATCACCACCTCGCCGCTGGTGCTGGCCGTCAACCCCGCGACCGGCATCCGCTCGGTGGCCGACCTTGTCGCGGCGGCGAAGAAGGACCCGGGCAAGCTCAACTACTCGACTTCTGGCAACGGCTCGGCGCCGCACCTGGGCGCGGCGCTGTTCGGCCAGATCACCGGTGCCGAGATGACGCACATTCCCTACCGGGGCGGCAGCCTGGCGATCCAGTCGGTGATGGCGGGCGACACGCAGCTGACCTTCGGCACCTCGCCCTCGGTGCTGCCCATGGCCAGCGGCGGCAAGCTGCTCGCGCTGGCCGTCAGCACGCGCGAGCGCTCGCCGCTGGTGCCCGGGCTGCCGGGCATGAAGGAGGCGGGCCTGCCCGACTACCACCTCGAGTTCTGGTACGGCATGTTCGTGCCCGCCGGCACGCCGCCGGCCGTGGTGAAGAAGATCTACGACGCGACCGTCACCGCGATGCAGCAGCCTTCGGTCAAGGCCTCGCTGGCGCGAGACGGCACCGAGGTGTCGGTCTCCGCGTCGCCCGAGGCGTTCGGCAGCTTCCTGGCGGAGGACGGCAAGTTCTGGGTGAAGCTGGTGAAGAGCGCGAACGTCAAGGTCGACTAGCCGCCGGCCAAGGCGAGGCTGGGCGGAGCGCAGTTGGTCTGAAGTTAGGATTGCCGCATGCCTCCGCCATCTTCCAGCACCCGTGGTTCCGCACTGTCGGATGCCATCGTCAATGAACTCAAGCAGCTGATCTACACCGGGGAGTTCAAGCCGGGGGAGCGGCTCAACGAGGCGGCCCTGGCACTGCGCATGGGCACCAGCCGCGGACCGATCCGCGAGGCCATCAAGGTGCTGGCGGGGCTGGGCATCGTCAATGCGGTAACCAACCGCGGCGTGTACGTGCGGCAGCTTTCGCTGCGCGAGATGCTGGAGATCTACGAGATGCGCGCACTGGTGTTCGGCTACGCGGCCGACCGCGCCTGCGAGCACCTCACCGAAGAGCACAAGAAGCAGTTCGAGTCGCTGCTGTCGGCAATGGACGCCGCCTGCGACGCGGAAGACGGCACGCTCTACTACGAGCTGAACCTGCAGTTCCACGCGCTGATCCTCACGCTGTCGAACAACCGTCGCGCCCACCAGGCCTACGACGACTACGTGAAGGAACTGCACCTGGTGCGGCGCAAGTACTTCAACGCACCGGGCAACATGCGCCGCTCGAACATCGAGCACCGCGCGATCTTCGAGGCGATCGTGGCGTCGAACCGCGCGCGTGCGCGCTCTGCCGCCGAACGCCATGTGCTGGCTGGCCGGGCGCGGCTGCTGTCGAATTTCGAAGAGCCGATGCCGGGCGGCTGACGCCCGCTCAGGCGCTTGTCAGGCGCGCTGCAGGGCGCGCGTGACCATGTCGTTCGGCGCCAGCCGCAGCAGGTGCGGCAACAGGCCCAATGCCTTTTCACGTTCGCCGGCATGCAATAACCCGTTCGCGCACACGGAGAGTGTGTCGGCCAGCTGCGGATGATCGGGCGCGGTCTTCAGCAGGATGCGGCACAGCATGTCGGCATCGCCGAACTCGCGGATGCGGGCGAAGCGGCGCGCGAGCCGGGCCATGTCGTCGGGCTTCAGGCGCAGCCCCGGCTTGGCCTGGTCGAGGTAGGTCTTGTAGCTGGTGTGCTGCAGAGCGATCGTCTCGGGGTCGGTGCCAGGCAGGCGGAAGATGCGGCGCGCGGCCTGGTGGAAGTCGTCGCTCGCGGGCTGCAGCCGCGCGGTGTTGAACCAGGCGCGCAGCGTGTCGGCGTCGTTGGGGCGCAGGGCGGCGGCGGCGCGCCACTCGGCGCAGGCGGGCTCGAACTTCATTGCGGCGGCCAGCCGGCGTGCGGCGGCCACGTGCGCATCGAAGTGGTCGTCGTCGTTCGTCATTTCCGACTTGACGGTTTCGGGCGTTTTCACGCGGCCCAGCAGCATGGCGCCGGTCATCAGCGCAGCGCCGGTCAGCAGGCCACCCAGGTGAGCCATGTAGGCGATGCCCTGGCCGCCCAGCCAGTGCTGCATCAGCTCGTTGACGATCCAGGCCGGCAGCAGCAGCAAGGCCGGTGCGGTGACGTAGTTGAAATAGAAGAACAGCTGGTAGAAGAAGCGGATGCGCCGCAGCCGGTACATCACCGCGTACATGCCCATCAGCGCCGAGATGGCGCCCGAGGCGCCGAGCCCGTAGCCCTCCTTGCCGGCATAGGCCCAGCCGGCCAACAGGGAGGAGCCGACGGCGCCCAGCAGATAGAACGTCAGGTAGGTGCCGCGCCCCAGCGCCAGCTCGACCGAGAAGCCGAACAGGAAGAGGAACAGCATGTTGCCCAGCAGGTGGCCGGTGCTGCCGTGCAGGAAGGCGGCGGTGATCCAGGTCCAGGGCTTGAACTCGGCGTCCTTGTTGTAGTCCTGCGACCAGCGCTCGGTGAAGGGCGCCGGCAGCATCGCCTCGTACTGCTGGCGGTCGCGCTTCCATTCGCCGTACTGCGGGTTCGTGGGCTTGATGACCTCGTCGGCCCGCAGCTTTGCCAGGAACTTCTTGTCGTTCTGCAGGCCTTCCAGCAACTGCGCATAGGCCTCTTCGTGCGGCAGCATGCGCCGGGCCAGCTTGCCGCGCTTGGGGTCGGTTTTTTCCAGCCATTCGACGAAGGGCGGCAGCTCCAGTTCGGGCAGCACGCTCTTCGTGTAGTAGTTGGCGGCACGCTCGCGCGTGTTCTCTTCACTGCGCTGCGGCCCCCAGAACACGAGCATGTTCAGGAGGATCAGCAGCACCGTCATCCACGGTGGGTTGCGCCAGCTCGGTTTGTTCTCGAGCGGGATGGCGTAGAACACGGTGCGGCCGCCGGTGCGATCAGCCGAGGCGGGCGCGGTGGCGCGCCACTTGCGCCTTCACCTGCGCCGGGGCGGTGCCGCCCAGGATGTTGCGTGCGTTCAGCGAGCCGCGCAGGCTCAGCACGTCGTACACGTCCTTCTCGATGCCCGGGTTGAACTGCTGCAGCACGGCCAGCGGCAGCTCGGCCAGGTCGACCTTGTGCGAGGTGGCGGCCTTGACGGCATGCGCCACCGTTTCGTGCGCGTCGCGGAAGGGCAGGCCCTTCTTCACCAGGTAGTCGGCCAGGTCGGTGGCGGTGGCGTAGCCGCGCAGCGCAGCCATTTCCATGGCCTCGGGCTTCACGGTGATGCCGCCGATCATCTCGGCAAAGATGCGCAGGGTGTCCTTGAGCGTGTCGACGGTGTCGAACAGCGGCTCCTTGTCTTCCTGGTTGTCCTTGTTGTAGGCCAGCGGCTGGCCCTTCATGAGCGTGATGAGCGCCATCAGGTGGCCGACCACGCGGCCGGTCTTGCCGCGCGCCAGCTCGGGCACGTCGGGGTTCTTCTTCTGCGGCATGATCGACGAGCCCGTGGTGAAGCGGTCGGCGATCTGGATGAAGCTGAAGTTCTGGCTCATCCACAGGATGAGTTCTTCGCTCATGCGGCTGATGTGCACCATGCACAGGCTGGCCGCAGCGGTGAATTCGATCGCGAAGTCGCGGTCGCTCACGGCGTCCAGGCTGTTCTGGCACACGCCGTCCATGCCCAGCGTCTTGGCGACCAGTTCGCGGTCCAGCGGGTAGCTGGTGCCGGCCAGCGCGGCGGCGCCCAGCGGCAGGCGGTTGACGCGGCGGCGCACCTCGCCCATGCGTTCCGCATCGCGGCTGAACATCTCGACATACGCCAGCATGTGGTGGCCGAAGCTCACCGGCTGCGCCACCTGCAGGTGGGTGAAGCCCGGCAGGATCACGTCGACGTTCTTCTCGGCGATGTCCACCAGTGCCTTCTGCAGCTCGACCAGCAGGTCGCCGATGAGGTCGATTTCGCCGCGCAGCCACAGGCGCACGTCGGTGGCGACCTGGTCGTTGCGGCTGCGGCCGGTGTGCAGGCGCTTGCCGGCGTCGCCGACCAGCTGGGTCAGGCGGGCCTCGATGTTCAGGTGCACGTCTTCGAGGTCGAGCTTCCACTCGAAGGCGCCGGATTCGATTTCGGCGCGAATCTGCGCCATCCCGCGTTCAATGGCGGCGTGGTCCTGCACGCCGATGATCCCCTGTGCGGCCAGCATGCCGGCGTGGGCCAGCGAGCCCTGGATGTCGGCCTGCCACAGGCGCTTGTCGAAGAAGACGCTGGAGGTGTAGCGCTTCACCAGGTCGCTCATCGGTTCGGAGAAAAGGGCCGACCAGGCTTCGGATTTCTTGTCGAATTGGTTTTGGGTCATGGGAGCCGTCCAGGAGGCAATAATGGGTTGGTCACCCGATGGATCTGATGTCTGCGATGCGCAACCCGGCGATTTTATCGGCCAGCTCTACCCCCACGCCCCCGTCATCGTCGGAAAGGGTGCGCACGCCCCTGCGCGGCGACCCATCGATCTTCGACGCCTGCCAGATCGGGGTGGTGCTGCGCACCGTGGTGTTCGTCGAGGCGGTGGTGGCCATCGCCACCCTGTTCGTGGCCTCCACGCCCGGCGAATGGCTCGTGCAGACGGCCACGGTCACGGGCGGGGCCCTGCCAGCCACCCTGATGTGGCTGGTGAGCGCCTGCGGGCTCAAGAAGCCGCTGCGGCGCCTGCCGAAGCAGTGGCAGTACGCGGCCGGGGCCGTGCTCGGCGCGGTGTCGGCGCTGTATGGCTGTGGCCTGCTGCGGCTGACGGGTGTTCTTGCCAGTGCGCCGTGGCTGGCCAGTGCGTTGACCGGAGCCCTGTTCGCGGGGCTGGTGATGGCCGCGATGGTGCTGCGCGCCCGGGGCCAGACGCCGGCGGCGACCACCGCGCGGCTCGAAGAACTGCAGTCGCGCATCCGCCCCCACTTTCTGTTCAACACGCTCAACAGCGCCATCGCGCTGGTGCGCGAAGAGCCGGCCAAGGCCGAGACCATGCTCGAAGACCTGGCCGAGCTGTTCCGCCAGGCGCTGGCCGACCCGGGCGAATCGTGCACGCTGGCCGACGAGATCGCGCTGGCCGAGCGCTACCTGGCCATCGAGCAGGTGCGCTTCGGCGACCGCCTGCGCATCCGCTGGGACCTGGACGCCGCCGCCAGCAACGCGCGCCTGCCGCCCCTGCTGCTGCAGCCGCTGGTCGAGAACGCCATCAAGCACGGCGTGGAGCCCAGCCCCGAGGGCGCCAGGCTGCGCATCCGCACCGAGCGGCGAGGTTCCATGGTGGTGATCGAGGTGGTCAACAGCCTGCCGCCGCTGCGCTGGGCCGACGAGCCGCTGCCGCGCGGCCACGGCATTGCGCTGGCCAACGTGCGCGACCGGCTGCGGCTGCTGCACGACATGCAGATGCAGTTCAGCGCCGGCATGGACCAGAAAAGCTACCGGGTGCGCATAGCGATCCCCGCCGAATCATGACCCTCAAGACACTCATAGTTGACGACGAAGCCCTGGCGCGATCGCGCCTTCGCACGCTGCTGCGCGACTGCACATCGCCCGCCGCCGAAGTGGTGGCCGAGGCTTCGCAGGGTGCCGAGGCGCTGCAGCACCTGACGACGATGGCACTCGACCTGGTGCTGCTCGACGTACACATGCCTGGCGTCGACGGCATCGAGGTGGCGCGCGCGCTGCGCAGCCGCTCCGATGCGCCGGCCGTGGTGTTCGTGACCGCGCACGCGACCCACGCGGTGACGGCCTTCGACCTCGATGCGGTCGACTACCTCACCAAGCCCGTGCGCGCCGAGCGCCTGCAGCAGGCGCTGCAGAAAGCCGAGCGCTTTCTCAAAGAGCGCCGCGCGCTGCAGGCCGAGGCCGTGCCCGAGACGGTGCTGATCCAGGACCGCGGCCGAGCCGAGCGCGTGCCGCTGTCTGAAGTGCTCTACCTCAAGTCCGAATACAAGTACCTCACCGTGCGCACCGCCACGCGCAGCCACATCCTCGACGGCTCGCTCAACGAGTTCGAGGAGCGCTATCCGAACCGCTTCCTGCGCGTGCACCGCAATGCGCTGGTGGCGCGCTCGGCGATTCGCGCGCTTGAGAAATACGACGACGGCGAGGATGCCGAGGGCTGGGCCCTGCGCCTCGACGCCATTCCAGAACCCGTGGCCGTGTCGCGTCGCCAGCTTGCCGCGGTGCGCGAAGTGCTCAAGGAAGCGCGATGAGCGACGACAAGCCCGCGGCTGCCGAGGCGCCACCGCCGCCTGAGCCAAAGCCGGAACCGGCTGCCGAGCCACCGCAGGCCGCAGCGGTCGAGCCCGCACCTGCGCCCGAGGCGCAAGAGCCCGAACCGGTCACCGAGCCTGAACCGGAGCCAGAGCCGCCCACGCCCGCACGCGACCGCCTGCTGCTGCACATGCCCGTCGACGTACGCAGCGCCTCGCTGGTGGTGCTCGCGGTGCTGGCCAGCGTGTTCGCGCTGCAGTGGGGCCAGGCCGTGTTCATTCCGCTGATGCTGAGCCTGCTGCTGACCTACGCGCTTTCGCCGCTGGTGGACCTGCTCCATCGCTGGAAGCTGCCGCGCTGGATTGGCGCGGCGCTGATCCTCGTGGGGCTGTTCGGCGGGCTGGGTTGGACCGGCTATTCGCTGTCGGGCAGCGCCTCGCAATTGCTCGATTCGTTGCCGGTGGCCGCGCAGAAGCTCGGCCAGGCCATGCGCCGCGACAAGGGCGCCAGCGCCACGCCGCTCGAAAGCGTGCAGCAGGCCGCCGCGCAGCTCGAAAAAGCAGCCGAAGAAAACTCCGCCCGCGTCGCAGCGCGCAAGGGCGTGGCGCGCGTGGTCATCGAACGGCCGGGCTTCAACGTGCGCGACTACCTGCTGAGCGGCACCGTCGGGCTGCTGAGCGCGATGGGGCAGCTCACGCTGGTGGCTTTCCTCACTTACTTCGCGCTTTGCTCGGGCGACACCTTCCGCCGCAAGCTCATCAAGATCACCGGGTCGAGCCTGCAGAAGAAGAAGGTCACGGTGCACGTGCTGGACGACATCACCCGCAACATCGAGCGCTACCTGCTGGTGCAGATACTGGTGAGCGGGGTGGTGGGCGTGGCGACCGGGCTGGCGTTCTGGGCCCTCGGCGTGGAGAACGCGGCGGTGTGGGGAATCATCGCGGCAGTGACCAACCTCATTCCCTACATCGGCTCGGTGATCGTGCTGGCGGCCGCGGGGCTGGTGGCCTTCCTCCAGTTCAACAGCCTGCAGATGGGCATCGTGGTGGGCGGCGTGTCGCTGGCGATCCACACGATCATCGGCAACCTGCTGATGCCCTGGCTCACCAGCCGCACCAGCCGCATGAACCCGGTGGCAGTGTTCGTGGGCGTGATTTTCTGGGGCTGGCTCTGGGGCATCTGGGGCCTGCTGCTGGGCATTCCGATCACGATGGTGATCAAGTCGATCTGCGACCGGGTGGAAGACCTGCAGCCGATCGGGGAGCTGCTGGGGGAGTAGGCCTAGCCCAGCAGGGCCTTCAACTCGCCAGCCGCAGCCGTGAGGATCTCCCGCGAAAGAGCCTCGTCGTTGACCGCACGCGACAGCGACACTGCACCCACCAGCGAAGACAGCGCCGAGAATCGGGCGACCGGCTGCAGTGGGTGGGGAACGTGAACGGCGCCGAGACCGTCTACGAGAGCGACCCCGGCGTCGACTTCGGTACGCGGCTGCAGCTGTGGCTGCTTTTCCCGTTCATCAGCGAGAGCCTGCTTTAGTCGCTGTTGTTGCCGTTGCCGTTCTTGCCGGCAGTTTCTTCACGAAGGTGAGATCCGGGTCCAGCGGCTTTCCATCGCGCGTGCGCAGGTCGATCTTCGGCACCGGCTTGCCGCTGTCGCGCTCGAGCAGCACCGAATGCCGCTCGCCCTTGGCGTACAGGTGCGCTTCGCCCCAGTGCCGCAGGCCCACCACCACGGGGAATAGGCCCTTGCCCTTGGCCGTCAGCACGTACTCTTGGTAGAGCGAGCCGTCGGAGGCGGGCACGAGGTCGAGCACGCCTTCCTGCACGAGATTTTTCAGCCGGTCCGACAGGATGTTCTTCGCGACACCCAGGCTCTGCTGGAATTCGCCGAAGCGCTTCATGCCGTCGAACGCATCGCGGATGACGAGCAGCGACCACTGGTCGCCAACGATCTCGAGCGCGCGTGCCATCGGGCATGCGTCGGTTTTGAGGCTTCTTCTTCGGGCCATGGCTTTTCTTCCTGCGTTGGGCGCGAGTTTAGATCGCAATGGCCGTTCGGTTGCAGAGTAAAACTGCAATGACTAGCATCAGCCTGAAGGAATCCCCACATGCCCTATCTCCAACTCGATGTGAACGGCCGCCACCCCGTGGCCGACAAGAAACGCCTCGCCAAGAAACTCAGCGAAACCTACGCGCAGATGATGAGCGTCGACATCCGCCGCATCAGCATCGCAATCCGCGAAGTGGGCGAGGGCGGCGTGTGGCGCATGGTGGACGGCGAGCCCGCCGAGGTGTCGGTGCTCATGTGCGACATCCGGCGCGGCCGTTCGGCCGAACTGCGGCTCGAAGTGGCCAAGGCGCTGTGCCGCGACTGCATCGAGATCCTGGGCCTGCGCGAAGACCGGCTCAACGTCGAGTTCACCCAGCATTCGGGCGACGAGATGTACCACCCGACGCTCGGCGGCTACAGCCCCGAGTGGTCCGAGGGCGAAGAAGCTCAGTGAGCAGCAGCCGCGTGTGCACGGTGCAGCCGTGAGAAGCGCGCGATCATCAGCGGCCCCAGCAGTGCGCCCAGCCCGACCGAACTCCACGCCGCCACCCAGCCGTGCGTGCTGCCCAGGCCGAAGCGCGTCTGCCCCCAGTCCAGCGCGAGGCCGAACACCCACGGGCTGAGCGCACCCGCGCCGAAGCCCATCACCGAACGCACCGAATACGCCACGCCCAGCCGGTGCGGCGCCACCACGTCGGCCAGCGCGGTCGAGTAGACCGACGAATCCGCGATGGCGAGCAGGTTGTAAATGGCGGCGGCCGCAGCCAGAAGCCACAGCGGCCAGCTCCACATCCAGCCGAAGGCGAAGGACATGCACAGGCTTGCGACGGTGGCGATCATCATCACCCGCGCGCGGCCAAGCCGGTCGGAGGCTGCGCCGCCCGCGATGCTGCCGAACACGCTGACGAGGTGCGCCAGCGCGGCAAGCGCGATGCCCGCGCCTTGCCACGATGTCGCCGTGCCCGACGACGCCACCAGATAGGCCGGCAGCCACGCCCACAGCGCCATGAGCTCCCAGCAATGGAAGGCATAGGCCCAGTTGCCAGCCATCGCGGGCTTGTCGCGTACCGTGGCGGCCAGCGCGTGCCAGGTGCCTTCGCGGACCGCGCCAGGCACGGGCGCCGAAGGCGGCCGCATGCGGCGCAGCGCCTGCAGCGTCAGCAATGCGCCCGCCACGGTGCAGCCCGCCGCGACCAGCAGGCCCAGCCGCCAGTGCTGCAGATGGCTGAATGCCGCCACCACCGCAAGCGAGAGCGCATAGCCCATCGACGACGAACCGATGAAAAGGCCCATCGCACGCCCACGTACGGCGGGCTCGGTGTTGCGCGCCAGCAGCTGCAGGCCCGGCGTGTACGAGGCCCCCGCGCACAGCCCGGCCAGGCCGTAGAGCAGCATCGCCGAGAGATGGTCGCGCGCGAAGATGGCGAAGGCCAGTGCCGCCATCGCGCTGATGGCGCTGCCGGCGAAGAAGATGCGGTGCGGCCCGTAGCGGTCGGCCAGCAGGCCCACGGCGAACAGCGAGCTCATGTAGCCCACGTGCCAGGCGCTCTGGATCGAGCCGGCCTGCGCGGCCGTCATGTGCCAGTCGGCCATCATGAACGGCAGCACGCCGGAATAGGCGGTGACGATCATCGCCTGCAGCAGCCGGCTCGTGCACAGCAATGCCAGCCAGCCGCGCTGCGGGGCGGGCTCAGCGCAATGCACGTTGCAGGAGCACGGTGTCGACCCACTGCCCGAACTTGAAGCCGATGTCGCGCAGCACGCCGACCTGCTCGAAGCCCAGGCTCTCGTGCAGCCGCAGCGAGCCTGCGTTGGCGCTGTTGCCCACGCACGCCACCATCTGCGTGAAGCCGCCGTCGGTGCAGCGCCGGATCACTTCGCGCAGCAGCGCCTTGCCGATGCCATGGCCGTGCATGCCTTGCGCGACGTAGATCGAGTCTTCCACCGTGTGCCGATATGCGGAGCGGGCGCGGTAGGCGGTGGCGTAGGCATAGCCGACCACCTCGCCGTCCTTCAGCGCGACGAGGTAGGGAAGGCCGCGCTGGAGCACATCGGCGCGGCGCGCCTGCATCTGGTCGACGGTGGGTACTTCTTCCTCGAAGGAGCACAGGTCGTTCAGCACGTAGTGGCTGTAGATGGCCTGCACGGCGGCCATGTGATGCGGCTCGGCGTCGAGGATTTCAACGGTGGCGGAAGTGAGGCATGGAGATGACATGGCCCGATCTTGACGATCCACACTTGATAAGTGAAGCTTCGCTGAGCTATGCAAGGCATAAGAAATACTTTGGATAAATCACTGAATCTAGACCAGCTCAGGTCCTTCGGGCTGGTGATCGAAACCGGCAGCTTCTCGGCAGCGGCCGACCGGCTAGGCATCTCGCAGCCGGCCGTGAGCCTGCAGATTCGCCAGCTGGAGCGCCACTTGGCGGTGCGCCTCGTCGAGCGGGTCGGCAAGCGCGCGAAGGCCACGCCAGCGGGCATGGAGCTGCTGCGCCACGCGCAACACATCGAGACCGCGGTCGAGAACGCCGTCGATGCATTGGCCGACCATGCCAGCGGCATCGCGGGCCGCGTGCGGCTGGGCACTGGCGCGACGGCCTGCCTGCATTTCCTGCCGGCCGTGCTGCGCGGACTGCGCGAGCAGTTTCCGGAGCTGGGCGTGGTGGTCAGCACCGGCAACACCGAAGACCAGGCGCGCAAGGTGGAAGAGAACAGCCTCGACCTCGTGCTGGTCACGTTGCCGGCGGCTGGGCGTTCGTTGACGGTGATGCCGGTGCTCGACGACGAGTTCGTCGCAATCGGCCGGGCAGACCTCGCACCGCTGAAGGCGAGGGTGGCGCCGGCCGATCTGGGCGCGCTGCCGCTGGTGCTGTTCGAGCCCGCTGCCAACACGCGCAAGCTGGTCGACCGCTGGTTCGCCGCCGGTGGCCTGCAGCCGCAGCCCGTAATGGAGCTGGGCAGCGTCGAGGCGATGAAGGAGATGGTGGCCGCGGGCTTGGGCTATGCCATCGTGCCCGGCATGTCGATGGTGGGCCGCGGCGCCCACCCCGAGCTGAAGACCAGCCGCCTGAATCCCCGCATGCACCGCACGCTGGCCGTGGTGATCCGGCGGGACAAGCCCGTCAACAAGGCCTTGCGCGTGGTGCTCGATGCGATCGTGGCGGCCGGAAAGAAGCCCGGCCGCCGCTGATCGATCTTCTTCGGTGCCGCGTTATTCCGGAACCGCAGCCAACGACGCACCACCGCGTGCCCGGCCCAGCGTACCGACGATGAGCGCAGCGATCAGCACCAGCACGCCGCTGAGCACCATCGCGCTGGAGATGCCGAAGTTGTCGACCGTCACGCCGCCGATCAGCGCGCCGGAGGCAATCGCCACCTGGAAGCCGCTCACCAGCAGGGCCTGGCCGGCTTCGGGTGCGTCGGGCACCGCTTCCATCATCCAGCCCGTGAGCGCCACGGGGATCAGGCCGAAGGCCACGCCCCAGATCACCACCACCACCGCGCCTGGCACGAAGCCGGAGCCGATCACCGTCGTCAGCAGCAAGGCAGTGGCGAGCATCAGCGCCGCCAGCAGGGTGGTGCCGCGCACGCTGCGCGCCACCAGGCTGCCGCCGACGAAGGTGCCGACGAAGCCCACCGCGCCGTAGACCAGCAGCAGTGTCGAGACCGAGTTGGGCGCCAGGCCGAACACCTGCTGCAGCAGCGGCTTCAGGTAGGTGTAGGCCGCGAAGTGGCCGGCGATGAAGAACAGCACCGCGAGCAGGCCGACCTGCGCCATGCGGCGCGTGAGCGGCGTCAGCAGGTCGCGTGCGCCGATGGCGCGCACCGGCGGAATCGCGGGCAGCAGCCACAGCTGCACCAGCAGCACGACGGCCGCCAGCGCACCGGTCACTGCGAACGAGGCACGCCAGCCGAACAGCGTGCCGAGGAACGAACCTGCCGGCACCCCGAGCACCGTGGCGGCCGACACACCGGCCAGCACCAGCGACATGGCGCGTGCCTGCGAGGCATGCGGCACCAGCTGCGTGGCGGCGGCGGGCGCAAAAGTCCAGAAGCCGCCGACGCACAGGCCGAGCAGCAGGCGCGCCACCAGCATCGTGCCGAAGTTGGGCGCGAAGGCGGCGAGCAGGTTCGAGGCAATCAGCAGCGTGGTGAGCGCGATCAGCACGGTGCGGCGGTCGAGCTTGCCCGACGCCACGATCAACGCCGGGCCGGCGAATGCGGCCAGCACGCCGGGCATGGTGACCATCAGGCCGGCCGTGCCGTCGGACACGTTGAGCCCGCGCGCAATGTCGGTCAGCAGGCCGATGGGCATGAACTCGGTCGAGACCATCGCGAAGGTGCCGACGGCGATGGAGCTGACGGCGAGCCATGCGGAGCGGGACGCAGGCACTGGTGCGGAGACCGGCGCCGGTGCAGCGAGGTCGTCGATGCACGGGTTGCTGCTTGGGGAATTCATCATGGGAAGCGGTCCTTGGAAGCATCGGCGACGCCTGGGCCAATGCTGGTGAAGAGGCATTGGAGTGTGCGAGCCGTCGCCTCCGCGACAAAGACGCCGGGGAGCAGTAGTCAGTTTCCCTGGGGCGAACAATCGACCCTTTTGATGGCTGTAGCCATCCGCGTATCCGTATTTGCTGGCTTTGCTGGCGCGGTCCGCAGCTACAGCACCCGGCCGTCGGCGATGAACGAGTCGCCGATCAGTACACGAAAGGCCGCACCCTGCGCAAACTTCGGTTGCGCCACGGCCGGCGAGAGGAATTCGACCTCCAGCGCCGCAGGCTTGCCGCGCTCCAGCGCATCGCCCGGTGGCACGACCCAGCGCGCCGAGAAGCCTTCCTTGTCGATCACCAGTGCGCAGCGGTATTCGCCCGGCGCAATCGGCACGTCCTGCGAGGGCAGCGCGGGCTTGCGGAAGGTGAGCTCGACGCGCGCATGCGGCGTGAAGGCGCCTGCCGTGTCGAAGCTCGGCGGCATGACGGCCGGCGCACTCGGCGCACGGCGCGGGCGCTTGCTGATGAGCCATGCAATCACGTTGCCGATGATCGGCACCCACAGCACCATCAGCAGCGTGGCGATGTCGCGCGTGGTGGTGCCGGGTGTCGCGTAGTGACGGACGACGGCGCCACCGACGGCCACGCACAGCAGGACGATGACGATGACCTTGCGGCGGAACTGGATCTTGGTGGTGCTCATGTTCTGGGTGGCGCCGCTTCGGGAAGCGATGGAATGTCGGATGCGTGATCGAGTCACGACTTCTGATGCGAGGTCTGGTTGCGAGTCTAGGGCCACCGCGAGTGCCGGCTCATCCCACCCGCAGCACCGCATCGGTCGGCAGCGCCTGCCAGTCGATCCATTCGCCCACCGCCAGCTGATGCGTGGAGGCGGCAGCGCCTTGCAGATCGCCCCATTGCAGCGTGAGCTTGCGCGCGCCGAGTCGCAGTGCGATCTCGAAGCCCGGCCAGTGCGCAGGCACGCGCGGCGTCAGCGAGAGCTGGCGACCCTTCACGCTCAGGCCCAGCAGCGTTTCGACCGCCGCACGGTGCAGCCACGCGGCCGAGCCGGTGTACCAGCTCCAGCCGCCACGGCCCACGTAGGGCGCGGCACCGTAGATGTCGCCCGCCATCACGTAGGGCTCCAGCTCGTAGGCCGGGCCGCGCTCGGGGTGCTGTGCGCGATGGGCAGGGCTCAGCCCCTCGAAGCTCCGCCACGCGGCCTCGTGGTCGCCCTGCAGCGCCTGCGCCATCAGCGCCCACACCGCGCCGTGCGAGTACTGCCCGCCGTTCTCGCGCACGCCGGGCGGGTAGGCCTGGATGTAGCCCGGGTTGTTGCCCGAACGCGCGAACGGCGGCGTCAGCAGGCGCAACAGGCCGGCCGGTTCGTCGTGCAGCAGTTTCTTGACGGATTCCATGGCCGGCCCCGTGTGCGCCGCGTCCGAGGCGCCCGACAGCACCGACCACGCCTGCGCAATCAGGTCGATGCGGCATTCGTCGTTGGACGACGAGCCCAGCGGCGCGCCGTTGTCGAAGAAGGCGCGGCGGAACCACGCGCCGTCCCAGCCCGCGTCGTGCAGCGCGGCGATCCAGCCGGTGCGTGCCGCGGTCCAGCGCGCGGCGCGTTCGTGCTCGCCGCGTGCCTGGGCCAGCGGCGCAAACTGCGCGACCACGCTGCACAGGAACCACGCGAGCCACACCGATTCGCCGCGGCCTTCGTTGCCCACGCGATTCATGCCGTCGTTCCAGTCGCCGGTGCCCATCAGCGGCAGGCCGTGCACGCCGGTCTTCAGGCTGCGGTCGATGGCGCGCGCGCCGTGCTCGAACAAGCTGGCCATCTGGCCGCTGCGCTGCGGCGCGTAGTAGGCGTCTTCGGCACCGTCGGGAATGGCGGGGCCTTCGATGAAGCCGGCCATCTCGTCGAGCAGAGATGCATCGCCCGTCACCTCGACATAGTGCGCCGACGCGTACGGCAGCCACAGCAGGTCGTCAGAGAAATGCGTGCGCACGCCGGCACCGCCGGGCATGTGCCACCAGTGCTGCACGTCGCCTTCGGGAAACTGCCGCGCCGCGTTGACCAGGATCTGCTCGCGCAGCCGCGCCGGGTCGGTGAGCGCGAAGGCCATCGCGTCCTGCAGCTGGTCGCGAAAGCCGAAGGCGCCGCCTGCCTGGTAGAAGCCCGCTTTCGACCAGAGGCGGCAGGCCAGCGTCTGATAGATCAGCCAGCGGTTGACCAGTGCGTCGAACAGCGGATCGGGCGTGCGCACCTGCAGGCGGCCGAGCAGCTCGTCCCAGAAGCCGCGCACCTGCGCCAATGCTTCGGGCACGTCGCGCTGGCGCCAGCGGCGCGCGAGCTCGAGTGCGGCGTCGGCGCTGTCCGCGTGGCCCAGCACGAAGGTGAAGCCCGCGGTACCGCCGGCCGCCACCACGAACTCGCCGCCGATGGCCGCGCAGGCGTCGAGCCCGCTGCCGGCGCGCCGTGCGAGCGTGTCGGGTACTTCGACCATGCCGCGATCACCGAAGAATTCATTGCGGTCGCAGGTCCATTGCGTGGCACCTTGCAGCCCCGCCAGCAGCAGGAAGGCCGTGCTGCCGCCGAAGCCCGCGCCCGATTCGCGCTGCTGGCCGAACACTGCCGGCTGGTCTTCCGGCTTCCAGCAATGCACGGTGCGCCGCGTGCCCCGCGCGTCGCCGAGCTGCCACTCGGCCATGGCCAGTGCGCGCAGGCGGCGCGTGCCGGTGCCGCCGTTTCGCACGCGCACATGCACGAGCTTGACGGCCTCGTCGCGGTCCGCGAAGAAGGTGGTTTCCAGCGCGAGATCGTTCGCCTTGTGCTCGAACACCGTGTAGCCCTGTCCGTGCCGAACACGGTGGCGTGCGCTGCCCGCGCTGCCGCCGGCAGGTGTCAGCGGCAGCATCTCGCGCGAAGCAAGGTCCTGCAGCAGGTAGTGCTCGAAGGCCGGGTCCTGCACCGGATCGTTCGACCACGGCGTCACCTGGTGCATGCGGCTGTTGCCGGCCCAGGTGAAGCCTGTGCCCCACTCGGACACCTGGAAGCCGAAGCCCGCATTGGCGATGACGTTGATCCACGGCCGTGGCGTGCGCCGGCCCGCGCCGACCTCGAAGCGGAACTCGCCGGAGCCGGCGTCGAAGTCGCCGGTCGGGGCGGTAGCCGATGGCGTCGGGGCAGGGCGCGGCAGCAGGGGCACGCCCGGCAGTGCGGCGGCGTCATTGACCATCGATGCCGTGTCGTTGCGGGCCTCGTGCAGCGCAGCCACCTGCACTTCGAGCGGGCGCCCGTCGGCCGTGAAGACCGCGCGCGCCAGGCTGGAGAACGCGGCCTTTTCCGAGGGCACCACGTCCTGGTCGCGCAGCAGGTAGAAGCCGGCCGTGTCGTTGCGCGGAAAGCTGTTCTGCGTCTGCTGCGCGACGCGCGCGCGCAGGCTTTCTATTTCGCGCTGCAGCGGCATCAGGTACGAGTTGGGCTCGCTGTTGAGCACCACCAGGTCGCAGGCCACGCCGCCGAAGCCCCACCAGGGCTGGGCGCGCAGCAGCGTGTTGATGAGCCCCATGCCGATCATCGAATGGATGTGCACCAGCACGATGGGCTTGTCGCCCGAGATGCCGAAGCGCCAGATCTGCCGCAGGTCGATCAGCCCGCGGTCGCGCATGACGCGCGGCGTGGTGTAGGTGAGGATGGTCGTCAGGTCCTGCAGCGCCAGGTTCTGCGCGGGCGCGATGCTCAGGTCGCGCAGCCGCACCTGCGCCAGCGTGGCGGCCATGCGGGTGGCGCGCTCCACGTGCATCGGCTGCATGTAGCGGTCGATGCCGGGCATCAGCGCATCGATGTTCTTGTCGGCCGCGGTGGCAAAGCTCAGGCGCGCGGTGGCACCGGGCGCAATCGACAGCCGCACCCGCAGGCAGGCGATGGGGTCGAGCCCGTTGACCTGCTTGCCGTTGGGCGTGAGCGGCTGCGCGTCGAGCGCGGGGTTGGCCAGCGTGCGGTTGCGCCCGATGAAGGCGCGCCGGTCGGTCATGCAGTCGACCGAGAGCACGTGCGCGTCCGCCGAGGCCAGGAAGTGCGCGGCGGCCATCACCGCGTCGCCATGCAGGCGCGGCTTGCGCGACATCAGCAGCGCGCGCCATGCGGGCTCCCAGCGCGACTCGACGAACAGGTTGGCGAAGGCCGGATGCGCCTCGTCGGCCTTGGGGTTCGACAGCACCGGCTCGAAGTACGAGACCAGTTCGAGCGTGCGCGTTTCCTCGCCCGAGTTGTGCAGCGTGATGTTGCGCAGCTCGGTGTCGTCCTCGGGGCTGATGAGCACAGTGGTACGCACCTGCAGGCCGGGGCCGGTCGCGTCGAACTGCACGTGGTCGGCAAGGAAGCGGGTGCGGTAGCGCCAGCCGTCGCCCGGCGCGGGCAGGGCGGTGAGCGAGGTGAGTTCCTGGGTGCCCTCGTCGCGCACGAAGAAGAAGGTGCCATAGCTGTCGCGCAGCGGGTCGTCGCGCCAGCGCGTCACGTTGAACGAATGCCAGCGGCTCACACCGGCGCCGTTGGCGCGCAGGGCAACGGTGTAGCGGCCGTTCGACAGCAGGTGCGTGGGCTGGAAGCCGGGCGCCATCGGGTCGACAAGGCGGGGCTGGAACAGCGGCGCCAGCTCGGCCTGGCTGGGCTCGGGCGGCGTGCGCGGATCGGCGCTGCCGATGATCTGCCGCGGCGTGCGCTCGTGCAGCAGCGACTCGTGCGCCTGCACCAGCGCGGCGCTGCCGAACCAGCGGCGCGGCGCATCGGCGCACAGCACATTGCACAGCGCCACCAGCGACATGCCCTGGTGGTGCGCCATGAAGTTGCGCACCACGGTGAAGTCCTGCCCCTCGGGTTGGCGCGAGACGGTGAAGTCGACCGCGTCGTGAAAGCCGAACTCGCCGCGCGCGCCGAGCGATTCGAGCTGTTCCAGATTGATCACCGCCGCCCCGGGCGCGAACGGCGCGGCCATGGCGCTCGCATAGGGCGCCACCACGCGGTCGGTGGGCGGCGTGCGCCGCAGCGCGAGGCGCGGCACGCCGAAGGGCGAGTACTGGTAGGCCAACGAGTGGTCTTGTGCGAAGTAGGCCGATTCGGAAACGCCCCACGGCAGGTTCTGCGCCCGCCCGAAGGCCTGCTGCTCGGCGATGGCGGCGGCGTTGGCCACTTGCAGCAGGCCGTCGGTGGGCTCGGTCATCACCAGCGCGGGCATCACGTACTCGAACATCGAGCCCGACCACGACTTCAGGCTGGGCCGGAAGCCCACCAGAAGGAACGGTCGGCCCAGTGCCATCCAGTGGCGGCGCGGCACGTCGCCCTTGGCAATCGCCAGGAAGCTCAGCAGCCGCGATTCGGAAGCCAGCAGGTCGTAGTAGCTTGCGTCGAGCACGTTCTCCTCGACCCGCAGGCCGATATGGAACAGGTGACGCTTGGGGTCGTAGAGGCCGCTGAAGTCCATGCCGGCGTGCAGTGCGTCGCAGCGCACGGCCAGTGCTTCGAGCGCGGGCGCTTCATGCGGCTGGCAGCCTTCGGCGGCGAAGGCGCGGCAGGCCTGCGCCACGGCCACGAGGTGGCCCGCAAAGTTGCCGCTGTCCACGCTCGACACGTAATCTGGCGGCAGCGGCTTCAGCGTTTGCGTGTCGTACCAGTTGAACAGGTGGCCGTCGTGCTTCTGCATGCGGTCCACGCTGTCGAGCGTGGCGGCGATGCGGGCGAGCAGGGCGGCGGTGTCGATCCACCCGAACTCGCGCGCGCAGCAGGTAGCCAGCAGGTACATGCCGATGTTGGTCGGCGAGGTGCGATGCGCGACGGTGGGTTGCGGCTCCAGCTGCAGGTTGTCGGGCGGCAGGTGGTTGTCGTCCGGACCCACCACGTGCTCGAAGAAGCGCCATGTGTCGTGCGCAAGCTTTTCGAGGTAGGTGCGCTGGTCGGTGCTGAGCGGGTCAGGTGCCTTTGCTTCAGAACGGCTGCCCCACCAGGCCGCGACCGGCGCCAGCGCCCACAGCACGAACAGCAGCGTGCCGATCACGGGGTATGCGCTCCAGTGCGCCGCCACGGCGAGCGCGAGGCACGCCACGCTGCTCGCGGCGGCATTGCGCACAAAGGGCGCGAGGCGACCGCTCGATTGCGCCTGCGCCTGCGCGGCCGTGGTCCATTCGAGCAGATGCCGGCGGCTGACCACGAGGCGCCATGTCGCGCGGAACCATGCGTCGAGCAGCAGCCGCGTCTGCGCCGCGAGTTGAACGAACTGCCAGGCCGCGCCGGCCATGGCACGCAGCAGCTCGACCGCGCCCACGTCGAAGAAATGGCGCAGCTCGATGGCGCGGCGCGTGGGCACCAGCCCGGCCAGCGCGCCGAGCAAGGGCCCGAGTGTGAGCGCCGACGCCACGGCCGCCAGCGCCCAGCCCAGCGGCATGGCCTGCGTGAAGATCACCAGCACCAGCAGCGCGAAAGAAGCCGGCACCACCAGTGAGCGGCGCAGGTTGTCGCTCATCTTCCAGAGACCCAGCGCATCGATGCCGAAGCGGCGCGCGCGCCACATCAGCGGCAGCAGCTGCCAGTCGCCGCGCACCCAGCGGTGCACGCGCGACGCCGCAACGCCGGCATGGTGCGGATGGTCCTCGACAAGTACGACGTCGCTCACCATCGCGCAGCGCGCGACCGTGCCTTCGAGCAGGTCGTGGCTGAGCACTGCGCCGTCGGGCAGGCGGCGATCGAGCGTGGCGTGCAGCGCACGCACGTTCAGCAGGCCCTTGCCGGTGAAGGAGCCGCTGCCGAACACGTCCTGGTAGATGTCGGAGGCGCCGCTGCCGTAGGGGTCTAGCCCGCACTGGCCGGCGAACACCCAATGGAAGAAGGAGCGCTCGTGGCGCTGCGGAAACGGCGTGACGATCCGCGGCTGCAGGATGCCGAAGCCGGCGACCACGCGCTGGCGTTGCACGTCGATTTCGGGCGCGTTGAGCGGATGCGCGGCAATCGACACCAGGTCGCGCAGGGCGCCCGGCGGCAGGCCGGTGTCGCTGTCGAGCGTCAGCACATACGGCGTGCGGCCGGCGGCGAGCCGCAGGCCCGGTGCGAGCGGCAGGAAGCCGCTGGCGTCACCGGCTGCGAGCAGGCGCACCAGCATTTCGAGCTTGCCGCGCTTGCGTTCCCAGCCCATCCAGCGCTGCTCGGTGTCGCTCCAGCTGCGCGGGCGGTGCAGCAGCAGGAAGCGTGGCGCTTCGCCTGGCGCCACGGGGTATTTGGTGTTGAGCGCGGCGATGCGCTGCAGGGCGTCGTCGAGCAGGGGGCCGTCTTCGGGCAGCGAGGCCAGCGGTGCATCGGCCCAGTCGGTGAGCAGTGCGAACTGCGCATTTGTTTCGCGGTTGGCGAGCCAATGCAGTTCGAGCCGGTGTGCGAGCTGCGCGTTGTTCGCGGTCGAACCCAGCAGCGTGGGCATGACGACGAGCGCGCGGTGCCGCTCGGGAATGCCGTTCGCAAAGTCCAGGCGCGGCAGGCCCTGCACTCGCACCGACTCGGCCATGATGCGTTGCGCAAGCGCGAGCAGCGCTTCGGACAGCGGCCACGCCAGAAGGACGAGCGCCAGCACGGTGGTCCAGTCTTCGCGGTGCGGCAGGCTGTGCACCACGGCGAACAGCAGCAGCGCGGTGCCCAGCGCAACGGAGCCGACGTAGACGGGCAATCGCCAGCCGCGATGGCTGCGTGCCTGCCGCGTGTCGGGCGCCCGCCCGGCACGGCCCGCATGACCGTTCGATTGCAGCGCCGCGATGAGCGCGGGCCGGCCCTGGCCGAAGAGGTAGTAGCCGGCGGTGCCGTCGGCGCGGTCGGTCTCCGCGCCCGCGTCGTCGGCCGGCGCGCTGGCGGCCAGTTGCACCACGGCTTGCGCGATGGCGCGCTCGGGCTGTTCGCTGCTGCGCGCCACTTGCTCCATCGCATGCGTGATCTGCTGGCGCGTGAGTTCGCTCTCGTTGGCGAAGCTCGGCAGTTCGCGCAGCACACGCAGCGAACGGCTCACGGGCTCGATCAGGTCGCTCCACTCGACCTGGCCGATCATGCGCAGCGTGGTGATGATGTTGCCGACCGTGAGATTGGCGGCGGCCTGTGCGTTCTGCGCTTCGCCGATCAGTGCCGGCCCGTTGGGGCAGTGCTGCTCGGTCCAGCGCACCAGCGCGGGCATGTCTTCGCCGTGCTCGACGGGCAGGCGCTGCCACAGCTGCGTGAGGTAGTTGTCCTGCAGGCCGTGGCTTTGCAGCGCGCGGTAGAGCACGTCGAGGTCTTGCACCGAAAGGTGCGGCGCGGCGTCCCATGCGGCATGCGCAATCTCGCGCGCCACCTTGTTCTCGGCAATGCTCTCGGCCACGCGGCGCAGGTTTTCGAGCAGCACCACGCGCAGGGTGGTGGGCAGCGCCCACAGCTCGCCGAGCGTGAGCTCGTCGATGTCCTGATAGGCATTGAGGAAGGCGGTGAACAGCGTCTTGTTGAGCACGCTGTCGGTATGGGCCACGTAGGCCCATGCAATGCCGTACACGCGCGGCAGCCCCGCCAGCGGCGGCGCGGCGAGCTTGGGCAGGCGCGCGTAGTAGCTGCGCGGCACGCCGTCGTGAATCTGCTGGAGCTGCGCCTCGACCAGGTGGAAGTTGTCGAGCAGCCACTCGGCCGCGGGCGACACGTAGCGCCCGCTGAGCGAGATCAGCGCGATGTAGTCGAAGGCGTTGCGCAGCGACGCGAGGTTTTCGTCCACGCGCGGAAAGAAGGGCGCGCCCTCGCGCGCGAGGCGGCGGTCTTCTTCCACCACCTGGGCGCGGGCGAGGCTATGGCCGTGCTGCTCGAAACGCTGGATGCCGAAGAGTTCGGCGCGGATCGGTGCGGCTACCGGATCATGCGGGCCGAGCAGCAGCGCCCGGGCGTACGGACTGAGTCCCTGGAGACGGTCGACGACGGCTGCGGCGCTCAAGCGATGGCGAAGAGACCGATACCCAGCACCACGGCCACGCAGGCGATCGTGACGATGCGGCCCGCAGCGAGCGCGCGCACCCGTTGCATGTGGCTTCGCAGCGAGAACCAGCGCCCGTGAGCGCGCGCGCAGTGGCGCATGTGGGAGGCCAGCGCCTCGGCGTCGTTGCCGACGAAGTCGATGGGCGAATGGGTGAGGGACTGCGGGACTGGCATGGCAACGGGCTCCTTGTAACGACTTCGAGCTGCCGCGCGATTGCGAGAACTGTGAACGTGTCCGACCGTACCCTTTTAAATGACCTTACAGGTGCCTGATTGCCGATGCCAGACGTAGGAAAGGGCGCCGAAGCGCCCTTTGCCGTGGTCGGAATGGGTGTGGTCAGCCCGTGTTGCGCAGCCCCGCCGCCACCCCGTTGATCGAGATGTGGATGCCGCGCTGCAGCCGCTCGCCGCCGTCGCCCGCGCGGTAGCGCCGCATCAGCTCGACCTGCAGGTGGTGCAGCGGGTCGATGTACGGAAAGCGGTGGCGCACCGAGCGTTGCATCTCGGCATTGCCTTCGAGCCGCTGCTTCGCGCCGGTGATGAGTGTGAGTGCGTCGGAGGTGCGGTGCCATTCGGCATCGATCATCGAGAACACCTTCTGGCGCAGCTTGCGGTCGGTGACCAGCTCGGCGTAGCGCGAAGCCAGCGCGAGGTCGCTCTTGGCCAGCACCATGTCCATGTTCGACAGCAGCGTGCGGAAGAAGGGCCACTGCTCGTACATGCGCTGCAGCAATGCCTGGCGCTCCTTCTTCCCTGCAGCCGTGCCCGCTGCGGCGAGGAACTGTTCGACGCCCGAGCCGAAGCCGAACCAGCCAGGAATGGTGAGGCGGCACTGGCCCCAGCTGAAGCTCCACGGCACCGCGCGCAGGTCGTCGATCTTGTGGCTGGGGTTGCGCGAGGCGGGGCGCGAGCCGATGTTGAGCTCGGCAATTTCGCGGATCGGCGTGGAGCCGAAGAAATAGTCGCCGAAGCCCGGGGTTTCGTAGACCAGCTTGCGGTACGCGGCCATGCTGGCGGTCGACAGTTCGCCCGCAGCCGAGAGAAAGGTGGCGGGCGCCGACTTGCCTTGCGGCAGCAGCGTGGCTTCGAGCGTGGCAGCCACCAGCGTTTCGAGGTTGCGCCGGCCGATCTCGCGGTTGGCGTACTTCGAGCCGATCACTTCGCCCTGCTCGGTCAGCCGGATCTGGCCGCGCACCGTGCCGGGCGGCTGCGCGAGGATGGCCTGGTAGCTCGGGCCGCCGCCGCGGCCCACGGTGCCGCCGCGGCCATGGAACATGCGCAGGCGAATGGGGTTGGCCTTCTTCTTGTTGAGCTCGTCGAACAGCGACACCAGCGCGATGCCCGCGCGGTACAGCTCCCAGTTGCTGGTGAAGATGCCGCCGTCCTTGTTGCTGTCGGAGTAGCCGAGCATCACGTCCTGCTCGGCGCCCGAGCGTTCGACGAGCGCCTGGATGTTCGGCAGCGCATAGAAGGCGCGCACGATGGGCGCGGCGTTGCGCAGGTCTTCGATGGTTTCGAACAGCGGCACCACGATCAGGTCGCAGGTCGCGTTGCTGTCCATCGCGCCGCGCAGCAGGCCCACTTCCTTTTGCAGCAGCAGTGCTTCGAGCAGGTCGCTCACCGTTTCGGTGTGGCTGATGATGTAGTGGCGGATGGCCGCGGCGCCATAGCGCGCACGCGAAACGCGGGCGGCAGCGAAGATGGCCAGCTCGCTCTTCGCAAGCGGCGAGTAGTCGGCGTCGGGCACGCGCAGCGGGCGGGCGTCGTCGAGCAGCCTGAGCAGCAGCGTCTGCTTGGCCTCTTCGGCGAGCGACGCATACGAGGGCTCGATGCGAGCGGTGGCCAGCAGCTCGGCGATCACCGCCTCGTGCTTGTCGGAGCTCTGGCGCAGGTCGACCGTGGCCAGGTGAAAGCCGAACACCTCGACCGCGCGAATCAGCGGCAGCAGGCGCGGCGCGGCAAGCACGGTGCCGTGCTTTTCTTCGAGCGATTCGGCCACGGTGCGCAGGTCGGCCAGGAACTCTTCGGCCGTGGCGTACGGGTTCTGCGGCGCGACGGCGTGGCGCGCGGCCTCGCCGCCGGTGAGCTCGCGCAGCGTGGCCGCAAGGCGCGCATACACACCGGTGAGGGCGCGGCGGTAGGGCTCGTCCTTGCGGTGCTCGTTGGTGTCGGGCGAGCGTTCGGCCAGCGCCTGCATCTCGACCGTCACATCGACCAGCGTGGCCGACAGCGACAGCTCGCCGCCCAGGTAGTGCACTTCGGTGAGGTAGTGGCGCAGCGCCAGCTCGCACTGGCGGCCCAGGGCGTATTCGAGCGTCTGGGCGGTGACGTTGGGGTTGCCGTCGCGGTCACCGCCGATCCACTGGCCCATGCGCAGGAAAGGCGCGACCGAAGGCGTGTGGCCGCCCTGGGCGAGGGCCTTTTCGAGGTCGGCGTAGACGCGCGGAATCTCGCGCAGGAAGGTGGCTTCGTAGTAGCTCAGCGAGTTCTCGATTTCGTCGGCCACCGTGAGCTTGGAAAAGCGCAGGATGCGCGTCTGCCAGATCTGCGTGACGCGGGTGCGCATCTGCGTTTCGTTCTCGGCAAATTCGAGCGGCGAGAGCGCATCCTTGCCGCCCGCATAGGCGCTCTGGCGCAGCCTGATCTCGTCGCGCACGGTGAGCAGTTGCGCGATGGCGCGCTCGGCATCGAGGATGCTCTTGCGCTGCACTTCGGTCGGGTGCGCGGTGAGCACCGGCGACACATAGCTGTGGGCCAGCGAGGCGACGATGTCGTCGGGCTTCACGCCGGCCTTGCGGATGCGCGCGAGTGCCGTTTGCAGGTCGCCCTCGACGCTTTCGCCGGCGCGTTCCGTTTCCGTGCGGCGGCGGATCTGGTGGCGGTCTTCCGCAAGATTGGCCAGGTGGCTGAAGTAGGTGAAGGCGCGAATCACGCGCACCGTTTCGGCCGCGCTCAGGCCCTTGAGCAGGTTCTTCAGCGCGCGGTCGGCGGCGTGGTCGGCGTCGCGGCGGAAAGCCACGGACAAGGTGCGGATCTTTTCGACCAGCGCGTAGGTTTCGTCTCCTTCCTGCTCCCGGATCACGTCGCCGAGGATCCGGCCCAGCAGCCGGATGTCGTCGATCAGTGGCTGGTCTTCGGTCTGGCGGCGCTTGGGGGGAGCAGGGGTCTTGCTGGCTTTCATTCGATGTTTGTCCTGGACTTTTTGACTTCTTGAATGGATGCGCCGCCTGCGTTGTTGCGGCGCAACATGCTAGCATTCCGGCGGTTTAGAACATGTACTTTTGGAACCGGTCTTGAGCAATATCGTGATCGCCACGCGCGAAAGCCGCCTGGCACTGTGGCAAGCCGAACACGTCCGGGCGCTTTTGCAAGAAAAGGGCCATACGGTCAGCCTGCTCGGCCTGACGACCACCGGCGACCAGATCCTCGACCGCACGCTCAGCAAGGTGGGCGGCAAGGGGCTCTTCGTGAAAGAGCTCGAGCTCGCGCTCGAAGAAGGGCGTGCCGACATCGCGGTCCATTCGCTCAAAGACGTGCCGATGGACCTGCCCGAAGGCTTCGCGCTGGCCTGCGTGCTGGAGCGCGAAGACCCGCGCGACGCGCTGGTCTCCCCCCGCTATGAATCGCTCGACGCGCTGCCGCAGGGTGCGGTGGTCGGCACTTCGAGCCTGCGCCGTGTGGTGCTGCTGCGCGCGCTGAGGCCCGACCTGCGCATCGAACCGCTGCGCGGCAACCTCGACACCCGCCTGCGCAAGCTCGACGAAGGGCAGTACGACGCCATCGTGCTGGCGGCGGCCGGGCTCAAGCGGCTGGGGCTGGAAAGCCGCATCCGCGTGGCCTTCGATCCCGACACCATGCTGCCGGCCGCCGGGCAGGGCGCATTGGGCATCGAGGTGCGCGCGGACCGTACCGAACTCATCGAATTGCTGCGCTCGCTGGCCCACCAGGGCGACTGGCTTTCCACCGCCGCCGAGCGCGCTGTGAGTCGCGCGATGGGCGGCAGCTGCTCCATGCCGCTGGCGGCCCATGCACGCTGGCAGGCCGACGGCGCGCTGCGCATCGACGCCGCTTGGGGCGATCCGGAGGGCAGCGCGCCGCTGGTGAAGGTGCATGCGCTGGCGCAGGCCGGCGATTTCGCGCAGGCCGATGCGCTCGGCGAGCGCGCCGCGGCGCTGCTGCGCGACGCCGGGGCTCACTGAGATCGGTGGTCATCGTATGACCGCCCGCCCCGTCATCGTCACGCGGCCGGCGCGCGAGGCGGCGCAATGGGTGAGTGACCTGCGCGCCGCTGGGCTCGATGCGGTGGCGCTGCCGCTCATCGTGATCGAGCCGGTGGTCGATGCCGAACCGCTGCGCACGGCGTGGCGGCAGTTGGTGAATTACGCGGCGCTGATGTTCGTGAGCGCCACGGCCGTCGAGCATTTCTTCCAGCACAAGAACGCTGCCGATACGCTGGCAGGGCGCCGCTTCTGGGCCACGGGCCCAGGCACCACGCGCGCCTTGCTTCGCGCCGGCGTGCCGCTGGAACTCATCGACGCACCACCTCCTGAGGCCACGCGTTTCGACTCCGAAGCGCTGTGGGAGCGGGTGCAGGCCCAGGTGTCTGCCGGCGTGCGCGTGCTGATCGTGCGTGGCGGCGACGAAGCCGGGCACCCCACAGGGCGCGACTGGCTCGCCAATGAAATCGATGTCGCGGGCGGCCATCGCGACACCGTGGTGGCTTATCGCCGGTTGCCGCCGTCGCTGGATGTCGTACAACGTCGGCTGGCCATTGATGGCGCCGAAGGCCGCGCGATCTGGCTCTTCAGCAGCTCAGAGGCCATCGGCAATCTGCAGCGCGCGATGCCCGGTGTGCAATGGCACGCCGCGAGCGCGGTCGCCACGCATGCACGAATCGGCGAAGCCGCACGGGCCGCGGGTTTCGGGGCGTTGCGTGTATGCACACCACTGCGGGATGGGCTGATCGCGTCTATAGAATCCTTGGCATGAGCGCCGCGTCCCCGTCAGACGATTTTTCCTCTCCTTCCCCAACCGCTGCCACGGCGCCGGTGCCCGCCACGCTGGCACCGCACCAGACGCCGGCCGCACAGGCAGCAGGGGCGCTGATCCTCTCTCGCATCGCATTCGGCCTCGTGGCCCTCGTGGCGCTGGCCGCCTTGCTGATGACGATCGCGCTGTGGCAGAAGGTCGGCGGCATGAAGGAACAGCTGGCACGCCAGAGCGCCGATGCCATCGCGCAATCGATGGAGGCGCGCACGCTGGCCCGCCAGGCAAGCGACACCGTGCGCGAGGCCTCGGCCCGCGTGGCTCTGGTCGAAACCCGCGTGGCTGAAGTCGCGCTGCAACGCTCGCAGCTCGAAGAGCTCATTCAAAGCCTCTCGCGTTCGCGCGACGAGAACCTCGTGGTCGACATCGAGTCGGCCGTGCGCCTTGCCCTGCAGCAGGCACAGGTCACCGGCAGCGTCGAGCCGCTGCTGGCTGCGCTGAAGGCCGGCGACGTGCGCATCGCGCGCGCCGCGCAGCCGCGGCTGACGCCACTGCAGAGGGCCATGCAGCGCGATGCCGACCGCCTGCGCAGCACCGCAAGCACCGACAGCGCCGAAGCGCTGCAGAAGCTCGACGAACTGATGCGCGGCGTGGACGACCTGCCCACGCTCAACGCCGTTGCCGTGCGCGGCACCGGCACCAACGCCTGGCAGCCCGAGCCGATTCCCGCCGACGCGCCGTGGTGGCGCCGCGTGCTGCTCACCGTGCGCGGCGAGGCCCGCTCGCTGGTGCGCGTCGGCCGCATCCAGAGCCCGGAGGCGATCCTGCTGGCGCCCGAGCAGTCTTACTTCCTGCGCGAGAACCTGAAGCTCAAGCTGCTCAATGCGCGCCTGTCGCTGCTGTCGCGGCAAATGGAGGCCACGCGCGGCGAGCTGTCGCAGGTAACTGCCTCGCTCAACCGCTATTTCGATCCCGCATCGCGCCGCACCCAGGCCGCCGCCACGCAGCTGCAGCAGCTGCAGGCGCTGGTGAAGACGTCCGAGCCGGTCCGCATCGACGACACGCTCGCGGCACTGGCCACCGCCGCAGCAGGACGCTGATCGGACATGCGCGCCGCAATCTGGCTCCTCGCGCTGTTCGCTGTTGCAGCAGCAGTCGCTCTTTTCGCAGGCAACAACCAGGGCACGATCACCGTGTTCTGGCCGCCCTGGCGTGTCGACCTGTCGCTGAACCTCGTGCTCGTGATCCTGCTGGTGGCCTTCGTGCTGATGCACGTGGCTTTGCGGGCACTGGCAGCACTGTTCTCGCTGCCGACGCAGGCGCGCCAGTGGCGGCTGCAGCAGAAGGAGCGCACGCTGCATGCAGCCTTGCTCGATGCGATGGTGCAGCTGATCTCGGGTCGCTTCTCGCGTGCACGCAAGGCCGCGCAGGCCGCGCTCACGCAGGAGAAAACGCTGTCGGCGCTCGGCGCCAGCCTGCCGCAGGCGCAGCAGGTGCGCGTGCTGTCGCACCTGCTGGCGGCCGAGAGCGCACAGGCACTGCAAGACAAGCCAGCTCGCGATGCCCATCTGCAGCAGGCCCTCAACGAAAGCGCCGATCGCGCCGTGCTCGCCAGCCCGGAGACGCGCGAAGGCGTGCAACTGCGCGCGGCGCGCTGGGCGCTCGAAGACCGCGATGCAGCCGCGGCACTTGCGCGGCTCGAAGAACTGCCGCAAGGCGCGCAACGCCGCACGCTCGCATTGCGCTTGCGGCTCAAGGCGGCACGGCAGGATCGCCGCACGCTCGAAGCGCTCGAAACCGCGCGCCTGCTGGCCAAGCACCGCGCCTTCTCTGACGCCGCGGCACAGAGCATCGTGCGTGGGCTGGCGACCGAGCTGCTGACGGGCGCACACGATCCGGCACAGCTGCTTCGCGCGTGGACTGAGCTCGATGCCAATGAGCGCGACATGCCCGAAGTGGCGATTCACGCTGCCCAACGGATGGTCGCGCTGCGTGGCGACCTTGCTCTGGCGCGCGGCTGGCTGCTGCCGGCCTGGGAGCGCATGGTGGCCAACCCACGCGCGCTCGGCGATGCGCTGCGCGTCAAGCTGGCGCGTGCGCTCGAAGCAGGGCTCGACTCGGTCGATGCCGACTGGCTGGCGCGCATCGAAAGCGCGCAGCGCAACAACCCGCGCGACCCGAACCTCCAATACCTCGCAGGCATGGCCTGCATGAAGCGCCAGCTGTGGGGCAAGGCCCAGCAGCTGTTGACGCAGGCCGGCCTTGGGCTGCAGGACACCGATCTGTACCGCCGTGCCTGGCTCGCCTTGGCCCAGTTGGCCGAAGACCGCGACGATGCAGAGCAAGCCGCCGAGGCGTGGAAGCGCGCGGCGCAGATCGAGAACACCTGAGCGTTTTCAGGGGCAGGACCCTTCAGCCTTCAGGCCCGATGACCGCGCCAGTGGTTTGCCACTGCCGAAGATCAGCAGACTGACGCCGGCCAGCACCCAGACGCCGACTCCCCCGTAGAGCATCACCAGCCCGAAGCTGTTCACCAGCGCCGCATGCACGACGGCGCCGGACGGGTCTGCCTGCGACAGCGCCGGAAAGCCTTCGGCAAGCGATGCGAAGTTGCCGGCCGCGATCTTTTCCGCCAGCGCGCGCAATTGCATTGCGTCCAGCGATGCCGACAACGCGCCGCGCAGATGCGCATGAACGCCTTCGAGCAGGATGAAGCCCATCAGCGCGATGTTGATGGCCAACGTGATCAGCCGTGCGCTCATGTCCATGCCCGAGGCCATGCCCGCGCGCGAACTCGGCACCGAACCGGTGGTGGTGTTGGTGACGGGCGTGTTGGTCAGGCCCAGCCCGATGCCGGCCAGCAGGCAGCCGGGCAACATCGTCATCCAGCCCGCGTGAACCATGCCGCTGCCATAGCGCATTGCAATGAAGCCGAGCCCGATGACGAACAGGCCCGCGGGAATGACCGCGCCGGGCCGGTAGCGCAGCGACAGCCGCTCGGCCAGCGGCGGCAGCACGAGCGTGGGCAGCGTGTAAGCCAGCAGTGCCGAGCCGGCCGTGACCGCGTCGTAGCCCAGCGCGCCCTGGAAGTAGATGGGCAGGTAGATCATGAACGGCCAGAAGCTGAAGTTCATGCCGATGGAGCCGATGATCGAACCCGAGAAATTGCGAATCTTGAAGACCGAGAAGTCGAACATCGGATGCGGGTTGATCTTTTCCACCCACAGGAAGAGCGCGAAGCTCGCGGCCGACGCCGCGATCACGCCGATGGCCAGCGGGCTCGCAAAGCCGAGACCCGGCCCCTGCGTGATGAAGTACGTCAGGCCCAGCACCGCAAGCGACAGCGTGACGATGCCAGGCAGGTCGAGCTTTTGCGCATCGGGGTCGCTCGACTCTTCCACGCTGCGGAACACCAGGGCAACGGCCACCGCCGCCAGCGGCACATGGACCAGGAACACCCACTGCCAGTTCGACAGCGCCACGATGGCACCGCCGATGATCGGCCCGAACCCCAGGCCCATGCCGAAGACCACGCCCCAGATGGCGAAGGCCTTGCTGCGTTGCTTGCCTTCCTGGAACTGGTGCGAGAGCACGGCGAGCTGGCAGATCAGCATCGCGCCGCCGCTCAGGCCCTGGAGGAAGCGCGCGACGATCAGCACCGGCGCGCTCTGCGCCAGCCCGCAGGCCAGCGAGGTGAGGCCGAAGAGCACCACGCCGACGACGAGGAGGCGCTTGCGGCCGTAGCGGTCGGCAAGCGTGCCCGCGGCCATCAAAACCGTGGTGCAGGCGATGGTGTAGGCGTTCATGATCCACTGCATGTCGCTGAAGTCGGCGTGCAATGCCTGTTCGAGCGTGGGAAGAATGACCGGCACGCTGGAGATTTCCAGGCCGAACATCAGGGCAATGAGGCAGATCGCGGCCAGCGCGACCCGGTTCTTGCCGGTATGGGAGAGAGGCATCGGAAGTCTTTCGGGAGTCTTTGGCAAAGAGGTCCGGGCGATTCTGGGGAAGGCCTCTTCATGATGGAAATGATTTAATTTCCTAGAATCCATGACGATTCATCATTGATTGGTTGCTTGCCATGGATTTCGACCCCGCGCTGCTGCGAGCCTTCGTGGCCGTCAAGGAAACCGGCGGCTTCACGCGCGCCGCCCAGCGGCTGCACCTGACGCAGTCGGCCATCAGCCACCAGATCCGGCGGCTCGAGGAACAAGTGGGCCGGCCGCTGCTGCATCGAACGACACGCCGCCTCACGGTGACGGAAGACGGCGAAGACTTCCTTCGCTATGCGCAGCAGATCCTCGACACGCTCGACACGATGACGCGGCGCTTTCAACCCTCGCTGATCTCGGGCGTGGTGCGCTTCGGCGCGCCAGACACCTTCATGGGCGACCGGCTGCCGCCGCTGCTCTCGCAGTTCGCGCGCTCGTTTCCCGCCACGCGCATGGAGGTCAGCGTGAGCATGCACCTCGACTTTCGCGCAATGATCAAGGCGGGCGAGCTCGACCTCGCGGTGGTGATGTCGCCGGCCGATTGCGAGGAGGGCACGCGCTTGCGGCGCACGCAACTGGTGTGGGTGGCGGCTGAGACTTTCGAGCCGCCCGCCGGCGCGTCGCTGCCGCTGGCGTACTTTCCGAAGCCCTGCGTCAACCGTGAACTGGCCGGCGCAGCGCTGGATGCGACGCCGGTCGACTGGCATGTGGTATTCACCTCCGCGAGCCAGCATGGCATTCGCGCGGCCGTGCTGGCGGGGCTGGCCGTGACGGTGCTCACGCGCGAGGACGTGGAGCCGGGCATGAAGATCGTCGACGGCCGCTATGGCCTGCCGCCTTTGCCGAACGTGGATTTTTCGCTGATCTGGAGCGAGGGCGGCAAGACGGAATGCGCCTGCCGGTTCGGCCAGCTGATCCTGGAGATGCCGGAACTGCCGGCGCACGACAAGGCATAAAAAAACGGCGCCACTGGCGCCGTTTTTACTTGGGAGCGTGTGTCGCTCAGAGGCTGCGTTGCTGCTCTTGCTCGAACGGCAGCGACATCGAACCGAGGTCGCGGCGGGTTTCGACCAGCACCAGCGGGCCCTCGTCGAGCACAACCACCGGCGGGCGTTCGCGCGGCACGTGCACCGGCTTCGGCTCGGCTTCGATGGCGGCGCGTGCTTGCGCGATGCGTTCGGCATCCGAATTGACCCACTGCAGGCCCGAGCTCTCGGCGATCTGCGCGAGCTCGTTCAGCGGCAGTTCGAAAGGCTGGACCTTGGGCAGTGCGCGGCCGTTGGCGGCGACAGGCGCCTTGGCGCTTTCGACGACGATCGGCGCAGCTGCTGCCACGACAGCCGGTGCCGGCGCGGGGCGCTCAGCGCGGACCTGCTGCGGTGCTGCCACGGGTTCTCGGACTTCCGGTGCCGCAGCGGCTTCGACTGCTTCGAAGCGTTCCGACGCCAGCGGCAGTTGCTGCTGCGGGGCTTGCTGCTGTGCATCGCCCGTGGCTTCCGTTGCGGCGCCTTCGGCGGTGGCTTCGGCTTCATCGCGCGGGCCGCGTTCGCGGCGGTCACGGCCGTAGCGGTCACGCGAACGGCCGCGGCGCTCGTCGCCTTCGCGGCGCGGTGCCTGCTCGTTGCTGCCGTTGATGCTGGCTTCGCCGCCTTGATCGACATCGGCTGCTGCGGCCTCGGCGCCGCGTGCATCCGCTTCGGCTTGAGGTGCGTCGTTGCGGCGTTCGCGGCGGCCGTCGTTGCGGTCGCTGCGTTCGCCACGCGGTGCGCGCTGCTCGTCGCGGCCGTTGCGGGGCTGGCGTTGCTCGCCTTGTGCGGCGCCTTCGCCGGCTTCGGCATTGTTGCGTTCGCGGGCGCCGTTGTTGTCGGCGCCATTGCGTTCGCCACCACGTTCACCGCGCTCGCCACGTTCACGGCGTTCGCCGCGGGCGCGGGGTGCGCGTTCCGCTGCGTTGCCTTCGTCGCCTGCAACGGCGCCGGGCGCCAGTTGCTGGGCTTCGAGGTTGACGTTGCCGTCGAGTGCTTCGGCCGGTGCGTTGTTGCGACCTTCGCGGCCTTCGCCTTCGCGGCGCTCGCCACGACCGTTGCGGCGTTGCTCGCCGTCGCGTGGTGCGCGCGCTTCACGCGGCTCGCGGGGCTCACGCTGCTCGCGCGGTTCGCGTTGTTCACGCGGCTGGTTGGCGTCGTCGTTGCGCAGTTCGCTGCTGCGGCCTTCACGGCCTTCGCGACCTTCACGGCGCTCGCCACCACGGCCGCCACGGCGTTCGCCGTCGCGACCGCCGGAGCGTCCGCCGTTCTCGCCGCGGCCTTCGCCGCCGCGGCCGCCACGGCGCTGTTCGCCGTCACGTGCGCCGCCGCGTGCTTCGCCGTCGCGGCCAGGACGGCCGTCGCGACGGGGCTTCGGTGCCTCGACCGGGATCGCGGACGGCGCAGGCGCCGCAGCGGGGGCCGGCGTGCCGCCGAACAGGTTCTTGATCCAGGCGAAGAAGCCGGTCTGCGCCGGAACCGGTGCGCTCACCACGGGCGGTGCGACCGGTGCGGGTGCTGCTGCGACAGGCGCACGCACTGCTTCGGGCTTGGGCGGCACCACGGGCGCGGGCGCATCGGGCAGCACGCCCTTGATGACCGGCGTCTGCTTGTTGGTGGGCTCTTGCGAACGGCGCGTGACCGAGGTCGGGTCTTCGATCTCGTCGGCCATCTTGTAGCTGGCTTCGATGTGGTCGAGGCGCGGATCGTCGTGCTTCAGGCGCTCGAGCTTGTAGTTCGGCGTTTCGAGCGTCTTGTTGGGCACCATCAGCACGGTGACGCGCTGCTTGAGCTCGATCTTCGCGATTTCGGGGCGCTTTTCGTTCAGCAGGAACGAGGCGACTTCCACGGGCACCTGCACATGCACGGCGGCCGTGTTGTCCTTCATGGACTCTTCCTGAATGATGCGCAGGATCTGCAGCGCGCTCGATTCGGTGTCGCGGATGTGGCCCGAGCCGCCGCAGCGGGGGCAGGGGATCGACGAGCCTTCGGAGAGCGCGGGCTTCAGGCGCTGGCGGCTCATTTCCATCAGGCCGAACTTGCTGATCGAGCCGAACTGCACGCGGGCGCGGTCCTGGCGCAGAGCGTCGCGCAGGCGGCTTTCGACTTCGCGGCGGTTCTTCGACTCGTCCATGTCGATGAAGTCGATGACGATCAGGCCGCCCAGGTCGCGCAGGCGCATCTGGCGGGCCACTTCGTCGGCGGCTTCGAGGTTGGTGCGGGTGGCGGTCTCTTCGATGTCGCCGCCCTTGATGGCGCGGGCCGAGTTCACGTCGACCGAGACCAGTGCTTCGGTGTGGTCGATCACGATGGCGCCGCCCGAAGGCAGCTGCACGGTGCGGGCGTAGGCCGATTCGATCTGGTGCTCGATCTGGAAGCGGCTGAACAGGGCCGCGTCGTCGCGGTAGCGCTTCACGCGGGCGGCATGCTCGGGCATGACGTGCGCCATGAACTGCTGCGCCTGGTCGTAGATGTCGTCGGTGTCGATCAGGATGTCGCCGATGTCGTGATTGAAATAGTCACGAATGGCGCGGATGACGAGCGACGATTCCTGGTAGATCAGGAAGGCACCCTTGCCGCCCTTGGCCGCGCCGTCGATGGCGGTCCAGAGCTTGAGCAGGTAGTTCAGGTCCCACTGGAGTTCGGACGCAATGCGGCCGATGCCAGCGGTGCGCGCGATGATGCTCATGCCCTTCGGGTACTCGAGCTGGTCCATCGCCTCCTTGAGTTCGGCGCGGTCGTCACCCTCGATGCGGCGCGAAACGCCACCGCCACGGGGGTTGTTCGGCATCAGCACGACATAGCGGCCGGCCAGCGAGATGAAGGTGGTGAGGGCCGCGCCCTTGTTGCCGCGTTCTTCTTTTTCGACCTGGACGGTGAGTTCCTGGCCTTCGCGGATCGCGTCCTGGATGCGGGCCTGGCTGGCAGACACGCCTTCGGCGAAGTACTGCTTGGAGATTTCCTTGAACGGCAGGAAGCCGTGGCGGTCTTCGCCGTAGTCGACGAAACAGGCTTCGAGCGAGGGCTCGACGCGCGTCACGACGGCTTTGTAGATGTTGCCCTTGCGCTGTTCGCGCCCTTCGATTTCGATTTCGTAGTCGAGCAGTTTCTGCCCGTCGACGATGGCCAGGCGGCGTTCTTCGGCCTGCGTGGCATTGATCAGCATCCGCTTCATGATGCGTTGTCCTTATATGTATCGTTCTACCGGCCCTTGATGGGCCAACGATGCACGGACGACGCCCGCGAAACCAGGGAATTGCCGCTTGGGCCCCGGATGCTGTTCACTGCCGCGCCAGGCGCGAGCAGGCCTCTCGAGCGTTAGCTCAAGAAGACAGCCGGGGTGGGGGCGCGTGGATGGGCGCGAGCCAGATTCGGTGTTGGTCAGCTATCTTTTTGATAGCTGGTTGCGCAAGAGTGGCGCACGCTGCCAACGATTCAATGCCTGAGGCCACTGGTCGAAACCAGGTTGGCCAGCGCAGGCACATTTGAATCAGCAGCATCAACACAACAAGGGACTCGCTTCGATCCGCCGGCAGCTTGGAAGCTGCAGGCTGGGTATTCCGTATCGGTGTTTCGTGGGTGTCGGCTTGACTTGGGTGCCTGGTCTGCCACTTTGCGCAATTGCGCGGGGTTTGCAGCTCGGCGCCAAAGCGGCATCGACCTCACAGCGCCGTCCTGGGTATTTGATGGCAGTGGACTAAACTTCTGTCTAATCAAGCACTTACATGACCGCGCTGGTGAAAAACATTATAGGTGCGAAGCAAGGCCCCGCGGCTGCTCCAAATCCCGCAGGCCAAAAAGCCCCAGGCGAAGCCGGGGCGCCGCATTCGGCCATCACATTCCTCACGGTCGACGCTGAATCTGCCGGGCAGCGGCTCGACAACTTCCTTTTCCGCCATCTGAAAGGCGTTCCGAAGACGCACGTCTACCGGATCATCCGGTCGGGCGAGGTGCGCATCAACAAGGGCCGGGTGCAGGCCGAAACCCGCATCGAGGCGGGCGACGTGCTGCGGCTGCCACCGATCCGCATCTCGCCGCGCGCTGAAGAGGGCGGCACCCCGCCGGCACCGGCGCGCGAATTTCCGGTGCTGCTCGAAGACGAAGCCGTGCTGGCCATCGACAAGCCGGCCGGCGTGGCCGTCCATGGCGGCAGCGGCGTGAGCTTTGGCGTGATCGAGCAACTGCGCACCGCCCGGCCCGCCGCCAAGTTCCTGGAACTGGTGCACCGGCTGGACCGCGAAACCTCCGGCATCCTGCTCGTCGCCAAGAAGCGCAGCGCGCTGGTCGCGCTGCAGGACCAGTTCCGCGAACGCGAAACCGGCAAGACCTATCTGGCGCTGGTCGAGGGCGCTTGGCCCGCCAACAAGAAGGTGCTCGACGCGCCGCTGGCCAAGTATTTGCTGCCCGACGGTTCCGGCGCTGGCGCCGGCGAGCGCCGCGTGCGCGTGGTCGCCAAGGACCATCCGGACGCCATGCGCGCCGTCACGCTGGTGCGGGTGCTGGCGCGGCTCTCGCTGCCGGGCGATGCCGCGCCGCTGTCGTTGCTGGCAGTGACTATCAAGACCGGGCGCACGCATCAGATTCGCGTTCACCTCGCGTCGGCCGGGCATCCGATTGCCGGCGACGACAAGTACGGCGAGTCCGAACGCCAGCGCGCATTTCAGAAACTCGGCCTCAGGCGCATGTTCCTGCACGCCTGGCGGCTGCAATTCAACCATCCGGCCAGCGGCGATCGCGTGGCGCTGCAGGCCGACCTGCCGCCCGAACTGCACGCGCTGATGCCGCCCGCCGCCCTCGAGGCACTGGCCCAACACCCCACTCCCACGGCCCATGACTGATTTTTCCAGACCTCTTCGCTTCGACCTGATTGCCTTCGACTGGGACGGCACGCTCTATGACTCCACGCGTCTGATCGTGCGCTGCATCCAGGCCGCGGTGATCGACGTCGGCGGCGCCAAGCCGAGCGAGAACGACGCCGCCTGGGTGATCGGCCTCGGCCTGGCCGAGGCGCTCGCGCGTGCGGCGCCCGACGTGCCGAAAGAAAAATACCCGGAGCTTGGCGCCCGTTACCGCTACCACTATCTTCAGCACCAGGACGACCTCGTGCTGTTCGATGGCGTGCTGCAGATGCTCGATGCCCTGCGCGCGCGCGGCCACAAATTGGCCGTGGCCACCGGCAAGTCGCGCCGCGGCCTCAATGAGGCGCTCAAGTCGGTCGCGCTGCGCGACCGCTTCGACGCCTCTCGCACTGCCGACGAAACCTTCGGCAAGCCGCATCCGCGCATGCTGCTGGAGCTGATGGAAGAACTCGACGTGCCGCCGGAACGCACCCTGATGATCGGCGACACCACGCATGACCTGCAGCTTGCGCAGAACGCCGGCTGCGCCAACGTGGGTGTGAGCTACGGCGCGCATGAACCCGCCAGCTTCGACGAATTCAAGCCGCTGCACATTGCGCATTCGGTGGCCGACCTCGAGGCGTGGCTCCTCGGAAACGCTTGAAAAAGTCCTGCCATGAGCGACGAAGAACACATCCCGTTGTGCAATGCCGCGGACCTGGTTGAAGGCAGCCTGGCCGTGCCCTTCGACGTGGTCTATGGCGGAGAAACCTGCCGCGCCTTCGCGATACGTTTCGAGGGGCAGCCGCATGCGTTTCTCAACCGGTGCAGCCACGTCGCGATGGAACTCGACTTCCAGCCCGACCGCTTCTTCGACGACACCGGCCAGTGGCTGCTGTGCGCGACGCACGGCGCGGTCTACAAGCCCGACACCGGCGAATGCGCGGGCGGGCCGTGCCGCGGCGGCCTCGTGAAGATCGCCTTGAGCGAGCATGACGGCGTAGTGCACTGGCATACTGGCTGGAACCTTCACCCCCTGACCTTCTGACATGACCGACCCGAACCGAACGGAACCCGCCGGGTTCGAACCATTTGAGCAGGCCCCTCCCACGAATATGGCCAAAGATCCCACGCAGCGCCCCGGTTGGGAGCGCGCCACCCTCGAAAAGCTCGCCTTCGCTTCGTTGAACGAACAGAAGGCCACGCGCCGCTGGAAGACCTTCGTGCGTCTGTCCTGGCTTGCCTTCTTCGTCTTCCTGGCGTGGTTCGCGCTCTCGCGCAGCGCGCCGAGCACGGCCAAGACCACGGCGCACACCGCCGTCGTCGAGATCAAGGGCGAAATCGCCAATGGCGGGGATGCGAGCGCGGAGTTCGTGGTCGCCGCGATGAAGACGGCCTTCGAGGACGAAGGCGCCAAGGGCGTGGTCCTGCTGATCAACTCGCCCGGCGGCAGCCCGGTGCAGGCCGGCATCATCAACGACGAGATCAAGCGCCTGAAGGCCAAGTACAAGAAGCCGGTCTATGCCGTGGTCGAGGAGACCTGCGCCTCGGCCGCCTATTACATTGCCGCCGCCGCAGACAAGATATATGTCGACAAGGCCAGCATCGTCGGCAGCATCGGCGTGCTGATGGACGGCTTCGGCTTCACCGGCGTGATGGAGAAGGTCGGCGTCGAGCGCCGCCTGCTGACCGCCGGCGAGAACAAGGGCTTCCTCGATCCGTTCAGCCCGATGAGCGATGCGCAGCGCGCGCACGCGCAGACGATGCTCAACCAGATCCACACGCAGTTCATCAATGTGGTGAAGGCCGGCCGTGGCGACCGCCTGAAGCTTGACACCCCCGGCCTGTTCAGCGGACTGTTCTGGAGCGGCGAGCAGGCTGTCGAATACGGCCTGGCCGACCAGCTGGGCAACGTCGACTACGTGGCCCGCGAAGTGATCAAGGCCGAAGAGGTGATCGACTACACGCGGCGCGACAACGTGGCCGAGAAGCTGGCCAAGAAGTTCGGCGCGGCGATGGCTGAAACCACGGTGCGCCTGATGCATACCGCGCCGGCCCTGCGCTGATCTCTTATTTGTTTTCGCCGCTGGCGGTGTAGCGCGCAGATGCCGCCAGCGCCGCGGCGAAGACCACGACGACATAGAGCGCGGCGGTCAGCGAGGTCGCCCGCGCCAGCAGCCCGATCACTGCCGGGCCTGCCATGAACCCCAGATAGGCAAGGGCCGAGACCGACGCAATGCCGCGTGCGGGCTCGATGCCCGGAACTTTCGCCGAGGCCGAGAACAGGATCGGGACTACGTTCGCAAAGCCGACCCCCACGCCCGCGAAGCCGACCAACGCCAGCCAGGGCAGGTCGGTGATGAGCACCAGCGCCATCGACGCCGCGGCCAGCAGGCCGCTGCCGAGCAGCAGCGTGCTCGGCGAGAAGCGGGCGCGCAGCGCGTCGCCGCCGAAGCGCGCCGCGGCCATCGCGGCCGAGAAGCTTGCATAGGCCAGGGCGGCCTGTTGCTGCGGGCTGCCGATCTCCTGCTGCATATAGAGCACGCTCCAGTCGTAGATCGCGCCTTCGGCGATCAGACCCAGTGCGGCGAGCACGCCCAGCACCGCGAGCGTGCCGCGGGGCAGCAGGAAGCCGTGATCGGCCTCGGTGGCGCCGCTGGTGGCGGGGCGGGGCAGCATGCGTGTCGAGGCTACGGCAACGAGCAGCACCATCGCGGCCGAGACCAGCAGCAGGTGCGCCTGCGCGCCGAGCCCGGCCGCCAGCGCGGCGCTGCCGCTCGCGGCACCGGCCATGCCGCCCAGGCTGAACATGCCGTGCATGCCGCTCATCAGGGGCGTGTCGCCGTGCAGTTCGAGTTGGGCGGCTTCGGTGTTGATCGAGACGTCGAACACGCTGGTCACGAGGCCGAAAGCCGCCAGCAGAACCAGCAGCGCGGCATAGCCGGGCATCGCGATCAGGCCGGCCAGCAGCAGTGCATAAATGCAGCCGCAGATGCCGGCCACGCGACGCGGGCCGTGGCGGCCGATCCAGCGGCCTGCACTGGTCAGGCCGAACATCGCACCGGCACCGGCCGCGAGCATCGCCAGCCCGAGCTGGGCTTCGTCGATGCCGTAGTGCGCCTTGACCGTGGGCACATGCACGCCCCAGGTCGCGAAGATGAAGCCGGCGGCAAAGAACTGCGCGCGCGATGCCCAGCGCGTGGCTGCGGTAACACCCACCATCGTCAGCGGCCGATCGCGAACACGGCGGGCAGGCGTTCGTCTGTGGTGGCTTGTGGCTTGGCGCGCCAGGATTTGACCGTTTCGCTGCGCACGTGGGCGGTGGCGAGCGTCAGGCCGTGTGCCACGGCGAGCCGGGTGTTGTGCTGCAGGGTCTGCACGAGGGCCTGCAGCAGCGCGGCGTTGCGATAGGGCGTCTCGATGAACAGCTGCGTCTGGCCCGACTTGAGCGCGAGCGCTTCGAGTTCGCGGATGCGGGTCTGGCGCTCGCCGGCGTCCTGCGGCAGGTAGCCGACGAAGGCGAAGTTCTGGCCGTTGAGTCCGCTCGCGGCCAGTGCGAGCAGCAGCGAGACCGGGCCGGTCAGTGGAACCACGGTAAGGCCCAGGTCGTGCGCGGCACGCGCCACCGAGGAGCCCGGGTCGGCCACCGCTGGCATGCCTGCCTCGCTCAGCAGGCCGATGTCGTGGCCTTCGAGCGCGGCGGCCAGCAGGGGGCGGGCGTCGAACTGGCCTGCGTGATCACCTTTCTTGTGCACTTCGCGTGGCAGTTCCTGGATGCTCTGCGCCTGCAGCGCAGCGGCCAGTGGCGCCACTTCGTCGATGCGCTTCAGGTAGGCGCGCGCGGATTTCGCGTTCTCGCAGATCCAGTGGGTGATGCCGGCGGCTGTCTGCAGCGTGCCCAGCGGGAGGGCGTCTTGCAGCGGGGCTTGCACGTCGCAACCGAAGTCGAGCGGCGCGGGAACGAGGTAGAGCTTGCCTTTTTGTTGTGTCACAGCAGATCGACCCCCGCGGCGCGCAGCATCTGGCAGGTGCGGATCAGCGGCAGGCCGACCAGTGCGGTCGGGTCGTCGCTGTCGATGGCGCTCAGCAGCGCGATGCCAAGGCCTTCGCTCTTGGCGCTGCCGGCGCAGTCATAGGGCTGCTCGGCCTGCAGATAGTGTTCGATGGCGGCGTCGCTGAGGTCGCGGAACACCACGCGCACGGGCGCGATGTCGCGCTGGACGAAGCCGGTGGCCTTGCAGACGACGGCCACGGCCGTCTGGAAGATCAGCGTCTGGCCGCGCATGCGGCGCAATTGGGCGGTGGCGCGGGCATGGTCGCCGGGCTTGCCCAGCGCCTCGCCGGCCAGGTCGGCCACCTGGTCCGAACCGATGACCACGGCTTCTGGGAAGCGGGTAGCCACGGCGTTTGCCTTTTCCAGCGCGAGGCGCACGGCCAGGTCGTGCGGCGTTTCGCCGGGCTGGGGCGTTTCGTCGACTTCCGGCGAGTGCACATCGAAGGGCAGGCGCAGGCGGGTGAGCAGTTCGCGGCGGTAGCGCGAGGTCGAGGCGAGGATCACGGTGCGTTGCATGGTGACGATTGTGCGTGAGCCGCCCAGAACTCTCAGGTATGCCCCAAGCCGGTGAAATGGCCGGCACGCTAGACTGGCGCGGATGAAGAGAGAATTTGCCCCCGAACGGCTCAATGTGCCCGGCTTTACCGCCGCTGCCGCCACCCTGGAAGCCGCCGATCCGGTTCCGAACTATGTACGCCTGGTCGCCGAACTGGCCGTCCCGGCGCCCGACGCGGTGGTCCGATGGGAGGCCCACGGGGAAGAGCGCCCCGGTGCGGATGGCAAGGCCGCGCCCTGGCTGCACCTGGAGGCTGAAGCCTCCGTGCCGCTGGTTTGCCAGCGTTGCCTGTCGCCGGTCGACACGCTGCTTTCCGTGGATCGCTGGTTCCGTTTCGTGGCCGACGAGGCCACTGCCGAGGCGCAAGACGAGGAATCCGAGGAAGACCTGCTCGTCGTGAGCCGGGATTTCGACCTGCGTGCCCTGATCGAGGACGAGCTGCTGATGGAAATCCCCGTCATGCCCGTCCACGATGTCTGCCCCACGCCGGTGCAACTTTCGTCCAGCGACGAGGACTTCAAGGCGGCTGAAGAGGCCAAGCCGAACCCCTTCGCAGTGCTCGGCGCGTTGCGTTCGCGCAAGCCCGAAGAGGGAAAGTAGCCCTTTCCCGCAGGCTGGGCTATAATCATGGGCTTCGCGCGCGCCGCCGTGAGCAGCAGTACAGATAAAGGCATTCCATACATGCCGTTAAATTTTTTGTATTGCCACCGCTTGAGCCCGCATCCAATCACTCACCTAACAGTCCAGGAGCCATCATGGCCGTCCAGCAAAACAAGAAGTCGCCTTCCAAGCGCGGCATGCACCGTTCCCACAATGCGCTGGTCGTGCCCGGCATCGCCGTGGAACCGACCACCGGCGAAACGCACCTGCGCCACCACATCAGCCCCAACGGTTTCTACCGTGGCCGCCAGGTGCTCAAGAACAAGTCTGAAGCCTGATCTCGCATTCCAAGGCCAAGGCCCGAAGCTACTTCTGCTGTAGCGTCGGGCCTTTGTTTTGATGGCTACGCCTTCTTCCCCCGAAATCACTGCTGCGCCTTCTGCAATCACGCTCGCCGTGGATTGCATGGGAGGCGATCATGGGCCGCGCGTCACGCTCGCGGCCTGCCGCGCGTTTCTCGAGCGGCACAGCGAAGCCTCGTTGTTGCTGGTCGGCGCGCCGGCCGCACTGGCGGGGTTTGCCGCGCATCCGCGTGCCCGCATCGTCGCTGCAAGCGAAGTGGTGGGCATGGATGACCCGGTTGAAATCGCCCTGCGCAAGAAGAAAGACTCTTCAATGCGCGTCGCGATCCAGCAGGTCAAGGACGGCGCCGCCCAAGCCGCCATCTCCGCCGGCAACACCGGCGCCCTCATGGCGATTGCGCGCTACCTGCTCAAGACGCTCGAAGGCATTGATCGCCCCGCGATCGCACCGCAGCTTCCTAATGCCAAGGGCGGGGCAACGACCGTGCTCGATTTGGGTGCGAACGTCGATTGCGACGCCGAAGACCTGCTCCAGTTCGCCGTGCTCGGCTCGGCCCTGGTGTCGGCGCTGACTGGCAATGAGGCGCCCTCGGTCGGCCTGCTCAATATCGGCGAGGAAGCCATCAAGGGCAGTGAAACGATCAAAAAAGCGAGCCAACTGCTGCGTACAGCTGCCAACTCCAAGGATCTGAACTTCTACGGCAACGTGGAAGGCAACGACATCTTCAAGGGCACGACCGACATCGTTGTCTGTGACGGCTTCGTCGGAAATGTGGCTCTGAAGGCCAGCGAGGGCGTGGCTTCAATGATCGGTGAATTCATTCGCGTCGAATTCTCTCGGAGCATTTTTACCAAGGTGGCGGCAATTGTTGCCTATCCGGTTCTAAAAGCGTTCAAAAGTCGCCTGGATCATCGTCGCTACAACGGCGCAGCCTTGCTGGGGCTGCGTGGCCTGGTTTTCAAGAGCCATGGCTCGGCTGACGAAGTGGCTTTCGGCCATGCGCTGGATCGCGCTTATGATGCCGCTCGCAACAACCTGCTCGATCGCGTGCGGGCCCGCATCGCCCACGCCGCGCCTTTGCTAGCGCGACAGGAACCGGCGGCGCCGGTCGACGCGACGGCCCTTCACGTTTGATGACCCCTTCTTATTCACGCATTACCGGCACCGGCAGCTATCTGCCCCCACGCCGCGTGACCAATGACGATCTCGCCAAGGATCTGGCGACGCGAGGCATCGAAACCTCCGACCAGTGGATCGTCGAGCGCACCGGCATCCACGCTCGGCACTTCGCCGCGCCGGATGTCACGAGCAGCGACCTTGGTCTTGAAGCGGCCCGACACGCCCTGGAGGCTGCCGGCCGTAAAGCCAGCGACATCGACCTGATCATCGTCGCGACCTCGACGCCCGATATGGTGTTTCCGTCGTCGGCCGCCATTCTCCAGAACAAGCTCGGCATTGCCGGCTGCCCGGCATTCGACGTCCAGGCGGTTTGCAGTGGTTTCGTCTACGCACTGACCGTCGCCGACGCGATGATCCGCACGGGCACAGCGCGTTGCGCGCTGGTGGTGGGTGCCGAAGTGTTCTCCCGCATCCTCGATTTCAACGACCGCACCACCTGCGTGCTGTTCGGCGATGGCGCGGGCGCGGTGGTGCTTGAAGCCAGCGAAGAGCCCGGCATCTTGGCCAGCGACCTGCATGCCGATGGCAAGCACGTCGGCATTCTTTGCGTGCCAGGCCACGTTTCAGGCGGCAATGTGCTGGGCACGCCGCTGCTGCACATGGACGGCCAGGCTGTCTTCAAGCTCGCGGTCCGCGTGCTCGAAGAGGCTGCGCGCGCCACGCTGGCCAAGGCCGGCAAGGTCGACACCGACATCGACTGGCTTATTCCGCATCAGGCCAACATCCGCATCATGGAAGGCACGGCGAAGAAGCTGAAGCTTCCGCGCGAGAAGCTGATCGTCACGGTGAACGAGCACGGCAATACTTCCGCCGCCTCGATTCCGCTGGCGCTCGACGAGGCCGTGCGCTCCGGCAAGGTGAAGAAAGGCGAAACGCTCATGCTCGAAGGCGTGGGTGGCGGCTTCACCTGGGGCGCGGTGCTATTGAATCTGTAGTGCGTTGCGTCGCCCTGGAAGAGGGCGGCCGCGATGCGAGATGGCGCATACAACAATGAAATCCTTTGCTTTTGTCTTTCCGGGTCAGGGCTCGCAGGCGGTCGGCATGCTCGACGCCTGGGGCGATCACCCGACCGTGGCTGAAACGCTGCGCGAAGCTTCCGAAGCGCTCGGCGAAGACGTCGGCGCGCTGATCAAGAACGGCCCCAAGGAAGAGCTGGCGCTCACCACCAACACTCAGCCCGTGATGCTGGTGGCTGGTGTTGCTGCATGGCGCGCCTGGTTGGCCGAGGGTGGTGCCGCGCCTTCTGTGGTGGCTGGTCATTCGCTCGGCGAGTATTCGGCGCTGGTGGCTTCGGGTGTTCTGACGCTCGCGCAGGCTGCGCCGCTCGTGCGTTTCCGCGCGCAAGCGATGCAACAGGCGGTGCCCGTCGGTGTCGGCGCGATGGCTGCGGTGCTCGGCATGGAGTCGGGCAAGGTGGTGGCAGGCTGCGCGGAAGCCACTGCCAGCTTTGGCTCTGGCAGCGCGGAAATCGTCGAGGCGGTGAATTTCAACGACCCCATGCAGACAGTGATCGCCGGCAGCAAGGCCGCGGTCGACAAGGCCTGCGAACTGCTCAAGGCCAACGGCGCCAAGCGGGCGCTGCTGTTGCCGGTTTCGGCGCCTTTCCATTCGAGCCTCATGAAACCTGCCGCGGAAGCGCTGCGCGACAAGCTGGCTTCCATCACGCTGGCCACGCCGCAAATTCCGGTGCTGAACAACATCGACGTCGCCATCGAGACCGATGCCGACCGCATCCGCGACGCCCTGGTGCGCCAGGCCGCCGGCCCGGTGCGCTGGGTCGAGAGCGTGCAGGCCTTGAAACTGCGCGGTGTAGCCGCCATCATCGAGTGCGGTCCCGGCAAGGTGCTGGCCGGCATGGTGAAGCGCATCTCCCCCGATCTGGAAGCCGCGTCGGTGTACGACCCGGCCACGCTCGCGGACACCCGACAATCGCTCGCCGGCTGACCGGCGCAAGGCTCCGACACTTTTTCTTATGAGCATTCCCAAATTTGAAGGGCAAGTCGCCCTGGTCACCGGCGCAACGCGCGGCATCGGCGCGGCGATCGCGTTGGAGCTGGCGCAGCGCGGCCTCAAGGTCGTGGGCACCGGCACCACCGACGATGGCGCGGCCAAGATCACGTCGGCCCTGAGCGCCTACGGCGGCCGCGGTCGTGCGCTCGACGTGAACGACGGCGCCGCCGTCGAGGCCCTGATCGACGAGATCGTGCAGGCCTACGGCGCCATCCACGTGCTGGTGAACAACGCCGGCATCACGCGCGACACGCTCGCCATGCGCATGAAGGACAGCGACTGGGACGCGGTGCTCGACACCAATCTCAAGGCGGTCTTCTCCCTCTCGCGCGCGGTGATCCGCCCGATGATGAAGCAGCGCTACGGCCGCATCATCAGCATCACCAGCGTGGTCGGCGCTTCCGGTAATGCCGGCCAGGCCAACTACGCCGCTGCCAAGGCAGGCGTCGCGGGCATGACCCGTGCGCTGGCCCGCGAACTGGGCAGCCGCAACATCACCGTCAACTGCGTCGCACCCGGTTTCATCGAAACCGACATGACGGCCAGCCTCCCCGAAGCCCAGCAACAGGCGCTGCTCCAGCAGATCCCGCTGGGCCATCTGGGCAAGCCGGCCGACATCGCGCACGCGGTGGCTTACCTCGCATCGCCCCAGGCGTCCTACGTCACGGGGCAAGAGCTGCACGTCAACGGCGGCATGCACATGTAGCCGCAAGGCGCAAGTTTTTCCCGTACCGGACGCGCGGCAAATGCCACAATGCGCCCGGCTAAAATCCACCGATTACCTACAACCCTCAGAGGGAACCAAATGAGCGATATCGAAGCACGTGTCAAGAAAATCATCGCCGAGCAGCTCGGCGTGGAAGAGTCCCAAGTGACGAACGAAAAGGCTTTCGTGGCCGACCTCGGCGCTGACTCGCTCGACACGGTCGAACTCGTGATGGCACTCGAAGACGAATTCGGCATCGAAATTCCCGACGAAGATGCCGAGAAGATCACCACGGTGCAAAACGCCGTCGACTACGCCACCAAGAATCAAAAGGCCTGATAGGCCAGCTGACAACACTGCAACTGCGGCCGGCGGCTTTTCCTTTAAAAACCGCACGCGCCGACAGGCAACTGTTCAGCGCTTCCAGAAAGGTTTGCCGGCATGACCAAACGCCGCGTCGTCGTGACCGGACTCGGTTGCATCGCTCCTGTCGGAAACACCGCAACCGAATCCTGGGCCAACCTGTTGGCCGGGAAGTCGGGTATTGCGAACATCACCGCGTTCGATGCAAGCGCCTTCGCCTGCAAGTTCGCCGGTGAGGTCAAGGGTTTCGACATCACCCAATACATCTCGGAGAAAGAAGCGCGCCACATGGACCGCTTCATTCATCTGGGTCTCGCCGCCGCCATCCAGGCGGTGCAGGACAGCGGACTGCCGACCGGCGAAGCGCTGTCCTATGAAAAAGCCGTGCGCATCGGATGCAACATCGGCTCCGGCATCGGCGGCCTGCCGATGATCGAAGAGACGCACGGCGAACTGATGAGCCGCGGCCCGCGCCGCGTCTCGCCGTTCTTCGTGCCGGCATCGATCATCAACATGATCTCGGGCCACGTCTCGATCAAGTACGGCTTCAAGGGCCCGAACATCGCGGTCGTGACCGCCTGCACCACGGGCCTGCATGCCATTGGCACGTCGGCACGCATGATCGAGTACGGCGATGCCGACGTGATGATCGCGGGTGGCGCGGAGTCGACCATTTCTCCGCTCGGCATCGGCGGCTTCACCGCGCCTCGCGCGCTGAGCACCCGCAACGACGATCCCGCCACGGCCTCGCGTCCGTGGGACAAGGACCGCGACGGCTTCGTGCTGGGCGAGGGGGCCGGCGTGCTGGTGCTCGAAGAATACGAACACGCCAAGGCACGTGGTGCCAAGATCTACGCGGAAGTCGCGGGCTTTGGCCTGACGGGCGACGCGTATCACATGACCGCGCCCGACGTCGACGGCCCGCGCCGCTCGATGGCCATGGCGCTGGCCAATGCCGGTGTCAATGCTGATCAGGTGCAGTACCTCAATGCGCACGGCACTTCGACGCAGATCGGCGACGTCAACGAGACCAATGCGGTCAAGCTGGCATTCGGCGATCACGCGAAGAAGCTCGTCGTCAATTCGACCAAGTCCATGACCGGCCATTTGCTGGGCGGCGCGGGCGGCATCGAATCGGTGTTCACGGTGCTGGCGCTGCACGAGCAGAAGAGCCCGCCGACCATCAACATCTTCAATCAGGATCCGGAATGCGATCTCGACTACTGCGCCAACGAGGCGCGCGATCTGAAGATCGACGTCGCGGTCAAGAACAACTTCGGCTTCGGCGGCACCAACGGCACGCTGGTGTTCAAGCGCGCTTGAGCACCGCTCTTTCATGCACAGCGCACCGTCGGTGACCTATCCGGTGGGGCGCTCGCGTGGCGCAACCCGGATTCTCGTTGTCCTCTGGGCCCTGGGCGCTTGCTGTGCGGGTGCATCTTGCTATCTCTTCGATAGCGCCGGATGGCGCCAGCTGCTGCTGGTTCTCAGTGTCGTGTTTGCAGGTGTCGCCGCGGGCTTCGGCTTGCGACGCGATGGCGCGGGCGTTCTGCATTTCGACGGCCTCTACTGGTCGTTGACGGGAGGCCATGCCTCCCGGGCCGTGCATGCTGCCAGGGCGTTCGTGGCGCTCGATTTCCAGTCGCTGATGCTGGTGCGGCTCAGCGAGCCGGGCCGCGCCCGCCGCTGGGTCTGGATCGAGCAGCGGGCCATGCCTGAGCGCTGGCGCGACGTGCGCCGTGCGGTATATTCGCGCCCCCCGTCCGCAGCACCTGCGGGCGACCCCTGGCGCGCGACGGCTCCCGCCGACGCGCCCTGATCCTCCGTCGATGACCACTTCTCCGCCTGTGCCGCCGGATTCCGGCCTGAACGATGCGCCCGCCGTGGTGCGTCCGGGCGAGGTCGATTTCCAGCTGGTCCAGCGCACCGTCGCGGGCGACCAGAAGGCATTCGAGTTGCTGGTCATCAAGTACCAGCGCCGCATCGAGCGCCTGATCGGGCGGATGGTGCGCGATGTCGACCTGGTCGAGGACATTGCGCAGGAAACCTTCATTCGCGCGTATCGCGCGCTGCACCAGTTCCGCGGTGAGGCGCAGTTCTACACCTGGCTCTACCGGATCGCCGTCAACACCGCCAAGAAGGCGCTGGTGGACATGAAGCGCGATCCGACTGTCTCCGAGGCCGCTCTCAGGCCTTCTTCTGAGGACGACGATGAAACTTACCGTCCCGGAAACGAACCAACCACCGACGAAACCCCCGAATCGGTCATGGCGGCGAATGAAATCGCCAGTGCCGTCGAGGCGGCCATGGAAGCACTCCCTGCCGAGTTGCGCCAGGCGGTCACGCTGCGCGAAATCGAGGGCATGAGTTACGAAGAGATTGCCGAGGTCATGGATTGCCCTATCGGCACGGTGCGTTCGCGTATTTTCCGGGCGCGCGAGGCCATTTCGGCCAGGGTCAAGCCGCTGCTGGACAACCAGTCCGGCAAGCGTTGGTAAGTAAGCAGGTGAATGAAATGAATCAGACGATGACGGTTCGGGAACAGGTGTCCGCACTTGCGGATGGTCATTTGCAGGGCGAGGCGTTCGCGCAGGCGATCGAAGCTGTCTGCGCCGAAGGCGAATCGCGCGCGGCATGGCAGGCCTACCACGTGGTGGGCGATGTGCTGCGTTCGGGCTCTCATTCGCCGTGCAGCGACACCTCGGCATTCCTGGCGCGCTTCCAGCAGCGATTGGCGGCGGAGCCTGTGATGGTCGCCCCCATGCCGGTGCCGGTCGCCGCACCGGTGGCACTGCCCGCGCAGCGCAGGGCGGAAGCGGCCAACGAGCCTGTGTTCCGCTGGAAGCTTGTGGCTGGTGCCGCGTCGCTGATGGCCGTGGCTGCCATCAGCTGGACCCTGGTCGGCAACGGCACAGCGGTGCCGCAGAGCGGCGCGCAACTGGCTTCAGTCCAGCAGCAACAGCAGCCGGCGGTCAATTCGGTGTTGGCGGCGGCAGCGGTCAACAGCCCGCAACCCGCGAGCAACACGCTGACCCCGACTCGCGTGATCGTGGGTAACGGCAATCCGCAGGTCATGCTGCGTGACCCGCGGCTCGATCAACTGCTCGAAGCGCATCAGCAAGCCGGCGGTGCTTCGCAAATGCCTTCCGGTTTCCTGCGCAATGCCACCTTCGAGGGCCCGACGCGCTGAGTGCGCGCACCCCTAGCTGCCCGTAATGACCGTTCCGATGCCGATCTCCGCGCGCGCTTTCGTGCTTGTGTTTGCTGCTTTTTGCCTTGCGCAGACTGCCACCGCGCAGACCCGCTCGGGCGCTGCGAATACGAAGAGCGCGGCAACTGCGCAGACGGACGAGCCACCGGCCATGAGCGTGACCGAGTGGTTGCAGCGCATGCACGCGGGCGCCCGGCAGCGCAATTACGTGGGCACCTTCGTGGTGTCGGCGCCGGGCGGCGACCTGTCGAGCGCACGCATCTGGCATGTGCGCGACGGCGAGCATCAGATCGAACGCATCGAAGCTCTCTCGGGGCCGCCGCGCTCGACCTTCCGGCGTAACCGCAATGTCATGACCTTCCTGCCGGAGGCGAAGGTGGTGAAGGTCGAGAAGCGCGAGAACCTCGATCTCTTCCCGAACCTGCCGGACAAGCCCGATTCGTCGATTGGCGATTTCTACGACGTGCGCGCGATCGGCAAGGACCGCGTGGCCGGCTTCGATGCCGACGTGGTGCAACTGGTGCCGCACGACGCGCTGCGCTTCGGCTATCGCATCTGGAGCGAGCGCCGTTCGGGCCTGGTGGTGAAGCTGCAGACCATTGACGGCGACTCCCGCGTGGTGGAGCAGTCGGCGTTTTCCGAGCTGCAGCTCGACGCGCCGGTGAAGGCGCAGGCGCTCTCCCAGATGATGTCCAACACCTCCGGCTACCGCATCGAGAAGCTGGAGCTCGAGCGCAGCAATGCGCAGGACGAAGGCTGGACGCTGCGCACGCCTGTGGCCGGATTTAAGCCCCGAAGCTTCTTCCGTCGCCCGACAGCGGGCGGTGATGGCGACAGCAGCGGCAAGTCGAAGCAGGACGCGGCCACGGTCCAGTGGACCTTCTCCGATGGCCTCGCCTCGGTGTCGCTTTTCATCGAGCGCTACGACGCAGCGCGCGCGCCCCGCGACGGCGTGCTGACCATCGGAGCGACCAACGCCATCCGTCGGCGCCTGCCCGAGCCGGCCAGCGACTGGTGGCTGACCGCAGTCGGCGAGGTGCCGCAGCAGACGCTCAATGCATTCGCCCAAAGCCTCGCGCGCACGCGCTGACAGGCCAAATAGGCGCCAATTGCGCTGAACCAAGCACACAGCGCAAACTCATAGCACTTGTTTTCAGCCGCTCTGTTCTTTTGAAAGAAAACCGATGATCTTCAAAGTCGAGGGACACAAGCTTCGTTCCGGTCTGCTGGCTTGCGCGCTCGCACTGACTGCAAGCGCCACATTCCTTCCGGTCGAGCCGGTCCATGCGCAAACACGCACGCTGCCCGATTTCACCGATCTGGTCGACCAGGTCGGCCCTTCCGTCGTCAACATCCGCACCGTCGAGAAGGTTGCCCAGCGCGGTGGCAATGGCGAGATGGACGAGGAGATGCAGGAGTTCTTCCGCCGTTTCTTCGGCCAGCCTCTGCCTGGCCAACCGCGTCAGGGCCCGACCCCGAAGCGCCCGCAGCAGCCGCAGGAAGAAGAGCGTCCGCGTGGCGTCGGATCCGGCTTCATCCTGACAGCCGACGGCTATGTGATGACCAATGCGCACGTGGTCGAAGACGCTTCCGAAGTGCTGGTCACGTTGCCCGACAAGCGCGAGTTCAAGGCCAAGATCGTTGGCGCCGACAAGCGCACCGACGTCGCGGTCGTCAAGATCGAGGCCACCGGCCTGCCAGCGGTGAAGGTTGGCGACATCTCCAAGCTGCGTGTCGGCGAATGGGTGATGGCCATCGGTTCGCCCTTCGGCCTCGAGAACACCGTCACGGCCGGCATCGTGAGCGCCAAGCAGCGCGACACCGGCGAGTACCTGCCGTTCATCCAGACCGACGTGGCCATCAATCCCGGCAACTCGGGCGGCCCGCTGATCAACATGCGCGGCGAAGTGGTCGGCATCAACAGCCAGATCTACTCGCGCTCGGGCGGCTTCATGGGCATCTCGTTCTCGATCCCGATCGACGAGGCGATTCGCGTGAGCGATCAGCTGCGCACCTCGGGCCGCGTTTCGCGCGGCCGCATCGGCGTGCAGATCGACCAGGTCACCAAGGACGTGGCCGAGGCCATCGGCCTGGGCAAGGCACAGGGTGCGCTGGTGCGCGGCGTCGAAGCCGGCTCGCCGGGCGAAAAGGCCGGTGTCGAGCCGGGCGACGTCATCACCAAGTTCGACGGCAAGCCCATCGAGAAGCCGAGCGACCTGCCGCGCCTGGTGGGCAACACCAAGCCGGGCACCAAGAGCACGCTCACCGTATTCCGCCGCGGCGCTTCGCGCGACCTCAGCGTGACCATTGCCGAGATCGAGCCCGACAAGCCGGGCAAGCGTGCGGGCGACCGCGACGAGCCGGCGCCGAAGCCGCCCGCATCTGCAGCCGCCAAGTCGCTCGGTCTGGCTGTGAGCGATCTCACCGACGCGCAGAAGAAAGAACTCAAGCTGAAGGGCGGCGTGAAGGTCGATGCTGCCAGTGACGCTGCTGCCCGTGCAGGCCTGCGCGAGGGCGACATCATCCTGTCGGTTGGCAATGTCGAGGTGTCGAATGCGCGCGAATTCGAGTCCGCCATCGGCAAGGCCGACAAGAGCAAGGCGCTCAGCGTGCTGTTCCGCCGTGGCGATTGGGCGCAGTACGCGCTGATTCGCCCTGCACGCTGATCTGGCGCTGGCGTCAAGTGGCCCCACCCGGCAGTCGGGTTTGGGGCCGTTTTTTTGAGGTGTTTACGACGTTCAGGCGCCGGCCTCTAAAAAAATCTGAGGGCTCGGAAATGCCGATTTTTGTTTGTGCTCACTAACTTTTAAAGAGGCTAAGGACGGATTTCGGTAGAATAGGGCGCTCTCGGCGGTCGGTCGGCGCATAAGGAGTGCCCTGACCTTCACCATGCGAGATGTCAGACAGCAGTCCACCGGTGCTCCACAGATCGCCCACAAGTTGTTCAGTGACCGCTCCACCGATCCTGTTGATAACCTGTTCATATCTTTCATGTTGTGGACCTGCAACGACCCCTTTGGACCCCGTTCCCGGATGTACGCGCTTCCCTTTTTGCCTACAATGAAGTTCCAACTACTGCAGTTGCCATTGCTTGTTGGTTCAGGGCGCGTCTCCAGAAGACGCGCCCTTTTTTCTTGCCTGTCGCACTCTGCGCACGAGCCAATTCAAGTACTTAAGCGTTCCCGTTGATGAATCACATCAGAAATTTTTCGATCATTGCGCACATCGACCATGGCAAGTCGACGCTCGCAGACCGTTTGATCCAGCGTTGCGGCGGCCTCGCAGACCGCGAGATGGAAGCGCAGGTGCTCGACTCGATGGACATCGAAAAAGAGCGTGGGATAACCATCAAGGCGCAGACCGCTGCGCTGCACTACAAGGCACTCGATGGGCAGGTCTACAACCTCAATCTGATCGACACGCCGGGCCACGTCGACTTCTCGTATGAAGTGAGCCGCTCGCTGTCGGCGTGCGAAGGCGCACTGCTCGTCGTCGATGCATCGCAAGGTGTCGAAGCGCAGACAGTGGCCAACTGCTACACCGCGCTCGACCTCGGAGTCGAAGTGGTGCCCGTGCTCAACAAGATCGATCTGCCCAACGCGGACCTCGACAACGCGCGCACCGAAATCGAAGACGTGATCGGCATCGACGCAACCAATGCGATCCCGTGCTCGGCAAAGACCGGCGTGGGCATCGACGACATTCTCGAAGCCATCGTTGCCAGGATGCCCGCGCCGCGCGGCAACCCCGACGGCCCGCTGCGCGCGATGATCGTCGACAGCTGGTTCGACCCGTACGTCGGCGTCGTCATGCTGGTGCGCGTGGTCGACGGCCGGCTCGCGAAGGGTGATCGCATCAAGATGATGGCGTCGGGTGCGATGTACAACGCCGACAGCGTCGGCGTCTTCACGCCCGCCAACGAACCCCGCAATTCGCTCGAAGCGGGCGAGGTGGGCTACATCATCGCGGGCATCAAGGAGCTGCAGGCTGCAAAGGTCGGCGACACGGTCACGCTGATCAAGGCCGGCACCGGTGGCGCTGCGGCAACGGCGACCGAGGCGCTGCCCGGCTTCAAGGAAATCCAGCCGCAGGTGTTCGCGGGCTTGTACCCGACCGAAGCGAGCGAGTACGACTCGCTGCGCGACGCACTCGAAAAGCTCAAGCTCAACGATTCGTCGCTGCGCTACGAGCCCGAGGTGAGCCAGGCGCTCGGCTTCGGCTTCCGCTGCGGCTTCCTCGGCTTGCTGCACATGGAAATCGTGCAGGAGCGCCTGGAGCGCGAGTTCGACCAGGACCTGATCACGACCGCGCCGAGCGTGGTCTATCAGGTGGTCAAGAACGACGGCGAAGTGATCATGGTCGAGAATCCGTCCAAGATGCCCGACGTTGGCAGGATGGCGGAGATCCGCGAGCCGATCGTCACCGTTCATCTCTACATGCCGCAGGAATACGTCGGCTCCGTCATGACGCTGGCGAACCAGAAGCGTGGCGTGCAGATGAACATGGCCTACCACGGCCGCCAGGTCATGCTGACCTACGAGATGCCGCTCGGCGAGATCGTGCTCGACTTCTTCGACAAGCTGAAATCGGTGAGCCGGGGCTACGCCTCGATGGACTACGAGTTCAAGGAGTACCGCGCGTCCGACGTGGTGAAGGTCGACATCCTGCTCAACGGCGACAAGGTCGACGCGCTGTCGATCATCGTGCACCGCAGCCAGTCGCAGTACCGCGGCCGGGCCGTGGTGTCGAAGATGCGCGAGATCATTTCGCGCCAGATGTACGACGTTGCGATCCAGGCGGCCATCGGCGTCACCATCATTGCGCGTGAGACAATCAAGGCGCTTCGCAAGAACGTGCTGGCCAAGTGCTATGGCGGCGACATCACCCGCAAGAAGAAGCTGCTCGAGAAGCAGAAGGCGGGCAAGAAAAGAATGAAGCAGATCGGCTCCGTCGAGGTCCCGCAAGAGGCCTTCCTCGCCATTCTGCAAGTCGAAGACTGATCAAAAAAATGGCATTCATCACCACCCTGGTCCTCGCGGCCTTCGCCGCCTATGTCGGCGCCTGGTATTTCAACGCGATCGAAGGCAACTTTGCCTTGCTGCTGTTCCTGGCGACGGTGGTCACCGGCCTCTACTGGCTGGCCGAGCGCTTCTATTTCCTGCCCCGGCGCGAACAGGCCGCCGCCAAGCTGGAAGCTTCGCTGACCGAGCGCAATGCGCGCCTGTCCGAGCAGGGTATCAAGCAGGTCGACACGGCCGACGCGAAGGCGAGCGAACGGCTGCTGATGCAGCCCTGGTGGCTCGACTGGACCGCCGGCCTGTTCCCTGTGATCCTGGTGGTGTTCCTGCTGCGCTCGTTCCTCTACGAGCCTTTCAAGATCCCGTCGGGCTCGATGATGCCCACGCTGCTGACCGGCGACCTGATCCTGGTCAACAAGTTCACCTACGGTCTGCGCCTGCCCGTGATCAACACCAAGATCATCGACGGTACGCCGCTGGCGCGCGGCGACGTGGTGGTGTTCCGCTACCCGCCCAAGCCGAGCATGGACTACATCAAGCGCGTGGTCGGCGTCCCGGGCGACGAGGTGGCCTACCTGAACAAGAAGCTCACGATCAACGGCCAGCCGGTGTCCAAGGAGTCGGATGCCGACTACCTCGACGGCGAATCGATGCGCCTGCTCAAGCAGTACACCGAGAACCTCGGCGGCAAGCAGCACAAGATCCTCAACGACGAAACCACGCCATCCTACGTTCCCGGTGCCAGTGGCTTCAATTTCCCGGGCATCGAAAACTGCCGCTACTCGGTCGAGGGTGTGGTCTGCAAGGTGCCGGCCGGCAACTATTTCATGATGGGCGACAACCGCGATAATTCGGCGGACTCGCGTTTCTGGGGCTTTGTGCCGGACAAGAACATCGTGGGCAGGGCGTTCTTCGTCTGGATGAACTTCGGCGATCTGGGTCGCATCGGTCCGTTTCAATAAGCATTCATCTGAATAGTTCAGTTCGAGGGGTATGAGGGCATGAGAACACATCGGTTCGTTCGCAGCAGGGCTGCGCAACAACGCGGCATTTCGTTCATCGGCTTGGTGTTCGTCGCGGTCGTGCTCGGGTGTCTGGGCGTGGTCATCGCGCAGGTCATCCCGACGCTGATCGAATGGCAGGCCATCGACAAGGCGGTCAACAAGGCCAAGGAAGGCACGACCGTGCCTGAAGTGCGCGCCATCTTCGATCGTGCCCAGGCCATCGACGACTTCAAGTCGGTCAGCGGCAAGGATCTCGACATCAAGAAGGTCGGCGACAAGGTGGTCGTGTCGTACTCGTACGAGCGTGAGATCCCCCTGTTCGGCCCGGCCTACCTGACGCTCAAGTACAAGGGCGAATCCCGCTGAACACGGCGCCCAAAAAGGTGGAGGGCAGCCTCGCCGCGCTGCAGGCGCGCCTCCAGCACACCTTCTCCGATCCGCGGCTGCTCCAGCTCGCGCTCACGCATCGCAGCTTCTCGGCCGACCACAACGAGCGCCTTGAATTTCTCGGCGACTCGGTGCTGAACCTGGCGGTCTCGCACCTGCTCTACATGCGCCTGTCGGCTCTGCCCGAAGGCGACCTGTCGCGCGTGCGGGCCAACCTGGTCAAGCAGGACACCCTGCACCGCCTGGCGGTAGGGCTGGCGCTGTCGCCGCTGCTGCGGCTCGGCGAAGGCGAGGCGCGCTCGGGCGGGCCCAACCGGCCGTCGATCCTGGCCGACGCGCTCGAGGCGCTGATCGGCGCCGTCTATCTCGACGCCGGCTTTGCGGCCGCACAGTCGCTGGTGCACCGGCTCTACGAGGCGGTCGAAATCAATCCGCGCATGGAAGCCGCAGCCAAGGATCCCAAGACCGAATTGCAGGAATGGCTGCAGGGTCACAAAATGAAGCTGCCGGTGTATCGCGTGGCCGCCACACTGGGCGCAGCGCACAAGCAGACTTTTGATGTCGAGTGCGAGGTGCCCGAGTTGGGGCTTCGCGAACGCGGCATCGGCGGCTCGCGCCGCGCCGGCGAGCAGGCGGCTGCGGCCGCCATGTTGATCCGGCTCAAGGCACGCGGCACCGCGTGAAACCAGAATGAACGATGCTATCAATCCCGTAGCGGAACCCGAAGACACTGCAGGCGATGCGCCTGCCACCGGACCCCAACACTGCGGCCTCATCGCCATCGTCGGCAAGCCCAATGTAGGCAAGTCGACGCTGCTCAATGCGTTGGTCGGCCAGAAGATCAGCATCACCTCGCGCAAGGCGCAGACCACGCGCCACCGCATCACCGGCATGCGCACGCTGGGCGCCACGCAGTTCGTGTTCGTCGACACGCCGGGCTTCCAGACCCTGCACGCCAACGCGCTGAACAAGTCGCTCAACAAGACGGTGCAGGGCGCGGTCGGCGATGTGGACCTGATTCTTTTCGTGGTCGAGGCCGGCAGCTTCACGCCGGCCGACGAGCGCGTGCTCAAGCTGCTCGGCAAGGGCATTCCGACCGTGTTGCTGGCCAACAAGCTCGACAACGTGCACCGCCGCGGCGACATCGCGCCCTGGCTGAAGACCATGCAGGAAAAGCACAGCTTCGCCGAGTTCGTGCCCATGTCGGCGAAGAATGCCAAGGACGTCGAGCGCCTGTTCGGCATCTGCGAGAAGTACCTGCCCGAACAGCCCTGGTTCTACGACGAGGACGAACTGACCGATCGCAGCGAGAAATTCCTTGCCGGCGAACTCGTGCGCGAGAAGCTGTTCCGCCTCACCGGCGACGAGCTGCCCTACACCTCGACCGTCATCATCGACAAATTCGAGGAAGAGCCGCCCCAGAAGAAGGGCCAGAAGCGCCTGCTGCGCATTGCCGCCACCATCGTGGTCGAACGCGACGGCCACAAGGCCATGGTGATCGGCGACAAGGGCGAGCGCATCAAGCGCATCGGCATGGAAACCCGCGTCGAGCTCGAGAAGCTGGCCGACGCCAAGGTGTTTCTCGAACTGTGGGTGAAGGTGCGTTCGGGCTGGGCCGACGACGAAGCCCGTGTCCGTTCGTTCGGCTACGAATGAAGTGGCCGCTGCCCACCGCGTTTCGCACGAACCGGCCTATGTGCTCCATCGCTACGACTGGAGCGAGTCGAGCCTGATTCTCGAAGTCTTCACCCGCCACCACGGGCGTATCGCGCTTGTGGCAAAGGGGGCGAAGCGGCCGAGTTCCAACTTCCGGCCGGTGTTGCTGCCGTTGCAGCCCCTGCAGCTCAACTACGGCGGCGACGCCGAAATCCGCACGCTCAAGGGCGCCGAATGGATGGGCGGCCATGTGATGCCGACCGGCGAGGCGCTGCTGTCGGGCTATTACGTCAACGAGCTGCTGCTGCGCCTGCTGGCGCGTGACGATGCCCATGAAGCGCTGTTCGATGCCTACGCCGGGGTCGTTCAGGTGCTGGCAGGCGATCACGTCGGCGCGCAGGCCGCGACCCAGGCTGCTGCGCTGCGTGCTTTCGAGTTGCTGCTGCTGCGCGAGGTCGGCCTGCTGCCGTCGCTCGATGTGCAGACCCTCACGCTGGAGCCGCTTGCCGCCGAGCAGCGCTACAGCCTCGTGCCGGAAGCCGGCCTGCGCCAAGCCGCCGACGACGAGGCCGCGCTGAATGGCGCCGACTGGCAGGCTCTGCAGGCAGTTCTCGACGACCGCGCCCCTTTTACCGCCACGTTGCGTGAAATTGCCACCATGAACGCCGGCAGCAACAGTGCCCTGCGAAACCAGTTGCGCACCTTGCTCAACTACCATTGCGGCGTGTCCACGCTGCGCACGCGGCAAATGATGAGAGATCTGCAAGCACTATGAGCACTTCAGGCACCACCGGCACTGCCACCTCGCTGTCCGTCAACCTCAACAAGGTGGCCCTGGTCCGCAACACGCGCCACCTGGGCATCCCGAGTGTGGTGAAAGCTGCCCAGGCCTGCCTGGCAGCCGGCGCGCACGGCATCACAGTGCACCCGCGGCCCGATGCCCGCCACATTCGCGCACACGACGTGAGCGACCTGTCGGCGCTGCTCGCCAAAGACTGGCCCGCGATCGAATTCAATATCGAAGGCAACCCCTTCCAGAACCTGATGGATTTCGTGCGCACGCTGAGGCCGCACCAGGCCACCTTCGTGCCCGACAGCGAAACCCAGTCGACCAGCGACCACGGCTGGACCTTCCCCGACGACGCCGAGCGCCTGCGCCCCCTGATCGCCGAAGCCAAGGCGCTGGGCGTGCGCGTCAGCCTGTTCATGGACCCGATTCCCGAAATGATGGCGGCGGTCAAGGCCGTGGGCGCCGACCGCGTCGAGCTCTACACCGAAGGCTATGCCGCATCGCGCGGAACGCCCGACGAGAAGGCCGTGCTCCAGCGTTATGCCGACACGGCGCGCGCGGCCCATGCCGCAGGCCTGGGCATCAACGCCGGCCACGACCTGAGCCGCGACAACCTGACGGCTTTCCTGCGTGCCGTGCCTGGCGTGCAGGAGGTCTCGATCGGCCATGCCTTCGTGGCCGACGCGCTCGAGCTTGGCTATACGGCCGCCACGCGCGACTACCTGCGCTGCATCAACGAGGCGCAATGAGCGCCGGCGCCGCATGATCTACGGCATTGGCACCGACATCTGCGACCTGCGTCGCATTGCCGCGACCTTCGAGCGCCAGGGCGAACGCTTTGCCCGCAAGGTGCTGAGCGACGCTGAATTCGCAGTCTGGAAGGCTCGCAGCGAACGCTGGCCCAAGCGCGGCCTGAGTTATCTGGCGACCCGCTTCTCCGCCAAGGAGGCCTTCAGCAAGGCCATCGGCCTGGGCATGCGCATGCCCATGAGCTGGCGCCTGTGCGAGATCGCCAACCTGCGCAGTGGCAAGCCCGTCATCGTGCTGCATGGCGGCCTGAAGGACTGGTTCGAGGCGCAGGGCCTCACGGCCCATGTGACCGTGACTGACGAAACCGAATACGCCGCGAGCTTCGTGGTGGTGGAGAAGCTATGACTGCCGGGCCCGCCGCTCGCCCCCATGCGCCGCTGATCATCGATGTGGCGGCTACCGAGCTCAACGACGCCGACCGCCGTCGCCTCGCCAATCCGCTGGTCGGCGGAGTGATCCATTTCGCCCGCAACTGGCAGGACCGCGCGCAGATGACCGCGCTCAATGCCGAGATCAAGGCGATCCGCCCCGACCTGCTGATCTGCGTCGACCACGAGGGCGGCCGCGTGCAGCGCTTTCGCACCGACGGCTTCACGCACCTGCCGTCGATGCGCGCACTCGGCGAGCTGTGGATGCGCGACGCCATGCGCGCCACCCAGACCGCGACCGCGGTCGGACAGGTGCTGGCGGGCGAGTTGCGCGCCTGCGGCGTCGACTTCAGCTTTGCGCCGGTGCTCGACCTGGACTACGGCGGCAGCAGCGTCATCGGCAGCCGCAGCTTTCATCGCGATCCGCGCGTGGTGGCGCTGCTGGCCAAGAGCGTGATGCACGGCATGCTGCAGATGGGCATGCGCAACTGCGGCAAGCATTTTCCGGGGCATGGCTTCGTGCAGGCCGATTCGCATGTCGAGATCCCGGTGGACAAGCGCGGCCTCAAGGCCATCCTTGACGACGACGCACGGCCGTACGACTGGCTGTCGGGCACGCTCGGCGCGGTGATGCCGGCGCACGTGATCTATCCGAAGGTCGACAAGCGGCCGGCGGGGTTTTCGTCGAAATGGCTCAAGGCGATCCTGCGGCAGCGCTTTGCCTTCGACGGCGCCGTGTTCAGCGACGACCTGAGCATGGAGGCGGGCCGTTACATCGATGGCCGGCTGCTCAGCTATACCGATGCGGCGCTGACCGCGCTGGAAGCCGGATGCGACATGGCGCTGCTGTGCAACCAGAGCATCGGCGAGGGGAGCCTGCTCGACGACTTTCTCGAGGGCTTCGAGGCTGCCGCGCGCGCGGGCCGATGGCTGCCGGACGCGAGCAGCGAAGCGCGCCGCCAGGCGCTGCTGCCGCAGGGCGCCGCACCCGATTGGTCGACGCTCGTCGCTTCGCGCGGGTACCGCGATGCGAGGCGGATGACGGACGTTTGAAGGCTGTCCAGCCGATCCGGAATTGGCGCATTTGTGAACAAGCTGGCAAATACGCCAGATAAGTCAGCCGCGCCGTCCTATAGAGTCAAATGTTCTGAATCGGGCAGTTTCGGGGGACATTTCTCATGGCGCACATCGGCGAATCCTGGCTGACTTTCGACAGCTTGACGCAGCACGTCGTCAAGACGATCAATCCCAAGCGCATCCTGGACATCGGTGCCGGGGGCGGCAAATATGGAGCCTTGCTCAAGAACGTCGTGCCCGAATGCGAGCTGACCGCGCTGGAGTGTGACGAAGTGGCGTTCCCTCAACTGCGCGAGGTCGGCTACCACCAGATTCTTCCGATCGCGGCCGACAAGCTCTATGAACGCAGCGGCGATCTCTACGACGTAGTGATCCTGGGCGATGTCATCGAGCACATGCTCCATTCGCAAGGCCGCGACCTGCTGGAATTTCTCAACTACCGCTCCCGCTATCTCATCATTTCCACGCCGGAATGCATGCCGATGAGCCGTCCCATCTTCTTCGAAGGTCACAACTCGCTGTGGCGTCCCGATTCGTTCGGCTGGCACGACTACTGGGCGCACCAGCAGTGCGGCGTGATGCACTTCTATCTGCTCAGGGGGCACGACAACTGGGCTGGGCCGGGTCTGGCAGAGGTAGTGAGTGCGGTCAATGGAGCGGGAATTTTCAACGACCATTCCAGCGACAAGAAGCAGGCCGTCAACCTGACGATTCATGACACGCGCTACAAGGAGCCGGCCGACGAACACAACGTCGTGCTGTACCGCCCCTTCTGACGGACGTTGTTTCATGACGGCAACCGACAAGATCTCCCTTCGCGATATAGACATCATCGTTTCGTACAGGGAGGCGACCGAAGAGCGGCGCGAGAACCTCTATGCCGTGCTGGCGCATCTGGCCTACACCTATACCGACTACCGGCTGTGGTTGATGGAGGCGGCGACGGCGCCGCGCTTCGACTGGCAGCGGCTGTGCGATCCGAAGATCCGGCATGTCTTCATCCATCACGGTGGGCCGTTTCCCAAGTCGATGCTCTACAACACGGGCGTCCGGCTGGCCCGCAGCCCTGTGATCTGCTTCCACGACGCCGATTCCATTGCCCAGCCTTCAACGCTGCGTGGCTGTGTCGATGTGCTGCTGGACCGGGACAGCAGCGAGGTGCTGTGCCCCTACTGGAGCGTCATCAACGTGACGGGTGAACTCAAGCGCGATTTCATGCAGTTGCCCGACTACGCCCGATTCGCATCGATCGACGTGGAGCAACTGCCTCCGGATGCCGGCGTGCTGTACTCGAATGCCAATGGGGGCATCGTGCTGTTCAAGCGCAGCGAGTACATCCGAGTCGGCGGGTACAACGCACGCCTGGAAGGATGGGGCGGCGAGGACGATGAACTGCTGCGCAGGGCAGGGCGGCTGGGTCTGCGTTGGCACTCGATGCACGTGCCCCTTTTCCACTTGCACCACGATTCGGGTTCGCGCAATGAATTGATCGAGAGCCTTCATGGCACCGAGAACCTGCGTGCGTCGCATGCCATCGAGACCATATCCCAGGAAGAGGTCGAGGTGCTGGCGCGCGAGCTGTCCGCGTTCTTCGCGTCCGACTGATCAGGGCCGGGAGCTGGCGTCCCAGAGCCGACGGCCGTTCATGTCCAGGTGCGTCAGATACAGCCGCAGGTCGAATTCAAGCTGCTGGTAGTCCGGCTCCATGTGCGTGCACAACGCATAGAAGGCCTTGTCGTGCTCCCGCTCCTTCATGTGGGCAAGTTCGTGCACGACGATCATCCGCAACCAGGCCAGCGGCACGCCCTTGAACAGGCTCGCCACCCGGATCTCCCGCTTGGCCTTGAGCTTCCCGCCCTGCACGCGCGACACCGTGGTGTGCGTGCCCAGCGCGTTGCGGATCACGTGCAGCTTGTTGTCGAACATCACCTTCGACAGCGGTTCGGCCTTGCGCATGAACTCGCTCTTGAGCTCGTTCACGTACTCGTAGAGCGCGCGGTCGGTCTGCACGTTGTGCACTCCGTCCGGATAGCGCTTGCCGAGCAGCACGGCGAGCTTGTCCTCGGCGATCAGCTGGCGGACCTGGTCCAGCAGGGGCGCCGGATAGCCCGCCAGGTATTTCATGCGCGACGGCGCTCCGTGCGCGCCGCGCAGGCCAGCCCCGTGGCCACGCCGCCGAACAGGTCGCCCTCGACCAGGTTCACGCCCGCGAAGCTCTTGCGCAGCGCGTGCTGGAATGGGCGCAACGCAGAAGAGCCGCCGGTGAGGTAGATCGCGTCGAGGTCGCCGCTGCGCAGGCCCGCGCGCTTGACGCAGGCGTGTGCGCACGCGATCACGTTCTCGAGCGGTCCGGCCAGCTGCTGTGCCATATCGTCCGGCGTGAGCGAGGCCACCAGCCCGTGTTCGGCGCAGGAGAGGTCGATGGCCGTCGCCGCATCGGTCACCGAGGCATCGATCTTGGCCGCTTCCACCGCACTCGCGATGCGATGCCCGTGCCGCTCTTCGAGCACGGTCATCAGCCGATCGTGCAGTTGTGTGTCGCTGTAGCTTGTGCGTAAGTCCTTTGCCTGGCGCACCGCTTTGGCAGCATAGAGCCAGTTGATCAGGTGCCAGGACGAAAGCTCGAAGAACACCTTGCTCGGCACTTCGCGTCCCTGCGGGCCGTGGTGGCGAAAGCCGAATTGCGGCATCACGCGCTCGAGGTTCAGGCGCTGGTCGAAGTCGGTGCCGCCGATGTGCACGCCGCTGGTGGCCAGTACGTCGTCGCTGCGGTCCTCGCGCGCGGCGCGCTCGGGGCCGACGCGCACAACGGTGAAGTCAGAGGTGCCGCCGCCGATGTCGACGATGAGCACGATCGACTCTTTGACGATGCGCTGCTCGTAGTCGAAGGCGGCCGCAATAGGTTCGAGCTGGAAGGCGATCTCGCGGAACCCCGCCGCGCGCGCTGCGTGGCGCAGGCTCTCTTCGGCACGCTCGTCGCGCCTGGCATCGTCGTCCACGAAATGCACGGGCCGTCCGATCACCACGCGCTCGGGCATCCGGCCGAGCTCGCGGCTGGCGCGCACGGCCAGTTCGCGCAGGAAGCGCGCGATGATGTCCTCGAAGCTCACGAGGCCGTCGTAGATCGCGGTCTTCTCCTGCATCAGCGCGCTGCCGAGCAGGCTCTTCAGCGAGCGCATCAGGCGGCCTTCGGTGCCCGAGAGGTACTGGCCGATGGCGTCGCGGCCGAAGTGGGTCGTGCGGTCTTCGGCGTTGAAGAAGATCGCGGTGGGCAGGGTGGTGGCCGCGCCTTCGATGGGCAACAGGCGGGCCTCGCCATCGACCCGGCAGGCCACGGCGGAGTTGGAGGTGCCGAAGTCGATGCCGATCGTCGGCAGCGACGACGGTGACAACACGCTCAAGATTCCCTGCGCAGCGCCGGGAACAGGATCACGTCGCGAATGCTCGGCGAATCCGTCAGCAGCATCATCAGCCGGTCGATGCCGATGCCGCAGCCGCCGGTGGGCGGCATGCCGTATTCGAGCGCACGCACGAAGTCGTGGTCGTAGTACATGGCTTCGTCGTCGCCGCTGTCCTTGGCGGCCACCTGCGCGTTGAAGCGCGCGGCCTGGTCCTCGGCGTCGTTCAGCTCGCTGAAGCCGTTGCCGAACTCGCGGCCGGTGATGTACAGCTCGAAGCGTTCGGTGACCTCGGGGCGCTCGTCGTTGGCGCGCGCCAGCGGCGAGATCTCGGTCGGGTGCTCCATGATGAAGGTCGGCTGCCAGAGCTTCTCTTCCACAGTCTCCTCGAAGTACATCACCTGCAGGCTGGCCAAACTGCGCTGCGAGAGCTTGTCCTTCTCTTCGCTCAGGCCGATCTTGCGCAGGGCGTTGATGAGCCAGGCGGCGTCGTCGACGCCATCACCGGCCTCGGTGTACTTCAGGATCGCCTCGCGGATCGTCAGGCGCTCGAAGGGCTGGGTCAGGTCGACCGGCTTGCCTTGGTAGGTGAGCTGCTGCGTGCCCACGGCCTTGTCGGCGATGGTGCGGATCAGCGTCTCGGTGAAGTCCATCAGGTCGCGGTAGTTCCAGTAGGCCGCGTAGAACTCCATCATCGTGAACTCGGGGTTGTGCCGCACCGAGATGCCCTCGTTGCGGTAGCTCCGGTTGATTTCGAAGACGCGCTCGAAGCCGCCGACGATCAGGCGCTTGAGGTACAGCTCGGGCGCGATGCGAAGGAACATCTCCTGGTCGAGCGCGTTGTGGTGCGTCTTGAAGGGCTTGGCGTTCGCGCCGCCCGGAATCGGGTGCAGCATGGGCGTCTCGACTTCGAGGAAGTCGTTGGCCACCATGAACTCGCGCAGCGCGCTCACGGCCTTGCTGCGCGCGGTGAAGCGCACGCGTGCCGATTCGTCGGTGATCAGGTCGACGTAGCGCTGGCGGTACTTCTGCTCCTGGTCGGCCATGCCGTGAAACTTGTCGGGCAGCGGGCGCAGGCTCTTGGTGAGCAGGCGCAGCTTGGTCACCTTGACCGACAGCTCGCCGGTCTTGGTCTTCATCAGCGTGCCTTCGGCGCCAACGATGTCACCCAGGTCCCAGCGCTTGAAGTCGGCGTAGATGTCTTCGCCGACCGCGTCGCGCGTCACGTAGAGCTGGATGCGGCTGGTGGCATCTTGCAGGGTGGCGAAGCTGGCCTTGCCCATCACGCGCTTGAGCATCATCCGGCCGGCTACGCTCACTGCAACGGCTTGCGCCTCGAGGGCTTCGGCCTCGGTGGCGTCATGCGCCTCGGCGAGTGCCGCCGCACGGTGGCCAGGCTTGAAGTCGTTCGGGAACGCAACGCCTTTGCCCTCGGCCTGCGCCGTGCGCAGCAGCTTAAGCTTTTCGCGGCGTTCTGCGATGAGCTGGTTTTCGTCGACGGGGGGCGGAGGAGGCGAGGGGGTCTTTTGATCGGACATGGGAGGCGGGTGGCGCGCATCCGGGAGCGTGCGCGGGGCTGGCATTTTAGCCCATCGGGTTTGAATAAAACCTGCGCCCAGCGCCCGTCAATCCTGCGCAATGTGCTACAAAAAAAGTAGCGGACTATTCAGTGATGCCCGTGCGTGCGAGCAGATCGCTGACCAGTTCGAGCCGCATCAACGGACTGTCGAGCTCCATCAGGCGCTGGCGCAGTTCGAGTTGCATCGGCACCAGTTCGCACCAACGGTTGGCCACCCAGCCGCAATCGTTGAGCTGATAGGGCGCGCCGATGGGCAGCCGCACCGCTTCGCCTTGCGCACGCCGGCGCTCTTCCAGCGTGTCGATCAGGCGCTGCAGCGCGGTGGCGGTGTGCCGCAGGTCGTCGGGGATTTCAAGCGCGACGTCGTCGCTCACGGCCTCGACTTCGGCTACCCACAGGCCGTGCTTCTGCAGCTCATTGCTGCGAACCCGAAAGCGTTGCGTGCCCACGCATTCGATCTGCAGCAGGCCGCTCTGCGGCGATTCGAACTCGCGGATCATGGCCAGCGTGCCGATGGCGGCGAAGCTTTCCGCATCGGCGCCGGCCTTGCGCACTTCGCTGCCGCTGGTGAGGCTCACCACACCGAAGGGCGCGTCGGCCTTGCGGCACTTGCCGATCATGTCGAGATAGCGAACCTCGAAGATGCGCAGTGGAAGAAGGCCACCCGGAAACAGGACCGTACCGAGCGGGAACAATGGCAGTGAATGCAAAAAGGGTTGTGTCGTCATCGAAGAGCCTTGCGTGGCTATCATCGCATTCCGCTCACGGCCACGCCCCATGCTCTATCAGATTCCCTCGTTCCTTCTCGACGTGATCGTCGGCCTCCTCGGCGGCGCATGTCTGCTGCGGCTCTACATGCAGTACCACCGGGTGCCGTTCGGCAATCCGCTCGGGCGCTTCGTGTTCGCCATCACCGACTGGATCGTGCTGCCGCTGCGGCGCATCGTGCCCGCGGTGAAGCGCTGGGACATGGCAAGCCTGATCGCGGCCTGGCTGCTGGTGATGCTGAAGTTTCTGCTGCTGTGGCTGCTGGTGGGCAACCTGGGGCGCATCGCGACCTTGCCGCTGGTGTCGCTGGTCGGGCTGATGCAATTGGCGGTTTCCGGCCTGACCGCGCTGCTGGTGGTCTACGCGGTGCTGTCGTGGATTCCAAACGCCTCGCCGATGCTGCTCGACCTGATCTCGCGCCTGGCCGAGCCGCTGGTGCGGCCGTTTCGCCGCTTCATTCCGCTGATCGGCGGGGTCGACCTGTCGCCGTTGGCCGCCATCGTCGTGCTGCAGGTGATCGCGATCGTGCTGGGCAACCTGCTGGTGTTTGCCTATCAACTGACTTTCTGAAGCGAAAATAAAAAAGGGCCCGGATGCATCGCACCCGGGCCCTTTTGCTTTTGCCCTGTTTCGCTCAGCTGACCGCGTCGGCCGGCTGGCGCAGCAGCATGGCCAGCGTGCTGGCGATGGTCTTGCGCAGTTCGCGGCGGTCGCTGATGAAGTCGATGGCGCCCTTGGTCTGCAGGAACTCGGCGCGCTGGAAGCCCTCGGGCAGCGTCACGCGCACGGTCGATTCGATCACGCGCGGGCCGGCAAAGCCGATCAGCGCCTTGGGCTCGGCGATCACCACGTCGCCCACGAAGGCGAAGCCTGCCGACACGCCGCCCATGGTCGGGTCGGTCAGCACGCTGATGTAGGGCAGGCCTTTCTTCGCCAGGCGCGTGAGCGCGGCATTCGTCTTGGCCATCTGCATCAGCGAGAGCAGGCCTTCCTGCATGCGCGCACCGCCGGTGGCGGTGAAGCAGATGAAGGGCACCTTCTGCTCGATGGCGGTCTCGACGCCGCGCACGAAGCGCTCGCCGACCACGCTGCCCATGCTGCCGCCCATGAATTCGAACTCGAAGCAGGCCACGACCACGCTGATGCTGTGGACCGAGCCGCCCATGACGACCAGCGCATCGGTTTCGCCGGTGTTTTCCAGGGCTTCCTTCAGGCGCTCGGGGTACTTGCGGCTGTCCTTGAACTTCAGGGCGTCGACCGGCAGCACTTCCTGGCCGACTTCATAGCGGCCCTCGGCATCGAGGAACGCGTCGAGCCGCGCGCGGGCGCCGATGCGATGGTGGTGGCTGCAGCTGGGGCAGACGTTCTGGTTGTGCTCGAGATCGGTCTTGTACAGAACGGTCTCGCAGGCGGGGCATTTGATCCACAGGCCCTCGGGCACCTGGCGGCGCTCGGACGGGTCGGTTTGTGCGATCTTGGCGGGTAGCAGTTTTTCAAGCCAGCTCATAAGGGGCTCCTTGTGTTGGCGGTGATTATCGACCAGCCGCGTTCTTGGCCGTGGCGGCAGGCAGCGCGTCGAGCGCCTCGCGGATGCCCGCAAGGAATTCGCGCACCGCCGGCACCACCCGCTCGCGGGGCTGGTCTTCGATGAGTTGAATGATCTTGGTACCGATGATGACCGCATCCGCGGCCGATCCGACCGCCTGCGCCGTGCGCGCATCGCGGATGCCGAAGCCCACGCCGACCGGGATGCTCAAGTGCTGGCGGATGCGCGGGACCATCTGGCCGACCGCCTCGGTGTCGAGGTGGCCAGCGCCGGTCACGCCCTTGAGCGACACGTAGTAGACGTAGCCGCTGGCAATGCGAGCCACTTGGGCCATACGCTCGTCGGTGCTGGTGGGCGCCAGCAGGAAGATCAGATCGATGCCGGCAGCCTTCAGCTCGGCGGCGAAGTCTTCGCACTCTTCGGGCGGGTAGTCGACCACCAGCAGGCCGTCGACGCCAGCGGCGACCGCATCGCGGATGAAGGCTTTCTTGCCGTGCACGAGGTCGTAGCGCTCGACCGGATTGGCGTATCCCATCAGCACCACGGGCGTCGTCGAGTCCTTCTGGCGGAAGGCGGCCACGATGGCGAGCACCTGCTTCATGCCGATGCCCAATGCCAGCGCGGCTTCGCCGGCTTTCTGGATCACAGGCCCGTCGGCCATGGGGTCGGAGAAGGGCACGCCCAGCTCGATCACGTCGGCGCCGGCCTCGACCATGCCGTGCATCAGCTCGGGCGTGATGTCGGCGAAAGGGAAGCCGGCGGTCACGTAGGGGATGAGGGCGCGACGGCCGTCTTTTTTCAGCGCGTCGAAGGTGGCGGCAATGCGGCTCATCACTTGCCTCCCTTCACGCTCAGACCGCGCATCGAGGGCCGGTCGTAGAAATCGACGCCCGACAGATCGGCGACGGTGCCGATGTCCTTGTCGCCGCGGCCCGAGAGGTTCACCAGGATCGACTGGTCGGGGCGCATGGTCTTGGCGAGCTTCATTGCATGGGCCAGGGCATGGCTGGATTCGAGCGCGGGGATGATGCCCTCCGTTCGGCACAGGTAGTGGAAGGCTTCGAGCGCTTCGGTGTCGGTGATGCCGACGTATTCGGCGCGGCCGATGTCGGCCAGGTACGCGTGCTCGGGGCCCACGCCTGGGTAGTCGAGGCCCGCGCTGATGCTGTGGGTCTCGGTGATCTGCCCGTCCTCGTTTTGCAGCAGGTAGGTGCGGTTGCCGTGCAGCACGCCGGGGCTGCCGCGCAGGATCGACGCTGAATGCTTGCCGCTGTCGAGCCCTTCGCCCGCAGCTTCCACGCCAATCAGGCGCGTGCCAGCGAACGGGATGTAGGGATGGAAGATGCCCATGGCGTTGCTGCCGCCGCCCACGCAGGCGACGACCACGTCGGGCTGCTTGCCCTCGGCCTCGCCGGTGATGCCGTCGGCCGCGAGCATGGCCGGCATCTGCTCGATGCACTCGGTGCCGATCACGCTCTGGAAGTCGCGCACCATGGTCGGATAGGGGTGGGGGCCGGCGACGGTGCCGATGATGTAGAAGGTGTTTTCCACATTGGTGACCCAGTCGCGCATCGCCTCGTTGAGCGCGTCCTTCAGCGTCTTGCTGCCGGATTCGACGGGCACCACGGTCGCGCCGAGCAGGTTCATGCGGTAGACGTTGGGGCTCTGGCGCTTCACGTCCTGGCTGCCCATGTAGACCACGCATTCGAGGCCATAGCGCGCGCAGATGGTGGCGGTGGCCACGCCGTGCTGGCCGGCGCCGGTTTCGGCAATGACGCGGGGCTTGCCCATGCGGCGAGCGAGCATCGCCTGGCCGATCACGTTGTTGATCTTGTGCGCGCCGGTGTGGTTCAGGTCTTCGCGCTTCAGGTAGATCTGCGCGCCGCCCATTTCACGGCTGGTGCGTGCGGCGTGGTAGATCGGCGAGGGGCGGCCGACGAAGTGCTTCAGCTCATAGTGGAATTCGGCGAGAAACGCCGGATCGTCCTTGAACCTGGCGTACGCGTCGCGCAGTTCGTTGATCGCGTGGGTGAGCGTTTCGCTCGCGAAGGTGCCGCCGTAGTTGCCGAAATGGCCGGTGGCATCGGGTTGCTGGTAGTCCTGGAATTGGCTTTGCATGGTTCTCGATCGGTGAGCCGCAGCCCGACAACGATCGGCTGCGGCGGCTAACTGGAGAAGGACGCGTCGGCAGCCCTGACGGCTGCGACGAATTGCCGGATCTTTCCGGCGTCCTTGAGGCCCTTGTTCCCGGGACCGTCGATTTCGACGCCCGAGCTCACATCAACGGACAGCGTCTTGCAGCGCGTCCGCAGGCTGTGAATGCCATCGCTCACGTTTGCAGGTGTGAGCCCACCACTCAAGACGAGGTGAGCGTCGACGGCGGGTGGAAGAAGTGACCAATCGAATGCCTTGCCGCCACCGCCATAACCTTCGACGTGCGCGTCGAGCAGGATGGCCTGGGCGTGGGAGTAATCGGACGCGTATTTTACGAGGTCGAAGCCGGCCCCGGCAGCCCCCAGCGGAATGCGGGCGGCGCGCATGTAGCGAAAGCGCCCCGGGCCGCTGGCTTCTTCGCACTGTTGGGGCGTCTCCTCGCCGTGGAATTGCGCGATGGCGCCCTTCACGCGGCTGAGTGCTGCTATGACTTTGGGAGCATCCTCGTTCACGAACAGCAGCACGGGCGTGATGAACGGGGGCAGGCGCGAGGCCAGTTCGGCGGCGCGCTCGGGTGTCACGGCCCGGGGGCTCTTCGCGTAGAGCACGAAGCCGATGGCGTCGGCGCCGGCTTCGACTGCCGCATCCACGTCGGCCTCACGTGTCAGGCCACAGATCTTGATGCGGGTGCGGGGAACGGGAGGCGCGGTCATGGCGGACCATCATACGGAGCCCCGCCGGCCTGCAGCGTGGCTTCCGCCGGCAGACCCCACTTGGCGTCGTACAACGGGCCCAGGAAATACAGGCCGTCCGCGGAGAAGGTGGGCGCCGCCACCTTGCGGCTGCGCGCCTCGAGCACTTCAGAAATCCACTCGGGCCGTTCGTCGCCACGGCCGATGCGCACGAGGCAACCCATCAGGTTGCGGATCATGTGGTGCAGGAAGGCGTCGGCTTCGAATTCGAAATGCCAGCGGCAGCGTTCGCCGTCGCCCACGCGCGTGATCTCGATGCGCCGCAGGTCCTTGACCGGCGAGCGCGCCTGGCAGGCCGAGGCGCGGAACGAACTGAAGTCGTGCCGCCCGACGAGCAGCGCGGCCGCGGCGCGCATCGCATCGCCGTCGAGCGCATGCATCGACCAGCCGACCCGGCCCGTATCGAGGCTGGGCCGCACCGGCGATTGAGAAAGCACGTAGAGGTAGCGGCGCGCCAGGGCACTGGCACGGCAGTGGAATTCGTCGGGCACCGGCTGCGCCCACTGCACCGCTATGTCGTCGGGCAGAAAGCGGTTGGTGCCGCGCATCCAGGAGAAGGGTTCGCGCTCGACGGCGGTGTCGAAGTGCACCACCTGCATCAGCGCGTGCACACCGGCATCGGTGCGACCGGCGCACAGCGTGCCGATGGGCTGCGCGGCGAACTTCGTGAGGGCCGCTTCGAGCTTGTCCTGCACCGTGCGGCCCGAGCGCTGGCTTTGCCAGCCCTCGTACGCTTGGCCGTTGTACCGGATGCCGAGCGCCAGCCTCACGAATTCAGGAAGAACGACAGGAGCGGCAATCGCTCAGCGCAGTTCTGCGAGCAGTTGACGGGCTTGCGACTTGAGGTCGCCGGCGCTTTCGGCTTCGACTTCCTCGACCAGCGAGCGGGCGCCTTCGACGTCGCCAATGGCTTGCAGTTCGCGAGCGAGCGACAGCTTGACGGCGTGCGGGCTGTCGTCGCCTTCGTCGTCAGGCGCGGTAGCCGCAGGCCTTGCAGTTTCGGCCGAGCGGGCAGCGGGCAGGCCTGCCAGCGCGCTCATGTCGAATTCGATGAAACCCGAGTCGGCCGGCAGCGCATTGCGCAGCGCGGCGGGGCGGGTGTTGTGTTCCGCATCGCTCAGCGAGCTGGGGAGCGTGTCTGCCGACAGCGCGCCGGGGGCGGTGTCGAAGTCGTTCTCGAGATCGACAGGCGTTGCGGCGTGGCCGTTCGACAGGGACGGCGCGGGGCGTGCTGTCGTCGGAGCGGGCGCGTAGACCGACTTCGGCAGGCTGGCGCCGACCGGTGCGTGCTGGACCGGCGCAGGGGCGGGTGCCGGCGGCGTGGTCAGGTCGAGGTCGAAGTCCAGCGGTGCCACCGAGGGCACGAAGGCGGGCGGTGCAACGGCCACTGGCGGTGCTGCGGGAGGCGGAACTGCTGCCGGCTTGGCGGCCGAAGCGAGGGCGCCTGCGAAGGCGGCTGTCTCGGCAGCGCTGGCACCGCCACCGCTGCGGGGAGCGCCCGATTCGTACAGCGGGTTGCCCGGATCGAGATCCTTGCCCATGTCGACCACGCGGGTCCAGTCGGAGCCGAGGCCGCCGGTCAGCTTGTGCACTTCGGTAGCCAGGCCTTCGTAGGCGCGCACATCGCGGCGCTTGGCGTGGATTTCGAGCAGCTTCAGGTGGATGGCGGTGCGGTCGGGGTTCAGGCGCAGCGCTTCACGCAGGATTTCCTCGGCCTGCAGGTCGCGGCCGTAGGCCAGGTACACGTCGGCTTCGGCCACGGGGTCCACGTCGCCCGCGTCGAGTTGGCTCGGCGAGTACGACAGCGACGAGACGGTGGAGTCGCCGCGATGCTTGGTGTCGACTGATTCACCGCCGCTGGCGCCGAAGAACGAGTCCTTCGGGATGCGGCTTTCGAGGAACACGCTTTCGCTCATTTCCTCGCGCCGACGGCCCAGCACGCGGTACAGCAGGAAGCCGATCAGCAGCGCGATCAGCGCCGCGCCGGCCAGCATCAGCGGGTTGTCCAGCAGTTCTTCGAGGAAGGTGGGCTCCGGCGGGGGTGGCGGAGCGGGCTTCTTCACGGCTGGCTTCGGTGCAGCGGCGGCCACTGCGGCGCTGGCTGCCGCAGTTGCGGGAGCGGCACCGGCGTCGGTTGCAGCTGGCGCGGCAGCGACTGCGGCCTCGGCCGTCGGAGCCGGTGCAGCAGCAGGGGCTGCAGCCGTTGCCTCGGGCGTGGGCGCGGGGCTCGGTGCTGCTGCTGCGGGAGCGGCTGGCGCGGCTGCCGCAACGGGGGCGGGAGCCGGGACTGGTGCAGCGGCAGGTGCCGGAGCAGGGCTTGCGACCGGGGGGGCGGTCGTGGCACTGGTGGTCGGTGCCGGAACCGGGATGCCCGGCGTCGACGGTGCTGCCGGTGCAGCGGCAGGTGCCGACGAACCGGTGCCCGTTGCAGCCTTGAGCTTGTTCAGCTCGTTGATGTTCTTCGACAACTCCGCAACGCGGTTGTTGTTGTCTTGTGCCTGACGGGTCTGCGCGACCTTCTCGTCGGCGGCGCGGGTGGCCGCGTTGCCTTGCGAGATCGTGAGCTTGTCGGGGGCACTGGCCGCTGCATTGCGGTCTTCGACGTTGGCTTGCAGCTTGCCCGAGGCCTTGCGGCTGGCGGCGGCCACATTCGAGGTCGGCGCGTTGTCGGCCAGGCGCTGGCGGTAGGCGCCGAAGTCGCGGCTCTGTGCCGTAACCGTGCGGCGGGCTTCGTCCGGCAGAATGGCGGCCGCCTCGGCACCGCTCGGCAGGTCGAGCACCGCGCCGGCGCGCATGCGGTTGACGTTGCCGCCGACGAATGCATCGGGATTGGAGAGCAGCAGCGCCACCAGCATCTGGTCCAGCGACACGTCGGCTGGCTTGTGGGCGCCGGCGATCTTGCTGGCGGTGTCGCCGCGCTGAACGGTGACTTGTTCGCCGCCACCGCTGCGAACCGCCGGAGCGGCTGCGGTGACAGGGGCGGGTGCTGCCGCAGCGGGCGCAGGCGCCGGTGCAGCTGCCGCAGGTGCAGAGGGGGCTGCCGAAGGCGCAGCCGGCACCACCGGAGGGCGCTCGCGGCGAGCACGGGCTGCCGGGGCAACGCGTTCGGTCGGCGTGGCGATCTGGGGCGAAATGGGCGTGGCCGGTGCCGCCGCCTGGCGCGTGGCCGGCGGATCGAGCAGCACGGTGTAGTCGCGCACGATGCGGCCCGACGAACCGTTGGCCTCGAGCAACAGGTCGATGAACGGGTCGTTCAACGGGCGGTTACCGCTCAAGCGCACCACGTATTGGCCGCCGGCGCGGCGCTGAAGCGTCGCCTTGACGTCGCTCAGTGCCGAGTTGTACGGAACGCCCGCGCTCTTGAAAGCTTCGGCCGTGGCGATGTTGATCTTCAGACCGTCCGCCTCGTTGGCGGCGATTTCGGTCACGTCGATCTCGGCGCGCAAGGGTTCGCCCAGCGCCGATTGCACCTTCAGCTGACCCAGCGCGAATGCGCTGGCGTCGGTGCTGACGATGCCCAGGGCCACGGCTGCCGCCGCGCCAAGGATGGAAAGGCGCCAGCCATTCGATGGCAGAGGCGGGCGAGCGGCCGATGGGCTGGCCGCAGGCAACAGATGTCTTGTCATGCTGATAGGGGGCGGCTCAGGCCCAGAATTTGTAAGAGGACGTTAGCACCATCACCGGGCACTGACAAGGCAATGCGCTTGTTCTACCCAGTGCGCGCATACTTACGCACACATTCGATGTTGCCGTAAGGCAACAATTCATGTTTCAAAAGGCCCTGAGCAGCCCGCATCAGGCTTCAAGCAGGATACGCAGCATGCGGCGCAGCGGTTCCGCGGCGCCCCACAGCAGCTGGTCACCGATGGTGAAGGCACCAACGTATTCCGGGCCCATCGCCAGCTTGCGGATGCGGCCGACAGGAATGTCCATGGTGCCCGTCACGGCCACCGGCGTCAGGTCCTTCAGGGTGGCTTCGCGCGTGTTCGGCACGACCTTCGCCCAGGGGTTGTCGGCGGCGATCATCGCTTCGATGTCGGCGACCGGCACGTGCTTCTTGAGCTTGAAGGTCAGGGCCTGGCTGTGGCAGCGCATCGCGCCGATGCGAACGCAGAAACCGTCGACCGGCGTGGCAGCGGTGCTGAAGCCCGGGCCCTGGCCGAGGATCTTGTTGGTCTCGGCGCCGCCCTTCCACTCTTCCTTGGACATGCCGTCGCCCAGGTCCTTGTCGATCCAGGGGATCAGCGAGCCGCCCAGCGGCGCGCCGAAGTTGGCCGTTTCAGCGGCGCTAAGCGTCTGCTGCTTGTGCAGCACCTTGCGATCGATTTCGAGGATGGCCGACTTCGGGTCGTCCAGCAGGGCGCGCACTTCGGCGTTGAGGGTGCCGAACTGGGTCAGCAGCTCGCGCATGTGCTGCGCGCCGCCGCCCGAGGCCGCCTGGTAGGTCATGCTGGTCATCCACTCGACCAGGCCTGCCTTGTAGAGGGCGCCCACGCCCATGAGCATGCAGCTCACGGTGCAGTTGCCGCCGATCCAGTTCTTGCCGCCCTTGGCGAGCGCGTTCTCGATGACCGGCAGGTTGACCGGGTCGAGCACGATGATCGCGTCGTCCTGCATGCGCAGGGTGGAGGCGGCGTCGATCCAGTGGCCGTTCCAGCCGGCGGCGCGCAGCTTGGGGAACACCTCGCTGGTGTAGTCGCCGCCCTGGCAGGTGATGACGATGTCGCACTTCTTCAGTGCCTCGATGTCGTTCGCATCCTTCAGCGCGGTTTCGTTCTTGGCCATCGCCGGGGCCTTGCCGCCGGCGTTGGAGGTCGAGAAGAAGACCGGCTCGATGAGACCGAAGTCGCCTTCGGCCTGCATGCGGTCCATCAGGACCGAGCCGACCATGCCGCGCCAGCCCACGAGGCCGACCAGAGGTTGAGATGCGTTCGCCATTTCAGTTTGCCCTTATGAAAAAAGAAAAAGTTGTCTTTTCTTGCCCCCGACTCGTCGAGCCGGGGAGGGGCGTGACGAAGCGGGCTGCGGTTAGCCGGTAATCGTCTTTTTGGTGATTGCTGCAACGACCGCGTCGCCCATTTCGCGGGTGCCGACGCGCTTCGTACCTTCTGACCAGATGTCGCCCGTGCGCAGCCCGGAGGCGAGCACATCCTTGACCGCCGACTCGATACGGTCGGCAGCCTCGGCTTGGTTGAGTGAGAAGCGGAGCATCATGGCAGCGGACAGGATTGTAGCCAAAGGATTGGCAACCCCTTTGCCGGCAATGTCGGGGGCGCTCCCGTGGCTGGGCTCGTACAGGCCCTGGTTGCTCGAATTGAGCGATGCCGAGGGCAGCATGCCGATAGAGCCGGTGAGCATCGCGGCCTCGTCCGAGAGGATGTCGCCGAACATGTTGCCGGTGACCACCACGTCGAATTTCTTGGGCGCCTTCACGAGCTGCATGGCCGCGTTGTCGACCAGCATGTGGTCGAGTTCGACGTCCGGATATTCCTTCGCGATGTCGAGCATCACGTCTTTCCACAGCTGCGAGGTTTCCAGCACGTTGTTCTTGTCGACGCTGGTCACGCGCTTGCTGCGCTTGCGGGCCGCCTCGAAGGCCACGCGGGCGATGCGTTCGATCTCGGGGCGCGAATAGCGCATCGTGTCGAACGCCTCTTCGGCGCCCGGGAAGTGCCCGTCCGTCGCGATGCGGCGGCCGCGCGGCTGGCCGAAGTAGATGTCGCCGGTCAGTTCGCGAATGATCAGGATGTCCAGGCCCGCGATCAGCTCGGGCTTCAAGCTCGATGCATCCACCAGTTGCTCATAGCAGATGGCGGGACGGAAGTTCGCGAACAGGCCGAGGTTCTTGCGCAGCCCCAGGATCGCCTGCTCGGGGCGCAGCGGTCGGTCGAGCTTGTCGTACTTCCAGTCACCGACGGCGCCGAACAGCACCGCATCGGCTTCTTTCGCGAGCTTCAGCGTCGATTCAGGCAGCGGGTGGCCGTGCGCCTCGTAGGCCGCGCCGCCGACCAGCGCCGACTCCATCTCGAACTTCAGGTCGAGCACGTCGAGCACCTTGACGGCTTCCGCCACGATTTCGGTGCCGATGCCGTCACCCGGGAGAACTGCGATTTTCATAAATTGGTCTGAGGTTTTTTGAAAACGGAAATGCGCGCGATCAGGAGATCATCGTGTGCGCGAGCCACGGCTTCTGCGCCAGGCGCTCGGCCTCGAAGGCCTTGATCTTGTCCTTGTGGCGCAGCGTGAGGCCGATGTCGTCCAGCCCGTTGATCAGGCAGTACTTGCGGAAGGCCTGCACGTCGAACGCGAACTCCTGCCCATCGGGCTTCACGACCACCTGGCGTTCCAGGTCGATGGTCAGCTGGTAGCCCGGGAACGCGAAGGTCTCGTCGAACAACTGGGCCACCTGCGCTTCGGGCAGCACGATTGGCAGCAGGCCGTTCTTGAAGCTGTTGTTGAAGAAGATGTCGGCGTAGCTCGGCGCGATGATCGCGCGAAAGCCGTACTGGTCGAGCGCCCACGGCGCATGCTCGCGCGACGAGCCGCAGCCGAAGTTCCTGCGCGCCAGCAGCACCGAGGCGCCGGCGTAGCGCGGCTGGTTCAGCACGAAGTCGGGGTTCGGCTTGCGGCTGGCCGGGTCCTGGCCCGGAAAGCCGGCGTCGAGGTAGCGCCATTCGTCGAACAGGTTCACGCCAAAGCCGGTCTTCTTGATCGACTTCAGGAACTGCTTCGGAATGATCGCGTCGGTGTCGACGTTCTCGCGGTCCATCGGGGCCACGAGGCCCTTGTGCACGGTGAATTTCTGCATGTGTTGTCTCCAGATCAGGCGAAGGTGCGCACGTCGACGAAGTGGCCGTGCACGGCAGCAGCGGCAGCCATGGCCGGGCTCACGAGGTGGGTGCGGCCGCCGGCGCCCTGGCGGCCTTCGAAGTTGCGGTTGCTGGTGGATGCGCAGCGCTCGCCGGGCTCGAGCCGGTCGGCGTTCATCGCCAGGCACATCGAGCACCCGGGCTCGCGCCATTCGAAGCCTGCAGCCTTGAAGATCAGGTCGAGCCCTTCGCGCTCGGCCTGTTCCTTCACCACGCCCGAGCCGGGCACGACCATCGCGAGCTTCACGTTCTTCGCGACCTTCTGGCCGAGCTTCTTCACCACGGCGGCGGCTTCGCGCATGTCTTCGATGCGGCTGTTGGTGCAAGAGCCGATGAACACCTTGTCGATGAAGATGTCGTTCATGGCCTTGTTCGGCTCCAGGCCCATGTAGACCAGCGCGCGCTCGATGGCGCCGCGCTTGTTCGCATCTTTTTCCTTGTCGGGATCAGGCACGCGGCCGTTGATATCGACCACCATCTCGGGCGAGGTGCCCCAGGTCACCTGCGGCTGGATCTGCGCGGCGTCGAGCTCGACCACGGCGTCGAAGGTCGCGCCAGGGTCGGACTGCAGCGTGCGCCAGTAGGTCACGGCCTGGTCCCACTCCACGCCGGTGGGCGCGAGCGGACGGCCCTTCACGTAGCTGATGGTCTTTTCGTCGACCGCCACCAGCCCGGCGCGCGCGCCGGCCTCGATGGCCATGTTGCAGACCGTCATGCGGCCTTCCATGCTCAGGTCGCGAATGGCCGAGCCAGCGAATTCGATGGTGTAGCCCGTGCCGCCGGCCGTGCCGATCTTGCCGATGATGGCCAGCACGATGTCCTTGGCGGTGCAGCCGAGCGGCAGCTTGCCCTCGACCTTCACGAGCATGTTCTTCGCCTTCTTGCCAAGCAGCGTCTGCGTGGCCATCACGTGCTCGACCTCGCTGGTGCCGATGCCGTGTGCGAGTGCGCCGAACGCGCCGTGCGTGGAGGTGTGCGAGTCGCCGCAGACGACAGTCATGCCCGGCAGCGTCGCGCCCGACTCGGGGCCGATCACGTGCACGATGCCCTGGCGCTTGCTCAGGAACGGGAAGAACGCGGCCGCGCCGAATTCGGCGATGTTGTGGTCGAGCGTGGTGACTTGTTCCTTGCTGGTCGGATCGGCAATGCCTTCGTAGCCGCGCTCCCAGCCCGTGGTGGGCGTGTTGTGGTCGGCGGTGGCCACGACCGAGCTGATGCGCCACAGCTTGCGACCGGCTTCGCGCAGGCCTTCGAAGGCCTGAGGGCTGGTCACTTCATGCACCAGGTGGCGGTCGATGTAGAGGATCGCGGTGCCGTCTTCCTCGGTGTGGACGACGTGTTCGTCCCAGATCTTGTCGTAGAGCGTGCGTGCCATGTCGGTCTCTTGTCTTTCGTGGGGAAATGGATTGTCTGTCGTTGCGGCCGTGAATTCGAGGTTCAGGCCGCGATCTGTTCTGTGGCGTCCGCAGCCGCGTGCAGGTGATTCACCAGCGAGCGCGCCGCCACCGGCAGGGTGGAGAAGTCGCGCGCCACCAGCCGGATCTCGCGCGCCGCCCAGGCGTCGTTGAGCGCCACGCTCACGAGGCCGCGGCCGATGCCGTTCTGCATGAGCTCGAAGGCGCGCTGCGGCATCACGCCGATGCCCAGGCCGTTCTCGATCATCCGGCACATGGCGTCCAGGCCCGTCACGTGGATACGCAGCTTGATGCTGCGGCCAGCGTCGAGCGCGGCCTCGTGCATCGCGACGTAGATCGAGCTGTTGGTGTGCAGGCCGACGTGGTCGAAGTCGAGCGAATCCACGAAATCGATGGCGCCCTGCGCCGCCAGCGCATGCCCCGTGGGCACGATCAGCGCGAGGCGGTCGTGCCGGTACGAGAGGCTCTGCAACTCACCCGCGCCGCCGGCCACGTGGCACACGCCGAGGTCGGCCGCACCTTCCTGCACCGCGCGGATCACTTCGCTGCTCAAGTGTTCTTCAAGGTCGATCTTGATGGCCTCGTGGGCGCGCGTGAACACGCCCAGGTCTTCGGGCAGGAACTGCACGATCGCCGAGATGTTGGCGTGCACCCGCACGTGGCCGCGCACGCCGTCGGCGTATTCGCTGAGTTCGCCCTGCATCTTCTCCAGGCTGTAGAGCACCGAGCGGGCGTGATGCAGCAGGCTTTCGCCGGCGGGCGTGAGGTCGACGCCACGCGCGTGGCGGTAGAGCAGGGTGGTGCCGAGCGTGGCCTCGAGGTCGGACAGCCGCTTGCTGATGGCCGAGGCCGCGATGAACTCGCGCTCGGCAGCGCGGCCGATGCTGCCCAGTTCGCACACGGCAACGAACAGCTGCAGCGACGTGAGGTCGATGCGGCGGGCGAAGTTGCGTTCGGATGTGCTCATGGGGCTGTGGGGAGTCATCGCGCTTTGCGATGAGATTGCCATTTTCCCCTTGTTTTTGCCCTGCATCCATCGCGATGCACGATGGCATCGTTGCCGGGTGGCGACGGGATGCTTTGCGGCTGCACGGCTTCGCCGTGCGCGTCACCCAGGTCTGGTTTGCGTTTTCCACGTTCCCATCGGCAGCTTCCACAGCGGCGGCATCTGCGAGAACGGAGGCACCGTGTGGACAAGCTTGGCCAGGGCGAGCCGGCTGTCGGTGCCGATCTTGCTGAAGATCGCCTTCAAGTGCGCCTTGACGGTATCCAGAGTGACGTTCATGGCACTGGCGATGGCCTCGTTCGAGTTGCCTTGGGCAATCCACACGGCAACCTCGACCTGACGCTGCGTCAACTCCGGAAAGGCGTAGCGAAGACGGTCGGCTGGGGGGAGGTTGTCGACGGTACGCTGCTGCGCCTGGCGGTATACGCGCAGCACGTGCCCTCGGTAGATCTGGAGCCGGTCGCGCTGCGCATCGCTGTATGCCGGTCGCCCGATGACCCGATGCGCGCTCAGATCCAACGCGTATTCGCCGTGCTGAATCAGGACGCCCATGATGCGGTGGGCGCCTGATGGCAGGAAGACGTCGCGAGCCATGGGGAGCGCCATGAATTCCTCATCGGTAAAGACATCCGATTCACGCACCGCGCGCTCGCCGTAGAAGGCTGGATCCTTCTGCCAGAAAGGGTGGCTGCCCGCGTGACGTGCGTAGGCCTGGAACGCCGCCTGGCGCCGATCCGGGTCGTCTTCGACCGACAGCAGCGCGCGCAGCTCGCCGCTGCGATGGTGGACCTCCGTCCAGCCGACCACGTCGGAGTCCGTCAGGCGGACCACACCCTCGAAGAGAAGCCGCGGCAGCGTCAGCAGGTCAGGTTCGGCCTCGTAGAGGCGCACGATTTCCTGCAACAGGAGCGGGTCGGTGTTCATGACTACTCTTTCGGGTAATTGAATCGTCCTGTTGCAAATCTTACATTGGCTCCTTTAAGTCTCCCGGATGCCCGGCATCGCTCCGTCGCGAGCAAGTGCCTCGAGTGGCTTTCCGTGAACGCGGCTGCGACCACGTAGCCGGATCCAACAAAACAGAACGGGATCAACAGGATGAATCGCACTTTCAGGGTCGTCTGGAACGGGAGTCTGGGCGTCTGGCAGGCTGTATCTGAACTGGCCGTGTCGGCCGTCAAAGGAGCAGGCGCGGGCGGGAAGCGCCGCGCACGGCGTCGCGCTGCGGCGAGCGCGATGTTCGCGGTGTCGCTGGGCCTGGCCGCGCCGCTAGCGTACGCGGCCGACGTGCTCCTCATAGGCACAGGCGGCACGGGCGGCGGTGACGGTGGCAACGGCAGCATCAGCGGCGGCGGTGGCGGGGCAGACTTCTACCTTCCAGGCGCTGGTGGTGCGGGTGGTGTTCCCGCTCCGACGCAGACTCTCCCCAGCCCGGCCAGCGGCAGCAGCCTCCTGCCGATCTACGACTACGTCGGCATCGGGGGCGGCGCCGGCGGCGGGGACGGTGCCAACCTGGGCGGCATGAATGGAGGCGACGGAGGTGCGGGGGTACTCAATCTCAACGGCACGGCCCTGAACGTCACCAACACGCTGCTGATCGGCGGTGCCGGTGGCGGTGGCGGTTCGGGCGGAGCCCCCTTCACACGGGGCGGCAATGGCGGCACGGGCGGCAGTGGAACGCTCACTGCCACCGGCGGGGCGACCATCACGGTCGGCACCCAGCTGTACATCGGCGGCCTGGGTGGCACGGGCGGCAACTGCGGCTGCTCCGGCAACGGCGGGGCGGGCGGCGCGGGTGTCTTCAACCTGGGTGATGGCAGCACGCTGAACCTGACCGGCGCCGCTTTCACCATCAATGGAAACGGCACGTTCAACATCGGCAATGCCACGGCCAACGGCACGACCGCCGGCACCGTCACCGGGCTGGTCGGCAGCATCACCAATGCGGGCACGATCAACTTCAACCAGTCCGATGCCACCTACGCATTTGCCACGGCCATCGCCGGCACCGGCGCGGTCGTGCAGAACGGCAGCGGCATCACCTTCCTGACCGGGGCGAACACCTATTCGGGCGCCACGATCGTCAATGCCGGCCTGATCAACTTCAGCAACGGTGGCAACCTCGGTACCGGCCGCATCACCCTGAACGGCGGCGGCCTGCAATGGGCCGCGGCAAACACGACGGACATTTCCGGCCGGTTGAATGCGCTGGGTGCAAGCGGCGGCACGTTCGACACCAACGGCAACGACGTGACGCTGGCAAGCGGCATCAGCGGTACCGGCGGCCTGACGAAGACGGGCGCCGGCATCCTGACGCTGACGAACGCGAACAGCTACACGGGCGAGACGACCATCAGCAACGGCACGCTGAAACTGGCCGGCGCGGGCACCCTGGCCGGGGCGACCGGTGTATCGCTGACGGGGGGCAGCGCGGTGTTCGACCTGTCGACCGGCAGCAGCCAGTCGGTGGCGCACCTGTCGGGCGTGGCGGGCAGCCTGGTGGCACTGGGCGCCAACACCTTGACCCTGACCGACAACACATCGCAAACCTTCAGCGGCAGTCTGATCGGCACCGGTGGCGGCCTCGTCAAGCAGGGCACCGGCACGCTGACGCTCTCGGGCGCCAGCACCTACACCGGCGGCACCGCGCTGCGCCAGGGGCGCCTGAACCTCGGCAACAACCTGGCGCTGGGCACTGGCACGCTGTCGATGGACGACGACACCACGTTGGGCTTCAGCGCCGACGGGCTGACGATCGCCAACGCGATCCAGCTCACGGGCAACAACGATCCGGTCATCGACTCCGGGGCCTTCAACGCGACCCTGAGCGGCGCGATCAGCGGCGGCGGCTTCATCACGAAGGAAGGCACGGGCACGCTGACGCTGTCGGGCGCCAACAACTACACCGGCGCGACCAACGTCGCGCAGGGCACGCTCAAGGCGGGCGCCGCCAACACCTTCAGCGCGGCTTCGGTGCACAGCGTGGCTTCGGGCGCGACGCTGGACCTCGCCGGGTTCAACCAGACGGTTGCTTCGCTAGCCAACAGCGGCACCGTCTCGCTGGTGGGTGCGACCGCAGGCACCACGCTGACGGTGACGGGCGCGTACGTCGGCAACAACGGCGTGCTCAGGCTCGGCACCGCGCTCAACGGCACGGGGCCGTCGGATCGTCTGGTGCTCAACGGCGCAACTGCGGTGGCCAGCGGCAAGACCACGGTGCAGATCACCAACCTCGGCGGCCTGGGTGCGCTCACCAGTGGCAATGGCATCGAGGTGATCACCGCGCAGAACGGCGCGACGACCACTGCGCAGACGACCAAGGATGCGTTCTCGCTGGCCAATGGCCACGTGGATGCCGGCGCCTACGAGTACCGCTTGTACGCGGCCGATGCCAACGGCGCAGGCGAGAACTGGTTCCTGCGTTCGAGCACCACAGCATCGCCAGGTGCGCCCACGCCCTCTGCGCCCGTGGTCACCTACCGCGCGGAAGCCTCGCTCTACGCCGCGCTGGCGGGCCAGCTGCGACAGGGCAACCTCGCGATGCTGGGCGACCTGCGCAAGCGCGTGGGCGATGACGACGTCAAGGGCACCGCGACCACCCCGACCGGTTCTGATCGCCGCGCCTGGGCCCGCGTGCTCTCCACCGACATCGACATCCAGCAGGGCGGTGCCGTCTCGCCATCCAGCAAAGGGCGCCTCACCGGCTTCCAGGCCGGCACAGACCTGCTGGTCATGCCGAACTGGCGCGCAGGCCTCTACGTCGGCCAGCTCGACGGCGATGCCCGCGTGAGAGGCTTCGCCAGCGGCATCCAGAACCTGGCCGTGGGCCGCAACGACCTGCGCAGCCAGTACCTGGGCGTGTACGGCACCTACACCAGCGACAGCGGCTTCTACGCCGATGCGGTGGTGCAGTCGGGCCGTCACCGCTACACGGTCGAGCCATTCCTGAGCCCGGGTGTCGGCGGCAAGGGCAACAGCCTGCTGGGCTCGATCGAGGTGGGCCAGGCCTTTGCGTTGGGCGGCAGTGGCTGGAGCGTCGAGCCGCAGCTGCAGCTGATTCACCAGCACATGGATCTGAACAACTCCGCCATCGTCGGCGCCATCGCGCAGCCGCAGGCCGACAGCGGCTGGATCGCCCGTGCGGGCGTGCGGGTCAAGGGCCAGATCGACACGGGCATCGGCGCGCTTCAGCCGTACGGCCGCTTCAATGTCTACAGGACATCGAGCGGCGCGGACATCGCGCGCTTCGTGAACGGGGCGACGACGACCGATATCTCGGCGCCGACGGGCGGCACAAGCACCGAGCTGGCAGGTGGCTTCACGCTGGCGCTGGGCCAGACGACAAGCCTCTACGGCGAAATCGGCAAGCTCTGGGCCAGCGGTGGCGACGCCAAGGTCAAGAGCTCGATCAACGGGTCGATCGGCGTGCGGGTGAAGTGGTGAAAGGCTGAGCCCGGAACGGATCAGTCCGCGGGAACCCCCGCGCTCCACGCGGACCAGTTGCCCACGATCGCATCCACCAGCGGGCGTCCCGCGATCAGGAGATTGCCGGTAGCGATCGGGAAACCGCCCGACTCGGCATTCAACGAGGCGTAAGCGGTCTGCCCCTGGTAGGGCCGATCGAAATTGGAGGCCGTGCGGAGAACCGCCACGCGCTGCAGGTCGAGCAGCCCCGCGCTGGCGCCTCGCTTCAATGCCTCGTAGGTGGCGTTGTCTTCCTGCTGGGTGGTGCAGTACTTGCCCTGCCCGTCGGTCACGAGCGAAACCCAGCGCGTGGCGGTTTCGCCCAGGAACCTGCCGTGCCAGTAGGTGTCGCCGGCCGCGGTGTCGCATTGCAGGACCGACGGGCGGGCCTTGGCGGTTGGCTGCGAATACCTGGCGCGGTAGGCGCGTGCCTTGTCGTTGTCGGCCAGCGGCGCATTGGCCGAGAGCTTCAGGGCCTTCTGCAGCAGCTTCTCGTTGAGGCGGAAGACCTCGGTCCGGTATTCGAACTTGGGCTTCGAGTCCGGATCCTTGGCGCCGATGCCGAAGTAGCCAGAGCGCCAGGTCGATGGCATTTCACGCGCATCTATCTCGTGTGCGATGCCGAAGTCGACCAGGAACCGGGCCCAGGTGGCAGAACCGATGGTCGAGACATTCGGGTCGACGCCTGCGATGCCGGCCACCAGGAAGTAAGTCTTCGAGAGGTCGAACTTCCCGCTGAACACCAGTGCCGTGATGGAAGCCGCCGCGTTGGTATGGCCCATGCCGGTGGTGACCTGGCACACCGAATCGGCGTTGCACCGGACCAGCGGATCGTCGGCGGACAGGCCCGGCACCTTGATCTCCCGGGTCAGCTTCAGCGGCTCGAACCACACCTGTGCCTCGGGCTTGAACATGCTGATGATGAGAACCTTCACCGCAATCTGCTGTGGCGGCTTCGCGCCGGGTGCATCGGTAGCGCAGCCGAACAGCAGCGTTGTCGCGAAGGCGATGAATGCCGCCCTCGTGCCAAACCAGGTCACGCGTTGAAAAACTGACATTCGCCTTCTCCTTGTTGAGCCCAAAGAGATCGCAATTTACAGGCCAAAAAAAAGCTGCCCGAAGGCAGCTTTTCTGATCATCGAAATTCGACGGAAGCTCAGCGAGCCGTGATCGGCTTCACGTCGCGCTTCGGCGAACCTTCGAACAGCTGGCGCGGGCGGCCGATCTTGTACTCGGGGTCGCCGATCATTTCGTTCAGCTGGGCGATCCAGCCGACCGTGCGGGCCAGCGCGAAGATCGCGGTGAACAGCGGCACCGGGATACCGATGGCGCGCTGCACGATACCCGAGTAGAAGTCGACGTTCGGGTACAGCTTGCGCGACACGAAGTACTCGTCTTCCAGGGCGATCTTTTCCAGTTCCTTGGCGAGCTTGAACAGCGGGTCTTGTTCCAGACCCAGCTCGGTCAGCACTTCGTTGCAGGTTTCCTGCATCAGCTTGGCGCGCGGGTCGTAGTTCTTGTACACGCGGTGGCCGAAGCCCATCAGCTTGACGTTCGAGTTCTTGTCCTTGACCTTCTTGATGAACTCGCCGATCTTCTCCACGCCACCTTCCTTCTGGATGTCGTAGAGCATGTTCAGCGCCGCTTCGTTGGCGCCGCCGTGGGCGGGACCCCAGAGGCAGGCCACGCCGGCCGCGATGGCCGCGAAGGGGTTCGTGCCCGACGAGCCGCACAGGCGCACCGTCGAGGTCGAGGCGTTCTGCTCGTGGTCTGCGTGCAGGATGAAGATGCGGTCGAGCGCGCGCTCGAGCACCGGGTTCACCTTGTACTCTTCGCACGGCGTGGCGAACATCATGTGCAGGAAGTTGCCGGCGTAGCTCAGGTCGTTCTTCGGGTACATGTACGGCTGGCCGATCGTGTACTTGTAGGCCATTGCCACGAGCGTGGGCATCTTCGCGATCAGGCGGATCGCGGCGATCTCGCGGTGCTCGGGATTGTTGATGTCCGTGCTGTCGTGATAGAAGGCCGACAGGGCGCCCACCAGGCCGGTCATGATGGCCATCGGATGCGCGTCGCGACGGAAGCCGCGCAGGAAGAACTGCATCTGCTCGTTCACCATCGTGTGGTTGGTCACGAGCTTGGTGAAGTTGGCCTTCTTGGCCGTGTCCGGCAGTTCACCGTACAGCAGCAGGTGGCAGGTCTCCATGAAGTCGCAGTTGGTCGCGAGCTGCTCGATGGGGTAGCCGCGATACAGCAGCTCGCCCTTGTCGCCATCGATGTACGTGATGGCCGACTGGCAGGCGGCGGTCGACATGAAGCCCGGGTCGTAGGTGAACATGCCGGTCTGTGCGTACAGCTTGCGGATGTCGATCACGTCGGGGCCCACGGTGCCCTTGTAGATCGGCAGTTCGACGCTGTCGCCGCCGTTGCTGAACGACAGCGTGGCCTTGGTATCGGATGCTTTCATTTCGGTTTACTTTCAGAGGTGGATTCAGGACGAAGGAGAGATTGCGGGACGCTGCGCGCCGTCGGTACGCATCAGCTGCAGCAATGCGACCACCTCGGCCCCGGCCCATGCGGGCTCGGGCTCCTTCCTGCGCAGAAGGAGGTCAAGGAGGTCGTTGTCCGACAGGTCCATCAGTGTCTCCATCGCTCCCGCTTGACCCACGGTCATGCGGAATTCGTGCCGCTCGAAGAAGCGGGCGATGAACAGGTCGTTCTCGAGCAGTCCGCGCCGGCAGCGCCATTTGAGCTTGCTCAGCGCACGTTCACTGAGCAGGTCGGCGGAGTCGGCGGCGGGTTGCATGGTGGCTTCTCGAACAAATGGATCAGGGTCAGATGGCGCGGCGCACCATCAATTCCTTGATCTTGCCGATGGCCTTGGTCGGGTTCAGGCTCTTCGGGCACACGTCCACGCAGTTCATGATCGTGTGGCAGCGGAACAGGCGGTACGGGTCTTCCAGGTTGTCCAGGCGCTCGGCGGTGGCTTCGTCGCGGCTGTCGGCGATGAAGCGGTAGGCCTGCAGCAGGCCGGCGGGGCCCACGAACTTGTCGGGGTTCCACCAGAAGCTCGGGCAGCTCGTGGAGCAGCTCGCGCACAGGATGCACTCGTACAGGCCGTTGAGCTCTTCGCGCTCTTCGGGCGACTGCAGGCGTTCCTTTTCGGGCGGCACGGTGTCGTTCTGCAGGTACGGCTTGATCGAGTTGTACTGCTTGAAGAACTGCGTCATGTCCACGATCAGGTCGCGGATGACGGGCAGGCCCGGCAGCGGCTTGAGCACGACGGTGCCCTTGAGCGTGTTCATGTTGGTCAGGCAGGCCAGACCGTTCTTGCCGTTGATGTTCATCGCGTCGGAGCCGCAGACGCCTTCGCGGCACGAGCGGCGGAACGACAGCGTAGGGTCTTGCGCCTTGAGCTTCATGAGGGCGTCGAGCAGCATGCGCTCGTGGCCGTCGAGTTCGATCTCGACCGTCTGCATGTAGGGCTTGGCGTCCTTGTCCGGGTCGTAGCGGTAAATCTGGAATGTGCGCTTCATCGTAGTGACCTTGTGAATGCTTTGTATGAGCTGACTGTGAGCCGTTCTCTTAGAACGTGCGGACCTTGGGTGGAACCGAGGCCACGGTGAGCGGCTGCAGCTTGACCGGCTTGTACGAGAGGCGGTTGTCCTGGCTGTACCAGAGCGTGTGCTTCATCCAGTTGACGTCGTCGCGGCCGAGCGGTGCGACAGGGTCGTCCGCCGGGCGTTCGTAGTCTTCGACCGTGTGGGCGCCGCGGCATTCCTTGCGGGCGGCGGCCGAGACCATGGTGGCCTGCGCCACTTCGATCAGGTTGTCGACTTCCAGCGCTTCGATGCGGGCGGTGTTGAACACCTTCGACTTGTCCTTCAGGCCGATGGCCTTGACGCGCTCGCGCACGGCGGCGATCTTGGTCACGCCTTCGTCCATCGAAGCCTGCTTGCGGAACACTGCCGCATGTTGCTGCATGACGGCGCGGATCTCGCCGGCCACGTCCTGGGCGTATTCGCCGGTGGTGGTCGATTCGAGGCGGTTCAGGCGCTCCAGCGTGCGGTCGGCCGCATCGTTGGGCAGGGGCTTGTGTTCCTTGAGCTTGTCGTTGAACTCGACGATGTGGTTGCCGGCCGCGCGGCCGAACACCAGCAGGTCGAGCAGCGAGTTCGTGCCCAGGCGGTTGGCGCCGTGCACGCTCACGCAGGAGCATTCGCCCACGGCGTAGAGGCCGTTCACCACTGCGCTGTTCTCTTCACCCTTCTGGATGACGACCTGGCCGTGGATGTTGGTCGGGATGCCGCCCATCTGGTAGTGGATGGTGGGCACGACCGGAATCGGTTCCTTCGTGATGTCGACGTTGGCGAAGTTGACGCCGATTTCGTACACCGAGGGCAGGCGCTTGTGGATGGTTTCGGCGCCCAGGTGGTCGAGCTTGAGCAGCACGTAGTCCTTGTTGGGACCGCAGCCTCGGCCCTCCTTGATTTCCTGGTCCATCGAGCGCGACACGAAGTCACGCGGCGCCAGGTCTTTCAGGGTGGGCGCATAGCGCTCCATGAAGCGTTCGCCGTTGCTATTCAGCAGGATCGCGCCTTCGCCGCGGCAGCCTTCGGTCAGCAGCACGCCTGCGCCGGCCACGCCGGTCGGGTGGAACTGCCAGAACTCCATGTCCTGCAGCGGGATGCCCGAGCGGGCCGCCATGCCGAGGCCGTCGCCGGTGTTGATGAAGGCGTTGGTCGAGGCCTGGAAGATGCGGCCTGCGCCGCCGGTGGCCAGCAGCACGGTCTTGGCCTGCAGGATGTGCAGGTCGCCGGTTTCCATTTCGAGCGCGGTCACGCCAACCACGTCGCCTTCGTCGTCACGGATGAGGTCGAGCGCCATCCATTCGACGAAGAACTGGGTGCGGGCTTCGACGTTCTTCTGATAGAGCGTGTGCAGCATCGCGTGGCCGGTACGGTCGGCCGCGGCGCAGGCGCGCTGCACGGGCTTCTCGCCGTAGTTGGCGGTGTGGCCGCCGAACGGACGCTGGTAGATGGTGCCGTCGGGGTTGCGGTCGAACGGCATGCCGAAGTGTTCGAGCTCGTACACGACCTTCGGTGCTTCGCGGCACATGAACTCGATCGCGTCCTGGTCGCCGAGCCAGTCGGAGCCCTTGATCGTGTCGTAGAAGTGGTAGTGCCAGTTGTCTTCGCTCATGTTGCCGAGCGATGCGCCCACGCCGCCTTGAGCGGCGACGGTGTGCGAACGGGTCGGGAACACCTTGGAGAGCACAGCCACGTTGAGGCCGGCACGGGCGAGTTGCAGCGAGGCGCGCATGCCGGAGCCGCCGGCACCGACGATCACGACGTCGAACTTGCGCTTGGTGATTTTTTCTTTTGTGTAGGTCATGGTGGGGTCAGATCTTCCAAAGCACTTGAATGGCCCAACCCGCACAACCGACAAGCCAGACGATGGTGAAAATTTGCAGCACGAGACGGATGCCGACGGGCTGGACGTAGTCCATCCAGACGTCGCGCATGCCGACCCACACGTGGTAGAGCAGGGCGACGATCACGGAGAACGTGAGCACCTTCATCCACTGCGCGGCGAAGATGCCGGCCCAGAGGTCGTAGCCGATGGGGCCGCGGGTGAAGATCAGTTGCGCGAGCAGCACGATCGTGAAGAGCGCCATCAGGCCGCCCGTAATGCGCTGGCTGAGCCAGTCGCGCAGACCGTAGTGCGCGCCGACGACGATGCGCTTGGAGCCGTAGTTCACAGACATGGTTGGCTCCTTCTCAGTACAGGCCGAACAGCTTGGCGCCGAGCACCACGGTGAGCAGGATGCTCAGTGCCAGCGTGACGACAGCCGAGGTATGGCCGAATTCCTTGGTCACGGCAGCGTGGCTCACGTCCATCCAGAGATGGCGCAGGCCGGCGATGAAGTGGTGCAGGTAGGCCCAGATGAGCGCGAGCGCGACCAGCTTGAAGAACCACCCCGGAACGAAACCAAGGCCGCTGTTGAAGGCGGCCTTGAACTTGGCGAACGAATAGTCGGAAGACAGCGAGGTGTCGAACATCCAGATGATGAACGGCAGCAGCAGGAACATCAGCACGCCGCTGACGCGATGCAGGATCGACACGATGCCGGCCGGCGGCAGCCGGTAGGTCGTGAGGTCGGTGAAGGCATTGATGTTGCGGAATTCGCGACGCGGAGGCCGGGGGGGAGTTGCAAGCTCTGTCATTGGGGGAAGTGCTTTCGTGGCTTTTGTGACTTGTTGGCTTGTTCTGAGAGCGAACGCTTTTGTTTCTTCTGCGGAAATGCAAACAACGCAAAATTCTATTGCAATGCACCATCGCGCAGCGGACATGCACGAGTCGGCGCACCGTTGCAGTCGGATGCTATTGACTTCGTAGCGCAATGCGCAGCTTGTATGCGCACATCGGCGCGGCGGTATTCGGCCTTCGTCTGCATCGGGATCAGCCCAGCTGGTTCCTGTAGTGGTGCGTGTCGGTGCGATAGAGCCCGCGACGCAGCTCCATCGGCATGTCATGGTAGGTGTGCGCCACGCGTTCCACGCTCAACAGGGGCATCTGCAGCGTCACGTCGAGCAGCGCGGCCTGTTCGGCATCGGGCAGCACGGCGCGGATTTTTTCTTCTGCGCGCACCATGCGCACGCCGAACTCGGTTTCGAACAACGCGTACATCGGGCCGGGCCACGCGCGCAGCCGCTCGGCGGTGAGCCCCTTGAAGGGCGCGCCGGGCAGCCAGAGGTCTTCGAGGATGGTGGGCACGCCGCCATAGGCGAGCACGCGCCGCACCTGCAGCACCGCGTCGCCCGTGCGCAGGCCGAGCGCGCGCGCCACGTCGGCCGATGCGCGCTGGCGTTTGCAGTCGACGATGGTGCGCACCGCCGGGCCCTCGGTGTTCGGGTCGCCCGCATCGGGCACGAGCTTGAGGAAGCGGTACTGCACATGCTGCTCGGCATGCGTGGCGACGAAGGTGCCCTTGCCCTGGCGGCGCACCACGAGGTTTTCGGCAGAGAGTTCGTCGATGGCCTTGCGCACCGTGCCCTGGCTCACCCGATAGCGCACGGCCAGATCCATCTCGCTCGGGATGGGCTCGCCCGGCTTCCACTCGCCCGCCTGCAGGCTCTGCAGGATCAATGTCTTGATCTGCTGGTAGAGCGGACTGAAGGACGGCGTCGCGGGCTCGTCGAATGTGGTGGGCGTGTTCATGGCAGCGGTGGGGTGCGCCTTGGCGGACCCCCGGAGGATATCTTATATAAGACATAAGACGAGGCTCATTGAATCGGCTTAAAATGCGGCCGGTCTCGCGCTGCGGGAAGTATTCCCAGCCCGCAGAACCCCTGGCGCCCCACGAGAGCGCCGACACCGTTTCATTACCTTCTGGAGTCTTCCCATGAGCAAAAAGCCCGTCCGCGTTGCCGTCACCGGTGCCGCCGGTCAAATCGGTTACGCCCTGTTGTTCCGTATCGCCTCCGGTGAAATGCTCGGCAAAGACCAGCCGGTCATCCTGCAACTGCTCGAAATCCCCGACGAGAAGGCCCAGAAGGCGCTCAAGGGCGTGATGATGGAACTCGACGACTGCGCCTTCCCGTTGCTGGCCGGCATGGAAGCCCACGGCGACCCGATGACCGCCTTCAAGGACGCCGACTACGCACTGCTCGTCGGTTCGCGTCCCCGCGGCCCCGGCATGGAACGTGCCGAACTGCTGGCCGTCAACGGTGCCATCTTCACCGCGCAAGGCAAGGCCCTCAACGCCGTCGCCAGCCGCAACGTCAAGGTGCTGGTGGTCGGCAACCCTGCCAACACCAACGCCTACATCGCCATGAAGAGCGCTCCCGACCTGCCGCGCAAGAACTTCACCGCCATGCTGCGCCTGGACCACAACCGCGCCGCCAGCCAGATCGCCGCCAAGACCGGCAAGGCCGTGGCCGACATCGAGAAGCTCACCGTCTGGGGCAACCACTCGCCCACGATGTACGCCGACTACCGCTTCGCCACCATCAACGGCGAAAGCGTCGCCAAGATGATCAACGACCAGGAATGGAACGCCAACACCTTCCTGCCGACCGTCGGCAAGCGCGGCGCTGCCATCATCGAAGCGCGCGGCCTGTCGTCGGCTGCCTCGGCTGCCAACGCCGCCATCGACCACATGCGCGACTGGGCCCTGGGCACCAACGGCAAGTGGGTCACCATGGGCATTCCGTCGGACGGCCAGTACGGCATTCCGAAGGACGTGATGTTCGGCTTCCCGGTCACCTGCGAAAACGGTGAATACAAGCTGGTCGAAGGCCTCGAGATCGATGCATTCAGCCAGGAACGCATCAACAAGACCCTGGAAGAACTGGAAGGCGAACGCGCCGGCGTCGCTCACCTGCTCTAAAGCACGACCAGCCAGCATGCTCGACTGGAACCCCGCGCTCTACCGTCGCTACGAGGACGAGCGCACCCGACCCGCACAGGAGCTCCTGGCGCGGGTGCCACTGACCGAGGCCGCCCGCGTGGTCGACCTCGGGTGCGGACCGGGCAACTCCACCGAGCTGCTGGTCAACCGGTTTCCGAAGGCGCAAGTCCTCGGAACCGACAACTCCGAAGCCATGCTTGTCAGCGCGCGCGAGCGCCTGCCGCAGGCGCGCTTCGAGTTGAGCGACATTGCGGCCTGGGCGCCGCAATCCCAGGAAGAAACGCCCGACCTCATTTATGCCAACGCGTCCCTGCAGTGGGTGCCCGATCACGAAAAGCTGATCCCGCGCCTGTTCGACGCGCTGGCCCCGGGTGGCGTGCTCGCCATCCAGATGCCCGACAACCGCCAGGAGCCCACGCATCGCCTGATGCGTGCGTTGGCCGCTGAAGCACCGTGGGCCGAACGCATCGGCGACGCCGACAAGCTGCGCACCCTGCTGCTCGACCTCGGTGGCTACTACGACCTGCTGGCGCCGCGTGCGGTGCACGTCGATGTCTGGCACACGATCTACCAGCACCGCATGGCCGATGCCGCATCCATCGTCGAATGGGTGCGCGGCACGGGGCTGAAGCCTTTCGTCGACCGCCTGCCGCCGGACCTGCAGGCGAGCTACCTTGCCGAGTACGAGCGTCGAGTGAACGAAGCCTATCCGGCGCGCACCGACGGCAAGCGGCTGCTCGCCTTTCCGCGCATGTTCATCGTGGCGCAGAAAAAGGCATGACGAAGACCGCGCATCCCGCTGAAGTACTGCTCGGCGCACAAGCCGGCGCCGTGACGTTGCCTGTGTGCGACCACTACAGCGGCGTCGAAGCGCGCATGAAGAAGAGCCTCGCGCTCCAGGCGGAGATGGCCGAGGAGTTCGGCGCCTGCGTGTTCGACGTTACCCTCGATTGCGAAGACGGCGCCCCGGTAGGCGGCGAGGCCGAGCATGCCGCGCTCGTCACCGAACTGGCGCTGGCCGCCAGGCCCGGCATGCGCGTCGGCGTGCGCGTGCACCCCGTCGACCATCCCGCCTTTGCCGGCGACGTGATCACCATTGCCGGCCGTGCCGCCCAGCGCCTGAGTCATTTGATGGTGCCGAAGGTCGAATCGGTGGCCGATGTGTTGCAGGCTGTCGCGGCGCTCGAGGCGGCGGATGCCGATGCATTGCCGCTGCACGTGTTGATCGAGTCGCCGTTCGCCGTGCACAACGCCTTCGAGATTGCCGCCCATCCGCGCGTGCAGTCGCTGAGCTTCGGCCTGATGGATTTCGTCTCGGCCCACGCCGGCGCGATCCCCGCCGATGGCATGGGTGCGGCAGGGCAGTTCAGCCACCCGCTGGTGGTGCGCGCCAAGCTGGCCATCGCATCGGCCGCGCATGCCTACGGCAAGGTGCCTTCGCACTGCGTGGTCACCGAGTTCAGCAACACCGATGCCATGCGCACGGCGGCCCGCAAGGCGGCCACCGAATTCGGCTACACGCGCATGTGGAGCATCCACCCGAACCAGATCCGCCCCATCCTCGAGGCCTTTGCGCCCGACGAGGCGCAGATTCAAGTTGCCACACAAATCATTGCAAAAGCGGCGCTTGCTGATTGGGCTCCGACACAAATTGATGGCACATTGCACGACCGCGCGAGCTACCGCCACTTTTGGCAGGTCTTGATGCGCGCCCACGCAACAGGGCGCGCGTTGCCCCCCGAGGCGAAAGCCTGGTTTGCGCTCGCGGCCTCCTGAAACTCTCTGAATCCAGCCTCAAGGAAACCCACACATGAAGAAAATTGCCCTGATCGCCGCCGTCGCCCTGGCCCTGCCGCTTGCAGCAGTCGCGCAGGACGCCAAGCCCGCGGCCAAGCCTGCGGCAAAGGCCGAAGCCAAGAAGACGCCTCCCAAGCGCCAGGTCACCCGCAAGGCGGCCAAGGCTGTCGAGGAAGTCACGCCGATCGCCGACGACACCAACGTCGTGCTCACCGATGCCGACCTGGCTGTCGCCCAGCGCGTGTCGATCGGCCGCGCCCAGTGCGAACTCGGCGCCGACGTGACCGTCACGCCCGACGAAAAGAAGCCCGGCTTCTTCACCGTGACCACCAAGGGCCTGAAGTACCGCATGCACCCGGTCGAAAGCCGCACCGGCGCCATCCGCCTCGAAGACCCGCGTGCCGGCGCCATGTGGCTGCAGCTCGGCAACAAGTCGATGCTGATGAACCAGAAGGCCGGCCTGCGCATTGCCGATGAATGCCAGACCGACGCCCAGGTCGCATTTGCCGCAGAAATGAAGAAGAACCCGCCGAAGGCCCTGTTCGAAGGCGCCGACGGCGAAAAGAAGTAAGTAACGAAACGGCGTGCGGCGCGGCTCTTGCTTGCCGTACTGCACGCCCGCCAGCTCAGTTTCCGGAGAAAAGAAGATGTTGCAAGCCTACGTTGACCATGTTGCCGAACGCGCCGCGCTCGGTATCCCGCCGCTGCCCTTGAGCGCGAAGCAGACCTCTGAAGCGATCGAGCTCCTCAAGAGCGCGAACGCCAAGGACGGCGCCTTCCTGCTCGACCTGCTCACCTATCGCGTGCCCGCCGGCGTCGACGACGCCGCCAAGGTCAAGGCGAGCTACCTCGCGGCCGTGGCCCACGGCACCGAGAAGAGCGAGTTCATTTCGCGCGCCCGCGCGACCGAACTGCTCGGCACCATGCTCGGCGGCTACAACATCAGCCCCATGATCGACCTGCTCGACGACGCCGAAGTCGGCGCTGTGGCAGCAGAAGGCCTGAAGAAAACCCTGTTGATGTTCGACCAGTTCCACGACGTCAAGGAAAAGGCCGACAAGGGCAACGCCAACGCCAAGGGCGTGCTGCAAAGCTGGGCCGATGCCGAGTGGTTCACCAGCCGTCCCGAAGTGCCCGAGAGCATCACCGTCAGCATCTTCAAGGTGGCCGGCGAAATCAACACCGACGACCTGTCGCCCGCACCCGACGCGACGACCCGTCCCGACATTCCGATGCACGCGCTCGCGATGCACAAGAACGCACGCCCGGGCATCGTTCCCGAAGAAGACGGCAAGCGCGGCCCCGTGAAGTTCATCGAAGACCTGCGCGCCCGCGGCCACCTCGTGGCCTATGCCGGCGACGTGGTCGGCACGGGTTCTTCGCGCAAGAGCGCCACCAACTCGGTGCTCTGGTTCACCGGCGAAGACATTCCCTTCGTGCCGAACAAGCGCTTCGGCGGCGTCTGCCTCGGCGGCAAGATCGCTCCCATCTTCTACAACACCATGGAAGACTCGGGCGCGCTGCCCATCGAGCTCGACGTGGCGCAGATGAACATGGGCGACGTGGTCGAGCTGCGTCCCTATGAAGGCAAGGCGCTGAAGGACGGCAAGGTCATCGCCGAGTTCCAGGTCAAGAGCGACGTGCTGTTCGACGAAGTGCGCGCCGGTGGCCGCATTCCGCTGATCATCGGCCGCGGCCTGACGGCCAAGGCGCGCGAGGCGCTGGGCCTGCCCGTGTCGACGCTGTTCCGCCTGCCGCAAAGCCCGGTCGACACCAAGAAGGGCTTCTCGCTGGCACAGAAGATGGTCGGCCGCGCCTGTGGCCTGCCAGAAGGCCAGGGCGTTCGCCCGGGCACGTACTGCGAACCCAAGATGACCTCGGTCGGCTCGCAGGACACCACCGGCCCGATGACGCGCGACGAACTGAAGGACCTGGCTTGCCTGGGCTTCTCGGCCGACCTCGTCATGCAGTCGTTCTGCCACACGGCGGCGTACCCCAAGAAGGTCGACGTCAAGATGCACCACGAATTGCCCGAGTTCATGGCCAACCGCGGCGGCGTGTCGCTGCGCCCCGGCGACGGCGTGATCCACTCGTGGCTCAACCGCCTGCTGACGCCCGACACCGTGGGCACGGGCGGCGACAGCCACACCCGCTTCCCCATCGGCATCAGCTTCCCGGCAGGCTCGGGCCTCGTTGCCTTCGCTGCCGCCACCGGCGTGATGCCGCTGGACATGCCCGAATCGGTGCTCGTGCGCTTCAAGGGCAAGATGCAACCCGGCGTGACGCTGCGTGACCTGGTCAACGCAATTCCGCTGTACGCCATCAAGTCCGGCCTGCTGACGGTCGAGAAGAAGGGCAAGAAGAACATCTTCTCGGGCCGCATCCTCGAAATCGAAGGCCTGCCCGACCTGAAGGTGGAGCAAGCCTTCGAGCTGAGCGACGCCTCGGCCGAACGCTCGGCCGCCGGCTGCACGGTGCACCTGAACAAGGAGCCGATCATCGAGTACATCAACAGCAACATCACGCTGATGAAGTGGATGATTGCCGAAGGCTACGCCGATGCCCGCACGCTGCAACGCCGCATCGCCGCGCAGGAAGCCTGGCTTGCGGACCCGCAACTGCTCAAGGGCGACGCCGACGCCGACTACGCCGCCGTGATCGAGATCGACCTGGCCGAGATCCACGAACCCATCGTGGCCTGCCCGAACGACCCCGATGACGTGAAGACGCTCAGCGACGTGGCAGGCGCCGTGATCGACGAAGTGTTCATCGGCTCGTGCATGACCAACATCGGCCACTTCCGCGCCGCGTCGAAGCTGCTCGAAGGCAAGCGCGACATCCCGGTCAAGCTGTGGATCGCTCCGCCCACCAAGATGGACGCGCAGCAGCTCACCGAGGAAGGCCACTACGGCGTGTTCGGCAATGCCGGTGCCCGCACCGAAATGCCGGGCTGCTCGCTGTGCATGGGCAACCAGGCACAGGTGCGCGAAGGCGCGACGGTGATGTCGACCAGCACGCGCAACTTCCCCAACCGCCTGGGCAAGAACACCAACGTGTACCTCGGCTCGGCCGAACTGGCCGCCATCTGCTCGCGCCTGGGTCGCATCCCGACCCGCGAGGAGTACATGGCCGCCACGGGCGTGCTCGATGCGTCCAGCGCGCAGATCTACCAGTACCTGAACTTCGACAAGATCGAGGACTACAAGGGCGTGGCGGACACGGTCGCGGCCTGATCTTCTTCGGCTCGCTCCAATCAGAAAGCCCCGCTTCGGCGGGGCTTTTTTGTGGGCGATGCGCCTTCGTTCAGCTCAGAGCGAGGGCGCGTTGGGCTGCAGGTACTCCTGGCCCGTGAGCACCATCTTTGCTCCGACCGGGCCGCCCACCGCATGGGGCAGGGAGGTCAGCAGCGAGTTGGCGAAGTCGCCGCGGTACAGCTTGGCGCCCTGGTGTGTCAGGTTGGAATTGGCGTCGATGTAGATCGACTCGCCCAGCCCCGACCACAGGCGGCAGAAGCCGTAGTCTTCCGAGAGATAGCGGCGCGTCTGCGGGTCGACCATCACGTCGAAGAAGCGGTAGTGCAGGCCCAGGTCGGCCTCGCCGATGCTGTCGGGCACGTAGGCGAGGTCGGGGTAGCTCGCCATGAGCCGCTCGAACACGGCGCGCTTGATCACCATGAATCCGGTCGGTGCCTCGGTCATCTCCATGAAGCCGTCGGGCTGGATCTTGAGTTCGACCTGCGAAGTGGTCTCCGAGGCCTTGGCGTTGACCGTGTAGCGGGTGAAGGTGGCCTCGAACTGCTGCTGTGTCGTGCCCGCGGCCACGCCGTCGTCGGGCCAGTTCTCCCGCTTGAGCGGATAGACGCCGGCCGCGATGTCGTAGCCCGACAGCAGCAACCGGAAGGCCGCCTGCGCCGAGAAGCCGATGTCGGCGTCGATCCAGAACAGGTGGGTCCATTGCGGATTGGCGAGGAACTGGGCCACGCAGTTGTTCCGCGCACGCGTCACCAGGCTCTCGCCCTGGTGCATCAGCACCTGCATGCGCATGCCGGCGCGCTCGGCCTGGACAGTGAAGTTCAGCATCGAGGCGACGTAGTTCTGGAAGAACTTGCCGTCGTGGCTCGGTGTCACGACCACGGGAAAGAACTGCCGGAGTTCGGACGAGTCAAGCATTTCGGGCTCCGTGTGCCTATCTATCGGGCGGGGCGCTGCATCAGGCCGAGCAGCAGGTTGTTGTAGACCTCGGTGGCCGCGGCGTTGCCGGGGAGGTAGCGGTCGATCAGGCTGCGCTGGCGCTCGCGATAAGCGATTGCCTGCGCATCATGCGTGTCGATGGCTTCGAGCACCCGGGCGCTGCCGCCGGCCACGTCGTTGCCCTGGTAGTAGTAGCCGAGGTCCGCGCACAGGTGCGCGTTGTGCACCAGCGGGTAGCCCTGCCAGCAGGTTTCCAGATAGAAATAGTTGAGCGGGTTCTCCCACTGGTGCGAAACCACGATGTCGGTGTTCTGCGCGAGGAACACGGGCGTTTCATGTCGGCCCAGGAAGACCGCCTTGTGCTCTCGCACCAGGTCGAGCTGGTTCATCAGCGTGATGAACTCCATGTTCTCCCTGGCCAGCCGTTCGGCATTGGTGACTTGCAGCAGCGCGACGGCTTCGGGCCGGGCGCGGTAGGCCAACTCGGCGATCAGTACCGGGTAGAGGCAGAACTTCACCACGTTGATGTTCGGCTCCATCACGCTGAGGCGGCGCGGCCCGGCGTGCGGCTGGTAGACGCCGGCGTCGGGCAGGGCTCGCGTGCGTTCGTCCAGGAATACCGGGCTCCACACGAAAGGCACGGGGCGCGCCTCGGCCCGGCGCAGCACCTCGAAGTACGGCTGGCTGATGTTCGCCACCTGCGGAACCATCCAGATGTCGTCGTAGCGCTGGTTCACGAACAGGTTCTGCCCCCAGAGCGGCTTGTTGAACAGCATCGACTCCATGGCGTGCACGTATTCGAAGCCGCAGCAGTAGGACACCAGCCGCGCGCCGCGCTGCTTCAGGTAGTCGGTCTGCGCCGGGTCGATCTGGCCGCCGAGCTCGATCAGCACGTGCACGTTGTCCTTGGCCGCCTCGAAGGTCACGGTAGGCCAGCGTGTCTGGTCCCAGGGCAGGGCCGGGGTGATCGGGATCGCCGTGGTGTTGACCAGTACCACCGAGGCCACATCCGGGCAGTGCTTCAGTGCTTCCGCCAGGAACACGGCGTTCTGCTTGATGCCGTTGTTCCAGAGGGTTTCGGCCTCGTGGTGGAGGCCGATGGTGATGCCGATGCGCAGCTGAATGGCGGACCTCATTTAATTGTTTCAAGAATGTTAATTGCCATCCGCGGCGATTGGAGATCGCTTTCTGGGATTGGCAATTAATTAACTGCTATGTGACGAAATTCCTATTTCAGTGGGCTTTGTCATTCTTCGAGGCTTGCAAAGAGCAGACGCACTGTCTTTGAGTCGGCGGCAAGAAGAAGGAGAAAGAGGGCTTATCGGCGAAGTTGTGTGAAAAAAGTCCGCTGAAGCCGCGCTTTGGATTCTATGTGGCCTCCCGCTTTCAGTGGCTTGTCGGCAACCCTCGGGCCTGAATGAGTTCACTCATATTTCATTTTTGTGAACTAAATCATTGGTTCGAAATTTCCCTATTGCGGCATGCGAACTCAAATGTAAACAAGTCCGTACATTCCAGCATTCCTGTAATCGAGGCACTCCCAAGCGCGTGCCTTCAGCGATGGAACCTGACGCAGGGGCATCGCATTTTTTGTCGATCTGAACCCGTCAATCCATTCACCGCGAGCCGAACAGCAAATGAACAAGTCATACAGAAGCATATGGAACGAAGCCCTGGGAGCGTGGGTGGCGGCTTCGGAGCTCACATCGGCGCGCGGCAAGCGAAGCGGTAGCGCGAAGCGGTCGACATTCCGTCTCCTGGCCGTGGCGGCCATCTATGGGGTGATGCAGGGCGGAGCCGGGGTGGCGTACGCCAACGTCATCAATACCGACGGCACCTGTGTGACGGGATCGAGTGGCATCGTCGGCCGCGTGAATCCCGGAAGCACCAGTGGAGCGACCGGTGCACCGACGCAAGACGGTACCGGCACCTACTCGCTGGTGGCGGGATGCAACGCGACCGGTACGGGCTCGACCGCGGTGACCGTGTACGGCGCGTTCGCCCAGGGCCGGGCAACCGGGGCTTCCGCATTCGGCTTCCTCAGCAACGCGAGCGGCAAGTGGAGCAGCGCCTACGGGCTGGAGTCGAGCGCGGGCGGCAGCTCCAGCATCGCGATGGGCTTCGGCAGCAACGCTGCCGCGCTCAATTCTGTAGCCATCGGCGGCGCGGGCGGGGACGGCACCACCCCGCTGACCGTTGCCAACTCGACCACCGCCTCGGGCAGCGGGGCGGTGGCCATCGGCAGCAACGCGACCAAGGGCGCGCAGGCGACCGCGACGGATTCCATCGCCATCGGCGGCCAGGCTTTTGTCAGTTCCGGGGCCACTTCGGGCGTAGCCATCGGCCGCGGCGCCAACGTCGCGGGTACCAGTGCGATTGCGCTCGGTGACGGCGCGAACGCGATCGGCAGCAATGCCATCGCCATCGGCACGAATGCCAATGCTGCGACCACCGGCGCCTCGAATCTTGCGATCGGCTGGGGCGCCGTGGCGACGGGTACGGCTGCATCGTTGGGCGATTCCACCGCCGTTGGCACAGGTGCGAAGGCCACCGGCCAGGATTCGACCGCCGTCGGTGGCCAGACCACGGCCAGTGCCTTGAACACGCTGGCGATCGGCAACAACGGCACCACGGCTTCTGCCAGCGGCGCGACCGCCTTCGGGGTGGGAGCCAAGGCCACGGGCCAGAACTCGCTGGCAGCGGGCAATGGCACGCTGGCTTCGAACACCGGCTCCATCGCCATCGGCAGCAACACCACCGACGTGGCCAAGTCGGCGGCCGTCGACGGCATCGCCATCGGTGGTCAGTCTTCGGTGGCGGCTGCCGCCAACTCCGGTATCGCGGTCGGTCGCGGCTCGATCGTCAGCGGCACAGCCGGTGTTGCCGTTGGCGACGGCGCCAATGCGTCGGCCCTCAACGCGATAGCCCTCGGCGTTTCTGCCATTGGCTCTGGCGCCAACGCAGTCGCGGTCGGCGCCGGTGCCAAGGCCAATGGCGGCGGCGCGACGGCCTTCGGCAACAACGCCAATGCAGCCTTCGGCAACGACATGGCTTTCGGCACCAACGCGCGTGCCGTTGGCGATGCATCGGGACTGGCACCTTCGACCGCTTTCGGCAACAGCGCAAATGCCACGGGCAGCGGTTCCACGGCGTTCGGGACCCTTTCGAATGCCCAGGGTGCCACCTCCGCAGCTATCGGTTATGCCGCGCAGACCGGCGCCGGTGCAACAAACGGCCTGGCGGTCGGCACCAATGCTTCTTCCATGGGTGACCGCAGCGCTGCCATTGGCTCGGGAGCCAACGCCACAGGCGCCTACTCCGTGGCCCTTGGCCGGACAGCGAATTCGTTCGCTGACGGATCCACCGCGATCGGCTCCAACGTCACCAGCGGGGCGAAGGCGCTTGCGAACGATTCGATCGCCATTGGTGGGCAGTCCGCTGTCGCTGCGACGGCAACCTCCGGCATTGCCGTCGGACGTGGATCAGCCGTCAATGGCGCGTCCGGCATTGCTGTCGGCGACAGCGCCAATGCAGCGTATGCAAACAGCGTCGCAATTGGCGCGGGCAGCGTGACCGGCGCCGCGGCGCCTACCGGCAAGGGGTTCCTCACCAACACCAACGCGCCTGCGTCCGAGGTCTCGGTGGGTTCGTCTTCCGCCCTGCGGCGAATCACGAACGTTGCCGATGGCGCGGCGCCCCAGGACGCTGTGACCGTGGCTCAGTTGAGCACGGGCATGAGCACTACCGCGAGCAGCATCGGCAGCTTGTCCACGGGCCTGAGCACAACGAACAGCAATGTGACCAGCCTGTCGACTTCGACGTCGACGGGCCTGAGCACTGCGACGAGCAACATCGGCAGCCTTTCGACCGGGCTCAGCACGACCAACAGCAGGGTTTCCAGCCTGTCGACCTCGACTTCCACAGGTTTGAGCACGGCGACAAGCAGCATCGGCAGCCTGTCGACTGGTTTGAGCACGACCAACAGCACCGTCAGCAGCCTGTCCACTGGCCTGAGCGCGTCGGCGAGCAGCATCGGTAGCCTGTCGACCGGCTTGAGCAGCACGAACAGCAGCGTGACCAGCCTGTCCACGTCGACCTCGACGGGTCTGAGTACGGCGACTAGCGGCATTGGCAGCCTGTCCACTGGCCTGAGCACGACCAACAGCAATGTTTCCAGCCTGTCGACCTCGACCTCGACCGGTTTGAGCACAGCGACGAGCAGCATCGGCAGCCTGTCGACTGGCCTGAGCACCACGAACAGCAACGTGACCAGCTTGTCGACCTCGACGTCGACCGGTCTGAGCACAGCGACGAGCAGCATCGGTAGCTTGTCGACTGGCCTGAGCACCACAAACAGCAACGTGACCAGCTTGTCGACCTCGACGTCGACCGGTCTGAGTACAGCGACGAGCAGCATCGGCAGCCTCTCGACCGGTTTGAGCACGACCAACAGCAATGTCTCCAGCCTGTCCACTGGTTTAAGCACCACGAACAGCGCCGTTGCGAGTTTGTCGACCTCGACCTCGACCGGCTTGAGCACCGCGACCAGCAGCGTCGGCAGTCTGTCTACAGGCCTGAGCACGACCAACAGCAACGTTGCGAGCCTGTCGACTTCGACCTCGACGGGTCTGAGCACCGCCACGAGCAGCATTGGCAGCCTGTCTACCGGCTTGAGCACGACGAACAGCAACGTGACCAGTCTGTCGACTTCGACGTCGACAGGTCTCAGCACCGCCACGAGCAGCATTGGCAGCCTGTCTACCGGCTTGAGCACGACGAACAGCAACGTGACCAGTCTGTCGACTTCGACGTCGACAGGTCTCAGCACCGCCACGAGCAGCATCGGCAGCCTGTCAACGGGCCTGAGCACGACCAACAGCAACCTTGGCACCCTGAGCTCGTCGGTCAGCTCGATCTACAACACCGGTACGAAGTACTTCCACGCCAACAGCACCGGCGCGGACAGCCAGGCCAACGGCGCCGACAGCGTGGCCATCGGCCAGAACGCGATCTCCAACGGCGACAACAGCGTGGCGGTCGGCAAGAACGCCCAGACCACCAAGCCCGACAGCGTGGCGCTGGGTGCGAACTCGGTGGCCAGCGTGGGTGCGTTGGCCAACTACGACGCGTTCGGCCTGACGAGCAAGCAAAGCTCATCGGGTGAAGTGAACGTGGGCAACCGCCAGATCACAGGCGTGGCGCCGGGCAGCGCGGACCAGGACGCCGTCAACGTCCTGCAAGTCAAGACCGTCACAGCTTCGTTGTCGAGCAGCATCGGCACCGCAACGAGCAGCATTGCCAGCCTTTCGACGGGCCTGAGCACGACGAACAGCAATGTGACCAGTCTGTCGACCTCGACGTCGACGGGTCTGAGCACAGCGACAAGTAGCATCGGTAGCCTGTCCACTGGCTTGAGCACGACGAACAGCAACGTGACCAGTCTGTCGACGTCGACCTCGACCGGTCTGAGCACTGCGACGAGCAGCATTGGTAGCCTGTCTACAGGTTTGAGCACGACGAATAGCAACGTGACCAGCCTGTCGACCTCGACGTCGACCGGTCTGAGCACAGCCACCAGCAGCATCGGCAGCCTGTCGACCGGCCTGAGCACGACGAACAGCAATGTGACCAGCTTGTCGACTTCAACGTCGACCGGTCTGAGCACGGCGACGAGCAGCATCGGCAGTCTGTCGACCGGCTTGAGCACGACGAACAGCAATGTGACTAGCCTGTCGACTTCGACCTCCACGGGTCTGAGCACAGCGACAAGCAACATCGGTAGCCTGTCGACTGGCTTGAGCACGACGAACAGCAACGTGACCAGCCTGTCGACTTCGACGTCGACTGGTCTGAGCACTGCGACGAGCAGCATTGGTAGCTTGTCTACCGGCCTGAGCACGACCAACAGCAATGTGACCAGTCTGTCGACCTCGACGTCGACTGGTCTGAGCACTGCGACGAGCAGCATCGGTAGCCTGTCGACTGGCCTGAGCACCACGAACAGCAACGTGACCAGCCTGTCGACGTCGACCTCGACCGGGCTGAGCACTGCGACGAGCAGCATCGGTAGTCTGTCCACCGGCTTGAGCACGACGAACAGTAATGTGACCAGCCTGTCGACTTCGACGTCGACGGGTCTGAGCACCGCGACCAGCAACATCGGTAGCCTGTCGACTGGCTTGAGCACGACGAACAGCAATGTCACCAGCCTGTCGACCTCGACGTCGACTGGTCTGAGCACCGCGACTAGCAACATCGGTAGCCTGTCGACTGGCTTGAGCACGACGAACAGCAACGTGACCAGCCTGTCGACTTCGACGTCGACTGGTCTGAGCACTGCGACGAGCAGCATCGGTAGTCTGTCCACCGGCTTGAGCACGACGAACAGTAATGTGACCAGCCTGTCGACTTCGACGTCGACGGGTCTGAGCACCGCGACCAGCAACATCGGTAGCCTGTCGACTGGCTTGAGCACGACGAACAGCAATGTCACCAGCCTCTCGACTTCGACCTCGACTGGCCTGAGCACAGCCACAAGCAGCATCGGCAGCCTGTCCACGGGCCTGAGCACGACAAACAGCAATGTGACCAGCCTGTCGACCTCGACGTCGACCGGTCTGAGCACAGCCACAAGCAGCATCGGCAGCCTGTCCACGGGCCTGAGCACGACAAACAGCAATGTGACCAGCCTGTCGACCTCGACCTCGACCGGCCTTAGTACCGCCACCAGCAACATCGGCAGTCTGTCCACCGGCCTGAGCACCGCCAACAGCAGCATCGGCAGCCTGTCCACGGGCGTCGCGAACTCGGTCCAGTACGACGATGCGACTCACACCAAGGTCACGCTGGGCGGCGCTGGTGCGACATCGCCGGTCATCCTGACCAACGTTGCCGCGGGTGTGAACCCCACCGACGCGGTGAACTTCAGCCAACTGACTTCGCTGTCGACCTCGGTTTCCAGCGGTATTGCCAGCCTGTCGACTTCCACTTCGACTGGCTTGAGCACTGCGACGAGCAGCATCGGCAGCCTGTCCACCGGCCTGAGCACGACGAACAGCAACGTCTCGAGCTTGTCGACCTCGACCTCCACGGGCCTGAGCACCGCCACGAGCAGCATCGACAGCCTGTCTACGTCGACCTCGACGGGCCTGAGCACCGCGACCAGCAGCATCGGCAGCCTGTCGACCGGTCTGAGCACGACGAACAGCAGCGTCTCCAGCCTGTCGACTTCGACCTCCACAGGGCTGAGCACCGCCACAAGCAGCATCGGCAGTTTGTCCACATCGACTTCGACGGGCATCAGCAGCCTGTCGACCGGCCTGAGCACGACCAACAGCAACGTTTCCAGCCTCTCGACTTCGACCTCCACGGGCCTGAGCACCGCCACGAGCAGCATCGACAGCCTGTCCACGTCGACTTCGACGGGCCTGAGCACGGCGACCAGCAGCATCGGCAGCCTGTCGACCGGCCTGAGCACGACAAACAGCAATGTGATCAGCCTCTCGACCTCGGTCTCCACGGGTCTGAGCACTGCCACGAGCAGCATCGACAGCTTGTCGACTTCGACTTCGACGGGCCTGAGCACGGCGACCAGCAGCATCAGCAGCCTGTCGACCGGCCTGAGCACGACGAACAGCAATGTGGCGAGCCTGTCGACGAGCCTGAGCGGTTCGACGAGCGCCATTGCCAGCCTGTCGACTTCGACTTCGACCGGCCTGAGCACGACAAACAGCAGCGTTGCCAGCCTCTCGACCTCGACCTCCACGGGGCTGAGCACCGCCACGAGCAGCATCGACAGCCTGTCCACGTCGACTTCAACAGGCTTGAGCACCGCGACCAGCAGCATCGGCAGCCTGTCGACCGGCTTGAGCACCGCGACCAGCAACATCGCAAGTCTCTCGACCGGCGTCGGCAGCCTGTCGACCGGCCTGAGCACGACCAATGTCAACGTCAACAGCTTGAGCACGTCGGTCAACAACATCTACAACACGGGCACCAAGTACTTCCACGCCAACTCGACGGCGGCAGACGCAGACGCCTCCGGCCAGGAAGCAGTGGCGATCGGCCCGCAGTCGGTGGCCAGCGGCGCCAACTCCTTTGCGGCCGGCAACGGTGCGAAGGCGACGGCCGACGGCGCGGTGGCGGTGGGCTTCGGCGCCCAGGCCACGGGTGCGAACGCGATCGCCATCGGCACCGGAGCGCTGGCCACGGGTTCGCAGGCGATCGGCGTGAACTCCCGCGCGGGCGGCGGCGGCGTGGCGCTGGGCGACAACGCGGATGCCGGCGGCACGCAGCTGAGCAAGGCGCAGAACATCTCGCAGGGCACGGCCATCGGTTTCGGCGCGATCGTGACGCAAAGCGGCGGCGTCGCACTGGGCTCGGGCTCGGTGGCTTCCACCGCGGCGGGCGTGGCCGGTTACGTGCCGGGCGGTGCGTCGGCACAGCAGCAAGCAGCCGTCAATGCGACCACCAGCACGCAGGCTGCGGTGTCGGTGGGCGATGCGGCCAACGGGCAGTACCGCCAGATCACGGGCGTGGCAGCAGGCACGGCCGACAGCGACGCGACCAACGTGGCGCAGCTCAAGGCATCGGCAGCCGCCGCGAAGGCCGGCAGCGTGCAGTACGCGACCAACCCGGACGGCTCGGTCAACTACAACCAGATCACGCTGGGCAACGGCCAGGCAACTGGCGGCACGCGCATCAGCAACGTGGCGCCGGGCATCCTGCCGGGCGACGCGGTCAACATGAGCCAGCTGAACCAGGTGCAGAGCCAGGTCGGCGACGTGGCCCGCATTGCCTACTCGGGCACGGCCATGGCCTTCGCGATGTCGGGCACCTACCTGCCGACGCTGTACCCCGGCGAGAAGACGGTGGGCGTGGGCCTCGGCAGCTACAAGGGCTACAGCGCTGTAGCGCTGACCTTCAAGGCGCTGTCCGACGACGGCAAGATGTCCTGGGGCGCGGGCCTGACGACCACGGGCAAGGAGTGGGGCGTCAACGCCGGCATCGGCTGGAAGTGGAAATAAGCCACTGAATCGGCCAGCGACCGGCCGGCTCCCGCGCTGTGATGGTGCGGGAGCCTTTTCTTTTGGTACACACTTCGCCCCCATGCGCATTGGTATTTCAGTCCTCACCCACGCGGGGCAGAACATCTGGGAGAACGGGATGGGGCAGAACGTCCTGTTCCTCGCCCGGCTGCTGCAACGCATCGGGTTCGTCGAATCCGTCACCCTGATCGACGCCGGCGACCAGCCGAGCATGCCGCCCCAGGTCGACCTGGCTGCCATGGGCCTGGCCTTCGGGCGGGCGCGCGAGCTGACCGATGCGCTGGACGTAGTCATCGAGATGGCCGGCGCGCTCGACGTGCAATGGCTCTCCTACTTTCGCGCATGCGGCGGCCGCGTGGTGTTCCATTGCGTGGGCCAGCCTTTCGCGGCGCTGGCCGAGCCGATCGTGTTCACCGACAAGGGCCACTTCAGCAAGCCCGAGCGCTGCGACGAGGTGTGGCTGCTGCCCAAGGACGAGGCGTTCGCTCCCATGATGCGCACCATGCATCGCTGCCCGGTGTTCGAGGTGCCGTACCTCTGGTCGCCGCAGTTCCTGGCCCAGCGCGTCGCGGAGGTCGAGGCCGCGGGGCATCGTTTCGGCTACACGCCGCGCACGGCGCAGCAGCCGGGCTTTCGGGTGGCGATCTTCGAGCCCAACATCTCGGTGGTGAAGTCCAGCAGCGTGCCCATGCTGATCTGCGACGGGGCCTATCGCGCAGACCCGGCGGCCGTGACCTCGATGCAGGTGCTCAACACCCTGCACATCAAGGACCACCCGACCATGCTGTACCTGGCGAACTCGCTCGACATCGTGCGCCAGCACAAGGCGATCTTCCACGGCCGGCACGACTTCGCGGGCTTCATGGTGCAGTTTGCCGATGCCGTGGTTTCGCACCAGTGGCAGAACGACCAGAACTACAGCTACCTCGATGCGCTCTACGGCAACTACCCGCTGGTGCACAACTCGCCCTGGCTGCGCGATGCGGGCTACTACTACCCAGACTTCGACATCGCCGCCGGCGCCGCGCAACTGCAGCAGGCCGTGCGCAATCACGACCGGCAGCTGGACGACTACCGCGTCCGCTCGCAACGCGTCTTCGACGCGGTCGATCCGCTCAACCCCGCGAACGTCGACGGCTATGCGCAGCGCCTGCTGAACCTGGTGGGTGGCAATGCCGCATTCCGTGCCGACGGCGTGAAGGCTGCCGCATGAACGAGGCGCAGCAACAAAAGACCGCCATGCCGGCCAGGCTGAAGGTCGGCGTTTCCATCTTCATCCGCAAGGGTGAGCAGAGCCTGTGGGAGAACGGCGTCTACCAGAACTGCCTGTTCCTCGTGATGCTGCTGCTGCGTTCGCCGCGCGTGGAAAGCGCCGTGCTGGTGGCCGGCGGTGGCGACGGCGGCCCGGCGGACGCCACCAACTTCCTCGCCGATTCGCCGGTGCCCATCATCGACATGGCCACGGCAGCGCAGGAGCTCGACCTCATGATCGAGATGAGCGCCCAGCTGGCCATGCCGTGGTCCGTGGCGTTCCGTGAGCGCGGCGGCAAGATCGTCTCGATGCGCGTGGGCAACGACTACGTGATCGACATCGAGCGCATGATTTTCGACAAGCCGCACGGCCTGCTGATCTCAGGCGCGCCCTACGACGAGGTCTGGACGATTCCCGAGTACGAGGTGTCGTGCAAGCCCTACTTCGAGAGCACCTTCCGCGCGCCGGTGCGGCTCATGCCGCATCTCTGGAGCCCGATGGTGCTGGAGCGCGCCATGACCCGCGCGCCGGCGGACAGCCCGCCCTTTGCCTACGAGCCCGGCCGCAAGCAGTGGCGCGTTGCCATCTTCGAGCCGAACATCTGCATGGTGAAGACAAGCTTCATCCCGATGCTCGGCTGCGAGGCGGCGCATCGCGCGCAGCCGCGGCTGATCGAGAAGATGTGGGTCTACAACAGCTTTCACCTGAAGGACAAGCCGCTGTTCATCGGCTTCGCGCAGAGCCTGGACCTCGTGCAGCACGGGCTGGCCACCTTCGAGGGGCGCTTTCCGATGTACCAGGTGATGCCCGGCAAGATCGACGCCGTGTTCGCGCACCACTGGGAGAACGCGCAGAACTACCTCTACTACGAGGCGCTGTACGGCGGCTACCCGCTCGTCCACAACTCGCACCTCATCGGCGACTGCGGCTACCGCTACCACGGCTTCGACTGCGAGGAGGGCGGCCGCGCCCTGCAGCGCGCCTTTGCCGAGCACGACGCCAATCTGCCGGCCTACCGCGAGCGCGCGCGCCGCTTCATCGCCACGCTCGACCCCGAGGGCGAGGACAACGTGCGCGCCTACACCGCCGCCATCGAAAACCTTTACGCATGAGGACCGGGATGAAGCCGACCCAACGAATCTCCCGCCTGCTGATTGCCGCCCTTGCATGGGCCGCCGGCACCGCGGCGCTTGCCCAAGGCGTGCTGGTGCCCCAGGCCCCGCCCGCGGCCCCGCAGGACACGCTCACGCGCGCCGCCACCAGCGTGGGCATCAAGCGCTGCCTGCCGGCCATCACGCGGCTTTCCACGCTCACCGTGCAAGGTGCTCGCAGCCACGACGTGCTGCTCGACTGGGACCGCAAGCGCCCCGATGCAGGGCCGATGTTCTCGCTGATCGGCATGGAGTTTCCGAACGCCGGCGTAGCTGCTTCGATCACCGCCATTCCCGATGAAAGCGGCGCCTGCACCGTGTCGGCCGAGCGCATCTCGGTCGCGCCCTTCACCTGCGCGAGCGTCGGCCAGCAGGAGCTGGCGAGCTACAAGATGACGCGGCTGCTGCCCAACTACGCGGTCTACACCGACGAGAAGGAGCCGACCTCGTCGGTCTCGCTGATCGATTCGCCGCCGGGCTGCCTGGTCATCCGGCGCTATGTCGAATATGGCTGGCGGGATCCAGCCGCCGCTGCTGCGGCCCAGCCTCCGAAGAAGCGGTAGGCGCGTCCGTCTCCGACAGGCCGGGGAGCCCTTGACCGGCCCTTGGGGCCAGCCACAAGCCTCAAGAATGGTGCCAATCCGCGCGCATTCGTCGCGGAAGGAGACGCACCATGCCTCTGGCGACACTGATCGGCCGATGGGCCATGCAGCCATTCTCGAAGGCGCTCCCGCCGCTGGGCGACACCGAGCGCGCGGCGCTCGAGGCGGGCACCGTCGGCTTCGAAGGCCAGCTCTTCGCAGGCCGCCCGGACTTCGATGCACTGGCGGCCATGGGCCCCAACCAGCTCACCGAACGCGAGCAGGCCTTTCTCCACAACGAAGTGCGCGAGCTGTGCCACATGCTCGACGACCACGCCATCGACCAGGCGCACGACCTGCCGCCCGAGGTGTGGCGCTATCTGCGCGAGAAGCGCTTCTTCGGAATGATCATTCCCGAGGAGTTCGGCGGCCTCGGCTTCGGTCACCATGCGCACGCCACGGTGGTGGCGCGCATCGCCACCGTCAACGTGGCCACGGCCGTCACGGTGATGGTGCCCAACTCGCTGGGGCCTGCCGAACTGCTGCTGCGCTACGGCACCGATGCGCAGAAAGAGCACTACCTGCCGCGCCTTGCCGACGGCCGTGAGCTGCCGTGCTTCGGCCTGACATCGCCGTATGCGGGGTCGGATGCGGCGTCGATTCCCGACCGTGGCGTGGTGGTCGAGCGCGAATTCAACGGCCGCATGACGCGCGGCTTCCTGGTCGATTTCGACAAGCGCTACATCACGCTCGCGCCGGTCGCCACCGTGGTCGGGCTGGCCTTCCACGCCATCGACGAAAGCAGGCCCGAGGGCGAGCGCGAACTCGGCATTACCTGCGCGCTGATTCCAGTGCCGCACGAGGGCATGGAGATCGGCCGCCGCCATCGCCCGATGGACAGCGCCTTCATGAACGGCCCGATCCACGGCCGTCAGGTGTTCGTGCCGATGGACTGGATCATCGGCGGCGAGCAGCAGGTCGGGCAGGGCTGGCGCATGCTGATGGAATGCCTGGCGGCGGGCCGCGCGATATCGCTGCCGGCGCTGGGCTCGGCGATGCAGCAGACCGCGCTCTACGTGAGCAATGGCTATGGGCAGATTCGCGAACAGTTCGGCATGCCAGTCGGCAAGTTCCACGCGGTCGCGGGGCTGGTGGCGCAGATGTCGGCCGAGCTGTATGCGACCGACGCGGCGCGGCGCTTCACGGCCGCCGCGCTCGACAAGGGCGAGCGGCCCAGCGTGGCGAGCGCCATCCTCAAGGTACAGCTGACCGAAGCCGGACGCCGCGCGGTCAACCACGGCATGGACATCCTCGGCGGCAAGGGCATCATCTCCGGCCCGTCGAACCTGCTCGGCGTGTCCTACCGGCAGGCGCCGATCGCGATCACGGTGGAGGGCGCGAACATCCTCACGCGTGCGCTCATCGTGTTCGGGCAGGGTGCGGTGCGATGCCATCCGCATGTGCTCGACGAAATGGCAGCCGTGCAAGCGAAGGACGAGACCGCGCTCGGCAAGGCGCTCATGGCGCACGGCAGGCACGTGGCTGTGAACCTGTGGCGCAGCCTCTTCGGCGCGCCGGTGCTCGGCACGCCGCCCGATGAGCTGATGCACGAAGCGCGGCTCCTCGCGCGCATGAGCGCCAAGTACGCGCTCACGGCCGATCTCGCGATGGGCATGCTCGGCGGCAAGCTCAAGCGCATGGAGCTGCTGTCGGCGCGCCTGGGTGACGTGCTCGCGCACCTGTACCTGGCCAGTTCGTGCATTTGGCGCTATCGCGTCGATGGTGCGCCCGAACTATTGCCCTTCGCACGGGCTGCGATCCGCCTGCAGATCGACGAGGCCGGCAAGATCCTGCGCGATCTGTATGCCAACCTGCCGACGGCGAGCCGGCGCGTGATCGGTGCGCTGGTACTGCGCCGCACCGCGCACCTGGCGCCGCTGCGCGACGTGCAACTGCTCGAACTGGCCGACCTGCTGCGCAAGGACCCGCGCATCGTCGAACGCCTGGCGCCCGACCTGAGCGAGCCCGCCGCGGGTGGCCTGCGCGATCTGATGTACGCGATGGAACTGGGCGCGCAGCTAGGCGACGCCACGGTCGCGCTCAACAAGGCGCTGCGCCGCACGAACTCGCTCGAAGAGGCGGCCCGCTCGGCACCCGACCCCGAACTGGCGCTCGCCTACCTGAAGGCAGCCGACAAGGTCATCCAGGTGGACGACTTCGAAGGCCCGCCGCGCGATGCAGACGGCAGGGCCGACCTCAGCCCGCCTGTTGCTGCTGCGCAGCCAGTGCCATCAGCGCCGCAGCCGTCTGCTCATCCGCCGGAAAGAACGACTCCACCGCGAGTTCCTGCAATGTGACGTCGACCGGCGTGCCGAAGATCGTGATGGTGCTGATGAAGCTCAGCACGCCGCTCGGCATGACCACCTGAAAGGGCACGGCCACCGCCGACAGCGCGGTGTCGATGACCGGCGCGTCATGGCTCACGGCGGGCGGGGGATAGGCCGCAAGTTCATCGTGCAGCGCTTGCAGCACCGCGTCGCCCGTGGCGGCAATCTGCTGTTGCAGCCGTTCGAGCAGGTGAGTGCGCCACTGCGCGAGATTGGCGATGCGCGGCGCCACGCCGTCGGGGTGCAGGCTCAGGCGCAGCACGTTGATGGGCGGCTTCAGCAGCTCGGGCGATGCGCCTTCCATCAGCAGCGGCACCAGCGCGTTGTGCGCGACCAGGTTCCAGTGGCGGTCCACGGCCAGCGCGGGAAAGGGCTCGTGGCCTTTCAGCACCAAGTCGACAGCGCGGCGTGCCGCGGCCATTGCCGGATCATCGAGCGAGCGCTGCCGATACATCGGCGCGAAGCCGGCGGCCACCAACAACGCATTGCGCTCGCGCAGCGGCACCTCGAGCCGCTCGGCCAGGCGCAGCACCATCTCGCGGCTCGGCGCGGCGCGGCCGGTTTCAACATAGCTCAGGTGGCGGGTCGAGACCTCGGCCTCCTGCGCCAGGTCGAGCTGGCTCAGGCGGCGGTGGGTGCGCCAGTGCCGCAGGTGGGCGCCGAACGGGTCGCGCGCGCCGGGCTGGCTGGCCTTGGTCGGGTGGGAGTGGGTGGTGTTCATGAGGCGCATTCTGGCGTGGCAGCGGCGCGGCGCCATGACCTCACAGGTCATCGACGCGATCCATGCTGGCCGGAATCATTGGCTCCAACGCGGCAGGACTGGCCTGCCGCGTAACCACCAAGGAGATCCTCATGTCCGTCTTCGCATCCCCCCGCTTCCTGCCCGCCGTGATGTGGGCCGACGCCGCCTCCTGCGCCGCGACCGGCGCGCTGCAGGTGGCATTCACCGGCGCACTGGCCGGGTTGACCGGGCTGCCGGCGCCGCTGCTCATGGGTACGGGCGTGTTCCTGCTGGTCTATGCCGCCGCCGCGGCCTTCATGGCCAGCCGCAGCACGCCGCCACGCACGCTGATCGGCCTGGTCGTCGCCGGCAACTTCGGCTGGGCCGTGGCGTGCATCGCGCTGCTGGTGAGCGGCATGTTTGCGATCACTGTGCTGGGCATGGCCTGGGTGCTGGCGCAGGTGGCGTGCGTGGTTGTGTTGGCCGAGCTGCAATGGACTGGCCTGCGCCGCACCCGCGGCAGTGCAGGCGCGGTCACCGGGCTGACGCCGGCCGGTCGTTGGTGATCCGATCTCGCGCAAATGCCGGCGACACCCCTTTACCCGGCATTTTTCGCGATGAGGAACAGGGCGGCAGAAGGCGGGATCGGAGAAGACCGACTACAACGGCTGACATTGATCCCTGATATCTTTGAGAGGCTTCCACGAACAAACAGGAGTCTCTCCATGGCCAAAGCCCCGGCGCATGCGTTTGCGTCCACCCTCAAGACCTTCAAGACCCCGTCAGGCAAGTCCGGCAAATATTGGTCCCTGAAGGAACTGGCCAAGCAATACCCCACCATCGACCGCCTGCCCGTCTCCATCCGCATCGTGCTCGAATCGGTGCTGCGCAATTGCGATGGGCAGAAAGTCTCGGCCAAGCACGTCGAAGAGCTGGCCCACTGGGCGCCCAACGCCGAGCGCGTAGACGAAATTCCCTTCGTCGTCACCCGCGTGGTGCTGCAGGACTTCACCGGCGTGCCGCTGCTGGCCGACCTGGCCGCCATGCGCAGCGTGGCCGCCAAGCTGGGCAAGTCGCCCAAGACCATCGAGCCGCTGGTGCCCGTCGACCTGGTGGTCGACCACTCGGTGATGGTCGACTACTACGGCACGCCCAAGGCGCTCGACCTGAACATGAAGCTGGAATTCCAGCGCAACAACGAGCGCTACCAGTTCATGAAGTGGGGCATGCAGGCCTTCGACACGTTCCGCGTCGTGCCGCCGGGCTTCGGCATCGTGCACCAGGTCAACCTCGAATACTTTGCACGCGGCGTCTACAAGAGCCCGAGCGACAAGGACGACAAACCAACGTATTACCCCGACTCGCTGGTCGGCACCGACAGCCACACCACCATGATCAACGGTATCGGCGTGGTCGGCTGGGGCGTTGGCGGCATCGAGGCCGAGGCGGCCATGCTGGGCCAGCCGGTCTACATGCTGACGCCCGACGTGGTGGGCTTCGAGCTCACCGGCAAGCTGCGCGAAGGCGTCACGGCAACCGACCTGGTGCTGTACGTCACTTCCATCCTGCGGGCTGAAAAGGTGGTCGGCAAGTTCGTCGAATTCTTCGGCCCCGGCGCCGCATCCATTGCCGTGCCCGACCGCGCGACCATCGGCAACATGGCGCCTGAATACGGCGCGACCATGGGTTTCTTCCCGGTCGACGACATGACCGTGGCGTATTTCGAAGGCACCGGCCGCACCAAGGAAGAGGTCGAGCGCTTCGCCGCCTACTACAAGGCGCAGGGCCTCTACGGCATGCCCAACCCGGGCGACATCGACTACACGAAGATCGTCAAGCTCGACCTGGGCACCGTCTCGCCCAGCCTGGCCGGCCCGAAGCGCCCGCAGGACCGCATCGACCTCGGCCACCTCTCCACCAAGTTCTCGGAGCTCTACAGCAAGCCCAACGACGCCAACGGCTTCAACCAGCCGGCCGACAAGCTCAAGCTGCGCTATCCGCTGGTCGCGGCCGGCAAGGCCGGTGACGAAGAAGCCGCCCCGCCGCCAGCAGGCGCACCGCTCGACGTGGTCGAGATGGTGGCGAACCGCTCGACCAACGCCGCCGCGCACGTGAGTGCCACCGCGCCTTCGGCGCCCAAGGGCGAAGTCACCATCGGCAACGGCGACGTGCTGATTGCGGCCATCACCTCGTGCACCAACACCTCGAACCCGAGCGTGATGCTGGCCGCCGGCCTGCTGGCCAAGAAGGCCGTCGAGGCTGGCCTCACGGTCAAGCCGCACATCAAGACCTCGCTGGCTCCGGGCTCGCGCATCGTGACCGAATATCTTGAGAAGGCAGGCCTGCTGCCGTACCTCGAAAAGCTCGGCTTCTACCTTGCGGGCTACGGCTGCACCACCTGCATCGGCAACGCCGGCGACCTCACGCCCGAGATCAACGAGGCCATCACCAAGAACGACCTGATCGGCGCGGCCGTGCTGTCGGGCAACCGCAATTTCGAGGCGCGCATCCACCCGAACCTGAAGGCCAACTTCCTGGCTTCGCCGCCGCTCGTGGTTGCCTTTGCCATCGCCGGCAACGTAATGACCGACCTGATGACCGAGCCCGTGGGCAAGGGCAAGAAAGGCAAGGACGTGTACCTCGGCGACATCTGGCCCACGCCGAAGGAAATCGACGACAACCTTCGCTACGCGATGAACGCCAAGTCGTTCCGTTCCAATTACGACAAGGTCAAGACCGACCCGGGCAAGTTCTGGAGCAGCATCAAGGGCACCGATGGCCAGGTGTACGACTGGCCGAAGTCGACCTACATTGCCGAGCCGCCGTTCTTCGAGGGCTTCAAGATGAAGCCGCACGCGTCGGACGCAGGCTTCAAGGGCGCGCGCGTGATGGCGCTGTTCGGCGACTCGATCACCACCGACCACATTTCGCCGGCCGGCTCCATCAAGGAAAGTTCGCCCGCGGGCATCTGGCTCAAGGCGCACGGCGTGCCCAAGGCCGACTTCAACAGCTATGGCTCGCGCCGCGGCAACCACGACGTGATGATGCGCGGCACCTTTGCCAACGTGCGCATCAAGAACCTGATGATTCCGCCGGATGCCAACGGCACGCAGGAAGAGGGCGGCGTCACGCTGTTCCAGCCGGGCAACCAGAAGATGTTCATCTACGACGCCGCCATGAAGTACATGGAGCAGGGCGTGCCCACGGTGGTGTTCGGCGGCGAAGAGTACGGCACCGGTTCCTCGCGCGACTGGGCCGCCAAGGGCACGCAGCTGCTGGGCATCAAGGCCGTCGTGGCGCGCAGCTTCGAGCGCATCCACCGCGCCAACCTGGTCGGCATGGGCGTGCTGCCACTGCAGTTCCGCGGCGCCGATTCATGGCAGACGCTGGGTCTCACGGGCGACGAGCAGATCGACGTGGTGATCGGCAGCGAGCTGAAGCCGCAGATGGACGTGAAGCTGGTGGTGCACCGCCCCGACGGCACGCACCAGGAGGTGACGGTGCGCCTGCGCATCGACACGCCTATCGAGGTCGACTACTACAAGCACGGCGGCATCCTGCCGTTCGTGCTGCGACAGCTCCTGGAGTAACTCCCGGGAGCAGACCCGTCGACGCTGCTACTTCGAGGCGGCGTCGAGTCGCTGCGCAAGCTGGTCGAGCAACGGGCGGATCTTTTCGCCGACGCGGATCTGCGGGTTCGAGAAGCCGTCTTCCTTGCCGGCCTCGATCTCGCGCTGCTTGATCAGCGGCACGGCCGCCGCGAAGGCGGTTTCGAAGGAGCGGGTCTTGCGCAGTTCCTCGTTGAACATCGCGCGGCCGAAGAAGGTCAGCTCCGACAGCCGGCCGCATCCGTACGAGGTGTGCGTGGCGTCGGCGGCGGTCATCACCAGCGTGTTTTCGTTGGCCAGAGGTTCGATCCAACCCCCTGAATAGCAGGCCGACACCGCCACCACCCGGTGGCGAATGCCGGCTTCGTCGAGCGCTTCGCGCAGTTCTTCCGGCGTGAGCCAGGGCACGGCCAGCGGCCAGTGCGCGGCGGCCAGCTGGTGGTCGCGCGCGCCGTGCGAGGTGAGGTAGACGATCAGCACGTCGTTCTCGCGGTCCATGCGCTCGGCCAGCGCGGCAATGGCACGCTGCAGGTTGAGCGGGGTGGCCCAGGGCAGCGTCTCGGCTGTGGTCGCGTGGTTCATCAGGTGGATCACGCGGCCCTTGGCGTCGAAGCGTTCCTCCAGCAACTGGGTGACCATGTTGCTCTCGCGCAGGAACACGTCTTCAGACGCGTAGGGCGCAAACACCAGCCCGTAGACGTTGGTTTGCCCCGGCTTGCCGGCGGGCAGGGCCGCGACCGTGCGCTCCCACAGCGCCTGTTGCTCCTCGAAGAGTTCCTGCGTCAGCTGCATGCGCGGACGCTCGGGCTGGGTGGATGCGCTGGTGGCATCGGGCTGCCACATGCGGTCCTGCGTGTTGAGCGATTGCCAGAAAGTCAGCGTCAGCAGGGCGACGAACGCGGGCGCGAAGATCGCAAGCCGCCAGCGCGCGCCGGCTTCGCGCGCGGTGAACCGAACCAGCGCCAGCACCATCCACGCGCATCCCAGGCCGAAGACCACCCAATAGCCGGGCGAGGTGGCGATCGCCGACGGCAACCAGCCGCGCGTGTAGCCCAGCGCCAGCATGCCGAGCGCCAGGTTGGCCGGGAACATCGCCCAGGTGGCCAGCACGAACCAGCGCGCCAGTCCGCCGCCGCGGGCCCGCCCGGACAGCGCGAACCAGCCCAGCCACGCGAGCACGCCCAGCACCCAGAGCGTGTTGAGGCCGACGGTTTCGTAGAGCCGTGCGGGGCCGGCGATTTCGAGGCGCGCCAAGCCAGTCCAGACGAGTTCGGGCAGCAGCACGAGCAGCAGCAACTGCCAGGGCGCGGGTCGTGCATCGACGCGCGGCTCCAGCAGGAGCGAGGCGCGCAGGCCGCCGACCAGCCAGTGCAACAGGCTCGCGCGCGGCGGGGTGTCCTGCGTGGGCGGAGGCGAAGCGGATGCTTCTTCGGTGTTCTCGGGAGGCTGCTGCGGTGCGATGATGTCTTCGGGCATGTCGTCGATCATGCCCTTGGGGGCCGTGCTTCTTGCCGGCTGTCGCCCCGGGTTTGCCTGAATAACTTTCTTCTTCTGCCCATGCTTCGCATCGGTCTGATCTCCGACACGCACGGGCTCCTGCGGCCCGAGGCCATCGCCTTCCTGAAGGGCAGCGACTTCATCGTGCACGGTGGCGACATCGGCAGCGCCGGCATCCTCGAAGCGCTCGCGGCCATTGCGCCGTTGACGGTCGTGCGAGGCAACAACGACCGCGAACCCTGGGCAGATGCCATTGCGGAAACCGAACTTGTGAAGTTCGGCGGCGTGCACCTCTATGCCATTCACGATCTTGCGCAGCTCGACATCGACCCGCCCGCAGCCGGCGTGCGCGTGGTCGTCTCGGGCCATTCGCACAAGCCGAAAGTCGAAGAGCGCGCTGGTGTGCTCTACGTCAATCCGGGTAGTGCGGGCCCGCGGCGGTTCAAGCTGCCGATTTCCGTCGCCGAACTCGTTATCGACGGTGCGTCAGTGACTGCTCGCGTCGTCTCGATCGACCCGCAGGGTGGTCTTCCCTCTACCGGGGGAGGCACCTGAGACCCGGCCTTGAGCCGGTTTCTTGGTGTTTCTGGGTCGATAGAGCCTGATTTCGAGGGGTTGGTCAGGTATTTGTGAGTGAGAATTGCTAGCATCTAGGTTTTGCTTACCGGCGCGCCCGATATCCCGGGCGTCCTCTCACCGTGCGAACCAACGATTTCGGCGCAGCGCCGACCACCGCCGTCGCCCTGCGCCTCGACCAGCTTCCGAACAACCAGTGGGCCACCGTGCTCGACGTGGCGCGCCCCGACAACGCCGACGACCGTGAGCTCGTCCTGCGCCTGACAGAAATCGGCTTCGTGCCGGGCGAGGCCGTGCGCATCGTCGCCAGCGGCATTCCGGGCCGCGAGCCGCTGGCGGTGCGCCTCGGCCACACCACCTTCGCACTGCGCCGCCACGAGGCCGCGCTGATCCACGTCACGCCGGGAGCCACAAACCATGGTTGAAGCCGTCATCCAGGGCCCCGGCCGCCTCGCCGCCACCGCGCAGCCGGGCCGCATCGCCCTGCTGGGCAACCCCAACTGCGGCAAGACCGCACTGTTCAACCTGCTCACCGGCAGCCGCCAGAAGGTGGCCAACTACGCCGGCGTGACCGTCGAGCGCAAGGAGGGCACGCTGCGCACGCCCTCGGGCCGTCGCGTGTTCGTGCTCGACCTGCCGGGCGCCTACAGCCTGAACGCGCTGAGCGCCGACGAAGCCGTCACCCGCGACATCGTCACCGGCCAGAGCAAGGAAGCCCTGCCCGACCTGCTGGTGTGCGTCACCGACGCCACCAACCTGCGCCTGAACCTGCGGCTGGTGATCGAAGCCAAGCGGCTCGGCCTGCCGATGGTGGTGGCGCTCAACATGACCGACATGGCGAAGAAGCAGGGCATCGTGGTCGACACGGCCGTGCTCTCGCGCGAACTGGGCGTACCCGTCATCGAAACCGTCGGCGTGCACACCGGCGGCGCGCAAGGCCTGCTCGCAGCGCTCGACACGCCAGTGGCCGCCGCCACGCCGCAGCCCTGGCAGGCGCCGGGCCTCGACGACGTGCTGGCCACGCAGCGCGAGGTGCGCCGCATCCTCGGTCTCACGGTGAAGGAGCCGGTCGGCAGCCTTGCCACCAGCGACCGCATTGACCGCGTGGTGCTGCACCCCGTGTGGGGCATGCTGGTGCTGGCCGTCACCATGTTCCTGATGTTCCAGGCCGTGTTCAGCTGGGCCAACGTGCCGATGGACGCCATCAAGGCCGGCACCGAGGGGCTCGGCAACCTGCTCAAGACGGCCATGCCCGAGGGCATGCTGCAGAGCCTGCTGGTCGACGGCGTGATCGCAGGCGTCGGCGGCGTCATCGTCTTCCTGCCGCAGATCCTGATTCTTTTCCTGTTCATTCTTGCGCTGGAAGACTCGGGCTACCTGCCGCGCGCGGCCTTCCTGCTCGACCGCGTGATGGGCACCGTGGGCCTGTCGGGCCGCTCGTTCATTCCGCTGCTGTCGAGCTTTGCCTGCGCCATTCCGGGCGTGATGGCCACGCGCACCATCAGCAACTGGCGCGACCGCATCACGACCATCATGATCGCGCCGCTCATGACCTGTTCGGCGCGGCTGCCGGTGTATGCGCTGCTCATCGCGGCCTTCATTCCGGCGCGCACCGTGGGCGGCGTGTTCAACCTGCAGGGCGTGGTGCTGTTCGCGCTGTATGTGTTCGGCATCGTCTCGGCGATGGCCGTGGCCTGGGTGATGAAGCGCTTCCGCGACAACACGCAGCATTCGCCGCTGCTGATGGAGCTGCCGGCCTACCGCTGGCCGAACCCGCGCAACCTGGCGCTGGGCCTGTACGAGCGTGCGTGGATCTTCATCCAGCGCGTGGGCACGATCATCCTGACGCTGACGATCCTGCTGTGGTTCCTGTCCACCTTCCCGTCGCCGCCAGAAGGCGCGACCGGCCCGGCCATCCAGTACAGCCTGGCCGGCATGATCGGCCGTGGGCTGGAGCACATCTTCGCGCCCATCGGCTTCAACTGGCAGATCTCGATCGCGCTGGTGCCGGGCATGGCGGCGCGCGAAGTGGCCGTGGGTGCGCTCGGCACGGTGTACGCGCTGTCGGCCACGGGGGATGACGTGGCAGGCCAGCTGGAGCCGCTCATCGCCGGCAGCTGGTCGCTGGCTACCGCGCTGTCGCTGCTGGTCTGGTACGTGTTCGCGCCGCAGTGCATCTCGACGCTGGCTGCGGTGAAGCGCGAGACGGGCTCGTGGAAGTACGTCTGGATCATGGCTGGCTACCTGTTCGCGCTGGCCTACATGGCCTGCTTCATCACCTACCGCGTTGCGGTGGCACTCGGAGCGGGTTAAAACCTGTCATGAAAGGTTTGAAGAAGAAATGGCACAGCAACTGATCGTCGGATTGATCGTCGCGGCCGCCGCGTTCTACGCGGTCTGGCGCTGGATGCCCGCAGGCTGGCGCCGCGGCGCGGCACAGAAGCTCGCGGCCGGCACGCATCGCGCGGGCTGGGTCGACGAAGAACGCGCCAAGGAACTGGCTGCATCGCTCGCCAAGACCTCGGGCTGCGGCTCGTGCGACAGCTGCGGAAGCTGCGGCCCCAAGACACCTCTCAAACAACCGGAAGCCGACCAGGCCACCATCAGCCCGTCCATGCACGGCCGCTGAGACCGATGTCCGCGCACATCCTCGTCGCCGGGGGCGGCATCGGGGGGCTGGCCACTGCGCTGGCGCTTTCCAAGGGTCGGCACCGGGTCGACGTTTTCGAGCAGGCGGCCGTCTTCGGCGAAATCGGTGCCGGCGTGCAGCTCGGGCCCAATGCCACGCGGCGTCTTCAGCAACTCGACCTGGGCCCCGGGCTCGCGGCCATCGCGGCGCGGCCCGATGCACTGGTGGTGCACAGCGCCGAAAGCGGCTCCGAACTCGCCCGCATGCCGCTGGCCGATGCCATGCAGCAGCGCTACGGCTCCCCCTACTTCTGCGTGCATCGCGCCGACCTGCATGGCCTGCTGCTCGATGCCGTGCGTGCGCGCGGCACCGGCACGCTCGTGACTGGCGCGCAGATCAGGCAGGTGGAAACCAGCGATGACCTCGTCTGCCTGTCGAGCACCGACGCGCGCGCCTGGGAGGGCGAAGCCATCGTCGGAGCCGACGGCCTCTGGAGCATGGTGCGCAGGCAGCTCGATTGCGCGTCTGCCGCGCAGCCACCGCGCGTTACCGGCCACACGGCCTGGCGCGCGTTGATCGAGCAATCGCGCCTGCCCGCCGCATTGCGCCGCAAGCGGGTCGATGTGTGGCTCGGTCCACGCCTGCATGCCGTGGCGTACCCGGTGCGCGGCGGCGACTGGCTCAACGTGGTGGTGATCGCCGAATCGGCCCCGGCCGGCGACGCGCGCGACTGGGACCAGTCCAGCAGCATCGCCGCCCTGAAGCAGGCCATGGGCCGCAGCTGCGCCGGACTGCAGTCGTTGCTCGATGCCATGCCCGGCTGGCGCGCATGGTCGCTCGGCGACCGCGCCCCCATGACCAGCGCAGCCGAGATGGCGCATGAGCGTGTCGCGTTGGTGGGCGATGCCGCGCATCCGATGGTGCCGTACCTCGCGCAAGGCGCGGGCATGGCCATCGAAGACGCGGTGGCGCTGGCCGATTCGTTAGCCGACGGCAGTGCGGCCGATGTGCCCGCTGCCTTCGCGCGCTATGCCGAGGCGCGCTGGGCACGCAACGCGCAGGTGCAGGCACGTGCGCGCCGCAACGGCGAGATCTTCCATGCCACGGGCGCCGTGCGCCTGGGCCGCGACATGGCGATGCGCCTGCTGGGCGCAAAGCTGCTCGACCAGCCCTGGCTGTACGGCGGCTGAGCGAACGGCGCGCCGGCGCCTTTCAGAGCCGGAATGTCTGAAGGTGCTCGATGCGTTCTGCGAGCCCCTCTTGTCCGAGGTAGTGCCCGTGCGTGCCGTCCTGCATCTGCGCGAGCGTGGTCTCCAGTTCGAGCAGCATCGCATCGCGCTCCGCAACGAATGCGGGCGCCACATCGATGCCCGCCTGCGCGCAGGCATCAGCGATCAGGTGCGCGCTTGCGGGCGCTCCGCACGCCGCGCACTTGACGATGGCCGTCACGTTGGGCTCCGCGCCGTTGGCAAGCAACGCGCTCGTGAGTTCGGGAGCGATCTGCCCGTCGATGTTGCGCAGGGCGTCGGCCGCCACCGGCGCGCCTGCGCGCACCAGCGCTGCTGCGGCGGCGAAGGCGCCGTGCCCCACCGCGACGTCGGTCGCGAGCGCGCTGCCCTGATGCGGCCCGTCGAAGCCCACGCCCGAGGCGGCGAGTTCGGCGACCAGCCCGGCGTCGTCGGCCGCGATGGCATGGCGCAAGGCCACGCGCGCGATCGACGGATGGTGGCGCAGCGTGCCTTCGGCCAGCGGCGTGCGCCAGTCGACCACGGCGTGGCAATAGAAGGTCACCAGCTTGTCCATCAGGTCGAGGTCGAGCCCGTGGTCCTGGTGGCGGTCGTCGAGGTAGCCGAGCAGCGTCTGTCCCGAGAAGTAGTCGCTCGTGGGCGCCAGCGGGTCTTCGTCGAGCTGCAGCGCCACGAATGCGCCGCGCAGGTCGGGCGCGATGGTGTTCACGCTGTCTTCATGCAGCGCGTGCGTCCAGGCCGGTGGCAGGCCCTTCTTCCACGCGACGATCTGCCCGTGCCCGGCACCGGGTTCGACCACCGCGTAGACGCGGTCGGTGTACTCGAAGCCGCCGAAGGGCAGGTGTGTGAGCTTGCCGCTCGATGGCTTGCCACCGTCCTCGGCGGCTTCCTTGACCAGTTCCAGTTCGTGCTCGATCCAGCCCTGCAGGTCGTGGTAGCCGTCGCTGCCGTTCCAGAACAGCTCGTTCCAGCTGATGGCTTCGAGGTTGCCGTTCATTTCGAGCGACAGGTCGTAGTCGAGCCGACCGCCCGCCGTCTGCTGCCACAGCGTGAGCAGCGCTTCGGGAATGGGGCCTGCGCACAGGGCCTGCACGGCGTCGATCTGCTGCGGCGGCATTGGCGGCTGCGCGTCGAAGATCACGCGGTCGGCGAACAGCACGACGCCATGTTCGCGCAGGGTGGAGAGCTCGTCGGGTGTGAACCGGATGTCGTGCATGGCGGGGGCCTCCGTTGTTTTCAAAACTGTAGCGCTTTGCGCCGACGGAACAATCAGGTCCACCCCAGCTTCATGAGGGCGTTTGCGTGGTACTCGTCCAGTCGATGCGGTCGAAAAGCCTCATCAGCCGGGCCTTGCGCGTCGGGCTGAACTGGCCGATCCATGCGATGTGGCCCAGCAGGTGACCGCGAAAGTCAGCCGCCTTTGCGTGGTTCTGGCCGGCGGGGCCGTCGAGCGCGCAGCGATGCAGCACGGCCTTGAGCCGGTCGAAGTCTTCGCGCGGCGCGTTTGCCTTGTCGTTGACGACCACGCCGGTCACGCGCTGCTGGCGGTGTTGAGGCATGCAGCGCACCTTGCGCGGGTGCAGCTCGAAGCCCTCGTCGGCCGCGATGCCGTCGACCCAGGCGCGCAAGGCGGTGAACCGCGCGCGCAGCGAGGCCGGCCCGGAGAACACCAGGTCGTCGGCATAGCGCGTGTAGGTGGCGCCGAAGACCCATGCCAGGCCTTCGAGCCGCAGGTCGAGCCGGAATGCGCAGAGGTTGGCCAGCGCGGGCGAGCAGGGCGAGCCCTGGGGCAGGTGCGGCGCGGCGAGGCGCTTGGCGCCCATCCAGTCGAGCCCGCCGTCGTCGCGCAGGCGTTCGATCACGGCGGCATCGGTGCGGTGCGTGCACAGTGCGGTGAGGGCGCGCGCCACGCCTTCGGGGTAACCCAGCGTGCGCCACGTGGCATGCACGCGCGAGGCGCGAACCGCGGGGAAGAAGTCGCGCAGGTCGAATCCGATCACGACCTCCTGGCCGGCGTGGGCGGCCGCGTGGCTCGCGACCGAGCGGCCCGGCACGAAGCCGTGCGCCGCTTCATGCACGGGCACGTGCTGCAGAAGGTCGTCGAGGATGCGGCGCTGCGCGCGCTTCAGGTCGGACTTGGGAATCTCGAGCAGGCGCAGGCCGCCGAGGCGCTTGGGCTGCAATTGGTAGCGGTAGTGCGATGAGGGCTGCACGCTGGGATCGCTGGGTGCGCGAAAAGCCTGTGCCGGCGATGTGAGCCAGGCCAGCCGGTCCGCGTCGAGCTCCAGCCACTGCGCGAGGTCGGCGAGCGTCGGGATGTTCGGCAGCGCGAAATGGTCCAGCCCCATCGGGCGGGGGAACATCTCCGCGGGCCGGAGGATGATTCGCCGCACACGTGGCTCCTCGTCCTGCTCGAAGGCCGCATCGAACTCAGGCATTTCATGGATCGCCTTCGCCAGCGTGGGCAGGTCGGTGCGTCGCCAAGTGGCTCGCGACCGGTTGCCGAGCGCTTCCGCCAGCGGCTTCAGCCAGGGCGCGTCGGCGCCCAGCGTTGCCGCAGCCCGCGCACGTAACGCACCGGGCGCGGTGCCGCCGGGTTGCCTCGCATCGGCAAGCAATGCGCGCGCGAGGCTGTGGGCGATCCATTCGCTGTAGCTCAGTTCACGCGTCATGAATGAAGATGGCGAGGCCTGTGAAGGTGGGTGGCAACCGGCCCTTCAACCAGCCGGTGATGCGCTAGCTGGGCTGCGCGGTAGCGCAGGTCCGCTCACGCGCCGGAATGTGTAGCCATCCATCCACCACGGGGTTCCCCCGCAGTACAAGACCAGGCGACGGATCGCAGAGCCTTGTCGAGTCTTGAAGTGCCGGTGCCGCGCGGATTGTAGGAGCCAACTTCGCGCGCGGTCTTCCAGATTACAGGTCGGTGCGAAGCTTCCAGATCTCGGGGAACAGCACCACGTCGAGCATCTTGCGCAGGTAGCTCACGCCGCCCGTGCCGCCGGTGCCTCGCTTGAATCCGATCACGCGCTCGACCGTCGTCACGTGGCGAAAGCGCCAGAGGCGGAACGCGTCTTCCAGGTCGGTGAGCTTTTCGCCGAGCTGGTACAGGTCCCAGTGATCGTGCGGATTGCGGTAGACCGTAAGCCACGCCGCTTCGACGCCGTCGCTCGATTCGTAGGGCTGTGTCCAGTCGCGTTCCAGCCGGTCGGCGGGCACCGGCAGGCCGTGGCGTGCCAGCAGGCGCAGCGACTCGTCGTACAGCGAAGGCGCGCGATAGGCCGCTTCGACCTGCGCCAGCAGATCGGCGCGGTGTGCATGCGGCTTGAGCATGGCGGCGTTCTTGTTGCCGAGCGCGAATTCGATGCACCGGTACTGCGCACTCTGGAAGCCGCTGGAGTTCGCGAGGTAGGGGCGCATCGCCGTGTACTCGGGCGGCGTCATGGTCGAAAGCACGGTCCATGCGCTCACCAGCTGTTCCATGATGCGGCTCACGCGCGCGAGCATCTTGAATGCGTCGGCCAGCTTCTCTTCGGCGATGTGGGCGGTGGCGGCGCGCAGCTCGTGCAGCATCAGCTTCATCCAGAGCTCGCTGGTCTGGTGCTGCACGATGAACAGCATTTCGTCGTGCGCGGGCGAAAGCGGGTGCTGCGCGTTGAGGATCTCGTCGAGGTGCAGGTAGTCGCCGTAGCTCATGGACTTGCTGAAGTCCAGCTGCGCTTTTTCCTCGTGGACGATGTTCTCGGGGGACTTGTCGGTGCTCATGATGTTTGCTGGCGGGTCATCGCCAGACCACGGCGGTATAGGAAGGAAGGCCCATGCCGGACTCCTTCTTCGGATAGACGAAGCGCACGACCTCGTTCTTGCGCTTGTATTCCTGGTAGGTCTCGCCGCCGGGAATGCGGCCCTTCTCGCCCGGCTTGTAGCCGGTGTCGCGTGCCTCCTTCACGAGACGCTCGAAGGCGGCCTTGTCGGTCAGCGAGAGCTGCACGCCGTCCTCGCTGCGGCGGCTTTCCACGTAGGTGGACTTCATCAGGTGCGTGGTCTGGCCGTCGACGAACTTCTCGTACTCGATCATGCTGACCTCGTCGGTCACGGTCTTGTCGGCATACGAGAAGCCCTGGCTCTTGATCTGCTGGCGAAAGGCGTCGGGCGTCAGTTCGGCGAAGGCCTTCAGTTGCGGCAGCGTGAACGCCGGTTGCTGTGCAAGGGCGGGTGCCGCCAGCATCAGCAAGGCGGTGTACAGAATGATCAGTCGGGATTTCATGGCTGGCTTCGTCTCAGGTTACGGCGTTCTTGCGGTTGAACTCTTCGCGCTTCCACTCGCCCGTCTCCAGCACCTGCGCCAGGTGCTCGACCGAGTTCCACACGTCCTCGAAGCTCAGGTACAACGGCGTGAAACCGAATCGCAGGATGTCGGGCATCTGCGAGTCGCCGGCGCGGTAGTCGCCGATCACGCCGCGCGCGATCAGCGCCTGCACGATGGCGTAGGCGCCTTCTTCTCGGCTCAGGCAGACCTGGGAGCCGCGCAGTGCGTGGTCGCGCGGGGTGACGAGCGAGAGGCCTTGACCGGCGCAGCGCTCTTCGACCAGTGCGATGAACAGGTCGGTGAGCGCGAGCGACTTGGTGCGCAGCGCGGCCATCGCGCCGTTCGTGCCGTTGAAGGCTTCGGCCGCGAGCACGGTGTCGAGCCCGCATTCGAGCCCGGCCAGCGCGATGATCGGCTGCGTGCCGCAGAGGTAGCGGCCGACACCCGGGGCAGGCCGGTAGTGCGGCGTGAACTCGAAGGGCGCCGCATGGCCCCACCAGCCGGACAGCGGCTGCTCGAACTGCCCTGCGTGCTTCGTGTTCACCCATGCGAACGCCGGCGCGCCGGGGCCGCCGTTCAGGTACTTGTAGCCGCAGCCGATGGCGTAGTCGGCCTCGCTGTCGTTGAGCGCGACCGGCACGGCGCCCGCACTGTGCGCGAGGTCCCACACGGTCAGCGCGCCCACGGCATGCGCGGCGGCGGTGACGGCCTTCATGTCGTGCATGGCGCCGGTGCGGTAGTTGACGTGCGTGAGCATCAGCACGGCCACTTCGTCGGTGAGCACCGAATCCGGGCCTTGCAGTTCGCTCGCATCGATCAGCTTCAGCGTGAAGCCGCGCTCGCGGCACAGCGATTCGGCGATGTACAGGTCGGTCGGAAAGTTGCTGCGCTCGCTGATCACCAGCTTGCGACCGCTGTCCTTCTGTTGCGAGAGTGCCGCGAACAGCACCTTGTAGAGGTTGACCGAGGTGCTGTCGGTGCACACCACTTCGCCGGGCGCGGCGCCGATCAGTCGGGCCACCTTGTCGCCCAGGCGTTGCGGGAGGTCGAACCAGCTCGCGGTGTTCCACGAACGGATCAGGCCTTCGCCCCATTCCTTGGTCACGACTTCGGCGATGCGTGCCGGTGCGGCCTTGGGCATCACGCCGAGCGAGTTGCCGTCGAGGTACAGCACGCCCTCGGGAATGGTGAATTGGTCGCGCAAGGCGCGCAGCGGGTCTTGCGCGTCGAGCGCGCGGCAGTCTGCAAGGGTCGTCATGGTGGAGTTTTCAGCGGGGGAGTTCGCGCAGCACGGCGCGAACGGGGGAGGCATCGGCGCTGACCAGCTTGAGCGGCAGCGCGATGAGTTCGTAGTCGCCCTCGGGCACGTCGTCGAGCACGAGGTTCTCGAGCACGCGCAGGTCGAGGCGGCGAATGCGTTGGTGGCTTTCCAGCGTCTTGCTGTCGGCCGGGTCGATGCTGGCGGTGTCGATGCCGATGAGCTTCACGCCCATGGCCGCGAGGCGCTCGACGGTGGCGGGGGCGTAGGCCGCAAGTTGCGGGTCCCAGTGGCCGACCGGCATGGTGGTGTACGTGCGCACCAGCACACGCGGGGGCAGGGTGCTGTCGACGGCGTGGGCGATGTGATCCCACTCGACGAGCGGGCCCTTGTCGATCGCATGAATTACGCGGCAGGGGCCGAGAAAAGGCGTGAGGTCGACGTTGCCGATGGTCTGGCCCTCGGGGTCGTAGTGCAGCGGCGCATCGGCGTGCGCGCCGACGTGGGGCGAGAGCTTGATCTCGCTGACATTCACCGGGCAGTCCGGTGAAATGGTCGCCGCCCAGCGCTGCTGGTAGGGCGTGTCGCCGGGAAAGACCGGCGCGCCTTCATGCACGGGCGGCGAGATGTCCCAGATGCGTTGCTGATGTGATGGAGCCATGGCGCGAAGTTAGCGCCGGGCGAGGGGTCGTGGTGTCGGTTATTTCCAACACCGAACGTGACGAGTTGAACGGATCAGTGCAACGACGACAGCGCCGGCAACCCGTGCCGTGCCCGCGCCCGCTCGCATGCGTCGCTGCCAGCTTGAAGCTCGTGGCACGGGTTGGGGCGCCATTCGTAGATGCCGCAGCCCACGGACTGGCCGATCTTGCCGGTGAGCGCAGCGCAACGCATGGGCGTGTGGTCGGTGCCGCGCATGCGGCAGATGGCGTCGTTCACCTCGACGGCGAGGCCCGAGGGCACCTTGCCGCCGTTGTCGTCGAGCTCATGCACGCTGAAGTCGACGCGATAGCTGGCGCAGCAGGCGCCGCATTGCTGGCAATCGGACATGCGGCTGCGCCTTGTGCTTCAGGTGGTCAGAGCTTGCCGAGGAGCAGGAACTCCATCAGCGCCTTTTGTGCGTGCAGGCGGTTCTCTGCCTCGTCCCACACCACCGACTGCGGTCCGTCGATGACTTCGGCCTGCACTTCTTCGCCGCGGTGGGCAGGCAGGCAGTGCATGAACAGGGCGCCGGGCTGGGCGATGCGCATCATGTCCTCGTCGACGCACCAGTCGGCAAAGGCCTTGCGGCGCGCCTCGTTCTCGGCCTCGTAGCCCATGCTGGTCCAGACGTCGGTGGTCACGAGGTCGGCGCCGCGGCAGGCTTCCATCGGGTCCTTGAAGACCTTGTAGCTGTCGCCCGAGCGGATGCCGGCGATCGACTGGTCCACCTCGTAGCCGCTGGGCGTGCTCACGTGCACCGTGAAGCCCAGGATCTCGGCCGCCTGCAGCCAGGTGTTGGCCATGTTGTTGCCGTCGCCCACCCACGCCACCGTCTTGCCCTGGATGGAGCCGCGATGCTCGATGTAGGTGAAGATGTCCGCGAGGATCTGGCAGGGGTGGAACTCGTTGGTCAGCCCGTTGATGACGGGCACCCGCGAGTGCGCGGCAAAGGTGTCGATCTTGGTCTGCTCGTAGGTGCGGATCATCACGATGTCGACCATGCGGCTGATGACCTTGGCGCTGTCCTCGATGGGCTCGGCGCGTCCGAGCTGGCTGTCGCCGGTGGTCAGGTGGACCACGCTGCCGCCGAGCTGGTACATGCCGGCCTCGAAGCTCACGCGGGTGCGCGTGCTGGCCTTCTCGAAGATCATGGCCAGCGTGCGGTCGACCAGCGGCTGGTGCTTTTCGTAGGTCTTGAACTTCTTCTTGATGATCGCCATGCGATCGAAGAGGTAGGCGTACTCGTCGGCCGTGAAGTCCGAGAACTGCAGGTAGTGCCGGATGGCGGCGGGTGCGGTCGTCGTGGCGGTCGTCATTGGGCGGCAGGCTCCGACAGGAAGTTTTTGACGATGGGCGCGAGGATGGCAACGATCTCGTCGGCCTCGGCAATGCTCAGGATGAGCGGCGGCACGAGGCGGATCACCTTGTCGGCCGTCACGCTCAGCAGCAGGCCGGCGTCGCAGGCGCGGTTCAGGATCACGCCGCAGGGACGGTCGAGCTCTATGCCCAGCATCAGGCCCTGGCCGCGGATTTCCTTCACGCCGGGCAGGCCGCCGATTTCGCGCTCCAGCGCGGCCTTGAGGTGGGCGCCGACGGTGGCGGCGTTTTCGAGCAGCTTGTGCTCTTCCATGATGCGGATGGTTTCGATGCCGGCACGCATGGCGAGCGGGTTGCCGCCGAAAGTGGTGCCGTGGTTGCCCGGGCCGAAGATGTTGGCGGCCTTGGGACCGGCCACCACGGCGCCGATCGGCACGCCCGAGCCCAGGCCCTTGGCCAGCGGCATCACATCAGGCTTGATGCCCGCCCATTGGTGGGCGAACCACTTGCCGGTGCGGCCCATGCCGCACTGCACTTCGTCGATCATCATGAGCCAGTCGCGCTCGTCGCAGAGTTGGCGCACCTGCTTGAGGTATTCGACGCGCATCGGGTGGATGCCGCCTTCGCCCTGGATGGTTTCGAAGAACACGGCAACCACGTTGGGGTTGCCTTCGGTGGCCTTCTTCAGCGCCTCGATGTCGTTCAGCGGCACGCGGATGAAGCCCTCGACCAGCGGGCCGAAGCCGGCCTGCACCTTGGGGTTGCCGGTGGCCGACAGGGTGGCGATGCTGCGGCCGTGGAAGGCGGCTTCGTAGACGACGATTTCGGGGCGCTCGATGCCCTTGTCGTGGCCGAACTTGCGCGCCAGCTTCAGGGCGGCTTCGTTGGCTTCGAGGCCGGTGCAGCAGAAGAACGCGTTGGTGAGGCCCGAAATCTCGGTCAGCTTGGTGGCGAGCTGTTCCTGGCCGGTCACGTGGTAGTAGTTGGAGCTGTGGATCAGCTTGGTCAGCTGGTCCTGCAGGGCGGGCACCAGCTCGGGGTGGTTGTGGCCCAGCGTGTTCACGGCGATGCCGCCGAGGCCGTCGATGTAGGCCTTGCCCGTGGTGTCCCAGACTCGGCAACCCTGACCGTGCGACAGTGCGATCGGCAGGCGACCGTAAGTGTTCATGACGTGGGGCGAGGTGGGCTGGGCGGTAGCGCTCATTCGGGTTCTCCAGATAGGGAAGGCGGATTCTAGGCGTGCCGTTTGACGGCTTCGTTGAGGATTCCGCATTACAGCAATGCCCCATGTTCAGGATGCAAAAAGTGCCGCGGATAGAATCGCTTGCTGCACCGCAGCACCCGCTCCGGTCGCCTCATTCAACGATGATTTCCCCCACTGCCAAAGAAATCTTCATCCAGGGCATCACCAAGGATGGCCGGACATTCCGCCCCAGCGATTGGGCCGAGCGTCTGGCCGGCGTGATGTGCTCTTTTCGCCCCGGCGGCGCCTATCCGGGCAGCCACCTGAGCTACTCGCCCTGGTGCATTCCGACGACCATCAACGGCGTGAAGTGCGTGATCGTGAACCGCGAGCTGCGCGATGCCGAGCCGATGGCCTGGGATTTCTGCGTGAACTTCGCGAGAGACAACGACCTGCAGGTGGCCGAGGCCTGTCTGGTGCCCGACACGCCCATCCCCCCCAAGAAGGCCTGAGCGGCCTTTTTTCTTGCCCGTCGCCCTGGGGCGCAAATCGAACGGGCATGAAAAAACCGCCCGAAGGCGGTTTTTCACTTTGCTGCAGCGCACCCCGATCAAACGGCGGACTGGAGGATTCCGGTCCGGGCTTGCCTGACAGGTGTCAGGCGGCGGCCTTTTCAGGCGCGAGGGCGAGGGCCTTGACCTTGGCCGACAGGCGGCTCTTGTCGCGGGCTGCCTTGTTCTTGTGGAAGATGCCCTTGTCGGCGACGGTGTCGACGATGCTCTGGGCCTTCGCGAACAGTTCGCTTGCCTTGGTCTTGTCGCCAGCCAGAACAGCCTTTTCGACGTTCTTGACAGCGGTACGGTATTTGGAGCGCAGCGAGGTGTTCGCAGCGTTGAGCTTGGTGTCCTGGCGGACGCGCTTACGGCCGGAGGCGAGGCGCGGGTTCTTCTTCTTGGGCTTGGCGGATGCCATATTTAATGTTCCTTAGGTGTCTGAGGATGATGCAGCAAAGCCCTCCATTATAGGCCGGGTTGGCCCTTTTGCCCAATTCGCGCCCGAATCGGCCCGTTTCGGCACCTTCGCGGGCCCTACACTCGGCCCCCGTGTCCCTGCTCAAATCCGCCTCCACCGTCTCCCTGCTGACTCTCGCTTCGCGGATCACGGGCCTTGTGCGCGACGTGCTGTTTGCCTCGGTTTTCGGCGTCAGCGCGCTGACCGACGCTTTCAACGTCGCATTTCGCATCCCCAACCTGTTCCGGCGGGTCTTCGGCGAAGGCGCCTTCAGCCAGGCCTTCGTGCCGGTGCTGGCCGCGCGCAAGGCCGAAGACGGGGAAGAGGGCGCCCGGCAGCTGATCGACCATGTCGCCACGCTGCTCACTTGGACGCTGCTGGTCGTGTGCGTGGCCGGCGTGGCCGGCGCGCCGCTGCTGGTCTGGGCCATGGCGAGCGGACTGCCCGGCTTCGACCCGGCCGTGATCATGACGCGCTGGATGTTCCCGTACATCGGCTTCATGTCGCTGGTGGCGCTGGCGGGCGGCATTCTCAACACCTGGCGCAAGTTCGCGGTGCCGGCGGCGTCGCCGGTGCTGCTCAACATCGCGCTGATTTTGGCGATCGTGGTCGGGGCGCCGCTGTTTCGCCGCTGGGGCATCGAGCCGATCTATGCGCAGTGCGTGGGCGTGCTGGTGGGCGGTGTGCTGCAGCTGGCCCTGCAGATTCCGGCGCTGCGCAAGCTCGGGCTGATGCCGCGTGTCGGCGCGAGCTTCCGGGCGCTGCGGACCGCATGGACCGACCCTGCCACGCGCAAGGTGCTCAAGCTGATGCTGCCCGCGCTGCTGGGCGTGAGCGTGGCGCAGATCTCGCTGCTCATCAACACGCAGATCGCCTCGCACCTTGCGGTGGGCAGCGTCACCTGGATCACCAACGCCGACCGGCTGATGGAATTCCCCACCGCCATGCTCGGCGTCGCGCTCGGCGTGGTGCTGATGCCGCAGCTGGCCGGCGCCCGCGCCGCCAAGGACGACGCGCGCTATTCGTCGCTGCTCGACTGGGGCCTTCGTCTCGTCGTGCTGCTTTCCGCGCCTTGCGCCATCGCGCTGCTGCTGTTTGCCAAGCCGCTGGTGGCGGTGCTCTTCCACAACGGCGCGTACACCGGCGAGGACGTGGGCCGCACGACCCTGGCGCTGATGGGCTACGGCGTCGGGCTGGTCGGCATCGTGGCCGTGAAGGTGCTCGCGCCCGGGTACTACGCCAAGCACGACACGCGCACGCCGATGCTCATTGCCGTGGGCGTGCTGGTGCTGACGCAGGTGCTCAACATCTTCCTGGTGCCGGTGCTGCAGCACGCGGCGCTGACCCTGACCATCGCCATCGGCGCGCTGGTCAATTCGACCTGGCTGCTTGTCGGCCTGATGCGCCGCGGCAGCTACAAGCCCGAACCGGGTTGGGGCAAGTTCGCGCTGCAGGTGCTGGCGGGTACGCTGGTGCTGGCCGGCCTGCTGTTCTGGGGCTCGGGCCATTTCGACTGGGTCGGCCTGCGCGAGCAGCGCCTGCTGCGCATCGGCCTGCTCGCCGCGCTGATCGCCGGCTCGGCGCTGCTCTATTTCGCCGTGCTGGCGGCCGTCGGCGTGCGGTTGCGCAGCTTCCTGCGCCGCTGAAGCCAGCGCGCAGGGCGTTGGCAATACGCACGTGTTCCGCCTTGACGCTCCCTGAATGCTCCTCTACAAAGACACATGACGTTCAGCTTTCAGGTTCCTACCGCACTGGAGTATTTCGAATCGCTGGTTCGCAGCGACGATCAATTTCCGTTGCTCGAAGCCGCTGCCAGCCTGGCGCAGGACGAATACCCCGATCTCGACGTTCAGCAGGTGCTTGGCGATGTAGACCAGCTCCTGGCCCGCCTGAAGCGCCGCCTGCCGGCCGACGCCGCACCGCTGGCCCGCCTGCGCGCCCTGAACCAGTTCTTCTTCAATGACCTGAGCTTCGGCGGCAACGTCAACGACTACTACGACCCCGACAACAGCTACCTGAACGCCGTGCTGCGCACCCGCCGCGGCATTCCGATCTCGCTGGCCGTGCTGTGGATGGAACTGGCGCAGGGCCTGGGCCTGCAGGCACGCGGCATCGGGTTTCCGGGGCATTTCATGCTCAAGGTGACACTGCCCAAGGGGCAGGTGGTGATCGATCCTTTCACCGGCAAGTCGCTGTCGCGCGAGGAACTCGGCGAGCGGCTCGAACCCTACAAGCGCAGCAATGGCCTGGTCGGCGATTTCGACGTGCCGCTGGGCCTGTACCTGCAGCCCGCAAGCCCGCGCGAAATCATCGCGCGCATGCTGCGCAACCTGAAGGAAGTGCACCACGCGCAGGAAGACTGGCAGCGCGTCATCGCCGTGCAGGACCGCCTGATCGCCCTGCTGCCCAGCGCCTGGGGCGAGTACCGCGACCGCGGCATCGCGCACGCCGAGCAGGGCAACACGGCGCAGGCCGTGCGCGACCTGGAAACCTATCTGGGGAAGGCCGAGGACGCCCTCGACATCGACGCGATCGCCGAGCGCGTCGCCATGTTGCGCCGAATGGCCAGCTGAAATGAACACCAAGGCCGGTGTGAGCCCGGCGCCCGACCTGGGCACCCTGCATGAATTCCACGGCGTGCAGCCGGTGCTGCCGGTGTCGGACGTGTCGCGCGCCGCGCGCTGGTTTCGCGACGTGCTGGGCTTCGAGCTCGACTTCATCGCGGGGGAGCCGCCCAGCTACGCCCGGGTGAAGAAGGGCGACCGCAGCTACGGCGACCCGGTCTACCTGAGGCTGTGGCAATGCAACTCGCGCGAGGCCAAGCCCTGGCGCGGCGAAATCGTGATCCACGTGGGCAAGGACATCGACGGCCTGCACGCCGCCTACGTGAAGCGCGGCGTGACGGTCATCGAGCCGCCGACCTCCCAGCCCTGGGGACTGCGCGAATTCGCGATCCGGGAGCCCGACGGCCACGTGCTGCGCTTCTGCGGCTACCTGCCCTGAAGCCTCAATTTCAGAAACACAAAATTACAAATAGATCGATGCGATCGTGTCGATCCGTCTTCCGCTCGTCCGACGTGTGAACAGGAGCAGGCAAATTTCATTCGTCAGCCGCTCCCAGTCTCATCAACCTTCAGGAGAAACGACATGCGATTCATGATTCTGGTCAAGGCCAACGCCGATTCCGAAGCCGGCGTGATGCCCAGCACCGAAATACTCACCGCCATGGGCAAGTTCAACGAGGAACTGGTCAAGGCCGGCGTGCTGCTGGCGGGCGAAGGCCTGCACCCCAGCTCCAAGGGCGTGCGCGTGCGCTGCGAAGGCCCGACCAAGCGCACCGTCATCGACGGCCCCTTCGCCGAAACCAAGGAGCTGCTGGCTGGTTTCTGGCTGTTCCAGGTCAAGTCAAAGGAAGAAGCCATCGAGTGGATCAAGCGCAGCCCCTTCCAGGAAGGCGAGATCGAGATCCGCCAGGTGTTCGAGGCCGCCGACTTCGGCGATTCGATGACGCCCGAGCTGCTCGCCCAGGAAGACCGCCTGCGCGCCGAGACCGAGGCCCGCGCCAAGGCCGGCAGCTGAAGCAGCCGCAACCGAATCGAACCCAAGGAGATCCACCATGCGATTCATGCTGCTGATGATTCCCCACGGCTACGAAACCGCCGCGCCCGGCACCATCCCCGAAGACGTCGATGCGGTGTCGGCCATGATGGCCTACAACGAATCGATGCAGAAAGCCGGCGTGCTGATCAGCTGCGACGGCCTGCATCCGCCCTCCATGGGCGCGCGCGTGAGCTTCAAGGACAAGAAGCCCAAGATCGTCGACGGCCCCTTCGCCGAGGCCAAGGAAGTGCTCGGCGGCTTCTGGGTCATCGACGTGCCCTCGCGCGCCGCCGCCATCGAATGGGCCGCCCGCTGCCCCGGCTCCGACAACGAAGTCATCGAGGTGCGCCAGATCCAGGAAATCGGCGACTACCCACCCGACGTGCAGGCGCTGACCAGCGAGTTCGCGTCGATGCAGACGGTCAAGAAGACCGAGCCGTAAAGCTGTGATCAGGGAAGAGGGCCGCGCGGACGTCGCCGCCATCCACCGCACCATCGAGGCGGTGTGGCGCATGGAGTCCGCCAAGATCATCGCCACCGTCGCGCGCATGGTGCGCGACGTGGGCCTGGCTGAAGAGCTGGCCCAGGACGCGCTGGTCTCGGCCCTCGAGCAATGGAGCGAATCCGGCGTGCCCGACAACCCCGCGGCCTGGCTCACGGCAGTGGCCAAGCGCCGCGCACTCGACCGCCTGCGCCACCTGCAGCTGGCCGAGCACAAGGCCGGCGAAATCGGCCGCGAGATCGACGCGCAGCACGAAATGGCGCAAGACGATTTCGCCGAGGCGGTCGATGCCGCGCTGGACGACGACATCGGCGACGACTTGCTGCGACTGGTGTTCACCGCCTGCCACCCGGTGCTGTCGACCGAGGCCCGCGTGGCGCTCACGCTGCGGCTGATGGGCGGCCTCACCACCGACGAGATCGCGCGCGCCTTTCTCGTGCCCGAGGCCACCGTGGCGCAGCGCATCGTGCGCGCCAAGCGCACGCTGGCCGAGGCGCGCGTGCCCTTCGAGGTGCCGCGCCGGCACGAGCTCGAAGCCCGGCTCGCCTCGGTGCTCGAAGTGATCTACCTGATCTTCAACGAGGGCTACTCGGCCACTGCCGGCGACGACTGGATGCGCCCCACGCTGTGCGACGAGGCCCTGCGCCTGGGCCGCATCGTGGCCGAGCTGGTGCCGAAGGAGGCGGAGGTGCACGGCCTCGTGGCGCTGATGGAAATCCAGGCCTCGCGCACGGCCGCGCGCATGGGGCCTTCGGGCGAGCCGGTGCTGCTGCTCGAACAGAACCGCGCGCGCTGGGACCAGATGCTGATCCGTCGCGGCCTCGCGGCGCTCGCGCGTGCTGAAGTACTCGGCGGCGCGCTAGGCCCCTATGCGCTGCAGGCCGCCATCGCCGCCTGCCACGGCCGCGCGCGCACCGCCGACGAAACCGACTGGGGCCGCATTGCCGCGCTCTACGACGCGCTGGCCGAGCTCACGCCGTCGCCCATCGTCGAGCTCAACCGGGCGGTCGCGTTGTCGATGGCTTTCGGGCCGGCGACGGGGCTGGAGGTGGTCGATGCGCTCATGGACGAGCCCTCGCTCAAGGGCTACCACCTGCTGCCGACCGTGCGCGGCGATCTGCTCTTCAAGCTCGGCCGCCGCGACGAGGCGCGCAAGGAATTCGACCGCGCCGCGGCGCTCACGCGCAACACGCGCGAGCGGGCCCTGCTGCTCGCGCGTGCGCGGGCCTGCCTCCTCGATGGCCCCGCCGGGTGAGCTGAACGCCGGCTGAAGCTGCGCTGGCCCGCGCGACCGGTGCCGGGAGAAAATGCGCGCCATGCTGCGCACCCCCTCCCTCCGCCTCCTGTGCGTTTCCTGCCTGGCCCTGCTGCCGGCCCTTTCGGCCCAGGCCCAGTTCGACCCCGCCAAGGCGTGGGTCGAGCCGCAGGCCATCGCCGCGCGTTTCCCCGATCCGCCGGTGAGTTACGCCACGCCGGGTTTTCGCGCCGGGCGCACCGACTTTCCCTCGCACGCCGAGGTGCTGGCCTTCTTGAACGACCTCGCGCGCCAGTCGCCGAACGTGCGCGTCGAGCGCCTGGGCCTGTCGCAGCAGGGGCGCGAGATGCCGCTGGTGGTGCTGGCCGAGCAGGGGCGAATCGATCCCGCGCGGCCTACCGTGATGGTGATCGGCCAGCAGCACGGCAACGAGCCGGCCGGTGGCGAAGCCGTGTTGGCATTGGCGCAGCAGTTCGCCAGCGAGCCCGGCGCCGCGCTGCTGAAGAAGGTGAACCTGGTGCTGGTGCCGCGCGGCAACCCGGACGGCGCCGAGCGCTTCACCCGCGTCACCGCCAACGGCATCGACGTGAATCGTGACCACCTGCTGCTGCGCACCCCCGAGGCGCGCATGCTCGCGGCCGCCACCTTGCGCTACCAGCCGCAGGTGGTGCTCGACCTGCACGAGTTCACCGTCGGCGGCCGCTGGATCGAGAAGTTCGGCGCGGTCATGAAGTACGACGGCCTGCTGCAGCCTGCCACCGTGGGCAATCTCGACTCCGCCATCGCCCTGAGCGCGCAGCGCGACTATGTCGACGCCATCCAGGCCGCATTCACGCAGGCCGGACTGCAGGGCTTCAAGTACCACACCACCTCCGGCGGCAAGAGCGAAGACCGCACCGTGTCGATGGGCGGCGTGCAGCCCGACACCGGACGCAACGTGAGCGCGCTGCGCCAGGCCGTGAGCCTGCTGCTCGAAGTGCGCGGCGTGGGGCTCGGGCGTGCGCACTTTGCGCGCCGCGTGCACACGCAGGTACTGGCCGCCACCACCGTCATCGAGACGGCCGCGAAGCAGGGGCCGGCGCTGATGCAGCTCACCGCGCAGGCTGGCCAGCGCGCCAAGGCCGAGGCGTGCCATGGCGATCTGGTGGTCGAGGCCTGGCAGACGCCGATGCGGCAGCGCCTCGAATTCCTCGATGCGAAAACCGGGGAAGACAAGACCGTCGACGTCGAATGGCGCGCCGCCGAGCCGCTCAAGATTGCCAACGCGCGCCCGCGCCCGTGCGGCTATCTGCTCGCGGCCAGCGAGACCACGGCCGTGCAGCGCCTGCAGATGCTGGGCGTGCGCGTGGAGCGCATCGACAGCGCGGCGCCCTGGCAGGTGGAGCGCTACGAGATCCTGTCGCAGACCGACGGCCAGCGGCAGGATGCGCGTGGTGCCATCGAGGACGGCGAGGCGATCCGCGCCTTCCGCGTGCGGCCGCGGGCCGGTCGCGCGGTGGTGCAGCCGGGGAGCTTCTACGTGTCGCTGGCGCAGCCGCTGTCGCCGCTGGTCAGCGCGGCGCTGGAGCCCGACTCGCAGAACAGCTATGCGGCCAACCGGCTGCTGGAGATCGGCGACGACAGGCTGCTGCGCGTGCCCGGGCCGGCGCCCGTCGGCGTCTGGCACTGAGCGTTTTCAGGCCTTGAAAGCCGAGCCCGCCTCCGAAGGCGAGCCCGGCAACCCGAACTGGTGCCACGCGCGGCGTAGCTGTGTGTCCGAGCCGAAGCCCGATTGCTCCGCCGCCCGCGTCACGCTCGCGCCCGAGGCCAGCGCGAGCTGAGCCGCCGCGAGCCGCAGCCGCCGCAGATAGGCCAGCGGCGCCACGCCCGCATGCTCGACGAACAGCCGCGTGAGATGCCGCGCCGAGGTGTGCCCCACCTCGGCCATGCGCGGCACGCTCCAGTCCGCCTGTGGCTGTTCGCTGACCGCGTCCTGCACGCGATGCAGCGCGGCATGCAGGTGGTTGCGGTAGGCGAGAAAGGGCGACAGCTCCGGGTCGTGCGGGCCGCGGCGCAGCGCCACCACCATGGTCTGCGCGACCTGCGCCGCGAGCGCTTCGCCGCACAGCCCGGCGATGCGGTGCAGGACCAGGTCGATGCCGGTCGTCACGCCCGCGCTGCTGTACAGCGGCGGATCGATCACGAACACGCGGTTGCTGACCACGTCGCAGCGCGGCTCCACGGCACGAAGTTCTTCGAGGTGCTGGTGGTGCGTGGTGGCGCGTCGGCCTGCCAGCGCACCGGCATGCGCGGCCAGCACCGCGCCGGCGCAGATCGTCAGCAGCTCCAGCCGGTCGCGTTCGAAGCGCAGGCCGCGCAGCCAGTGCAGCAGGTCTTGCGTCTCGGGGTTGTCGATGGCGATGGTGTCGCCGGGCAGGCCGACCAGCACGATCCAGCCGGGGCCGTCCCACTGCGTCGGCAAGGGCGAAAGCCCGGCCAGCGCGACGCCGACCGAGCCCATCGTCGTCGGCCGGGGGCTCGCGAACTCGATGGCAAAACGCTCGGGCTGGCCCATTGCGCGCAGCCGCTGGTTGGCGATGCGCAGCGCCTCGGCCGGGCCGGCCCAGTCGAGCACGATGCTGCCGGGCAGGAGGACGAAGACTACGCGGATGGGTTGTGGCCGGGGTTGCGGGTCCATGCGTAGTCCATCTGGCGCGCGGTGCGCTCGGCCAGTTCGCGTCCGGCCAGCCGCTCGACGAGGTGCAGGCTCATGTCGATGCCGGCGCTGATGCCCGCGGAACTGACGATGCGGCCGCTGTCGACCCAGCGCAGGCCGTCGCGCACGTCGAGCGAAGGAAAGCGCTCGCGCAGGTCGGCGATGTCTTCCCAGTGGGTGGTGACGGTGTCGTTCGTGATCACGCCGCTTTCGGCCAGCAGGAAGGCGCCGGTGCAGACCGAGGCGACGACCTGCGCACCGGCTGCGCTGTGGGCGATCCATCGCAGGGTGTGGGGGCTGGCCATCGGCGCGTCGATCACGCCGCCGGGAACGATCAGCACGTCGGCCTTCGGGTTGTCGGCCAGCGTGTGGTTGGCCAGCAGCTGCAGACCGGCGCGCGCCTGCACGGGCTGGCCGTGTGCAGCGTGGGCCACCGATGCGACATCGAACGGCGCCGCGGTGCCCGGCTGCATCCGCTGGCTGACCCGGCTCGCGGTGGTGAACACTTCGAAGGGGCCGGCGAAGTCCAGCGCTTCGACGCCGTCGAAGGCGAGGATGAGCACGCGCAAGCTCATGCCGCTCACGCCACGGCCCGTTCGAGTGCCTGCGCCACGGTGCAGACGGTGGCGAAACGGCCCTGCAGCACGGTGGCGGTGCGTGCTTTGATGTCGGCGGCTGAAAGCGGCTGGCCGTTCGGCTGCACCATGTCGAAGGTGAGCGTGGCGTCGGTCACGTAGTCGACCTCCCAGCCCAGGTCCGAGGCGTGGCGGGTTGTGGTTTCGCAGCACTGCTCGGTGCGGATGCCGCTCACGATCAGCCGGCCGATGCCGTTCTGCGTGAGCCAGATGTCCAGCCCGCTGTTGACCAGCGCGCTGTGGCGGTGCTTGGTGAAGGTGGCTGCTGCGGCAAAGTCGGCAAGCCCGCCGATGGGGCGCACGTGGCCCGATTCGACGGCAAACGGGTTGCTCGCATCGGAGGGCTCGTCGGTGTGAAAGACCCGCGCGATCGGCACGCCGGCGGCGGCGCAGCCTTCGATCAGCGCGTTCTGCGCGGCGAAGTAGGGAGTGGCCTGGCTCTCGGACCAGTACGCGCGCTGGCGGAACGATTCCTGGGCGTCGATCACAATCAGACAGGTTTTCATGACGGGGCTCGCAGAGGCAAAGTGAATGATGCCGCTTATTCTTCTGCCTTGCCAGCCCGCAGTCCGCTCGCGGCCGGACCAAAACCGATCAGATCAGGACATTGCTGCCCGACGGTTGCATCAGACCAGCGACGCCGCCTGCAGCTCTTTCTTCAGGTACGCGTAGTACAGCGGCGCCGCCACCAGCCCAGCCGGCCCGAACACCGCCTCGGCCACGAACATCACGGCAAGCAGCTCCCACACGCTCATCTGCGTGCGTGCGCCGACCACCTTGGCGTTGATGACGTACTCGGCCTTGTGGATCACGATCAGGAAGATCAGGCACGCCGCCGCCGTGACCGGCGACACCGACAGCCCCACCAGCGTGATCACCGAGTTGCAGACCAGGTTGCCCACGATCGGCACCAGCCCCGCCAGGAATGTGAGGGTGATGAGCGCCGGCGTGTACGGCAGGTGTGCCCCCCACGTCGGCATGATGAACAGCAGGAAGATGGCCGTGAGCAGCGTGTTGAAGGCCGCGATCCAGAACTGGGCGGCCACGATCTGGCCGAAGGCTTCGCCGAAGGTCCGCACGCGCTGGTGCAACTGGTCGGCCAGCGGCAGGCGGCGCAGCGGCGCGTGCGCCACGGCGGCCAGGCCGCCCACGATCAGGCCCACGTACGAAAAGAGAATGCCGTGCAGCCAGGCGCGCCCAGCCACGGCCAGCGAGCCGGCCTGCGCGCGCAGGTAATTGGCGATCACCCGCTGCACCTCGGCCGCGCCCTCGGGTAGATAGACAGCGATTTCGACCGGCAGCTTGGAGCGCAGCTCCAGCACCGTGCGCGCCGTGTAGTCGAGCAGTTCGCGGTACTGGTCAGGCGCGTCGACGATGTATTCGCGGGCCTGCGACAGCAGCAGCGTGATCAGCGCGATCGGCCCCACCAGCACGAGGATGACGGCCAGCACGCCGGCCCAGCCATCGGCGCGCTGGCCGCCGAGTGCCGGAATGCGCCGCATGCCCGCACTCAGCACCCGTGCGAACCACCGCGTGGCCAGGAAGCCGATGCAAACGCACAGCAGCCCCGGCAGCAGGTGCTCCCACATCACCAGCAGCAAGGCGGCCAGCATCAGCAGGTAGCTTGCGATCATCACGCCGCGCGAGGCGGCCGGGCGGTGGACGGGGGCCGTTGTCACGGCGGGGCTGATGGGTTGTGGCTTCTTGGCCATCCGGGGCGTCGCGTGCTCTGTTCAGGACATTGTGGATGGGCAGCCGGCGCTCAGCCGACGACTACCGCGGCGCCTTCGCCGCGCTCGGCGATCACGCCGATCTCGTGCACCGATTCGCCAGCGGCGCGCAGCGTAGCGGCGCAGGCGGCGGCTTCAGCCGCGTCGATCACGACCACCATGCCGATGCCGTTGTTGAAGGTGCGGTTCATCTCGATGTCGTCGATGCCGGCCACCTTCTGCAGCCAGGCGAACAGCTCGGTCTGCGGCCAGCTGCCCTTCTTCAGGTGGGCGGCGGTGCCTTCTGGCAGCACGCGCGGGATGTTCTCGAGCAGGCCGCCGCCGGTGATATGGGCCAGTGCCTTGATCGGGTGCTTGCCCAGCGCTTCGAGCACGGGCTTCACGTAGAGATGGGTGGGTTCCATCACGGCTTCGCGGAAGGGCTTGCCGTCGAGGGTGGCGGGCAGGTCGGCGCCGGCGCGTTCGATCACCTTGCGCACCAGGCTGAAACCGTTGGAGTGCACGCCGGCCGAGGCCAGGCCCAGCACCACGTCGCCGGGCTTGACGTTCTGGCCCGTGAGGATCTTCGACTTTTCGACGGCGCCGACCGCAAAGCCCGCCAGGTCGTACTCGCCGGCCGGGTACATGCCGGGCATTTCGGCGGTTTCGCCGCCAATGAGAGCGCAACCCGAGAGTTCGCAGCCGCGGGCGATGCCGCCGACCACGGCAGCGGCCGTGTCCACGTCCAGCTTGCCGCAGGCGAAGTAGTCGAGGAAGAAGAGGGGCTCGGCGCCCTGCACCAGCACGTCGTTGACGCTCATTGCCACCAGGTCGATGCCGACCGTGTCGTGCATGTTCCATTCGAAGGCCAGCTTGAGCTTGGTGCCCACGCCGTCGGTGCCGCTCACCAGCACCGGCTCCTTGTAGCGCTTGGGCACCTCGAACAGGGCGCCGAAGCCGCCGATGCCGGCCAGCACTCCTTCGCGCATGGTCTTCTTGGCCAGGGGCTTGATGCGGTCGACCAGCGCGTCGCCGGCATCGATGTCGACACCGGCATCCTTGTAGCTGAGAGGAGTGGGCGTAGGGGAAGTCATGGGTGGTCGAGGTCGGGAAGGACGCGAAGAGTAGGAGCGGAAGGCGGCGCCGGTAACCATGGTGGCCGGGCCGATAGAATTCCTCACGATTTTAAGGGCCCTCGCGGCCCCCTCCATGAACCTTCCCGGGATGAAACAGCTCGCGCTCGATATCGGCATTGCGACGGGCCCCAGCTTTGACGCCTTTTTTGCCGGCCCCAACGAGGCGGCGCTGCGGCACCTGCAAGTGTGGGTGGGCGGCGCCGGCAGCCCCGCGCTGCACTCGCCGGTGCCCACCTATCTTTGGGGCGAAGGCGGCAGCGGCAAGAGCCATCTGCTCGAATCGGTGCGTGTCGCACTGCGCGAGCAGGGCGCCAGCGTGGGCTGGCTGCACGCCGGCCTGCTGGAGCCGCCCGAGTTCGACGAGCGCTGGGGCGCCGTCCTGCTCGACGACGTGCACCTCTACACCGCCGTGCAGCAGCACGCGGCCTTCAACTGGTTCGTCAACGCCCAGACCCTGCAGCGCGGCGTGGTCGCCGCTGGCGCCTTGCCGCCGGCCGACCTGCCGCTGCGCGAAGACCTGCGCACCCGCCTCGGCTGGGGCCACGTGTTCCACTTGCAGGTGCTGAGCGAAAGCGAACGCCGCGCGGTGCTGCGCCAGGCCGCCGATGCGCGCGGCGTGATGCTGTCCGACGACGTGCTCGACTACATGCTGCACCGATTCAGCCGCGACCTCGGCAGCCTGATGGAGCTGCTCACGCAGCTCGACGGCTATGCCCTGCAGACGCAACGCGCGATCACCATTCCGCTGATCCGCTCCATGCTCGAGAACGAATAAAAGAGCGAACTAGGCTTTCAACCAACAATGATCAAGAAATTCATCGACAAGCTGCTCGGCAAGACCGCCGGCGGCACGCAGGGCAAGAGCCGCTTCGGCAAGCGCCAGGAGGTGCCGGCAGAGGTTCACAAGATCGATCCGGCCCTGGTCGACGAACGCGCGAAGAACGTGGTCACGACGCTGCAGCAGGCCGGCTACGAGGCCTACGTGGTGGGTGGCGCGGTGCGCGACCTGCTGCTGGGGCTGCGCCCCAAGGACTTCGACGTGGCCACCAACGCCACGCCCGAGCAGGTCAAGTCGCTGTTTCGCCGCGCCTTCATCATCGGGCGGCGCTTTCGCATCGTGCATGTGGTGTACGGCCGCGGCCGCGAACACGAGGTGATCGAGGTCTCGACCTTCCGTGCCTACATGGACAACGCCGCGGCCGAGCAGGTGGCGGGCAACGAGCGCACCAGCAAGGGCGAGCTTGCCAGCATGAAGCACGCCGTGGACGCCAGCGGCCGGGTGCTGCGCGACAACGTCTGGGGCCCGCAGGAAGAAGACGCGGCGCGCCGCGACTTCACCGTCAACGCCATGTACTACGACCCGGCCAACCAGGTCGTGGTCGACTATCACAACGGCATCAAGGACGCCCAGAAGCTCACGCTGCGCATGATCGGAGACCCGGCCACGCGCTACCGCGAAGACCCGGTGCGCATCATTCGCGCCATCCGCTTCTCGGCCAAGCTCGCGGCCCTGGGCTTCAAGATGGAAGCCAAGACGGCGGCCCCGCTGATCGAGTCGAGCAAGCTGCTGGCTGACGTGCCGCAAAGCCGCCTGTTCGATGAAATGCTCAAGCTGCTGCAGACCGGCCACGCGATTGCGACCGTCGAGCAACTGAACAAGCTCGGCCTTGCCCGCGGCATCTATCCGTTGCTCGACGTGGTGGTGGAGCGCGCCGACCAGCCCTTCGTGAAGGCCGCCCTGCAGGACACCGACCGCCGCGTGGGCGAAGGCAAGCCCGTGGCGCCCAGCTTCCTGCTGGCATGCGTGCTGTGGGCCGACGTGCGCGACGGCTGGGCCCAGCGCCAGGAAGGCCGCCACGGCCAGCGCCCGCAACCGCCATTTCCGGCGCTGCAGGACGCCATCGACGACGTGTTCAACGCCCGCATCGGGGATGTCTCGGGCCGCGGCAAGCTGGCCGCCGACATGCGCGAGATCTGGATGATGCAGCCGCGCTTCGACAAGCGCACCGGCTCCACGCCCTACAGCCTGGTCGAGCAGGCGCGCTTCCGCGCCGCCTTCGACTTCATGCGCCTGCGCGCCGACGTGGGCGAGGTGAGCGAGGCGATTGCCGAGTGGTGGCAGGAATTCAGCACCGCCGACGACGTGCGCCGCCAGGACCTGCTGGAGCAGGTGCGCGAGGAGCAGAAGGTGCGTCAGCGCGTGCGGGTGCGCGAAACCCCGGCGCCGAAGCCGCGCGGCGGTGAACCGGCTGCGCGTAAGAGCCAGGCCCCCGATTCGGAGCAGGACGACGAAGTCGAAGAGGTTGAAGTAGAAGCCGGCGCCGTGCCGCCCGATGGCGAGGCGGTACCGCGCAAGCGCCGGCGTCGCCGCAAGCCCCGCACCGGAGGTGGTGGCGGTGCTGGTGGTGGGGGCGGCGGGAGCGCCGGAGGCGCATGAGCACGCCCAACCGGCCGAAGGACGGCAAGCCAGGCCCCAAGGCCAAGGCTGCACCGCCGCGCGCGGGTGGTGGTGCCAAGCCACCGTCTGCAGGCGCCAAGAGCGGACCGCCCGCGCGCCGCGCGCCCACCCGTGCTCCTTCGCGCAGCCCGCGCGGCCCGCGGGAGGACTACCCCACGGCACAGGCCTTCATCGCCATCGGCGCCAACCTGGGCGATGCCGAGGCAGCCGTGAAGGCCGCCATGGCCGACATCGGCGCGCTTCAGCGAACCGTGGTGACGGCCCGCTCGTCGCTCTATCGCAGTGAGCCGGTGGATGCCGAAGGCCCCGATTTCATCAACGCCGTGGTGGCGGTGCGCACCGGCCTGGATGCCGAGCAACTGCTCGTGGCGTTGCAGCGCCTGGAGGCGCTGGCCGGCCGCGAAAGGCCGTTTCCCAACGCGCCGCGCACGCTCGATCTCGATTTGCTGATGCACGGCAACTCGGTGATCGACACGCCGACGCTGACCTTGCCGCACCCCCGCATGCGCGAGCGCGCCTTCGTGCTGAAGCCGCTCGCCGAAATCGCGCCTGACAAGGTGCCGCGCGCGGCGCTGGCACGCGTTACGGGCCAGGTGGTCAAGCGCATCGTCTGAAGGCCGTGCTGCTCTACGTCCTCGATCTCGCCGGCGTGGCGGTCTTCGCGGTCAGTGGGGCGCTGGGGGCCGGCCATGCGGGCCTCGACTGGCTGGGCGTGGTGGTGATCGCTTCGGTCACCGCGGTGGGCGGCGGCACGCTGCGCGACCTGCTGCTCGACCGCCATCCGGTGTTCTGGATCCGCGACACCCGGTATGTCTACGTGATCCTCGCGGCTGCGGCGCTCACCATCGTCTGGGTGCACCTGTTGCCAGTGCCGGAGCATGCGCTGGCCGTTGCCGACGCCCTGGGGCTCGGCCTGTTCGCCATCACCGGTGCGCAGGTGGCCGAGGAGCGGCGCCTGCCGGCCGTCGTCGTGCTGCTGGTCGGCACCATGACTGGTGCGGCCGGCGGGCTGCTGCGCGATGTGTTCACCGCCCGCGTTCCGCTGCTGCTGAGCAGCGGCATCTACGGCTCGGCCGCCATCGCGGGCATCGCGGCCTACCTTCTGCTGCAGGCGGCTGGAACGCCGCGGCGCTGGGCCTTTCACGCCGGCGTGCTGCTGATCGTGGCGCTCCGCCTGGGCGGAATCTACGGCGGCTGGCACCTGCCGGTGCTGCGCTTGCCAGCCTGAATTGAGGGGGTTCCGGCGGCCCCGAAAAGCCGGCCGGGCCGGGCAGGGGTCGCGCGCCCGTTAAACTTCGCCGGTTTTTCATCAAGGCGTCATGAAACTGTGATTGGCGCTCCCCTGGAGTTTTCATGTTCGGCAAGCTGCTGCCCCGCGAGGGCAATTTCTTCGAGATGTTCAACCAGCACGCCGAGCGCATCGTGGAGGCGGCGAGGGCCTTCGAGCAGCTCGTTGCCAACTACAGCGACGTGCACCTGCGCGAGCAGTACAACCGCGACGTCGACAACGCCGAGCGCGCCGCCGACCGCGTGACGCACGACGTCAACCGGCTGATCCACAAGACCTTCATCACGCCCATCGACCGCGAGCAGATCCACAAGCTCATCAACACGATGGACGACGTGGCCGACCTGATCCAGGACTCGGCCGAGACCATGGCGCTGTACGACGTGCGCCACATGACCGACGAGATCGTTCGCCTCACGGCACTGAGCGTGAAGTGCTGCGACCGCCTGAAGGACGCCGTCAAGTTCCTCGGCAAGATCGCCGACCCGGCCGTGGCCGAGGCCACGCTGAAGACCTGCGAGGAAATCGACCGCCTCGAATCGGATGCCGACCGCGTGATGCGCAGTGCCATGAGCAAGCTGTTCCGCGAGGAGCCCGACGTGCGCGAGGTGATCAAGCTGAAGGCGATCTACGAGCTGCTCGAGACGATCACCGACAAGTGCGAGGACGTGGCCAACGTGATCGAGGGCATCGTCCTCGAGAATTCCTGAGCGGGCAGCGCTGATGGCAACGGTTCAGGTCGCCCTCTGGGTGGTGATAGTGCTGGTCGCGCTGGCGATCCTGTTCGACTTCATGAACGGATTCCACGACGCCGCCAATTCGATTGCGACGGTGGTGTCCACCGGGGTTCTCAAGCCGGGGCAGGCCGTGGTGTTCGCGGCCTTCTTCAACCTGATCGCGATCTTCATCTTCCATTTGAGCGTGGCCGCCACCGTGGGCAAGGGCATCGCCCAGCCGGGGGTGGTCGACGTGCACGTGGTGTTCGGTGCGCTCGTCGGCGCCATCAGCTGGAACCTCGTGACCTGGTACTACGGCATTCCGAGCAGCTCGTCGCACGCGCTGATCGGTGGCATCGTGGGCGCGGTGATCTCCAAGACCGGTACCAGTGGCCTGGTGGCCTCGGGCATCTGGAAGACGGTGGCCTTCATCTTCGTGTCGCCGCTGCTGGGCTTCCTGCTCGGTTCGATGATGATGGTCGTGGTGGCCTGGGGCTTCCGGCGCGCCACGCCGTCGCGCGTGGACCGCTGGTTCCGGCGACTGCAGTTGGTTTCGGCCGGCGCCTACAGCCTGGGCCATGGCGGCAACGATGCGCAGAAGACCATCGGCATCATCTGGATGCTGCTGATCGCCACCGGCTATGCCAATGCCGGCGACGCGAGCCCGCCGACCTGGACCATCGTGAGCTGCTACGCCGCGATCGCGCTGGGCACGATGTTCGGCGGCTGGCGCATCGTGAAGACGATGGGCCAGAAGATCACCAAGCTCAAGCCCGTGGGCGGCTTCTGCGCCGAGACGGGCGGGGCGCTGACGCTGTTCCTGGCGACGGCGCTGGGCATTCCGGTGTCGACCACACACACCATCACGGGCGCCATCGTCGGTGTCGGCTCGACGCAGCGCGCGAGCGCGGTGCGATGGGGCGTGGCGGGGAACATCGTATGGGCGTGGATCTTCACGATCCCGGCCTCGGCGTTCGTGGCGGCGATTGCCTACTGGATCAGCATCCAGCTGTTCTGACGGCTACTGCGAGATCTTCCGGCCCTCTTCGACCTGGTGCTCGAAGTAGCGCTGGAAGCTGAACACGATGCTGGCCATCAGGATCGTGCTGCCGAAGAAGAGCGAGAGCACGACGGCACCGATGGTGAACCAGTTCGTGCGGCCGGGTTCCGCGTCGGCCGGCGCGCTGGCGTTGAAGCGGGCATTCCACTTCTCGGGCGTCATGAGGCCATAGATGATGGCCATCAACGCGCAGCCTGCGATGGTGAAGCCCAGCAGCGGGATCAGCGCCCAGCTAACGCCGTCGTCCACGCCGTACATGCGCACGCGCTCGATGCCGTAGATGCCCAGCGCCGTGGGAATGGGCAGCAGCCAGCCGAGCAAGTCGCCCATGCCGCGCAGGTAGAAGCGGTGCAGGCCGAGCGGGCCGCCGAGGAAGGAGAGCCAGGCGGCAACAGTCTTGTTTTTCATTCGGGTTTGGTGGTGCTGCCTTCGCCGAGCACTTTTTCCATCAATACGACATCGCGCCATTCGCCGAACTTCCAGCCGCAGTCTTTCAGCACGCCCACGTGCGTGAAGCCCTGGCTGCGGTGCACGCCGACGGAGCCGGCGTTGGCCGAATCGCCGATCACCGCGATCAGCTTGCGCACACCGGCCGCCTCGGCAGCCTGCGACAGCGCTGCCAGCAGCTTGGCGCCCAGACCCTTGCCGCGTGCTGACTCCGACATGTAGATCGAGTCTTCGGCCGAAAAACGGTAGGCCGGGCGCGGCTTGAACCAGTTGCAGTAGGCAAAACCCAACACTTCGCCATTTTCTTCGGCAACCAGATACGGCAGGTTCTTGCCCAGTACGTCGGCCCGGCGGGCGGCCATGTCGGCGGGGGAGGGAGGCTCAGTTTCGAAGGTGCCGGTGCCGTGCAGCACGTGGTGGGCGTAGATGGCGGCGATGGCCTCGACGTCTTCGTCGCGGCTGGGGCGGATGGTGAGGGGCATGCGGTGGAAACGGGTGGCGCAAGGCCGGAATTCGGAGAAAACGCGGGTCGGGCTATAATCGCGGGCTTTTCAGCGTGTCGCTGGCCGGGTGGCCATGTCGCGTGTCTCGACGCTGGAAGAACATTGTGAGCGGGCCTCTTCTTCATCCATAAGGCCTGCTGACCACCCAAGGATAAATCATGGTCGTCATTCGACTCTCCCGCGGCGGCTCCAAAGGCCGTCCGTTCTTCAACATCGTCGTGTCGGACAAGCGCGTTCGCCGCGATGGCCGTTTCATCGAGCGCCTGGGTTTCTACAACCCGACCGCCAAGGAAAACGAAGAAAGCATCCGTATCGCCCAGGACCGCCTGGCCTACTGGAAGAGCGTCGGCGCACAAGCTTCGCCCACCGTTCTGCGCCTGATCCGTCAAGCTGCCTCGGCAGCTCCCAAGGCGGCGGCCTAAGCCGTCCGCACGGCGATGCTGCCCGCACTCGAAACCGCCGAATTGCCGGCGGATGCGATTGAAGTAGGGCGCATCGCCGATGCCTGGGGCATCAAGGGCTGGTTCAAGGTCCTGCCCCACAGCGCCCAGCCCGAGGCGCTTTTTTCTTCCAAGCGCTGGTTCCTGCAGGCTCCCGGAGCCTCGGCAAGCACCGCTTTCCGGCTCGCGATCCGCGAGGCCAAAGAACATTCCGACTGCATCGTCGCCACATCCGAGGACGTGCCCGACCGCAATGCGGCCGAGGCGCTGCGCGGTGCGCGCGTGTTCGTGCCGCGCTCGAGCTTTCCTACGGCCGGCGACGACGAGTACTACTGGGTCGACCTGATCGGCCTGTCGGTGGTCAACCGCGAAGGCGTGGTGCTCGGCACCGTGCGCGAGCTGCTCGCAACCGGCCCGCAGACCACGCTGGTGCTCACCGCCGAAGAAGACGGCAAGGCCATCGAGCGCATGGTGCCCTTCGTCTCGGTCTTCGTCGACAAGGTCGACCTGCCCGGCCGTCTCATCACGGTCGACTGGCAACCCGATTTCTGATCCGGACCTTGCGCGCATGCGCTTCGACGTCCTCACGCTCTTTCCTGAACTGTTCGCTCCTTTCATGGCCAGCGGCGTGACGCGCCGTGCCTACGAGTCGAAGCAGGTCGAAGTCGTCTTCTGGAATCCGCGTGATTTTGCGCAGGGCAATTACAAGCGCGTGGACGATCGCCCCTTTGGCGGCGGTCCAGGCATGGTGATGATGGCGGAGCCGTTGGCGGCCTGCCTTGATGCGGCGCTGGCTGCACGCGGAGCACAGGCGCCCGTCGTGTTGTTTTCTCCGATCGGGGAGGCGCTGCGCCATGAGGCGGTCGAGAAGTGGTCGGCCAGCGAAGGCGCGGTGCTGATCTGTGGCCGCTACGAAGGCATCGACCAGCGCTTCATCGACGCGCGCGTCACTCACCAGATCAGCCTCGGCGATTTTGTTCTCTCCGGCGGCGAGATTGCAGCCATGGCGCTACTCGACGCCGTGGCCCGGCTGCAGCCGGGTGTGCTCGGCGACGAGGCCAGCCACGTGCAGGACAGCTTCAACCCCGCGCTCGACGGCCTGCTCGACTGCCCGCACTACACGCGGCCCGAGCAATGGAACGGGCAGGGCGTGCCGGCGCCGCTGCTCTCGGGCCACCATGCGCAGATCGAGCGCTGGCGGCGTGACCAGCGGTTGGCCATTACGGCCGCACGGCGCCCCGACCTGATCGACGCCGCCCGCGCGGCGGGTCGTCTTGGCAAGGCTGATGAGGCCGCGCTGAAAAAAAAGCTATAATCCTCGGTTCCCCGATCCTCTGCCCGGCCGCGCCCGGTCTTTTCCCGGTCATCCCGTGAAAGCCAAAGGCGCCTTTTGTGTAGCCCGACACGATCGACTTTCAGGAAATCATGAACCTCATCCAGACCCTCGAGCAGGAAGAAATCTCCCGTCTCGGCAAGACCATCCCCGATTTCATGCCCGGTGACACGGTCATCGTCAGCGTGAACGTTGTCGAAGGCACCCGCAAGCGCGTGCAGGCCTACGAAGGCGTTGTGATCGCCAAGCGCAACCGTGGCCTCAACAGCGGCTTCACCGTGCGCAAGATCTCCAGTGGCGAAGGCGTGGAGCGTACGTTCCAGACCTACAGCCCGCTGATCGCCGCTATCGAAGTCAAGCGCCGTGGCGATGTGCGCCGCGCCAAGCTGTACTACCTGCGCGACCGTAGTGGCCGTTCGGCACGCATCAAGGAAAAGCTGCCGAGCAAGTCGACTGCTGCAGCGGCTGCCAAGTAAGCAGTCCGCCTGCCGTGCAAGAAAAGCCGCCGCTCTGGCGGCTTTTTGCATTCTTGTCCCCGCTCAGCGACAACCTTCCTTTTTTCCGCTCTACTTCTTTCTTTCCTCCGCCTCAGGTACGTTTCATCTCTTGACCAACTCATCCATTCCTCTGCAGGCCGCATCCGTCGAACCCGTCAACGCCGTGGCGCCGCCCACGCTGCTGCAGTTCGACCCGCGCAAAGTGCCGTTTGTGGCCGGAGGAGTCGAGGGATTGCCGGCGGTGTCGGCCGTGCAGCTGACGGCACAGGCATTGCGGACGCGCTTCGCGACACCGCCTGCCTGGACGCCGGAGCTGCGGCGTGATCCGCGGATGACCGACCGTGTCCCCGCGCAGGCGGCGGTGCTGGTGCCGATCGTGCAACGCCCGCAGGGCGCGACCGTGCTGCTGACCGAGCGGACCTCGAATCTGTCGACGCATTCGGGGCAGGTTGCGTTTCCCGGTGGCCGCGTCGACCCGGAGGACGCCAACATCGCGGCTGCCGCTTTGCGCGAGGCCTGGGAGGAGGTCGGCCTCTCGGCGCAATACATCGAGGTTCTGGGCAACCTGCCGACCTACACGACGGTGACCTCATTCATCGTGACGCCGGTGGTTGCGCTGGTGCAACCTGACTTCGAGCTCACCATCAATCCTTATGAGGTCGCGCAAGCCTTCGAGGTGCCGCTCGCATGGCTGATGGACCCGGCCAATCACCGCCACCACACCGTGCCCGCACCCGATGGCACCCGGCGCCAGTGGTACTCGATGCCCTACCAGGACGGGCCGGACGAGCGCTTCGTCTGGGGCGCGACCGCGGGCATGCTGCGCAATCTCTATCGTTTCCTCGCGGCCTGACTGAATCCGCGGCTCGAATGAAGATGGCCTGAACCTTCAGGCGCTCTCGCTATCATCGAAGGATGAGCTTTTTTGCCATCCTGTGCGCGCTGCTGATCGAGCAGGTGCGGCCCCTGGGCCCGCACAACCCCGTGTACGGCGCGGTGCTGGCGTGGACACGCTGGACCAGCCGCAACTTCGACGCGGGCAAGCCGCATCACGGATGGATCGCCTGGGGCCTCGCGGTGTTCGTGCCCACGCTCGGCGCGCTGGGCGTGCACTGGCTGCTGGTGCTCACGCTCGGCCTGCCGTTCGCGGTGCTCTGGAGCATTGCGGTGCTCTACGTCACGCTGGGCTTCCGGCAGTTCAGCCATCACTTCACCGACATCCGCGACGCGCTCGACGAAGGCGACGAGCCGCTCGCGCGCTCGCTGCTCGCACATTGGCAGGGCGTTGATGCGGCCAACCTGCCGCGCAGCGAGATCGTGCGCCACGTGATCGAGCATTCGGTGATCGCAGCGCATCGCCATGTGTTCGGCGTGCTCGCGTGGTTCTCGATCATTGCGGCCATCGGTCTTGGGCCGGCGGGCGCGGTGTTCTATCGCATGAGCGAGTTCGTCTCGCGCTACTGGGCGCACAAGAACGGCGCTGCCGTGCAGCCGTCGAGTGTTTCTGTGCAACAGGCCGCGGATCGCGCCTGGCACATGATCGACTGGCTGCCCGCGCGCATCACGGCGCTGGGTTTCGCGGTGGTCGGCAGCTTCGAGGAAGCGATCGATTGCTGGCGCAATGACGCACAGCGTTTTCCCAATGAGAACGACGGTGTGATCCTCGCTGCCACGTCGGGTGCGGTCAACGTGCGCCTGGGCGGCGGTTCGCTGCGCCCGATTCCGGTCACCGACCCGCTGCCGCGCGCCCAGGCCGGCGAATCGCTGGCCGACGGCCGCCGCACCGACACCGGCAGCACGCCGGGGCGCGAGCCCGAGCCCGGCCACCTGCGCAGTGTGGTGGGTCTGGTCTGGCGCTCGGTCGTGATGTGGATGGTGCTGCTGGCCTTGCTCACCCTGGCTCGCCTGCTCGGTTGAGCGAAGCGGCGAACGAACCATGACACATCCAGTGCCGGCCTTCTGGAGCCCGCGCATCGGCGCGCTCGAACCCTACGTGCCTGGTGAGCAGCCGCGCATCGCGAACCTCGTCAAGCTCAACACCAACGAGAACCCGTACCCGCCGTCGCCGGTCGCCATCGAGGCCATCCGGCGTGCGGCCGAGAACGGCCTGGAGCGCTATCCCGACCCCACCTCGCTCGTGCTGCGTGAAGCGGTAGCGCGGCGGCATGGCCTGCGGGTCGACGAAGTGTTCGCGGGCAACGGCTCGGACGAAGTGCTCGCGCACGCCTTCTTCGCGTTCTTCCAGCAGGCCGAGCCGCTGCTGATGCCCGACGTGAGCTACAGCTTCTACAAGGTCTACGCGCAGTTGTACGGCATCGTCTGCGAGCAGCAGCCGGTGGACGAGGGCCTGCGCATCGATGTCGACGCCCTTGCAGCGCGTGCCCGCCAAGGTTGCGCAGGCATCGTCATCGCGAATCCGAACGCGCCGACCGGTATCGGCATGCCGCTGTCGCGCATCGATCAACTGCTCGAAGCCTGCCCCGATCGCGTGGTGCTGGTCGACGAGGCATACGTCGATTTCGGCGGCGAGAGTGCGCTGCCGCTGATCGGCAAGCACCCGAACCTGCTCGTGGTGCAGACCCTCTCCAAGTCGCGTTCGCTGGCTGGCCTGCGGGTCGGCTTTGCCTGCGGCCAGGCGCACCTCATCGACGCGCTGGCGCGCGTCAAGGACAGCTTCAACTCGTACCCGCTCGACCGGCTGGCCTCGGCCGGCGCCGTCGCCGCGCTCGAAGACGAAGACTGGTTTCGCAGCACCCGCGACAAGATCGTCGACACCCGGGAGGGCCTCGGCCTGCAGCTCGAAGACCTGGGCTTCGAGGTGCTGCCGTCGCAGGCCAATTTCGTCTTCGCACGCCATCCGCAGCGCGACGCTGCCGAACTGGCGGCCCTGCTGCGCGAGCGTGCGGTGCTGGTGCGGCATTTCAAACAGCCGCGCATCGCGCAGTACCTGCGCATCAGCATCGGCACGCGCGAGCAATGCAGCACGCTGGTCCAGCGGCTGCAGGACATCCTCACTCCAAACCCCTGAAGGAACCCCTGGCGATGCCGACCCACGACACCGATCCGCGCACAGCGGCCTGCACAGGCTTCTGGCAAGCAGTGAGCGCCCAGCTCGAGAGCCTGCGCGCCTTGCCCGCTCGCGAATTGATGGAAGGGTTGAACGAACTGCTCGAACCCTTCTTTCCGCGGCTGGCGGCCGAAGTGGCTGGCGAGCCGCCTGAGTTCAAGCTGGTGCTGACGGCGCACGGTTCGGTAGACGACTTCGAGGATCTGATGGCGCTGGTGCAAAGCAGCCCCAAGCTGCCGCAGGTCGAGGTGGAAGCCTTTCGTCAGCGTTCGAGCGATGGTTTCGGCATGCGCATGAACGACTTCGAATTGGCAAGCTCCGAAGTCCTTGTGAAGCACGAGCTCTACCGGGGGCGGGTGGCGCTGGAGATCGGCTTCGCCAAGCCCATCCCGATGGACATGCAGGACCATGCGCGCCACATGAGCCTCATCATGCTCGACCATATCCTGGGCGAGTACGACTTCGCGGTGAAGGTCGGGGCGGTCGACTACGTCGAGGCCGACGCGCACGCGGATTTCGATGGCGTGCCGCTCGACGATTTCGTGCCCGTGTTCGACGCCTGCTGGCGCGACGAACTCGGCCACACCGGTGTGTTTCCCCAGGGTGAACACGCCTGGTCGGGCATGAACGCGACGCGCACGGCCGAGGACGACCGCGAGATCGAGGTGATCGTCATGCGCAATGACGCGGCCACGGCCTTGGTGGGGCGCGCCGACCTGTGCCATCGCCTGTCGACGGCAGTGCCGGTCGAATCGGGTGAGGAGCTGGAAGAGGCACGCGTCTACGAAGACCGGCTGACGGCGCGGCTGCAGACGCACGAAGCAGGCTGCTGCACGCACGTGGTACTGGAGGAGGGCGTTCGCACCGTCCACTTCCAGGTGTCCGACCCTGAGGCAGCGATTTTGCATGCGCAATCGCTGCAGGACGACATGGACCTGCCGGTGACGCTCGATCTCGTCTTCGACCCGACCTGGAAGTCCTACCGCATCTGGCTCGGCTGAAGCTGCCTTTCGGTCAGTACCGCTTCTGGCTCAACTCGGCAAACAGCTCGCCATAAATCTTGTAGCGGCTCGCGCTGATGGCGCCTGGTCCGCTGCTTGCTGTTTCCACGTTCGCAATCACGCCGCAGCCCGGCTCGTGCAGATGCGTGCAGTTGTAGAACTTGCAGTCGTTCGCATGCTCGGCGATGTCCGGCATGAGCCCGGCGAGCTGCATTGGCGCGATGTGGTTCAGGCCGAACTCCTGGAAGCCCGGCGAGTCGATCAGGCCGGTGGTGCGGGCTTCATCGATCCAGTACCAGGTGGTGCTCGTGGTGGTGTGCTTGCCCGAATTAAGCGCCTGCGAAATCTCCTGGGTCAGCACGGTCGCGCCCGGCACCAGCAGATTGGTCAGCGTGCTCTTGCCCGATCCGGACGGACCGAGCACCAGCGTGGATTTGCCGGCCAGAAGCTTCATCAGCGAGGCGTAGTCCGCCTCTCCTGACGCCTTCAGCGACAGGGGCAGCACGCCGTGGTGCATGCGGCGGTAGGGTGCCAGCTTGGTCCATGCGCGCTCGAAGGGCTCGACAAGGTCGCTTTTGTTGAGCGCGATGATCGGCGTGATGCGCTCGGCCTCCGCCGCGATCAGCGCGCGGGCCAGCTGATGTTCGGAAAACTCCGGCTCGGCCGCGATCAGGATCAGCACGTGGTCGAGGTTGGCCGCGAACGACTTGGTGCGAATCTCGTCCTGCCGATAGAACAGGTTGCGCCGCGGCAGCACCTGCTCGATGGTGCCTTCGTCCTCGCTGGCCTGCCAGTACACGCGGTCGCCGACCACGGCCTGGCTCTTCTTGCCGCGCGGGTGGCAGATTAGCCGCTCGCCCGTGGGCGTTTCGACGAGGCAATGACGCCCGTGGCTGGCAACGACAAGGCCCTCGTGGAGTGCCTTCGCAGCAGCGGCTGCGGGCGCGGCGCGGCCGGGCTTAGCCAAGGGCTCGTTCCGTCATGCGGCGGGGGGCGCGACCAGCGCGTCGGCCTGGCGGGCGCAGTCGAAGTCGGTGACCGACAGGCCGCCCACGTCGTGCGTGTTGAAGCGCACTACGCAGCGGTTGTAGTGCACCGCCAGGTCGGGGTGGTGGTCTTGCGTGTGCGCCACGAAAGCCAGCGCGTTCACGAAGGCGATGGTCTCGAAGTAGTTGGCGAAGCTGAAGGTTTTTTCGATGGCGACGTTGGCGCCGTCACCGGTGAGCATCCAGCCGTCGAGGCGCGCCAGGCCGGCCACGATCTCGGTGGCGCTCAGCGCCTTGCGGGGAGGGAGGTTCTTCCAGTCCTTGGGCTTGAACATGCTGTTCATGATGGGCTTCTTCGAAATGAGGGGAGTCGGGTCAGGCGGCCGTCATGCGCGCAAGGCGCTCTGAAGCCGGCGGGTGCGAATAGTAGAACTTGACGAACACCGGATCGGGCGTGAGCGTCGAGGCGTTGTCCTGGTAGAGCTTGAGCAGGGCGGCCGACAGGTCGGCGCCGCTGGTTTGCGCCACTGCGTAGGCGTCGGCCTCGAACTCGTGCTTGCGCGACAGTCGTGCGGGCAGCGGAGCAACGAAGAAGCCGAACACCGGCACGGCAATCATGAACAGCAGCAACGCCAGCGCGCTGTTGGGTGCCGTCATGTTGGGCTGCACGCCCAGGCCCGTGTAGAACCAGACCTGCGTCGACACCCAGCCCAGCAGCGCGAAGCCAGCCAGGCTCAGGGCGAACATCGCGACCAGCCGCTTCACGATATGGCGGTGCTTGAAGTGTCCCAGTTCGTGCGCGAGTACGGCCTCGACCTCGCCGGCGTTGAGCTGGCGCAGCAGCGTGTCGTAGAACACCACGCGCTTGCTGGCGCCGAAGCCGGTGAAATAGGCGTTGGCATGGGCGCTGCGCGTGCTGCCGTCCATCACGAACAGGCCCTTGGCCGCGAAGCCGCAGCGCTTCATCAATGCCGTCACGCGCTCCTTGAGCGTCGGGTCGTCGAGCGGCTTGAACTTGTTGAACAGCGGTGCGATGAAGGTCGGGTAGATCAGCATCAGCAGCAGGTTGAATCCCATCCACGCGCCCCAGGACCACAACCACCACAGCTGCCCGGCCGCGCCCATGAGCCAGAGGATCAACGCCGCGATCGGCAGGCCGATCACCGCGCCCAGCAGCGTCGACTTGAGCGTGTCGGCCAGCCAGAGCTTCCAGGTCATCTTGTTGAAGCCGAAGCGATCTTCGAGCCTGAAGGTCTGCCAGAGCGTGAAGGGCAGTTCGAGCAGGCCGCCGATGGCCGCGAAGGCTGCCAGCAATGCCAGCTGCTGCGCCATGCCGCCGCCGATCCACGCCAGCAGAAGCTTGTTGAGCACGTCGAGGCCGCCGAGCAAGGTCCAGCCCAGAAGCAGCGCTGCGCCCCAGGCCATCTCGACCAGGCCGAAGCGCGCCTTGGCGATGGTGTAGTCGGCCGCTTTCTGGTGGGCGGCGAGGGTGATGGTCTGCGCGAAAGCGGCCGGCACGGTGCCGCGGTGCTGCGCCACATGGCGCACCTGCCGCGTGGCCAGCCAGAACTTCACGAGCAGGCCTGCAACCAATGCGGCCGCAAAGGCGATGGTGAAGATGAGCGAATAGGACATGGAGCGGCGAGTTTAGTCCCCGCTATCTGGGGCCGCAGCCCTTCGACGACAATCCTGCGATGCCTGAATCCCTTGACCCGACGCCCCTCGCAGCCGTGCCCACCCTGAAGAAAAGCGACCAGAACCTGGTCTGGCTGGACTGCGAAATGAGCGGCCTCGACCCCGAAAAAGAGCGCCTGCTCGAAATCGCCGTGGTCGTTACCGGCCCCGACCTCACGCCCGTCATCGACGGCCCCGTGCTCGTCATTCACCAGAGCGACGCCGTGCTCGACGCCATGGATGCCTGGAACAAGGGCACCCACGGCCGCAGCGGCCTGATCGACAAGGTCAAGGCATCCACCCTCGACGAAGCCGCCGCCGAGCAGCAACTGCTGGAATTCATCGCCAAATACATCCCGCGCAGCGGCTCGCCCATGTGTGGCAACACCATCGGGCAGGACCGGCGCTTCCTGGTCAAGTACATGCCCAAGCTGGAGGCGTACTTCCACTATCGCAACCTCGACGTCAGCACCCTCAAGGAGTTGGCCAAGCGCTGGAAACCCACGGCCTACAGCAGCTTCAAGAAGCAGCAGGCGCATACCGCGCTGGCCGATGTGCACGAATCCATCGAGGAACTGGCGCACTACCGCGAGACCTTTTTGCGCCTGACGGATTGAGTAAAGCCGGGAATTAGGTAAAAACCCGAATCCATGCCATAATCGCAGGCTTCGCTGATCGGGAAGGTATTTCAAGCCCGGCCAGCGTCTCTTGCATCTCCCTATCTTGCACACCGCGCCCGATCGCATTCGCTGATCAAAAAGGGCCGCAACCTCAGGCGTCAGCCCGAAGTTGAATGTCGTTGGATGGTTGATGTTTTTAACCACCAACGGGGCGCCGCCTACGGCAGCGCTCGCGTTTGAGATTGATATTCATGACCGACGCTTTTGAAGCGCAGGGCGAGTTCGCGCCTGTGCAATCCGCTACCCACAACGAATTCACCGCTGCCACGGACACCATGTCCGAGGCGCCCATCCTCGAGGCGCTGGATGCAGCTTCCCCCGAAGCTGCCGCGGCCGAAGAACCCGCCAAGCCCAACGGCTTCATCAAGCTGGGCCTTGCGCCCGAGCTGATCGCCGCCGTGGCTGACCTGGGCTTCACCCAGCCCACCACCGTGCAGGAAAAGGTCGTGCCGATCGCCATGGGCGAAGAGGGCGCTGCCCGCTTCGTTGACCTGATGGTTTCGAGCCAGACCGGCTCCGGCAAGACCGCCGCCTTCCTGCTGCCCGTGCTGCACACGCTGCTCAAGCGCCAGGCCGAGGCAGAAGCCGAAGCCAAGGCCGAGTTCCAGCGCCTGGCCGCCGAAGCTGCTGCCCGCGGCGAAGCCCCGCCCAAGAAGCCGAAGCGCAAGGATCCGACCAACGCCCGCCATTTCAAGGCCGCCACGCCCGGCGCCCTGATCCTGTGCCCGACGCGCGAACTCGCGCAGCAAGTCGCGCACGACGCCATCGAACTGGTTCGCCACTGCCGCGGCCTGCGCATCGCCAACGTGGTGGGCGGCATGCCTTACCAACTGCAGATTGCCAAGCTGCAGAACGCCGACCTCGTGGTTGCCACGCCCGGCCGTCTGCTCGACCTGCAACGCTCGCAGCAACTCAAGCTCGACCAGGTCAAGTTCCTGGTGGTCGACGAAGCTGACCGCATGCTCGACCTCGGCTTCTCCGACGACCTGGCCGAAGTCAACCAGCTCACCATCGAGCGCCAGCAAACGATGATGTTCAGCGCCACCTTCGCGCCGCGCATCCAGCAGCTGGCCCAGCGCGTGATGCGCGAACCGCAGCGCATCACCATCGACAGCCCGCAGGAAAAGCACGCCAACATCAAGCAGGTGCTGTTCTGGGCCGACAACAGCCAGCACAAGCGCAAGCTGCTCGACCACTGGCTGCGCGACACCAGCATCAACCAGGCGATCGTGTTCGCGAGCACGCAAGTCGAGTGCGACGGCCTCGCCAACGACCTGCAGCAAGAAGGCTTCAGCGCCGTGGCGCTGCACGGCGCCCTGAGCCAGGGCCTGCGCAACCGCCGCCTGATGGCGCTGCGCCAGGGCCAGGTGCAGATCCTGGTGGCCACCGACGTTGCCGCCCGCGGCATCGACGTGCCGACCATCACCCACGTCTTCAACTTCGGCCTGCCGATGAAGGCCGAGGACTACACCCACCGCATCGGCCGCACCGGCCGTGCCGGCCGCGACGGCCTGGCCGTCACGTTCGCCGAATTCCGCGATCGCCGCAAGATCATGGACATCGAGCACTACAGCCGCCAGCAGTTCAAGGCCGAAGTGGTGCCGGGCATGGAGCCGCAACAGCGCATGCCGCAATCGCGTCCGCCGCAAGGCGAATTCCGCGGCGGCCGTGGTGACAGCCAATCGCGCGACCGCAAGTTCGGTGGCGGCGGTGGCGGTGGCTACCGCGGCGGCAATGGTGGCGGCAACGGCGGCGGCTATGCCGGCGCCAGCGGCTTCAACGACCGCAACTCGCGTGGTCCGGCCGCACCGGGCCCGCGTGGCTTCCAGGGCGGCCAGAACGCCGGTTTCGGCGGCGGCCGTGACGAAGGCGGCAACGGCGGCGGTGCCGGCTACGGCCGCAAGCCGGGCTGGGGCGACAGCGCTCCGCGCGGCGGCCATGGTCACGGCGGTGGCCGCGGCGACGGCGGCTTCGCACCGCGCGAGGGCTTCGCGCCCCGCGGCAATGGCGCTGCCGGTCATGGCGGCCCAGGCAAGGTGTTCGTGCCCCGCGACGCGCAAAAGCGCGCGTTCAAGCCCAGCCGCTGATCCTGCTTCCCGAGCGGCCTGACGGCCGCCTCGCCCCCAGAAAGCCCGCGCTTCTAACGAACGCGGGCTTTTTCATTTCGGGTTTCCGAGCAGTCAGGTGACATCGAATTTGATTGACATCTGAATCGATGAAAAGTAATGTAATAAGGCATTATTTCCCCGGGTCCGTCCTGCGGCCGCCGGTTCATCGACACCTGCTTTTCGACTTTCGACATGAAAATTGCGATTCTTGGGGGTGGCCACGGCGCCTATGCGGCCGCCGCGGACCTGTCTGAAACCGGCCATGAAGTGCGCCTGTGGCGCCGCGACGCCGCGGCGCTCGAGCCGCTGGCGCGTGCCGGCTCGATCACGCTGAAGGACGCCGACGGCGCGCGCGAAGTGCCCATTGCGCTGGCCACCGCCGACATCGGCGCAGCCCTGAAGGGCGCCGAGCTGATCGTCATTCCCACGCCCGCGATCGCCCAGCACGACATCGCACTCGCGATGGCGCCGCATCTGGTCGACGGGCAGGTCGTGTTCCTGCCGCCGGGCACCTTCGGCAGCTACGTGATGGCGAAGACGGTGAAAGAGGCCGGCAGCCGTGCCGACGTCGCCTGGGCCGAGACCGGCACCCTGCCTTACCTGGCGCGCAAGCACGGCGAGCGCGAAGTCAACGTCACCATCCGCGCCATTCGCCTGCCTACCGGCGTCTATCCGGCCCGCAAGGAGGCGCAAGCCATCGAGGTGATCCGCAAGGCTTATCCGTCCGTGCACGGCTGCGGCGACGCGCTCTCGGGTGCACTGATGAATGCAGGCCCAGTCATCCACCCGCCGTTGATGGTGATGAACGCCGCGCCGCTGCAGCACTTCGAGCGCTGGGACATCCACAACGAAGGCACGCAGCGCGCCGTGCGCGACGTGACCGACCGGCTCGACCAGGAACGCATTGCCGTGCGCGAAGCCTTCGGGCAGGGCGCGCCGCACTATCCGCTGGCCGACCACTACAACAACGACCAGTGGATGTACGGCGACGCGCACAAGCAGCTCGTCAAATCGGGCGACTGGCGCGAGAACATCGACCTGCACACGCACCGCTACATCACGGAAGACACCGAGCTCGGCCTGGCTTTTCTGGCTTCGGCCGCGCGCCACGCGGGCGTGGATGCACCCATCGCCCACGGCCTGCTGGCCATCGTCGGCGGCTTTCTCGGGCGCGACCTGCGGCGCGGGCCGCGCACCTTCGAAAGCCTGGGCCTCGCCGACCTGAGCGCGGCGCAACTCAAGCAGAGGCTGCACGATGGCGAATGACGCCGCGCTCCCCCGGTTCGCGGCGGTCGGCGCGGGCCGCATGGGGCGCGGCATCGCCATCGCATTCGCCTATGCCGGCCATCGCATCTCGCTGATCGACCTGCGCCCGCGCAGCGACGAAGCCTGGCAGCGCCTGCGCGATGAAGCAAAGGCCGAGATCGAAGCCAGCCTCTCGGGTCTCGCGCAACTCGGCGTGATCGACGCATCGCAGATCGAGCGCATCGCCGCGCGCGTGGACTTCGTCAACGCCGCGGCCGCCCCGCAGGCGCTGGCCGCAGCCGAACTCGTGTTCGAAGGCGTCCCCGAAACCATGGAAGCCAAGCGCGAGGCCTTCGAGCAGCTCAACCGCCATTGCCGCGACGACGCGATCCTCACCTCGACCACCAGCAGCATCCTCGTGACGCAGCTGGCGTCATTGGTGCGGCTGCCCGGGCGCTTCCTCAACATGCATTGGCTCAACCCGGCCTACGTGATCCCCGTGGTCGAGCTGAGCTGCCACCCCGGCACCGACGCCGCCGTGCTCGCCCGCACCAAGACGCTGATGGAAGAGATCGGCAAGCTGCCCGTGGTTTGCGGCGCTTCCCCGGGCTACATCGTGCCGCGCCTGCAGGCGTTGGTGATGAACGAAGCCGCGCGAATGATCGAGGAAGGTGCCGCCACCGCCGAAGAAATCGACAAGGCCACGCGCTACGGCCTGGGCCTGCGCTTCGCCGCGCTGGGCGTGGTCGAGTTCATCGACTTCGGCGGTTGCGACATCCTGCATCACGCGAGCCGCGAGATGTCGGCCTCGCTCGACGCCGGCCGCTACACCGCGCCAGCCATCGTCGGCCGCATGGTCGAGCAGGGCCGGCTGGGCCTCAAGAGCGGCAGCGGCTTCTACGACTACGAAGGCCGCGACATCGCGGCCTACCGGCGCGACGTGCTCTCGCGCACGCTTGGCGAACTGCGGCATGCGGGCCTTTGGCGCGCGCCTGCGGACGAGACCTTGCCATGAGCATCCGCCGCGCCTTTGCCGACCTGTCGGTGGGGCAGGTGCACTACGCGGCGTGCGGCGACCACCAGGCGCCGGCCGTGCTGTTGCTGCATCAGTCGCCGCGCAGCTGGGCCGAGTACCGCGCAGTGCTGCCGTTGATCGGCGCGCATCGTCGGGCCATCGCGATGGACACAGCCGGCTTCGGCGATTCGGTCGACGGCGGAGTGCCGGCGAGCATCGGGCAATGGGCACGCGTGGCCTGCGAACTGCTGGATGCGCTGGGCATCGCGCAGGCCGACGTGGTGGGGCATCACACAGGCGGCGTTATCGCAGTCGAGCTCGCGGCAGCGTTTCCTGAGCGCGTTCGCAGCCTGGTGCTGTCTTCGACGCCGTACACCGACGAGCCCTTTCGCAAGGCACGGGCACAACGTCCACCCATCGACGAAGTCGCGCCGAGCGAAGACGGCTCTCACCTCGCAGCGCTGTGGCAAAAGCGCCAGGGTTTCTATCCGCTAGGACGTCCCGATCTGCTCGAAGCCTTCGTGCTCGATGCATTGAAGGTCGAGCGTGTCGAAGAGGGCCATCGCGCCGTGGCGTCGTATCGCATGGAAGAGCGCATCAGTCGCGTCACGCAGCCCACGCTGATCGTTCGCGCCACCGCCGACCCGTTCGCGGCGCCGCATGCCGAGGAGCTGCAGCACCACCTGCCGCAAGCACGCATCGTCGACATCGAAGGCGGCATGGTGCCGCTGCCCGACCAGATGCCTGAAGCCTTCGCGCGTACGGTGCTCGATTTTCTGGAGACGCTGCCGTGAAGGCAGTGCGCATTCACGGATTCGATGCGATCCCCGTGCTGGAGGAGATTGCCGACCCTGTCGCGCGGCCGGGCCGCACCCTGGTGCGCATGGAAGCCGCAACGGTCGGGCACATCGACCGCACAGTGTGGCGCGGGAGTTTCCTTCGCCATCCGCCGTTGCCCTACACGCCCGGCGTCGAGGCTGCGGGTGTCGTGATGGCAAGCGAGCGATACGCCGTCGGCCAGCGCGTGTGGCTGCGCGGCAGCGGGCTCGGCACGCTCTTCGACGGCACCTGGTGCGAGCAGATCGATGCGCCCGACGAAGCGCTGGGCCTGTTGCCCGACGCTGTGCCGATGGCGCTGGGCGCTGCGTTCTTCTCGCCAACGACCTCGGCATGGGTGGCGCTGCACGAAGTCGCGAAGCTGCAGGCCGGTGAGCAGGTGCTGGTGACTGGCGCGAGCGGCGCCGTCGGCTCGCTCGTGATGCAACTCGCACGCGACGCAGGTTGCACGGTGACGGCAGTGAATCCAGATGCCGCGCCGCCACCCGCTGCCAGCGCCGATCTGCTGATCGACACGGTCGGCGGAGATGTGCTCGCCAAGGTGCTGCCTTCGGTGCGGCCAGGCGGCCGTGCCGTGCTGGTCGGCTACACCGCCGGCCCGACGCTGCAGCTCGACATCGCGCACTTCCTGCAACGCGATGTTGCGTTGTTGCCTCTCAACATGTTTCGACGTGAAGCCACCGGCCGTGCAGCGGCGCCCGAATTGCTCGCGAGGCTGGCCGATGGCCGCCTGCACCTCGACGTGCAGCCGTTCGCACTTGCCGATGCGGCCCACGCGCTTGAATGGATCGCACAGCGCGGCCACCGCGGCCGCGCCGTCCTCGTGCCCCGCCTCTGAGCGGAGAGGCGAGCGAGCAAGCAAGCTCAGTCTTCTTGCGGTTCCTCGACCGGCACATGCACGTGCAGGTCGATCATCTGCCTCAGCGTCTGCTTGAGCTCTTCGGCGCGTCGCAGCCCGAAGGGTTCGAGCACGCGCCGCTCGTGGTCGCGTGCCAGTTCCATCAGGTGCTCGACCGCCTTCAGTCCCTTGCGCGTGATGCGCACCAGCGTGATGCGGCGATCACTTTCGTGGGGCAGGCGCTCGACCTGTCCGCGCGATTCCATGCGGTCCAGCAGCCGCGTCACCGTGGGTTGCTTGGTCACTGTCACCTGCGCGAGCTGGCCGATGCTGATCGGCTCGCTGCCGGCGAGTGATGCCATCACGCGCCACTCCGATACGGAGAAGCCCTGCTGCCGCGCAACCTCGTGGAACTCCGAGGAGATCAGCTGGCTGGCCTGCGCCAGCAGTGCCGGCAGGTAGTCATCGACGAAGCGATGCGATTCGACGGATTGTTCTTCAGCCATGAAGGCACCTCACAGTCGCCGCGGGCACGCTGTTTGCATGTCTAGGGTAATTCATGATTGTGGATACATTCATTTGTCAACATTATATGAACCGCGATGCAGCTCCCCAAGCTCATCGTCCCACGATAGACAACAAGGACCCAGATGGCCGAGCGTTCATTCGTTGAAGAAGTCAAGAAGCTGCGGCTTTCTGGTGGGGAAGTCTTCCGTGGGGAGGGCATTCTGGCGGTTACCAAGGCCTTGCTCGAATCGGGAGTTTCCTATGTGGCGGGCTACCAGGGTGCACCCATCTCGCACCTGATGGACGTGCTGGCCGACGCGCAGGACATCCTCGCCGAGCAGGGCATCCGCTTCGAGAACAGCGCGAGCGAGGCCACCGCCGCTGCCACGCTGGCCGCCTCCGTCAACTACCCGCTGCGCGGCGCCGTCACCTTCAAGGCGACCGTGGGCACCAACGTCGCGTCAGACGCGCTGGCCAACCTGGCATCCGGCGGCGTCACCGGCGGCGCGCTCATCATCGTCGGCGAAGACTACGGCGAAGGCTCGTCGATCATGCAGGAGCGCAGCCATGCCTTCGCCATGAAGTCGCAGATCTGGCTGCTCGATCCGCGCCCCAACCTGCCGAGCATCGTCGACGCGGTGAAGCAGGGCTTCGATCTCTCCGAGGCCAGCAACACGCCGGTGATGCTGCAGCTGCGCATCCGTGCCTGCCACGTGCACGGCCACTTCATTGCAGGCGACAACCGCCGCCCGAAGTTCACGCTGAAAGACGCGCTCGAGAACCCGCAGCGCGACGTCAGCCGTATCGTGCTGCCGCCCGCGAGCTTCGTGCATGAACAAGAGAAGGTGAAAGACCGCTGGCCCGCTGCCGTGCGCTTCATCGAGGAGCGCAAGCTCAACGAGTTCTTCTCCGAAGACGCCGACGACATCGGCATCATCGTGCAGGGCGGCAGCTACAACACGCTGCTGCGTGCCCTCGAGCGACTGGGCTTGGCCGACGTGTACGGCAACACGCAGGTGCCGCTCTATGTGATGAACGTGGCCTACCCCGTCATCGAGAGCGAGGTGATCCGCTTCTGCGAAGGCAAGCGCGCCGTGATGGTCGTGGAAGAGGGGCAGCCCAACTTCGTCGAGCAGAACCTGGCAACCATCCTGCGCCAGGCCGGCTCGACCACCGCGCTGCACGGCAAGGACATGCTGCCGGTGGCCGGCGAGTACACCGCGTCCGAACTGCTCAAGGGCGCGCGCAGCTTCTGCGAGCGCTACGAACGCCTGGCGCCGCTGCCGGTGCCAGCGCCGGTGCGCAAGGTGATTCCGTTGAAGGAAGTGGCGGCCATCGGCGTCGATGCCGCACCCGAGCCCGCGCAACCGTCGACAGCATTGGGCGAGGTAGTCCACGCCCGTCCGCCGGGCTTCTGCACCGGCTGCCCCGAGCGCCCCATCTTCAGCGCCATGAAGCTGGTCGAGCGCGAACTCGGAGCGCACCACGTGAGCGCCGACATCGGCTGCCACCTGTTCTCGATCCTGCCGCCCTTCAACATCGGCAACACCACCATGGGCTACGGCCTGGGCGGCGCAGGTGCCGCGGCGCTCAATGCACCGGCAGGCAAGCGCGCGATCTCGATGATGGGCGACGGCGGCTTCTGGCATAACGGCCTCACCAGCGGTGTAGCGAACGCGGTCTTCAACAAGAGCGACAACCTCACCATCGTCGTAGACAACAACTACACCTCGGCCACGGGCGGGCAGGACATCCTGTCGTCGCACGCCGTCAACAAGACGCGCAGCACCGGCCACGAAATCGAGCGCGCCGTGCGCGGCGTGGGCGTGGAGTGGGTGAAGACGCTGCGCCGCACCTACGACGTGGCAGGCATGCGCGACGCGCTGAAAGACGCACTCACCACCACGAAGAAGGGCCCCAAGGTCCTGATCGCCCAGTCGGAGTGCATGCTCAACAAGCAGCGCCGCGAGAAGCCGCTGGTGCGCAAGGCCATTGCCGACGGCAAGCGCATGGTGCGCGAGAAGTTCGGCGTCGATTCAGACACATGCACCGGCGACCACTCCTGCATTCGCCTGTCGGGCTGCCCGTCGCTGTCGATCAAGCCCAACCCCGATCCGCTGCGCACCGACCCCGTTGCGACCGTGCTCGACAGCTGCGTGGGCTGCGGCGTGTGCGGCGAGGTCTCGCATGCCGCCGTGCTGTGCCCGTCGTTCTACAAAGCCCAGATCGTGAGCAACCCCAGCCGCTGGGACGTGCTGCGCGAGCGCGTGCGCGCCGCCGTCATCGGCTGGCTGCAACGCGGCGAGGCGCGCCGCCGTGAAGCCTATGCCTTCTGAACGAAGTTCCTTTATGCAACATAGGAAGACATCGGGAAATGGCCAGGGATACCGCGGAACCGGCTTTGCCGGGCCGCTGGTATCGCCCCCGGTAGGGGGTTGGCGGCTACACGAAGTGAGCAAGACTGGGGGCGAGCCATGAGCCCCATCAAGATTGCCATCCTCGCCATGGGCGGGGAGGGCGGCGGCGTGCTGGCCGACTGGATCGTCGACATGGGCGAGGCCAACGGCTACGTCGCCCAGACCACCTCGGTGCCGGGCGTGGCCCAGCGCACCGGCGCGACCATCTACTACGTCGAGCTGTATCCCGCGGCGCAGGCCGAGGCCGATGGCGGCCTGCCGGTGCTCGCGCTGATGCCGCTGCCGGGCGACGTCGACGTGGTGCTGGCGTCGGAGCTCATGGAGGCCGGGCGTGCCGTGCAGCGCGGCCTCGTCACGCGCGACCGCACCACGCTGATCGCATCCACGCACCGCGTCTTCTCCATCGCGGAGAAAAGCGCCTTGGGCGATGGCCGCGTCGACAGCGACCAGCTTCTCGCACACACCGCCAAGGCAGCCAAGCGCTTCATCCGTTTCGACATGGCACAGGCAGCCGAAGCCTCGGGCAGCGTGATCAGCGCCGTGCTCTTCGGCACGCTGGCAGGTTCGGGCGTGCTGCCATTCAGCCGCGCGCAGTTCGAGGCAACCATCGAGCGCGGCGGCGTGGGCGTGAAGCCCAGTCTCAAGGCCTTTGGCGCGGCGTTCTCTCGCGCACAGGGCGGTGACGACGGCGAGCCTGCGAAAGACGTGCCTATCGCCGCGCCAGCACCGCAACCGCGCCACCCGGCCGTGCGGGCACTGGTCGAACGGGCGCAACACGACTTCCCGGTGCAAGCGCAAGACTTCCTGCTCGAAGGCGTGCGCCGTCTCATCGACTACCAGGACCCGGCCTACGCCAGCCTGTACCTGGACCGCATGGCCGCCATCGCCGCGCTGCCGGGCAACGACGACCATCGCCTGCTGCGCGAAACCGCGCGCCACCTCGCGCTCTGGATGTCCTACGAAGACACCGCCCGCGTCGCAGCCCTGAAGACCCGCGCCACCCGCTTCGAGCGCGTGCGCGGCGAGGCCCGCGTACAACCGGGCCAGGTGCTCGCCATCAACGAATACATGCACCCGCGCCTGCAGGAAATCTGCGAGACGCTGCCTGGCGGCATCGGCCGCTGGCTCATGAACTCGACGATGCCCAAGAAGCTCGTCGAGCGCTTCACGCAGCACGGCCGCGTGATCCAGACCAGCTCACTGCGCGGCTACCTCATGCTGCGCATCGTGGCGGCATGCAAGCGCTGGCGCCTGTCGACGATGCGCTATGCCGAGGAAAACCGCCGTATCGAGGAATGGCTGCAGCGCATCGCCGCCACCGCGCAACGCAACCCCGAACTGGCCGTCGAGCTGGCCCAGTGCCAGCGCCTCGTCAAGGGCTACAGCGATACGCACGAACGCGGCATTCGCAACTACGACACCGTGATGCGTGCTGTCGAGCGCGCCGGCACAGCGCTGGCACCGGCCACGCTGCGCGAACTGCGCGATGCGGCCCTGGCCGACGAACATGGCCACAAGCTGCAGGCCGCACTGGCACAGCACGCACTGGCCTGAAGAGACAACGAAGATGACCGCACCCTCAGCCACCCTCTCACTGCGCGTCGTCGAGGCGCGGGCGTTGAATTCGCTGATCCGCATGCTGCGCCTGCGCGCCGAAGATGGCCGCGCGCTGCCCGGCTTTGCAGCCGGCGCCCACATCCGCGTGCAGGTGTCGCTGCCAGACGGCAAGACCGACTGGCGCCACTACTCGCTCATCAACTTCGACACGGCGCGCAATGCCACCAATGCGCCGGCTGAATATGTGATCGCAGTGCGCAAGGAGGCCGAAGGCCGGGGCGGCTCGCGTTTCATGCACGAGCAGCTGCAAGAGGGCGACACCCTCGCCATCGAGGCGCCCAAGAACGACTTCCCGCTGCACACCGGCCCCGGCGGCACCGTGCTGGTGGCCGGTGGTATCGGCGTGACGCCGCTCGCCACCATGGCCGCCCGCCGCCGCGCCGAAGGTGCAGCCGTGCGCATGCACTACGCCGGCCGCAGCCGCGACCTGATGGCCTTCCTGCCCGAGCTTCAAACCCTGCTCGGCGATGACCTGCGCGTGCACGCGGACGCCGAGGCTGGCACGCCGCTCGATATCGACGCGCTGCTCGACAGCGTTCCCACCGGCGACCGCCTCTACGTGTGCGGCCCCAAGGTCATGCTCGACGCCGTGCTCGAGCGCACCCAGGCGCGCGGCTGGGAACATGACCGCGTGCACTTCGAGCTTTTCACCGAGCCCGTCGCGGAAGAAGGCGATCAGCCCTTCGAGGTGGAGCTCGCCCAGTCGGGCCAGCGCTTCACCGTGCCGGCCGACCAGAGCATCCTCGACTGCCTGATCGAAAACGGCTGCGACCCGATGTTCGACTGCAAGCGCGGCGAATGCGGCGTATGCGCGGTGCCGGTGCTCGAAGGCGAGATCGACCACCGCGACTACGTGCTCACCGCCCGTGAGAAGGCGGAGGGCAACGTCATGCAGATCTGCATCTCGCGCGCCAAGGGTGCGCGCCTGGTGCTCGACATCTGATGAAGCAAGGAGCCATGAGAACCATGACCTCGTACCGAGACAACCCCGATGCCATCCGCGCGCTGGTGCAGCATGATCGCGTGCACCGCGACCTGTACACCAGCCAGGAACTGTTCGAGCTGGAGCAGGAGCATTTCTTCGCCAACACCTGGAACTACGTCGGCCATGAAAGCCAACTGCCCAAGCCCGGCGACTGGATCAGCAACGAGATCGCGGGCCGCCCGCTGATCATCGTGCGCCACTCCGACGGCAGCGTGCGCGCCATGATGAACCGCTGCGCCCACAAAGGCTCGCGGCTCGTGAACGGGCCCTGCGGCAACACCGGAAAATTCTTCCGCTGCCCGTACCACGCCTGGACATTCAAGACCGACGGCGCACCGCTGGCGATTCCGCTGAAGACGGGCTATGAGCACACGCAACTGCACGAGTGCGAGTCGGGCAAGGGCCTCACCACTGTGAAGCACGTGCGCAGCCACCGCGGCTTCATCTTCGTGAAGATCAACGACGCGGGCCCCGACTTCGACGAATACTTCGGCGACTCGCTGAGCTCCATCGACAACATGGCCGACCGCTCGCCCGAAGGCGAGCTCGAAATCGCGGGCGGTTGCCTGCGCTTCATGCACCAGTGCAACTGGAAGATGTTCGTCGAGAACCTCAACGACACCATGCACCCCATGGTGGCGCACGAATCCTCCGCCGGCACCGCCAAGCGCATGTGGGCCGACAAGCCCGAGGACGAGCCCAAGCCCATGGCGGTCGAGCAGTTCGCGCCCTTCATGTCCGACTACAAGTTCTTCGAGGACATGGGCATCCGCACCTACGACAACGGCCACAGCTTCACGGGCGTGCACTTCAGCATCCACAGCAAGTACAAGGCGATCCCCGCGTACGACGACGCCATGAAGGCGCGCTACGGCGAGGAGAAGACGGCGCAGATCCTCGGCATGGCGCGGCACAACACCGTGTACTACCCGAACCTCACGATCAAGGGCGCGATCCAGGCGATCCGCGTGGTCAAGCCGATCTCGGCCGACAAGACGCTGATCGAGAGCTGGACCTTCCGCCTCAAGGGCGCGCCGCCCGAGCTGCTGCAGCGCACCACCATGTACAACCGGCTCATCAACTCGCCGTTCTCGGTGGTCGGGCATGACGACCTGCAGGCCTACCGAGGCATGCAGGCCGGCCTGCACGCGAGCGGCAACGAGTGGGTGAGCCTGCACCGCGACTACGACCCTTCGGAGCTGAAAGGCGGCGAGATCACCACGGGCGGCACCAACGAGCTGCCCATGCGCAACCAGTACCGCAGCTGGGTGCAACGCATGACGGAGACGATGTAATGGCCGGCACCGAAGTCACCCGCCAGGACCTGATCGACTTCGTCGTGAACGAAGCACACCTGCTCGACACCCGCCGCTACGAGGAGTGGAACGCGCTCTTCACCGACGACGCCTTCTACTGGGTGCCGCTCGTGCCCGACCAGGAAGACGGCCTCAACCACACTTCGCACCTCTATGAAGACAAGCTCCTGCGCGACCTGCGCATCGAGCGCCTCAAGAGCCCGCGCGCTTTCTCGCAGCAGCCGCCGAGCCGCTGCCACCACCTGCTGCAAGTGCCGATGGTCGAGCAGTTCGATGCCGAGGCCAATCGCTACGTGGTGCGCACCGAATTCCACTACACCGAATCGCATGGTGACGAACTGCAGTTCTACGTCGGCACCTTCTTCCACCACCTCACGATGCAGGATGGCGCGCTGCGGATGACGCTCAAGCGCGTCAACCTGCTCAACTGCGATGCGGCCCTGCCGGCCGTGCAGCTCTTCATCTGACTGGGACGAGATGTCACACGCCACCGTCCATCAAGTCTTTGCGGCCACCGCGGCGCGCACGCCGCAAGCCGAATTCCTGTTCACCGAATCGGTGACTGCGGCCGCCTATGGCATCGAAGCGGGCGCCATCCGCTGGGGCGATGCTGCCGCACAGATCGAACGCCTGCGCGCGGTCTACGCGCAAGCCGGCTACGGGCACGGCCACCGCGTCGGCCTGCTGCTGGAGAACCGGCCGGCCTTCATCTTCCACTGGCTCGCGCTGAACGCACTGGGCGTGAGCGTGGTGCCGATCAACGCCGAGATGCGCTCGGCCGAGCTGGTCTACCTGATCGGCCACAGCGAGATCGGCCTGGCCGTGACGCTGCCGGCGCGCGCGGCCGACCTGCGTGCCGCGGCGGCGCAGGCGGGCGTGGCGTTCGAGACGATGGGGCTTGAAGACGCCGTGCCGCCAGCGAAGACCGCCGCACCGCGCGCCCATGAGCCCGTGGGCGCCGACACCGAATGCGGCCTGCTCTACACCTCGGGCACCACGGGCCGGCCCAAGGGCTGCATCCTGAGCAACGCCTACTTCCTGCGTGCGGGCGAGTGGTATGCGTCGCTCGACGGCGTGTGCAGCATCCGGCCCGATGCAGAGCGCGTCATCACGCCGCTGCCGCTGAACCACATGAACGCAATGGCCTTCTCCACCATGGTGGTGCTGGTTGCGGGCGGTTGCCTGGTGCAGCTTGATCGCTTCCATCCGAAGACCTGGCTGGCGAGTGCGAAGGAAAGCGGTGCGACCATCGTGCATTACCTCGGCGTGATGCCGGCCATGCTGCTGTCCGCGCCACAGTCGGCGGCCGACCGCGATCACGCCATCCGCTGGGGCTTCGGCGCTGGCGTGGACCGCAAGAACCACTCGCCTTTTGAAGAGCGCTTCGGCTTCCCGCTGGTCGAGGCCTGGGCCATGACCGAGACCGGCGCAGCCGCCTGCATCATGGCCAACCGCGAGCCGCGTCTCGTGGGCACCAGCTGTTTCGGGCGGCAGGAAGACTTCGTCGAGATTCGCCTCAAGGGCGAAGACGGCAGCGACGTCGGCGTCGATGCACCGGGCGAGCTGCTGGTGCGTTCGGCCGGCAACGACCCGAAGCGCTATTTCTTCTCCGGCTACCTGAAGGACGAGGAAGCCACGCGCGAAGCCTGGGCCGACGGCTGGTTCCACACCGGCGACCTGGTGCGCCGCGACGCCGAGGGCAACTTCTTCTTCGTCGACCGCAAGAAGAACGTGATTCGCCGTAGCGGCGAGAACATCTCCGCCGTCGAGGTCGAGAGCGTGCTCAACCAGCACCCGGCGGTGAAGACTTCGGCCGTAGCAGCCACGCCCGATGCGGTGCGCGGTGACGAGGTGCTGGCCTGCATCGTGATGCGCGAAGGCGCCGATGCCTCGCAGCGCGTGCAGATCGCCGCCAGCATCGTCGAACACGCACTGGCCCAGCTGGCGTACTACAAGGCACCCGGCTACGTGGCCTTTGTCGATGCGCTGCCGCTCACGCCTTCGCAGAAGATCCAGCGCGGCCAGCTGCGCGAAATGGCGCAGTCGCTGCCGGGCCAGGGCCATTGCGTCGACACACGCGCCATGAAGAAGAGGCAGGCATGACGACGAAACGACGGCTCTCCTACGAAGGCGTCGCGGTCGCGGTGCCCGTGACCGTGCCCTACGTGCGCTACTCCACGCGCACCGCGCACTGGTTCATCGGGCAGGCCATCGAGGCGCTGGTCGATGCCAGCGGCGTGGCCAAGGAGCAGATCGACGGCCTGTGCCTCAGCAGCTTCTCGCTCGCGCCCGACACGGCCGTGGGTGTCACGCAGCACCTGGGCCTGTCGCCTCGCTGGCTCGACCATGTGCCTACCGGCGGTGCATCTGGCGTGATGTGCCTGCGCCGCGCGGCGCGGGCGGTGCAGGCGGGCGATGCCGACATCGTGGCCTGCGTGGGCGCCGACACCAACCACGTCGACTCCTTTCGCCAGACGCTGGGCAGCTTCAGCAACTTCGCGCGCGATGCCAGCTACCCCTACGGCTCGGGCGGCCCGAACTCGATCTTCGCGTTCATCACCGCCAACTACATGCGCACCTACGGCGCGAAGCGCGAAGACTTCGGCCGTATCTGTGTGGACCAGCGCACCAACGCGCTCGGCAACCCGAACGCGATGTTCAAGAAGGGCCTGACGCTCGACGAGTACATGGCCGCGCGGCCCATCTCCGACCCGATCCACCTGTTCGACTGCGTGATGCCCTGTGCGGGCGCCGATGCCTTCCTCGTGATGAGCGAGGAGCGCGCGCGCGACCTGGGCCTGGCGCACGTGGTGATCCGCGGCGCCATCGAGCGCCATAACGCCTACGCCGAAGACCCCGTGATGGTGCAGGGCGGATGGCGCAAGGACCGCGACGACCTGTATGCGCAGGCCGGCATCCAGCCCATCGAGCTCGACTTCGTGCAGACCTACGACGACTACCCCGTCATCGTGATGATGCAGTTCGAGGACCTGGGCTTCTGCGAGAAGGGCGAGGGCCCGGCCTTCGTGCAGTCGCACACCATGACCTTCGACGGCAGCTTTCCGAACAACACCAGTGGCGGGCAGCTCTCGGCAGGGCAGGCCGGCGCGGCGGGCGGATTCCTCGGCATGGTCGAGACGATCCGCCAGCTGACTGATCAAGCAGGCCCACGCACCGTGCCCGATGCACAGCTGGGCCTGGTCGCCGGCTTCGGCATGGTGACCTACGACCGCTGCCTGTGCACAGGCGCCGTCATCCTGGGGAGACCGGAATGATGTACCCCCACGTTTGCCGCTTCGCGGCTGCACTGCCCCCCGAGGGGGCCGCGCGCCTGCCTTGGGGCGGCCCGGCGGAGGCGCTATGACCATGCCGATGATGCGCCCCCCGCGCAAGAACCCGGTGCTGCGCACCCGGCAGATGAACCTGCCGCCCGGCGCGCGTGGCCGCGTGGCACTTGGCCTCACGGCCGCTGCAGCCGAAGGCCGCTTCGAACTGCAGACCTGCGAGGACTGCGGCACCGTGCAGTACCCGCCGCGCGAGGTCTGCCACAAGTGCCTCTCGGCCGCCTTGCGCTGGCGCCAGCAGAGCGGCGAGGGCGAGCTGCTCGGCAGCACCACGCTGCATCACAGCAACGACTTGTTCTTCCGCGAGCGGCTGCCCTGGCGGCTGGGCCTGGTGCATCTCGATGCCGGGCCAACGCTCATGGTCCACCTGCATGGCGAAGTCGGCGATGCGCCGCAACGCGTGCGTGTCGGCGCCCGGCTCGACCGCGCGGGACAGGCCGTTCTCATTGGTTTTCCGAATGAAGGGAGTGCCCATATGGCCGACGACAAGATGCTTCGCGAAATGACCAGCGACCCCAAGTTCCGCAAGGCGCTGGTGACCGACGGCAAGACCGAGACCGGCCAGGCCATCGTGCGCGCGCTGGTGAAGGCTGGCGCAGACATCGTCTGGGTCGGCCATGCCGAGCCCTGGAAGAAGATGGGCGAGGGGCTCGACGACATCTCGGCGCTGCCGCAGGTCACGCTGGTGCCGCTCGATCTGACCAACGGCCGCCAGGTGACGGAGCTTGCGGGCTCCATCGGCGGCAAGGTCGACATCGTGATCAACAACGCCGAGGTGCACCGCACCTTCGGCATCGGAGCGCGGCGCGGCACCGACGTGGCCAAGGCCGAGATGGACATCAACTACTTCGGCCTGCTTCGTCTGGCGCAGGAGTTCGGCCCCGCGCTGAAGGGCCGCTCGGCCGACGGCGCAACCGGCGCGACGGCCTGGGTCAACCTGCTGTCGATCTACGCGCTCAGCAACTTCCCGCCGCACGGCACCTTCAGCGCGTCGAAAGCCGCAGCGCACTCGCTCGCGCAGTGCCTGCGTGCCGAGATGCGGCCGGCCGGCATCCGCGTGATCAATGTGTTCCCGGGGCCCATCGACGATGAATGGAACCAGCACACGCCACCACCCAAGCTCGCACCCACCGCGCTGGCCAACGCCATCGTGAAGGCGCTGCGCGACGGCGTGGAAGACGTCTACCCCGGTGACGTGGCGCAGGAGTGGGTGGAGCGCTGGCGCGACAACCCCAAGGTGCTCGAGCGCGAGCTCGCGGCGGGCGGCTGAGACAGGAGCCATACGAATGACCACGACAACCGAACTGATGTCCGCCGCCGAAATCCTCGGCGGCCTGGTGACCGCGATGGCCAGTGGCCGCATCCGCGTGATCGACCTCACGCAGACGCTCACGCCCGAGTTCCCGCAGATCGCGCTGCCGCCCGAGATGGGCCAGTGCTGGCCCTTCCGCATCGAGGAAGTGTCGAAGTACGACGAGCGCGGCCCGGGCTGGTACTGGAACAACTTTTCCTGCGGCGAACATACAGGTACGCACTTCGACGCGCCGATCCACTGGATCTCGGGCCGCGACCTGCCGAACAACTCGGTCGACACCATTCCCGTGCAGCACTTCGTGGCGCCGGCCTGCGTGATCGATTGTTCGGCCGATGTGCAGTCGAACGACGACTACCTGCTGAGCGTGGCCGACATCGAGCGCTACGAGGCGGCGCATGGCCGCATCCCGAAAGGCGCGTGGGTGCTGATGCGCACCGACTGGTCCAAGCGCAGCGACCCCGAGGCCTACCAGAACTTCGACGAAACCGGCCAGCACACGCCGGGCCCGAGCACCGAGGCCGTGCGCTTCCTGGTCGAGCAGCGCGACGTGCTGGGCTTCGGCTCCGAAGCCATCGGCACCGACGCGGGGCAGGGCTATCACCTGCGGCCGCCGTATCCGTGCCACTACTACATGCACGGCGCGGGACGCTACGGACTGCAGTGCCTGAGCAACCTCGACCTGCTGCCACCGGCCGGCGCGGTGCTGATCTGCCCGCCGCTGAAGATCGAGAAGGGCAGCGGCAGCCCGCTGCGCGTGCTGGCCCTGGTGGGAGCCTCGGCATGAGCGCGGCGCCCAAGGTCGCGGCCGTCACCGGCGGCAGCGCCGGCATCGGCAAGGCGATCTGCGAGGACTTGCTCGCGCAGGGCTACGAGGTGGTGTCGCTCGCGCGCCGCAAGGCCGAGATCGACCACCCGAAGCTGCACAGCATCGAGGTCGACCTGAGCGACCGCGCCGCCACCGGCGAGGCGGTGCGCGAACTGGTCGAACGCTTCGCGCCGACCACCATCGTCCACAACGCAGGCGTCATCCGCGCCGCGCTGCTGCCCGAAGTAAAGCTCGACGACCTCGACGCACTGGTCGACCTGCACCTGGGCTGTGCCATTCAGCTCGTGCAAGGTGCGCTGCCCGCGATGCGTGCGCAGCGCTTCGGCCGCGTGGTGCTGCTGTCGTCACGCGCCGCGCTGGGGCTGGCCACGCGCACCAGCTACTCGGCCACCAAGGCCGGCATGCTGGGCATGGCGCGCACCTGGGCGCTGGAGCTTGCCGCTGACGGCATCACGGTGAATGTGGTGGCCCCGGGGCCGATCCGCACCGACATGTTCTACGACGTGGTCGAAGCCGGCAGCGAGAAGGAACGCGCGCTCGCAGCCTCGGTGCCCGTCAAGCGCCTCGGCGAATCAGCCGATGTGGCACGCGCCGTGCGTTTCTTCGCCGATGCCGAGAACAGCTTCGTCACGGGCCAGGTGCTGTATGTGTGCGGCGGCACCAGCGTCGGAAGTCTCGCCCTCTGAGTTTTTTGCTTTCCTCACGTTCATCCAAAACCACCTCTGGAGCCTCGCCATGAAAGTCCTGAACCGAATTCGCACACTCGCGGCCATTGCCGTGGGCCTCGGCGCGCTGAGCGCCGCGGGCGCGTGGGCCGCCGATCTCAAGGTCGGCTTCATCACTTCGATGTCGGGGCCGGTGTCGTCGCTCGGCATTCCGTACGACAAGGGCATGAAGGCGGCAGTCGCCTACAAGTCGGAGGTCGCAGGCCGCAAGGTCCAGGTGATCCAGCTCGACGATGCGTCAGACCCGTCCACGGCGGCGCGCAATGCGCGCAAGCTGATCGAGGAAGACAAGGTCGACGTCATCATCGGCACGGCCGGAGCGCCGGGCTCGCTGGCCATTGCCGGCGTGGCGCGTGAAACCAAGACCCCGCTGATCTCCATCGCCAATGCCGACCTGGCAGGCGAAGAAGGCGCATGGATGGTGACGCTGCCGCAGCCCGCGCCGCTGATGATGGGCGCGATGGTCGAGAAGATGAAGCAGGCCGGCGTGAAGACGGTGGCCTACATTGGCTACTCCGACGCCTGGGGCGACCTGGTGTACGACGCGCTCATGAAGTCGGCGCCCACGGCGGGCATCAAGGTGGTGTCGAACGAGCGCTATGCGCGTAGCGATTCGTCGGTGGCCGGCCAGGTGCTGAAGATCGTGGCGCTGCGCCCCGACGCGGTGATCACCGGCGCCTCGGGCACGCCCGGTGCGTTGCCGTACCTCGCGCTCACCGAGCGCGGCTACAAGGGAAAGATCTACGGCATGCATTCGCTGATCAACCCCGACTTCATCCGCGTTGGTGGCCCGTCGGTCGAAGGCCTGCTGGCGCCCACGGGCCCGGTGGTGGTAGCCGAGCAGCTGCCCGACAACAACCCGATGAAGAAGATCGCGATGGACTTCCGCGCTGCCTACCAGAAGGCCAACGGCGCAGCGCCCACCGACACCTTCTCGGCCTACAGCTTCGATGCGTGGCTGATCTATCTCGACGCTGCGCAACGCGCGTTGGCCAGCAAGGCTGAGCCTGGCACTCCGCAATTCCGGCTGGCGCTGCGTGATGCCATCGTGAGCACCAAGGAGCTGGTGGGCACGCATTCGGTCTACAACTTCAAGCCCACTGACCGCTACGGTTCGGATGACCGCTCGCGCGTTGTCGTGAAGCTCGAAAAGGGTCAATGGAAGCTGGTGCCCTGAGATGAAGAACAAGCTAACTCACATCCTTGGCGCAACAGCGCTTGCGCTGGCAGCCTCGCAGGCCATGGCGGCTGACCTGAAGATCGGCTTCATCAGCTCGCTCTCGGGCCCCGTGGCCGCGCTCGGGATTCCTTACGAAAAGGGCATCCGCGCCGCCATTGCCGAGCACCCGGAGATTGCCGGTCGCAAGGTACAGCTGATCGTGCTCGACGACGCTTCTGATCCCACCACAGCCGGGCGCAACGCACGCAAGCTGGTGACCGAAGACAAGGTCGACGTGCTCATCGGAACCTCCGGCGTGCCAGGCGCCATGGCCATCGCAGCGGTGGCCAGGGAACTGAACACGCCATTGATCTCGCCCACGCCGGTCACCATCGCCGGCCCCGAGGGCGCGTGGACGGTGACGGTGTCGCAGCCGTTCCCGCTCATGGTCGCTGGCGTGGTCGAGCGCATGAAGAAGTCGGGCGTGAAGACGGTGGCCTTCATCGGCTTCTCGGACGCACTGGGTGACCTGGCCTACGACTCGCTGGTGAAGAGCGCCGACGCCGCCGGCATCAAGGTGGTGGCGAACGAGCGCTATGCGCGCAGTGATTCGTCCGTGGCCGGGCAGGTTCTGAAGATTGTCGCGTCGCGGCCTGATGCAGTGTTCGCCGGCAACTCGGGCACGCCCGGCGCGCTGCCCTACATCGCGCTGGCCGAGCGTGGCTACAAGGGCAAGATCTACGGCACGCACGGCCTCATCAACGCCGACTTCGTGCGCGTGGGTGGCGCTTCCATCGAAGGCCTGCAGGTGCCGAGCGGACCGGTGCTGGTGGCCGACCAGTTGCCTGACAGCAACCCGATCAAGAAGGTGTCGATGGGCTTTCGCAACGCCTACCAGAAGGTCAATGGCGCGGTGCCGACGGATGCCTTCTCGTCGTACACCTACGACGCCTACCTGCTGCTGGCCGATGCGGCCTCGCGCACCAAGGGCGAGCCGGGCACGCCGCAGTACCGCACGGCGCTGCGCGACGCCATCGTGAGTACCAAGGAGCTGGTGGGTACGCACGGCATCTACACCTTCAAGCCCGACGACCGCTATGGCTCCGACCAGCGCGGCGTGGTCATCGTGCAGATGACAAAGGGCCAGTGGAAGCTGGTTCCGTAGTCTTCGCCGAACCACCGAGCACATCGCCATGACCATTTATCGCAACCGCCCCGATCTCGTCGCGGCGCTGGTGCAGGACGACCGGGTGCACCGCGACCTGTACCTCAGCGAGGAGCTTTTCGCGCTGGAACAGGAGAACCTGTTCGCCAACACCTGGGTCTTCCTCGGCCACGCGAGCCAGGTGCCCGAGGCCGGCGACTTCGTCACGCAGGACATCGCGGGGCGACCGCTGCTCATGGTGCGCCAGCCCGATGGCGATGTGCACGTGCTCTACAACCGCTGCGCCCACAAGGGCACGCAGCTGGTGACGGACGAAAGCGGCAACACCGGCCGGTTCTTCCGCTGCCCGTACCACGCATGGACCTACAAGCTCGACGGCGCGCCGCTCGGGCTGCCGCTGAAGAACGGCTACGAGGGCACGCAGCTCAAGGCCTGCGAATCGGGGCAGGGGCTGTCGGTGGTGAAGCATGTGAAGGTGTACCGCGACTTCGTGTTTGTGCGGTTGTCTGACACCGGGCCTTCGTTCGAGGACTACTTCGGCGAGGTGCTGGGCGCCATCGACAACATGGTCGACCGCTCGCCCGAAGGCAGGCTGACAGTGGGTGGAGGTGTGCTGCGCAACATCGTCCACTGCAACTGGAAGATGTACCTGGAGAACATCAACGACACGGTGCACCCGATGTCGACGCACGAGTCGGCCACCAAGGCGGCCGAGGCGCTGTGGGAAGGCCATGCGCCCACGGACCCCAAGCCGATGGCAATGGAGCAGATACTGCCATTCGGCTCGGGCTACGAGTTCTTCGACAAGATGGGCGGCCGCGTGTTCGCCAACGGGCACAGCGTGCTGGGGGTGAACTTCAGCATCCACTCCAACTACGCGCAGCTGCCCGAGTACGAAGCCGCGATGCGCGCCGCGCACGGCGAGGCGCGGGCCACCGAGATATTGCAGCGCTCGCCGCAGAACTCGGTCTTCTATCCGAGCCTGTCGGTCAAGGGCTCGCCGCAGGCCATTCGCGTGATTCGCCCGCTGGCGGCCAACCGCACGCTGATCGAGGCCTGGAGCTTCCGCGCGGCGGGCGCGCCCGCGCTGCTGTTCGAGCGCGCCATGAGCTACAACCGCCTCGTGTTCTCGCCGATGTCGGTGGTCGCGCACGACGACGTGCATCTGTTCGAGAGCATCCAGCAGGGCCTGCGCGCCGCCGGCAACGAGTGGGTGAGCCTGCACCGCAACTACGACCCGGCCGAGACGCAGCAAACCACGGTCACCACCAACGGCACCAACGAACTGCTGATGCGCAACCAGTTCCGCGCCTGGGCGAAGTCCATGGCGGCGGGCATGGAGGCTGCGGCATGACGGACCCGCGGGATTTCGTCGCCCACGAGGCGGCGCTGCTCGACGAGCGGCGGCTCGATGACTGGTTGGCCCTGTTCGCCGAAGACGGCCACTACTGGGTGCCGCTGCTCGGTGCGGCGCAGGCCGACCCGTTCTCGCACAACTCGCTGGCCTATGAAGACCGGCTGCTGCTGCAGCTGCGCGTAGACCGCCTCAAGAACCCGCGCGCGCATTCGCAGCATCCTGCGAGCCATAGCCAGCATGTGCTGCAGCCTTCTCGCATCGAGCGCGAGGAGGGCGATGAAGCATGGCTGCGCACGCCGTTCCTCTACGTCGAGGCGCGCGGCGAAGACCAGATCCTGCTGAGCGGCACCGCCCGCCATCACCTTGTTCGCACCTCCACCGGCTGGCTGATCCGCGAGAAGCGCGTCGACCTGCTCAACGCCCCGCGCGCGTTGCCGGCCATCCAGTTGTTCATCTGAGTTACCCACCTGTCCATTCCAACAATCCTCACCGGAGCTACGACATGAAGAGCCTGATGCAGATCCTGACGCGCGGCACCCTCGCCGCGGCGCTGACCGCCTGTGGCATAGCGAGCGCGTTCGCGGCCGACCTCAAGGTCGGCCTTAGCGTGTCGCTGTCGGGGCCCAACTCCTCGCTGGGCGTGCCCTATGCCAAGGGCATGCAGGCCGCGCTGGCCTACAAGGGCGAGGTGAACGGCCGCAAGATCCAGCTCGTCGTGCTCGACGACGGCTCCGACCCCACCACGGCCGGGCGCAACGCGCGCAAGCTGATCGAGGAAGAGAAGGTCGACGTGCTCATGGGCACATCGGGCGTGCCGGCCGCCATTGCGATGGCGCAGGTGGGCAAGGAGGCGAAGACGCCGATGATCGGCCTCACGCCCATCCTGCTCGACCCCAACGAGAACCCTTGGGTGATGACGGTGGCGCAGCCGACGCAGTTGATGATCGATGCGGTCGTCGAGCGCATGAAGCGCAACAACGTGAAGACCGTGGGCTACATCGGCTTCTCCGACGCCTGGGGCGACCTGGTCTACGACGCGCTGATGAAGGCCGCGCCCGGCGCCGGCATCAAGGTGGTGAGCAACGAGCGCTATGCGCGTGCCGACGCCTCGGTGACGGGGCAGGTGCTGAAGATCGTGGCGTTGCGGCCCGATGCGGTGATGACCGGCGGCGCCGGCACGCCGGGGGCGCTGCCGTTTCTCGCGCTGCAGGAGCGTGGCTTCAAGGGAGGTGTGTACGGCCAGCACGGCTTGATCAACCCCGACTTCGTGCGCGTGGTCGGCGCGGCCGGCCAGAACGCGCTGATGCCCACCGGCCCGGTGATCGTGGCCGAGCAACTGCCGGACAGCTACCCGACCAAGAAGATCGCGACCGACTTTCGCGCCGTGTTCCAGAAGGTCAACAACGCACCGACCAGCGACGCCTTCTCGGCCTACTCGTTCGACGGCTGGCTGGTGTTCGTCGATGCCGCCTCGCGCGCCATGAAGAAGGCGGAACCGGGCACGCCCGAGTTTCGCGTGGCGCTGCGCGATGCCATCTTCAGCACGAAGGAAGTGGTGGGCACGCACGGCGTCTACACCTTCAAGCCCGGCAGTCTCTACGGCGTGGACGAACGCGCCCGCGTGATCGTCAAGCTCGACAACGGCCAATGGAAGCTCGCACCTTGAACCTCTCGCCTTTGTCTTTCCGGAGGGCCGCGCGATGACATGGGACGTGGCGCTGATTCTCCTCACCGACGGCCTGGCCAACGGGGCCGTCTATCTGCTGGCCGGGCTGGGGCTGGTGTTGATCTTTTCCGTCACGCGGGTGGTGTTCGTGCCGTTCGGCGACATCGCGGCCTTTGCGGCCCTGTCGCTCGCGGCCTTCGAAACCGGCCGCGTGCCGCCGACCATCGGCATGGTCGCGGTGCTGGCCGCGCTGGCCCTGGCCACCGAGATCGGCAGCCTGCTGCGTCGCGGCGAGGCCGCGCGCATTCCGAAGGCGGTGCTGATGTGGGGCGTGCTGCCCGCCATTCCGTGCGTGCTCGCATGGCTGGCGGCGCGGCCGGGCGTGCCGGTGGCGGTGCACATCGCGGTGGCGGTGCTGCTGGTGGTGCCTATCGCGCCGCTGCTGGCGCGGGTGGTGTTCCAGCCGATCGCGGATGCATCGGTGCTGGTGCTGCTGATCGTGTCGCTGGCACTGCATTTTTTGCTGTCGGGGCTGGGCTTGCTGTTCTTCGGGCCCGAGGGTTCGCGCACCACGCCGCTGACCAGTGCGGTGTTCACGCTGGGTGATGGCTTCACGGTCAGCGGGCAGGTGGTGTTGATGGTGGGAGCGGCCATCGTGTTGAGCGGGCTGTTCTTCCTGGTGTTCGAGCGCACGGTGGCAGGCAAGGCGCTGCGCGCCACGGCCGTGAACCGGGTGGGCGCGCGGCTGGTCGGCATACGGCCGGTGCGCACGGCGTTGCTGGCGTACGGCTGCGCCTCGCTGCTGGCGGGGCTGATCGGCGTGCTGATCGCACCGGTGACGACGATGTATTACGACTCGGGCTTCATCATCGGCCTGAAGGCTTTCGTGGCCGCGATCATCGGCGGGCTCGTGAGCTATCCGATGACGGCCATTGGCGCGCTCGCGGTTGGCGTGGTGGAGAGCTTTGCCTCGTTCTGGAGCGGCGCGCTGAAGGACGTGATCGTGTTCAGCCTGCTGATTCCGGTGCTCATGCTGCGGTCTTTCATGGCCACGCACGCCGAAGAGGAAGAAGACGAGGTGGACCAATGAACGCCAACCGGAACAAGCGCCGGGCGTGGATCGCCGGGCTCGTCGTCGTGCTGGCACTGGTGCCGGTGCTAGCGGGCAGCTTCACCGTTTCGCTGCTCAACGACATCGGCATTGGCGCGCTGGTGGCGCTGGGCCTCGTGCTGCTCACGGGCGTGGGCGGCGCCACATCGTTCGGGCAGGCGGCCTTCGTGGGCATCGCGGCTTATGCGACGGCGTGGCTCACGACCACGCAGGGCATGTCGCCTTGGATCGGGCTGCTGTTCGCGCTGCTGCTCACGGGGCTGTCGGCGCTTGCCATCGGCATGCTCACGCTGCGGCTCGGCGGGCACTTTCTGCCGCTGAGCACCATCGCTTGGGGACTGTCGATCGCGATGCTGTTCGGCAACGTCGATGCGCTCGGTCGGCACACGGGGCTGTCGAACATTCCGGCGCTGCAGGTCGCGGGATGGTCGCTGGCCGACCCGCGCGCGATGTACTACCTGATCTGGGTGGTGGTCGGCCTGGCCTGCCTGTTCAGCTACAACCTGCTGCAGTCGCGGCCGGGTCGCGCGATTCGCGGACTGCGCGGCGGTGCGACGCTGCTGGCGAGCGTGGGGGCGGATGCGTACCGCGTGCGGCTGTCGCTGTTCGTGACGGCCGCGCTGTTCGCGGGGCTGGCGGGCTGGCTCTATGCGCACATGAACCGCTTCGTGAGCCCGTCGCCCTTCGACGTGCGCGCCAGCATCGAGTACCTGCTGATGGCGGTGGCCGGTGGTCTCGGTCAGCTGGGCGGCGCTTTGGTGGGCGCTGCGCTGGTGCTCGTGCTGAAGAATGGCCTGCAAGACGTGCTGCCGATGCTCACGCAACGCGCTGGCCAGCTGGAGGCCGTGGCCTTCGCCGCGCTGTTCATTCTGCTGCTGCACTTCGCACGTGGCGGCGTGATGGGCCTGCTGCGACGCTGGACGCGTCGTCGCGGTGCTGCGCAAGGACCGTCGCGCCACGAGGCGCCGCCGGTCGAACCGCTGCCGCACCGCACGCTGCCCGAACGCGGCTCGCAGGTGCTGTCGGTGAATGGTGCGGTCAAGCGTTTCGGCGGGCTGGTTGCGGTGAACGACGTGAGCTTCGATGTAAAGGCCGGCGAGATCGTCGGGCTGATCGGGCCCAACGGCGCAGGCAAGTCGACCATGTTCAATCTGCTGACCTGCACGCTGCCGATGAGCGCGGGCCAGGTGCGCTTCCTGGACCACGACATCGCGGGCATGCCGCAGCGCGAGGTGGCGCGGCTGGGGTTGGCGCGCACCTTCCAGCACGTGAAGCTGCGCCCGCACATGAGCCTGCTGGACAACGTGGCGCTGGGTGCGCACTCGCGCACGCGCTCGGGCATCCTGAAGGCGGGCCTGCGGCTCGACCGCACGGAAGAAAGCCAGATCCTGCAGGAGGCGCAGCGCCAGCTCGACCGCATCGGCCTGGGCGACCGCGCGCACGAACTGGCGGGCAGCCTGCCGCTGGGCACGCAGCGCATCCTGGAAATTGCGCGCGCTCTGGCCGCCGACCCCGTGCTGCTGGTGCTCGACGAGCCGGCTGCCGGCCTGCGCCGCAAGGAAAAGATGGCACTCGGCGATTTGCTGCGCAAGCTGCGCGAGGAGGGCGTGACCATCCTCATCGTCGAACACGACATGGACTTCGTGATGAAACTGGTGGACCGGCTGGTGGTGATGAACTTCGGCTCCAAGCTCGTGGAGGGCGTGCCGTCGGCGGTGCGCGCGGACGAGCGCGTGCAGGCGGCTTACCTGGGGAGCGTTGTATGACCGCGATGCTGGAGATCGGCGATCTGCATGTGTCGTACGGGCAGGTCGAGGCTGTGCGCGGGGTGTCGCTGGACTTACAGCCGGGCCAGATCATTTCGGTGATCGGGCCGAACGGCGCGGGCAAGACCACGCTGTTGGCCGCGGCCATGGGCCTGCTGCCCTGCAAGGGCACGCTGCGCTTCGAAGGCGAAGACCTGCAGGGGTTGGATGTGGAAGCGCGCGTGGAGCGCGGCCTGTGCCTCGTGCCCGAGAAGCGCGAGCTGTTCGGCGAGCTCACCGTGCTCGACAACCTGCAGCTCGGCGCGTACGCCAAGCGGCTGCGTGGCGATGCGATGAAGAAGCGGCTGCAGTCGGTGTACGACCGCTTTCCGCGGCTGGCCGAACGGCGCTCGCAGCGCGCGGACACGCTCTCGGGTGGCGAACGGCAGATGCTGGCGGTGGGGCGCGCGCTGATGTCGGCGCCGCGCCTGCTGATGCTCGACGAGCCCAGCCTCGGGCTGGCGCCGCTGATCGTGCGCGACATTCTGACCATCGTGCGCAAGCTGCGGGAAGACGGCGTGTCGATCCTGCTGGTGGAGCAGAACGCGCGCGCCGCGCTCGAAAGCTCGGACGAGGGCTATGTGCTGGAGACGGGCGAGATTGCGCTGTCGGGTGCTTCGGCCGAGCTGGCCAGCGACCCGCGGGTGCAGGCCACCTACCTCGGCGGAGGCACGCACGATGACGAGTGACCCGCGCGCCGTACCGCCCGCCCTGCGCACGCTGCCGGCGATGCTGCGGCGGCAGGCCGGGCTGTTCGGCTCGCGTGCGTTGCTGCGGATCGCGGGGAGCGAGTGGACGCATGGCGATGCGGCGCGGGCTGCGGCTGTGCGTGCTGGGGCATTGGCGGCGGCTGGCGTGGTACGCGGCGACCGCATTGCGGTGATGTGCGGAAACCGTGTCGAGTTTCTCGAAAGCTTTCTCGGCGCAGGCTGGTTGGGGGCATCGATGGTGCCGGTCAACACGGCGTCGATGGGGCCGCAGATCGAATACTTCCTGGCGAACAGCGAGGCGAAGCTGCTGGTGATCGAGGCGGGCTTCCTGGAGCGGCTCGCGACGGCAGACCTGACGCGCACTGCGTTGCGCGAGGTCTGGGTGGTTGGTGAAGCGGCATCCAACGCGTGGCGAGCGCCTGAAGGTGTGCGCGTCGTGGCGTATCCCGAGGGCGGGGAGCCCGTTGATCCGGCTGCGGTGCAGCCCGGCGATCCGCTCGCGATCCTCTACACCTCCGGCACCACGGGGCCGGCCAAGGGTGTGATCTGTCCTCACGCGCAGTATTTCTGGTGGGGCGTGAACAGCGCGGAGGTGCTCGGCGTCGGCGCCGACGATGTGTTGTGCACCACGCTGCCGCTCTTTCATATCAACGCGCTCAACACCTTCGCGCAGGCCGCGCTGACGGGTGCACAAGTGGTGTTCGAGTCGCGCTTCTCGGCCTCGGGCTTCTGGCCGACGATGCGCTCGAGCGGGGCGACGGTGGTGTATCTGCTGGGCGCGATGGTGCCGATCCTGCTCGCGCAGCCGGAAGGCCCTGGGGAGCGCGACCACCGCGTGCGCATCGGGCTGGGGCCCGGCGTGCCGTCTGTCGCAGGCGCTGCGTTCAAGGCGCGCACAGGCGTGTCGCTGCTCGAAGGCTACGGTTCGACGGAAACCAATTTCGCCATCGCCACCGCGCCCGATTCGCCGCGCGGCGGTGTCATGGGCTGGCTGCGCCCGGGCTTCCAGGCGCGCGTGGCCGATGAAGACGACGTGGCGCTGCCGCCCGGCGAAGCGGGCGAACTGCTGCTGCGTGCGGACGAGCCGTACGCCTTCGCGAGCGGCTACTTCAACATGCCGGAGAAGACAGTCGAGGCCTGGCGCAATCTCTGGTTTCACACCGGTGACCGCGTGGTGCGCGATGCCGACGGCGCATTCCGCTTTGTCGACCGCATCAAGGACGCGATCCGCCGGCGTGGCGAGAACATCTCCTCGTTCGAGGTCGAGCAGGTGCTGCTGAGCCACCCGGGCGTGGCCTCGTGCGCGGTGTACCCGGTGCGCTCCGAGCTGGCCGAAGACGAGGTGATGGCTGCGCTGGTGGCGCGCGAGGGCGTGTCGATCGATCCCGCCGAACTCGCGCGCTTTTGCGAAGGGCGCCTGCCGTACTTCGCCGTGCCGCGATACATCGACCTGCTGGCCGACCTGCCGCGCACCGAGAACGGCAAGGTGCAGAAGTTCAAGCTGCGTGAGTGCGGTGTCGGGCCGCAGACCTGGGACGGACGGCCCGCCAGGGCCTGAGGCGAATCGCATGACGAGCGCAGTGCTGCTCCCGCTTTCCAGCCGCGTGGCGTTCGTGACGGGTGCGGGGCAGGGGCTGGGAGCGGCGATCGCGCGAGGGCTGGCGGAAGCCGGGGCGCGCGTGGCCCTGGCCGACATCGAGCTTGCGAATGCCGAAGCCGTTGCGGCGGAGGTCGGCGGGCTCGCCTTGCAACTCGATGTGCGCGACGAGGCGGCGTTCTCCGCTTGCTTCGACAAGGCGGTTGCACATTTCGGCGCTGTCGACGTCATGGTCAACAACGCGGCGCGCACGCCGACCACATCGCTCTGGGACATCACACCTGAAGAGTGGGACGACGTGCTCGCCGTCAACCTGCGTGGCAGCTTCTTCGGCTGTCGCATTGCCGGGCGGCACATGCGTGAGCGCGGCGCGGGGCGCATCGTCAACCTGACTTCGATGGCGGGGCAGCAGGCCAGCACGGTGACCGGCGCGCACTACGCAGCGAGCAAGGCCGGACTGCTGGCGCTGACGCGATCGTTCGCGCAGGAACTGGCGCCGCACGGCGTGACGGTGAATGCGCTGGCCCCTGCGGCGATCCGCAGCCCGGCGCTCGACGCCATGGAGCCAGCGAAGCAGTGGGCGCTGCGGGCGGGCATTCCCCTCGGCCGCTTCGGATTGCCAGAGGAGGTGGCCGCGGCGGTGGTCTATCTCGCTTCGCCGGCAGCAGCCTTCATGACGGGCACCACGCTGGACCTCAACGGCGGCCGTTTCATGCGCTGACAACCCGAGCCGGCGCACTCCGTTAAAATGATTCAGAACTAAAACATTCAGGTATGCAATCAAATTCACTCACTGGCCGCCACGCACTCGTCACGGGCGCGGCACGCGGCATCGGCGCCGAGATCGCCCGCACCCTGGCAGCCGAGGGCGCCGTCCTGACGCTGCTGGGCCGTGACCGCGAGGCGCTGCAGCGCGTGGCCGATTCGCTCGCGGGCAGCGGGCATGGCGTCGTGGCCGCCGACGTGGCGAGCCCCGAGGCGGTGCAGGCGGCGTTCGCCGAGGCCCGCGCTGCGCGAGGCCCGGTCGCCGTGCTCGTCAACAACGCGGGCGCGGCCGAAAGTGCGCCCTTCCTCAAGACGTCGTTCGAGCTCTGGCAGCGGATGCTGTCGGTCAACCTCACCGGCAGCTTTCTGTGCGCGCAGGCGGCACTGCCCGACATGCTCGACACCGGCTGGGGCCGCATCGTCAACATCGCCAGCACGGCGGGGCAGAAGGGCTACGCCTATGTGGCGGCCTATACCGCGGCCAAGCATGGCGTGATCGGGCTCACGCGCTCGCTGGCGCTCGAGGTGGCGCGCAAGGGCATCACGGTGAATGCCGTGTGTCCGGGCTACACCGACACCGACATCCTTCGCAACAGCGTCGCCAATGTGGTCGGCAAGACCGGGCGCAGCGAGGCCGACGCGCTGGCGGAGTTTTCCAGCGTCAATCCGCAGAAGCGGATCGTGCAACCGTCCGAGGTGGCCGATGCCGTGCGCTGGCTGTGCGGGCCCGGTGCAGCGTCGGTCACCGGGCAGTCCATCTCGGTTTCGGGGGGAGAAGTGACATGACACGCAACAACGATGCTTCGCACGCCGCGCTGAGCGATGCGGAAGAACTGGGCCACGAAGCCCGCGCAGGCCACGAGGACCACGCGATGCTCAAGCTGTGGCTGCGCATGCTGGCCAGCACCACGCAGATCGAGGCCGAGATCCGGCGCCGGCTGCGCGAGCGCTTCGGCATCTCGCTGGCGCGCTTCGACTACATGGCGCAGCTCTACCGCTACGAGGATGGGCTCAAGATGCGCGTGCTGTCGCGCTACCTGATGGTGACCGGCGGCAACGTCACGGGCCTGACGGATGAGCTCGAACGCGAAGGCATGGTGGCGCGCGCGCCCAGCCCCGACGACCGCCGCGCGTGGATCGTGAGCCTCACGCCCACGGGGCGCCGCACCTTCGAGACGATGGCGAGCGAGCACGAGCAGTGGATCCTCGAGATGTTCTCGGGGCTCGACATGAAGACGGTCAAGCAGATGCACACGCAGCTGGGCCTGCTGCGCGTGCATGTGATGCGCGGCGAGCCTTCGGGCGAGGAGGGTTGAGGATGAGCGACGACACGCACGTCGATCTGGCGGCCGCGAGCAACGAGTTCTGCAGGCCGCGGCTGATCCGGTTTTCGGATTGCGATCCGGCGGGCATCGTTTTCTATCCGCAGTACTTCGTGATGCTCAACGGGCTGATCGAGGATTGGGTCAATGAAGGCTTGGGGCTCAGCTACCACGGCCTGGTGGCGCAGCGCCGCATCGGCTTGCCGACCGTGAAGCTCGATGTCGATTTCCGCGCCGTGAGCCGCATGGGCGACCAGGTGCTCCTCGGGCTCACGGTGCAGCGGCTGGGCTCGCGTTCGATGACGTTGGCTGTGCGCTGCTTCAGCGCCGAGACGGGCGAAGTGCGCATGCAGATGACACAGGTGATCGTGACGACTTCGCTCGAAACGCATCGCGCCGTCGCCATTCCGGACGACATGCGCGTGGCCATCCTGCGCAACGCGCCCGAACTGGGCTGATCCTTGTTCAGGGCGCGGGCTCGTTGCCGGCAGCGTCCTGCGCGCGTTTCTTCAGCCAGCCGCTGAGCTCTTTCTTGCCCTTGGCATTGGCCATGCGCCATGCGTCGCGCGCGGCGGCAATGAAGCGCTCTTCTGCTGCATCGGGCACCTCGGAGGGGCGATCTTCCTTGTCGAGCCAGCCCAGCTCCACGTTGCAGTGCCGTTCGATCTGTCGTGCCAGGTTGTCGCCGATGGGCCGGGAACTCTTGATCTGGCTCCACATGCTGGGGGAGATTTCAATCTTCTTCGCAAACGCCTGGTCCAGCCCCTTGGCAGGCAGGCCCGCGGCAACGGCCTCTTCGAGAAAGCGGCGGTGCAGCGCGAGAGCATTGCGGCGGCGCGCGACGGTGATATTGGGCACTGTTCAAAAACAACAACAAGACAAAAAAAGATTGTCCCGGTTGTTGACGCAGTCGTAAACACTATTTACAGTTGCCCTCAATCGCGGCCCAAAGCCGTACCTTTTTTCCAACCCTTTACAGCCGACAGCGGCAATTTTTGACTCAGGAACCATCGTGAACACCGCATTGAACCTCACCAGCATTCGACCCGCCTCGGGCCGATCGCTCGTGCGCGTCTGGGCGTGTGGTGGTTTCGATGGCATGCCGTCGTTCCGACTGAATCAGCACCAGAGCCACGTGTATTCCACAAAAGCTGCAGCCAGCCTGCGCGTTGGAAAAGTCGAGGATCAGGTGCTACCGGGTGGAGGTTGCGCATAGGCGCACACCTTCCAAGCTCTCTCATGCAGAGGCCCGGACACCGCAAGGTTCCGGGCCTTTTTGTTTTTGGCTTCTTGTTTGCCATTTCGGGTGTGCCTTCACCACACCGCCAGAGCCCACCGCGTAGACGGTCTGGCGGGATGTGCAGGAATTGATCACTCCTGTGCAGCGACGTCGTACGGGGCAGCGCCCAGCGCGCTGTCCGTCGCGTGAGGACACAACCGAAATGGAAAGCGGGCCACCGCTTTTTTGAACAACACCGAACCCGAGCGGGACCGGGCCATTGCAGATGGCCCTCCCGCGGAAACCGGCCGCAAAGATTGGGCGGCGCCGGAACTCGTAACCGGACATTTTTTTGTTTTCGACCCGCGTTAGCTCAATGGATCAGAGCACTTGCCTACGAAGCAAGGGGTTGCACGTTCGAGTCGTGCACGTGGGGCCATTTCTTTCTCTGTTCAGCTGTCACACAACCAAGGAGCCATCATGCGCAAGCGCAACACCCCGATCCGGATGATCACCGTGCGCCCGGCACAACCACGCAAGCGCATGGTGCTGGCCCTGGCCCAACGCTTCGGCATCGTGTCCGATGCACGTCGCGCGAACGAATGCGCGCCGACGTCGCCGGGCCGAGAGGCACCACTCGAAGGCCTCGATCTCGACCAGCGCGTGCGCGCGGTCGGCGAGTGGTGAGTCGGCTGTTCGTCTTTTTCTTATGGTGTACGTAGCTCAACGGCAGAGCCGCGGGTTGTGGTCCCGCTGACGACGGTTCGATTCCGTTCGTGCACCCCATGGTTTCATTTCATTCAACCTCACAACCATCGCCGCAAAAGGAGGCGAGTCATGCGCCCTCACGTCCTGCAACTCGATATTCAGGGCACGCCGCAAGCCTGGATTTCGCTCGAGCAGGCGGTGTTGCACTACGCGACCGGCTCGGTCGCATGGGAAGACGGCGAGCTGCCGCTGGCCACGCTGCGTGGCGGCTTCAACGTGGCGCGCGGTGTGCAGTCGCGCGTCGAAGTGGCGCCGATCATCGCGCTGCGCGGTGCGTCGAAGATCAACCTCTTCGACGTGATTCCGAGCGTCACCAAGAGCAAGCTGCTGCGCCGCGACCGTCACACCTGCGCCTACTGCGCGGGCGTGTTCCACGAGCGCGACCTGCAATGCGAGCACGTGCTGCCCGAATCGCGCGGAGGCCCATGGACCTGGACCAACCTCGTGAGCGCATGCGCGGTCTGCAACAACCGCAAGGCCGCGCGCACGCCGGAGGAAGCAGGCATGCCGCTGGTCTATCTGCCTTATGTGCCGAGCCGCTATGAGAACTTTCTGCTTGAAGGCCGCAACATTCGTGCGGACGTGCACGAGTGGCTGGCCAAGCGGCTGCCCAAGGGCTCGCGGCTTCAGTGAGGGCTAGGCTGTGACCTTGACCCATGCCCATGAAAAAAGCCCGCTGTCTTCCGGACGGCGGGCTTTTGTTTGTGCGGGGGATCGGTGGTCAGCGCCCGAAGAAGCGGTAGGCGATCAGGCCTGCGGCCGCCAAGCCACCCACGACCGCGAGGATCACCTTGGTGGCACGACCGGAACCGCGCTTCGAGCGCGGCCAGTGATCTGGCCCGATCAGGTCGATGGGGACGGTGGGTTTGCCTATGTCGGACGCCTTTTCCATGGGAGGAAATATAGCTCACGCCCGAAGCGTGGTCCGAGGCAGGTCAGATTCTGTGGCCTCCGAACATCGTCACTGGCCCTGGTCGCGGCCGGGCAAAAAAATACCCGCATGAGCGGGCCGAACGAGCTTTTTGGCTTCGAAGTTGATATCCCTGTGTCTCTTGTTGTTGTGATGCGTGACAGCAGGTACAAGATGCCATGCCCAATGGGTGTCTTTTGCAGGTCGGGGCCGAAGCAGGTTGCAAGTGATAGGCAAAACCGTGAAATATTCCCGTATGAACAAAGAAATCATTCTTGAAAGTTTGACGCGCGCGCTGGAGAGCTGGGTTCGCAATGCTTCTGCAGCGCAACTCTGGCACGTGCATCAAGCGGGCGGCCTCGCGGCCTCCATCGAGGCGGACGATGAGGTCGTGCAGGTGCGCATCGTCCTCGGCGGCGCGCGAGACGCCTTGTCGGACATCGGCAAGACCGATGGGCGACTGCCCGTCACCGAGGCTTTTCTCGGCAGTTCGGCATGGGGCGCGCCGCCGGCACAAGGAAGCCCGGAGCGCGAGCAATGGTTCCTGTCGAGCGAACTGGCGCAGACACACGCACGCCAGTATCTGATGGCCGAGGTGGGTGAGCGGCGCGATCTGCTCGAGCGCTGTGTCGACGACTGGATCGCGCGGCAGGGAGCCGCTTCCTGATAGTCCGGCTCACCGGCGGTCCGCAGGTCAGCCTTGTGCTCCCTCGGACACGGCAGCCCAGGCTTCCCAGGTCGACATGCGTTGCGAATAGGCCTGCTTCGCGGCAGGCAAGCAGGCCTTTCCGAGAAAGAGTCGCAGCGGCGGTTCCTCTGCGTCGACTACAGCGAGGATCGCCGCAGTCGTGGCAACCGGATTGCCTAGCGCTCGGGTGGCGCTGAGGGCCTTGATCTTCTGGCGCAGCCCCTCGTAGACCTGCATCGGCTCAGCGCTGATGGCCGAGGCTCCTCGCCAGTCCGTGTCGTAGCCGCCGGGCTCGACGAGCGTCACCTTGATGCCGAAGGCCCCGACTTCCGATGCGAGCGTCTCCACGAGTCCCTCGACGGCCCATTTGGTTGCGTTGTAGACCCCGGCAGTGGGGAAGGTGATGATCCCCGCCACGCTCGAGGTCACCAGGATGTGCCCTCCGCCTTGTGCCCTCAGGTGGGGAAGCGCTGCCTGAATGACCCAGAGAGTTCCGAAGAGGTTGGTCTCGAACTGCGCACGCGCCTGCGGTTCGCTGCTTTCCTCGATGGTGCCGAACAACGCATAGCCGGCATTGCTGGCGACGACGTCGAGTCGGCCGAAACGGGCAATCGCCGCGTCCATCGCTGCGAATACTGCGTCGCGATCCGTGACGTCGAGAGTCACCGGGAGGATGGCGTCGCCGTACTTCGCCACCAGCGGCTGTAGTGCCTCCATGGAGCGAGCTGTTGCCACGACCTTGTCGCCGCGTTCCAGCGCCGCCTGTGCCCATGCGCGTCCGAGTCCTCGCGACGTGCCTGTGATGAACCAAACCTTGGATGTCATGTGTTGCTCCGTGTTAGTACAAATCGTGTTTGACCGCGTCCTGGTACTTCGCATCAAGGACCGACGCAGAGACGTCGTTCAGCTCTGCAAGTGCGACCAGCACTGTCCCGACCGTTGGCAGGGAGTTGCGATCCAGGAGTGCGGTGGGATCCCACAGCCGCGCGCGATTGACGGCCTTGCCGCAGTGGAACAAGGCTTCCTCGACCGTGACCACAACGGCGGCTTTGGGATGCTTGCCTCGCTCGACAAGTCTGCCAAGCAGATCCGGCGATGTGGAGATGTGCCCATGGCCATTGATGCGCATGAACACATCCAGCCCGGGAAAGAGAAAGAGCATTGCAACCCTGTCGTCGTCCTGCAGATTTTTCAGTGACTCGATGCGGTTGTTGCCGGGCCAATCTGCGAACGCGAGCGTCTGGGCATCGAGCATGTGCACGAAGCCGGGCGGACCGCCGCGCGGAGAAGCGTCGAGGCCCGAGCTCTCGCGCCCCGTCGCAAGGCAGAAGAAGGTCGCGGCTTCAAGGTAGGGGCGGTGGTACTCGGTCAGCCTGCGAGACACCGCCTTCAGGATCATCGGGGATGGCTCGGCGTACAGCTCGCCGAGTGCAACGACGTTGCGTTCTCTTGCTCTGTCTTCCATGTCGGCACTGTCGGGAAGGATGTCTTGGGCTTGCATGGCGGTCATCTGCTCTGAAGTGTTGGATCGATGCTAGGTTTTTGGACCTGGCGTTGCTATGCTGTTCAGGCCATTCAATAGCTCATTTGCGCCATGTCCTCGACAACCCAGCAGCCCGACCTTGCGGACCTGAAAGATGGCGCCGCGGGGCCGTTGGCGATCGTTGTTTCCCAATGCGTCGAAGGGAGTTCGCTGGTGGAGCCTCACAGCCACGGACGAGGGCAGCTCCTTGGTGTTTGGCGAGGCCTGCTGACGCTTGGCACGGAGTTCGGCAAATGGCTCGTGCCGAACGTGCACGCGGTGTGGATACCGCCCGGGCAACTGCACTGGGCGAGCGCGCACGGACAGGTCGACACGTGGAGCATCTACGTTCAGAGCGGTGCGGGTGAGGGGCTGCCTGAACGACCGGCGACGCTTCGTATCTCGGCCCTGTTGCGCGAGACAGTGCGGCGGCTTGAAAGTCTCAACAGTGAGCCTGCTGGAGCGATGCGAGGTTTGCTCGAACTCGTCGTGATCAACGAGATCAGGTCCTTGCCGATCGAAGAGCTCAGCCTGCCGATGCCGACAAGCCCATCGCTGATGAAGATCGCGCAAGAGCTCCTGGCGCAGCCCGCTGACGATCGTTCGTTGGACGCCTGGGCCGGGTTGGCGAATATTTCGCCTCGCACGCTGAACCGTCGCTTTCCCTTGGAGACCGGATACAGCCTTGGAACATGGCGGCAGCGTGCGCGCTTGCTGCGTGGGTTGGAGCTCCTGGCTGAGGGACGCTCCGTCACGACCGTTGCCCTCGAGCTCGGCTACAGCAACATCAGTGCGTTCATTGCCTTGTTCAAGCGCACGTTTGGTGCCACTCCCACTCAGTACATGCGGTAGCAGCCACAATGAAAAACGCCCGCTACCTTGTGAGTAGCGGGCGTTCCAGCGATGACGCGGTGTTGGTTGGTGGGCCCTGAGTGACTCGAACACTCGACCTACGGATTAAGAGTCCGCTGCTCTACCAACTGAGCTAAGAGCCCTTGCGTTGAAAACGTTTGGTGTTTTCTGGCAAGACCACGAGTATATCCCAGAATTTCTGCTCGTCCAAAAAAATTGTAGGTCGCGGCGTTAGGATTCGCCACCACCGACGGGGGCACGGCCCTCTCAACCAGGAGAACTTCGATGAGCGACGCCAACACCACGCCCCATGTCTTGATCACCGGCGCCGCAGGCGCACTGGGCCGTGCCGTGGCTCAGCACTTCATCGACCAGGGCGCGCGCCTTGCGCTGGTCGACCACCATGCAGGTCGTCTTGCGGAGGTCTTCCCGGGCCTCGACAACTCGCAGCACCTCTTGCTGGCGGGCGACGTGACTTCCGCGTCCGAGATGGCAGCCCTCGCGGAGCAGGCGCTCAAGTCTTTCGGTCGCATCGACACGCTGGTCCACATCGCAGGCGGCTTCGAAATGGGCGAGGCGACGCATGCGCTCACGCGCGCGAGCTGGGACCGGATGATGAATCTCAACGCATGGTCGTTCGTGGCGGTGACGCAGGCCGTGCTGCCCTCGATGATCGAGCGACGCGCAGGCAGCGTCATCGCCGTGACGGCGAAGGTCGCAGCGCGCGGCGTTCCGGCCATGGCCGCGTACATCGCTTCGAAGAGTGCGCTGCAGCGCCTGGTGGAAGCCATGGCCGCCGAGGCGGCACCGCATGGCGTCAACATCAACAGCGTGGCTCCGAGCGTGCTCGACACGCCGGCCAACCGGCAGGCGATGCCTGACGCGAATCCGGCTGACTGGGTGTCGACCTCGGTCGCCGCGCAGACGATCGGCTTCCTTGCATCGCCGGGCGCCGCGGCGCTGCACGGCCAGCATCTGACGCTCGATACCTGAGCCGGAAAAAAGAAAAGGCCCTGGCGGATGCCAAGGCCTTTTCTGTATTGGTTGGTGGAGAGGATGAGGATCGAACTCACGACCTCCGCATTGCGAACGCGGCGCTCTCCCAGCTGAGCTACCCCCCCAACGCAAGGCGAATTTTAACCGGAACTCCTGTTTTGGCGCACCCTGCCGTGCCAAGATGCGCGCCTCGCGAAACACGGAGCAAAGACCGCATGGCCTCGTTCGACCCCGCCTGGCTGGAAGGCATGTACAACAACCTTGCACGGGTGAAAGATCACCCCGCGTACTTCGAGCGATGGGCGCGCGAATCGGCCGCAGTGCGCGAGGCCTTGCCGGCGCGGATCGATCTTCCCTACGGCCAGGGCGTGAACGAAACGCTCGACATCTTTCCCGCACCGGTGCCCGACGCGCCCGTGCTGGTCTTCATCCACGGCGGCTACTGGCGCGCCATGGACAAGAAAGACCACTCCTTCATTGCGCCTGCGTTCAATGACCGCGGCATCTGCGTGGTCCAGCCCAACTACGCGCTGTGCCCCGGTACGCCGGAGCAGCCTGTCACGGTGCCCGGCATCCTGCTGCAGATGGTGCGTGCGCTCGAATGGACCTGGCGCCACATCGCGGCCCATGGCGGCGATCCTTCGCGGATCACCGTAGCAGGCCATTCGGCCGGTGGTCACATGGCGGCGGCGCTGTTGGCTTGCGACTGGAAGGCGGTCGCACCCGATCTGCCCACGCAGCTCGTGCGCAACGCGCTGTCGATCTCGGGCCTTTACGACCTTCGTCCGCTGCAGCGCACGCCATTTCTCGAGAATGTGCTGAAGCTGACCGATGCAGACGCCCTGCGTGCCAGCCCGGCACTGTGGCCTGCGCCCAAACGCGGCCAGCTCTACGCCGTTGCTGGCGGCGGGGAGAGCGAAGAGTTCATCCGCCACAACGCGATGATCCGCGAGGCGTGGGGACGCAACACCGTGCCAGTGTGCGAGGTGCTCCCGGGGCTCAACCACTTCGATGTGGTCGACGCGCTCGCCGATCCGGCTCACACCCTGCACCGGCACGCGGTGCAGTTGCTGGAAGCCTGACCGGTGCCCCGGGGCGGGGGCTTACATCAGCAGGTGCTCGCCCGCGTTGTCGCCACCCAGCGTGACGTAGTTGACCTTGCGGATGTCCATGAGCGCGCGGCCGCCCGCGTAGCTGATCGAGCTCTGCACGTCCTGCTCCATTTCGACCAGCGTTTCGGCCAGCTTGCCCTTGATGGGTTCGAGGATGCGCTTGCCCTCGACGTGCTTGTACTCGCCCTTGTTGAAGTCGCTGGCGGAGCCGTAGTACTCCTTGAACAGCACGCCGTCGACCTCGACCGTCTTGCCCGGCGACTCCTCGTGCCCCGCGAACAGCGAGCCGATCATGACCATCGACGCGCCGAAGCGCACGCTCTTGGCAATGTCTCCGTGGTCGCGAATGCCGCCATCGGCAATGATCGGCTTGGTCGCCACGCGCGCGCACCACTTGAGCGCCGACAGCTGCCAGCCGCCCGTGCCGAAGCCGGTCTTGAGCTTGGTGATGCAGACCTTGCCCGGGCCGATGCCGACCTTGGTCGCATCAGCGCCCCAGTTCTCGAGGTCGATCACCGCTTCGGGCGTGCCGACATTGCCGGCAATCACGAAGGTCTTCGGCAGCTTTTCCTTCAGGTAGCCGATCATGTTCTTCACACTGTCGGCGTGGCCGTGTGCGATGTCGATCGTGACGTACTCGGGCACGAGGCCCTGTGCCACGAGTTGGTCGACGGTGTCGTAGTCGGCCTTCTTCACACCCAACGAGATGGAGGCGAACACGCCCTTGCCCTGCATCTCCTTGACGAACTTGACGTTGTCGAGGTCGAAGCGGTGCATCACGTAGAAGTAGCCGTTCTGCGCCAGCCACAGGCAGATCGACTCGTCGACCACCGTCTTCATGTTGGCGGGCACCACGGGCAGGCGGAAGCTGCGCTCGCCCAGCGTGACGCTGGTGTCGCACTCGGAACGGCTCTCCACGCGGCACTTGCGCGGGAGCAGGAGGATGTTGTCGTAATCGAAAATTTGCATGACCAGGCTCCTGAAAGGAATCGTTGAAAGAAACGAATGAGCGCTTGGTCCGGCCGGCTTTCGCGGTGCGTTCTGCAAGGAAAACGCCCACAAAAAACCGGGCGCAAGAAACTTGGGCCCGGTGATTGATTTTACGCGGTCTCGCAAAGGCAGGTCTTCCGGTTCTTCATATAACCCGCATACGCCGTGGTTTCTACAATCGCATGATGTTGTTTAACGATCCTGCGGCTGACGCCCACCCCCCAGCGCTGCCGCTGCTCCAGAACCTGAACGCGGAGCAACTCGCCGCGGTCACGCTGCCAGAGGGCAACGCGCTGATCCTGGCCGGCGCCGGTTCCGGCAAGACGCGCGTGCTCACCACCCGCATCGCCTGGCTGCTGCAGACGGGCCAGGTCTCCGCCGGCGGCATCCTCGCTGTGACCTTCACCAACAAGGCCGCGAAAGAAATGATGACGCGGCTGACGGCGATGCTGCCCGTCAACGTGCGCGGCATGTGGATCGGCACTTTCCACGGCCTGTGCAACCGCCTGCTGCGCGCGCACTGGAAGCTGGCCAACCTGCCGTCGACCTTCCAGATCCTCGACACGCAAGACCAGCTCTCGGCCATCAAGCGCCTGATGAAGCAGTTCAACGTCGACGACGAGCGCTTCCCGGCCAAGCAGACCCAGTGGTTCATCGCCGGCGCCAAGGAAGACGGCCTGCGCCCCGGCGACGTAGAAGTGCGCAGCGACGACGACCGCAAGAAGGTCGAGCTCTACCGCCTCTACGAAGAACAATGCCAGCGCGAAGGCGTGGTCGACTTCGGCGAGCTCATGCTGCGCAGCTACGAACTGCTGCGCGACAACGACCCGGTGCGCGAGCACTACCAGCGGCGCTTCCGCCACATCCTGATCGACGAGTTCCAGGACACCAACCGCCTGCAGTACGCGTGGATCAAGATGCTCACCGGCAACACCGTCGCGGGCCAGTTCACACCGAGCGAGAACAGCAGCGTGATCGCCGTGGGCGACGACGACCAGAGCATCTACGCCTTCCGCGGCGCGCGCGTGGGCAACATGACCGACTTCGTGCGCGAGTTCGACGTGCGCCACCAGATCAAGCTGGAGCAGAACTACCGCAGCTACAGCAACATCCTCGACTCGGCCAACGAGCTCATCAGCCACAACAAGAAGCGCCTGGGCAAGAACCTGCGCACCGACCAGGGCCCGGGCGAGCCCGTGCGCGTGTACGAGTCGCCCACCGACCTCGCCGAAGCCCAGTGGATGGTCGAGGAAATGCGCCAGCTCGCGCGCGACGGCTACGAGCGCAAGGAAATGGCCGTGCTCTACCGCAGCAACGCGCAGAGCCGGGTGATCGAAACGGCGCTCTTCAATGCCTCGGTGCCGTACCGCGTGTACGGCGGCCTGCGCTTCTTCGAGCGCGCCGAAATCAAGCACGCGCTGGCCTATCTGCGCCTGCTGGAGAACAAGGACGACGACACCAGCTTCCTGCGCGTCGTCAACTTCCCGCCGCGCGGCATCGGTGCACGCACGCTCGAAACCCTGCAGGACGCGGCGCGCGCGGCCGGGCGCTCGCTGCACGATGCGGTGAGCGTCGTCGGCGGCAAGGCCGGCGCCAACCTCACGGGTTTCGTCGCCAAGATCGACGTGCTGCGCGAGCAGACCCAAGGCGTGAGCCTGCGCGAGATCATCGAGCTGGTGCTCGACCACAGCGGCCTCGTCGAGCACTACAAGGCCGACCGCGAAGGCGCCGACCGCCTCGAGAACTTGGACGAACTCGTGAACGCGGCCGAGAGCTTCGTCACGCAGGAAGGCTTCGGCCGCGACGCCGTGGCGCTGCCGGTCGACGAGCTGCGCCAGTCGCCTGCGAGCCAGGGCATTGACCCGAGCCGTCCGGTGCTCGACGAGCCGCTCGCGCCCGACGCCGAAACCGGCGAAACGCTGAGCCCGCTGGCCGCTTTCCTCACGCACGCCGCGCTCGAATCGGGCGACAACCAGGCGCAGGCCGGGCAGGACGCGGTGCAACTGATGACCGTGCACGCCGCTAAGGGCCTGGAGTTCGACTGCGTGTTCATCACCGGCATGGAAGAGGGCCTGTTTCCGCACGAGAACTCGATGAGCGATTTCGAGAGCCTCGAGGAAGAACGCCGCCTGATGTACGTGGCGATCACGCGTGCCCGCAAGCGCCTGTACCTGAGCCATTCGCAGACGCGCATGCTGCACGGGCAGACGCGCTACAACGTCAAGAGCCGCTTCTTCGACGAGCTGCCCGAAGGCGCGCTGAAGTGGCTCACGCCCAAGAACCAGGGCTTCACTCCATCGGCCTTCGGCTATGGCGGAGGCTACGCGAGCACGCGCGGCGGTGGAGGCGGCTACAGCGGTGGTGGCTATGGAGGCGGCGGCAGCAGCCGCGACAAGGACACCTTCGCCAGCCCACCCGTGCCGCCGCAGAAGACAGCGCTTTCACACGGCCTGCGCTCGGGCATGCAGGTGTTCCACAACAAGTTCGGCGAAGGCACGGTGACCGCGCTCGAAGGCACCGGCGACGATGCGCGCGCGCAGGTCAAGTTCGCGCGGCACGGCGTTAAGTGGCTGGCGCTGTCGGTGGCCAAGCTCACGCCGATCTGAGTTCAGGGCGCCGCTTGCTGCGGCGGCACTCAGTCCGGATTGAAAGTGTCGCGGAAGGTGAACCAGTTCGACGCCTGCGCCATGGCGGCGAGCGTCAGCACCGTGCCGACCATCAGGATGTTACCGATGGCCATTGCGCCGGTGTCCGAGCCCAGAGAGCCCACGCCGATCACGATGGTGCCGACCAGCGCCGCCGCCAGCAGGCCAAGCACCAGCACGCCGCACCACGCGAGCCAGTACAGCGCATAGGCGCCGAAATTCCGGAACATCGCCACCAGGCTGAAGAAAATGCTCTTCACCGGCTCCACCCGGTGCCAATGAACCAGCGCGGGGGCATGCCACATCGCCGCGACCAGCGGCAGCGCGAGGCACATCTGAAGCAGATTCGCCATCTGGAAGCGGCTGCTTTCCAGCACTTCCTTGGTCGGGGTTTCGCCCAGCAGGTAGCTGCGCATGAACTGGCCGCCGTCGACCAGTGCCGTCAGGAACACGGTCAGGAAGCAATACACCGCCGAGATCACGCCAAGTACAGCCAGCGCGCGCCATTCCGTTCGCATGGCACGGGCCACCGACAGGAACATGAGCGCGCCGGTCGGCTTCTTCACGCCGCCCGCTTCCCCAGGAAGATCGGCGTCGGTCGCCGAGGCGTCGGCCACCGACGCCGCGACCATGAAGCCCAGCGTGGAGAACGGCAGCAGCACGAACGGAATGAATCTGCCGATCAGCGGCAGCTGCGAAATGCTCGTGATCAGCGCCATGAACATCAGGAACAGCGAGACAAAGGCCAGCGGCTGCCGCCAGAAGTTCTTGAGTCCGAGGCGGACCCATTCGACGCCGGTTCGCGCCGGCACGAGGTTGAGTTTCATGTGTAGAGGTCAGGCAGCCAGCAGCGGCTCGAGGGCCTGTGCCATGGCATGCGGGTGGGTGGCGCGGTCGCGCAGCACGCGTTCGAAGTGCGTGGGGTCATGGGGCTTGAGCATGCTCGCCTCGCGCGGCAGATGGAAGTCCCAGAGCCGGGAAATCCAGAAGCGCAGCGCCGCGGCGCGCAGCATCGCGGGCAGCAGGGCGCGCTCGGCCGCGTTCAGCTTTCGCACGGTTTCGTAGGCCGACAGCAGCGCATCGGCGCGTTCGGCATCGTGCCGGCCGGTCGGCAGGTCGATGGCCCAGTCGTTCAGGCACACGGCCAGGTCGAACAGCCAGGTGTCGGCGCCGGCGAAGTAGAAGTCGAACACGCCGGTCAGGCGCGGTGCGGCGCCGGCGTCGCCACCGGTCGCGAACATCACGTTGTCGCGGAACATGTCGGCATGCACCGGGCCGCGCGGCAGGGCCGCATAGGCCGAAGACTCGGCGACGTGGTTCTGGTAGGCCAGTTCGGCACGAAGCAGGGCGGCTTGCGATTCCTCGATGTACGGCAGCACCACCGGCACCGTCTCGTTCCACCAGTGCAGGCCGCGCAGGTTCGGCTGGATGCGGGGGTAGTCGCGCCCCGCGAGGTGCATGCGTGCCAGCATCGCGCCCAGTTCGGCGCAATGTGCCGTGCCGGGGGCCAGTTCGCTGTGGCCCGAGAGCTTCTGCACCACCGCAGCAGGCTTGCCGGCCACGATGTGCAACAGGTCGCACGCGGCTTCGGCGGGCACGGGGGGCTGGTTCTTCCTGGGCTTCTCGGCGGCGGCGGGCTCGGCTGCCGCCACGGGCGCGGGAACAGGCAGGCCGGCAGCCGCCAGGTGCTTCATCAGACAAAGGTAGTACGGGAGCTGCTCGGCACTCAGGCGCTCGAACAGCGTCAACACGAACTCGCCGGACTCGGTGGTCGCGAAGTAGTTGGTGTTCTCGATGCCGCCCTCGATGCCGCGCAGTTCGCGCAGCGGGCCCAGACCCAGGCGTTGGACGAGCGCGTCTGCCTCGCCGAAACTGACTTCGGTGAAAACTGCCATCGCGGTACTCAGCGCCGCGTTGCCGCTGCAAAAACTAGGACGAAAGAACGCACGGTCAGAACTTCATCACGTTCCAGACGCGGGGGCCGTTGGCGCCCGTTTCGGACGAACCCTGGCGTCCCGTGTACGCGTCGGCGGGCAGCACTTCGTAGCCCGGCACGTTGGCCTTGGGCGTGACGTTGATGCTCTGTGTGCGGCCGCCGTAGCGGACTTCGTCGACCGAGGCACCGCTGTCCTCGGTATGGATGTTCTCGACCTTCTGGTTGCGTCGGCCTTCGGCTTTGTCCTGCTCCTGATTTGGTAGCGATGCGGCCGGGGCCGCCGCGGGGGCGGCTGCGGGCTGCTGCGCCTGTACGGCGGCAAAGGGGGCTGCGAAAGCCAGCGCCAGCAGGATGCGGCGGGCGACCAGGAGTGTGGAGCTAGGCATGCCTTGATTGTAGGCTCGCCCCCGGTTCCGGGGCGTCGGTTGACACCTCGTGCCGTCGTGGCTTCGGACGCCGTCGCGGGCACGGCAAAATGGCCCGATGACCGACAAGAAAACGCTGCTGCTCGTCGATGGCTCGAGCTACCTCTACCGCGCCTTCCACGCGATGCCCGATCTGCGGGCCGTGCCCGGCGATCCCAAGAGCCCGGCGACCGGCGCCATCCGGGGAATGATCAACATGATGACCGCGCTGCGGCGCGAGGTGCGCGCCGACTACGCAGCCTGCATCTTCGACGCTCCCGGCAAGACCTTCCGCGACGACTGGTACCCCGAGTACAAGGCCAACCGCTCGCCGATGCCCGACGACCTGCGCAGCCAGATCGACCCCATCCACGAAGTGGTGAAGCTGCTCGGCTGGCCCGTGCTCAGCGTGCCCGACGTGGAAGCCGACGACGTCATCGGCACGCTCGCAAAGGTCGCCGCCGCTCAGGGCGTCGAGGTGATCGTGTCCAGCGGCGACAAGGACCTGAGCCAGCTGGTCGACGAGCACATCACCATCATCGACACGATGAACGGCAAGAAGCGCGACGTGGCGGGTGTGACGTCCGAGTTCGGCGTACCGCCGAACCTGATGATCGACTACCAGACGCTGGTCGGCGACACGGTCGACAACGTGCCCGGCGTCCCGAAGGTCGGCCCCAAGACTGCCGCCAAATGGCTGCTCGAATACGGCTCGCTCGATGCATTGATCGAACGCGCAGCCGAAGTGAAGGGCACCGCGGGCGAGAACCTGCGCCAGGCCATCGACAAGCTGCCGTTGAGCAAACGCCTCGTCACCATTCGCACCGACTGCGACCTCGACGGCCACGTTACCGGCCTGCCGTCGCTCGAAGGCCTGCCCGTCGGCGCGCCGCAGACGGCCGAACTGAAACCCTTCTACGAGAAGTTCGGCTTCAAGAGCCTGGTCAAGTCGCTCGAAGCGCAGGAAGTGCCGCCCGAGCTGATCGAAGAGAGCATCAAGAAGAAGGCTGCCTCCAAGGCCGACAGCGACCAGGGCGGCCTGTTCGACGAGCCCTCCGAGCTCGAAGCGCAGGAGGCCGCCTCGCCCGCGAGCAATCTCAAGTACGACACGATCACGAACTGGGCGCAGTTCGACGCCTGGCTCGCAAAGCTCGAAGCTGCCGACCTCGCGGCCATCGACACCGAGACCACCTCGCTCGACGAGATGGTCGCGCAGATCGTCGGCGTGAGCTTCAGCGTCACGCCCGGCGAAGCGGCCTACATCCCGCTCACGCACAACTACCCCGATGCGCCCGAGCAGTTGCCCATCGACGAGGTGCTGGCGAAGCTCAAGCCCTGGCTGGAGAACGGTGCAAAGAAAAAGCTCGGCCAGCACATCAAGTACGACCGCCACGTGTTCGCCAACCACGGCATCGAGGTGCAGGGCTACGCGCACGACACCATGCTGCAGAGCTACGTGCTCGAAGTGCACAAGCCACACGGTCTTTCCAGCCTGGCCGAGCGCCATCTGGGTCGCAGCGGCATCTCGTACGAAGACCTGTGCGGCAAGGGCGCGCACCAGATCCCGTTCAGCCAGGTCGACATCGCCAAGGCGGCGGAGTATTCGTGCGAGGACAGCGACCAGACGCTCGACGTGCACAACACGCTGTGGCCGCGCCTCGAAGCCGACGAAAAACTGCGCTTCATCTACCAGCTCGAAATGGATTCGAGCGAGGCGCTCTACCGCGTCGAGCGCAACGGCGTGCTGATCGACGCCCCTACGCTTGCCACGCAAAGCCATGAGCTCGGCAAGCGCATCATGGAGCTGGAGCAGGAGGCCTACGACATCGCCGGCCAGCCCTTCAACCTCGGTTCGCCCAAGCAGATCGGCGAAATCTTCTTCACCAAGCTGGGCCTGCCCGTGGTCAAGAAAACGCCGAGCGGCGCACCCAGCACCGACGAAGAGGTGCTTGAAAAACTGGCCGAAGACTATCCGCTGCCGGCCAAGATCCTCGAACACCGCGGCCTGTCGAAGCTCAAGGGCACCTACACCGACAAGCTCGGCCAGCTCGCCAACCCGCGCACCGGCCGCGTGCACACGCACTATGCGCAGGCCGTGGCCGTCACGGGCCGCCTCAGCAGCAACGACCCCAACCTGCAGAACATCCCGATCCGTACGCCAGAAGGCCGCCGCGTGCGCGAGGCCTTCGTGGCACCGGCGGGCAGCGTGATCGCCAGTGCCGACTACTCGCAGATCGAGCTGCGCATCATGGCCCACATCAGTGGCGACGAGTCGCTGCTGCGCGCGTTCACCGAAGGCATCGACGTGCACCGCGCGACGGCCGCCGAAGTGTTCGGCTCCACGCCCGACCAGGTGTCGAGCGAGCAGCGCCGCTATGCCAAGGTCATCAACTTCGGCCTCATCTACGGCATGAGCAGCTTCGGCCTTGCGCGCAACCTCGGCATCGAGACCAAGGCCGCGGCCTCGTACATCGAGCGCTACTTTGCGCGCTACCCGGGCGTGAAGGCCTACATGGACGAGACCAAGGCGCTTGCCAAGGAGCAGGGCTACGTGGAGACCGTGTTCGGCCGCCGCCTCTACCTGCCCGAGATCAATTCGCCCAACGGCCCGCGACGCGGAGGCGCCGAGCGCGCGGCCATCAACGCGCCGATGCAGGGCACGGCCGCCGACCTGATCAAGCTCAGCATGGTCAAGGTACAGAACGTGCTTGACGAGGAGAAGCGCGGCACCCGGATGATCATGCAGGTGCACGACGAACTGGTGTTCGAAGTGCCCGAGGCCGAGATCGAATGGGTGCGCACCGAAATCCCTCGTCTCATGGCCGGCGTGGCCGCGCTGAAAGTGCCGCTGCTGGCCGAGATCGGTGTCGGTCCCAATTGGGACAAGGCGCATTGATGAATAAAAAGACGAGACAACCAACCGAGAAGAACGTACGCACATGACTCAATTTCCGCACCGCAAACTTCTGCTCGCCGCTGTCTGCGCGGCCTGCTTCGGCACCGCCTTCGCCGCACCCGACGCGCAAGTCGCTTCGCTCGCCGCCAAGGAAAAGCCCGCGCTGCTCGACACGCTGAAGGAGCTGGTCTCCATCGAATCGGGCAGCCGCGACCTCGACGGACTCGAGAAAATCTCCGACCTCATCGCCGCGAAGTTCAAGGCGCTGGGCGGCCAGGTCGAGCTGATCGACCCGAGCGCCGAGGCCTACCGCATGGAAGACACGCCCGAGAAAATGGGCCGCGTGGTGCGCGCCACCTTCAAGGGCACGGGCAAGAAGAAGATCTTGCTGATCGCGCACATGGACACGGTCTACACCGTGGGCATGCTCAACAAGCAGCCGTTCCGCATCGACGGCGACAAGGCCTACGGCCTGGGCATTGCCGACGACAAGCAGGGCGTGGCCGTCATCACGCACATCGTGTCGATGCTGCAGGCGATGAAGTTCAAGGAATACGGCACGCTCACCGTGCTGATCAACGGCGACGAGGAAATCAGCTCGCCCGGCGCACGCGCGCTCATCACGCGCATGGGCAGCGAGCACGATGCGGTGCTGTCCTTCGAAGGCGCCTACGTCAAGGAAGACAAGCTCTCGCTCGCCACGGCGGGCATTGCATCGGTCACGCTGCATGTCACGGGCAAGGCCTCGCATGCGGGATCGGCGCCCGAGCTGGGCGTGAACGCGCTGTACGAGCTTTCGCACCAGATCCTGCAGATGCGCGACCTGTCCGACCCGGCCACCGGCCTGAAGATGAACTGGACCATCTCCAAGTCGGGCAGCAACCGCAACGTGATTCCGGCCAGCGCCACCGCGGGCGCCGACGTGCGCGTGCTGAAGGTCAGCGACTACGACCGCATCGAGCAGCAGGTGAACGAGCGCGTGAAGAAACAGCTGATTCCCGAGGCCAAGGTCGAGATGAATTTCGAGCGCCGCCGTCCACCGCTCGAGGCCACCGACGCTTCGCGCGCCATGGCCCGCCATGCGCAGCAGATCTACAAGGACGAGCTCGGCCTGCCGCTGGGCGCCGACGACAAGGCCGCCGGCGGCGGTACCGACGCGGCCTTCGCGGCACTGAAGACCAAGGCGCCCGTCATCGAGCGCTTCGGCCTGCAGGGCTTCGGCGCGCACTCGGCCGATGCCGAGTACGTGCTGGTCAACTCCATCGAACCGCGGCTGTACCTCGGCACCCGCATGGTCATGGACATCGCACGAGGCAAGACCGCTTCGGGCAACTGATCCACTGTTCGCGATGCGCCTTCGCCACATCGAAGTCTTCAACGCGATCATGCTCACTGGCAGCGTGAGCGCGGCGGCGCGGCTCATCAACATCACGCAGCCGGCGGTGAGCCGCACGCTGCAGCATGCCGAGCTGCAACTGGGCTTCCCCCTGTTCCAGCGCGCCAAGGGCCGGCTCACGCCGACTACAGAAGCGCTCACGCTGTATCCGCACATCGAGCGGCTGTTCGCGCAGCTCGACGAGGTGCAGCGGCTTGCTTCCAACCTGCGCACCGCGGGCGACACGGGCGAGCTGCGCATCCTCAGCGTGCTGGCGTTGAGCTACGACATCCTGCCGCGCGCGCTCAAGGCCTTTCGCGAAAAGCATCCGGGCTATGCGATCACCGTCGAGTCGCTGCACTCGCCGCAGATCATGTCGGCGCTGCTGCTGCAGGAAGCCGACGTGGGCTTTGCCTTCAGCCCCGCGGTGCATCCCTCGCTCACGCAGGAGACGCTGGCCGACAGCCGCATGGTGTGCATTGCGCCCAAGGGCATGCTGCCGCGCGCGCTGGTGCGCAACGGTTCGGTGGCGCTGCACGATCTCGTCAACCGTCCGGTGATCGGCCTCGACAGCCGCGACCCCGTCGGCACCAGCCTGAGCCAGGCCTGCCGGCAGGCGGGCGTGGGCTTCCAGCAGGCGGTGGTCACGGTGCAGACCTATCACGCGGCACTGGCCATGGCGCACCACGGCATCGGCGTGGCGCTGGTCGACGGTTGCACGGCGCGATCGGCGGACCGCGCGAAGGTCGAGGTGCTGACGCTGGAGCCGCACATTCCGGTGCCGATTCGCGCGCTGCGTTTTGCGGCGCGGCCCGATTCGGTGGCGGTGCGCGGCATCACGCGCTGCATGCAGCAGGCGATCCAAGAGGCGCTCTAAGAGAAATACGCCTGCAGCGCCAGGTCGGTCTTGGCCCTGGCGTGCGCGACGACATCCGGGCCGAGGCCCGTGCCCTGGATCGAGAAGAAATTCAGGTCCTTCAGCCCGATGGTGCTCAGGATGGTCGTCAGGTATGGCGTCAGGAAATCCGGCTGCCGTGCATGTTCCCCGGAAAATCTCCCGCCCGAAGCCACGGCGATGAAGACCGGGCGGTCGCGCAGCGTGCCCACCTTGCCCGCAGCGCCCACATTGAACGTACGGCGCGCCCGAACGACATGATCGATCCAGGCCTTCAGCGCAGAGGGCACGCTCAGGTTGTGCATGGGCGTTCCAATGACCACGACGTCCGAGTTCTCCAGTTCCCGGATCAATTCTTCGGATGTGGAAATCGAGCCTTCCTGATTTATTTCTGCCGCGGACGAATGCTGGGCGAGCGCGTAATTCGCGTCGATATGCCTCAGGGCGCCGCCGCCAATTTCTCGTTTGACCAATACGGCATCGGGCGACTTCTTCAGCAGAAGATCGACGATTTTTCGGGAAAGCTTGAAGCTCTCCGAGGCTTGCCCGCGGGAGCTGCAATTGACGTGCAGGATTTTCATGATTGATATGGCCGCAAGGGAGAAGCGTCAATCCTAGAATTTGCATGGCCTACACTCCAGAGCCAAGAATGGAGCTTGTGATTGATCCATGATCGCCAAGAAGAGCAGCCCCGTATCACCGCTGGACCCCGCAGCGGCCGAGCCCTACTACCGGCAGATCTACGAGCGGTTTCGCAATGCCATCTCCAGCGGATTGCTCAAGCCCGGCGACCGGATACCCGCCGCCCGCGCACTGGCCAAGGAATTGGGCCTGGCAAGAGGAACGATCGAAGCCGCGTATTCCTTGCTGGTCGCCGAGGGATACATCCAGGCACGTGGCCAGGCCGGGACCATCGTGGCGCCGGGCCTCAAGCCGCAAACGCCAGTGGCAATTCCGGAGCCTCCGCTCGACAAGAGAATTTCTTCGATCGGTTTCCGGCCGGATTCGATTCTTCCGTTTCAGATGGGGCTGCCCGCCCTCGACGAATTCCCTCGAAAGATATGGGCCCGCCTGGGTGCGCGCTGCGTGCGTACCATGCAGCCATCCGACATGGCGCATCCCTCCATCTACGGGCTGCCAAAGCTGCGTGCGGAAATCGCCGCGTATCTGCAGGTGTCGCGTGGCATCAACTGCGCTGCATCGCAGGTGTTCGTGACCTCGGGATACCGCCACACCATCGAGCTGATCGGCCTCGCCTTGCTGAAGGCGGGAGACCGCGTCTGGCTCGAAGACCCGGGCTACCCGCCCACGCGGGAGCTGCTCGCGCACATGCAAATTGCGGCTGTCCCGGTGCATGTAGACCAGGAGGGCATGGTCGTTTCCGAGGGCATCAAGTCGGCGCCGCGCGCGCGTGCAGCCGTGGTTACGCCGGCGCACCAGAGCCCGCTGGGCGTGTCGTTGTCCTTGCCCCGGCGCCAGGCGCTGCTCGACTGGGCCGGACGGCACAACGCGTGGATCGTCGAGGACGACTACGACGGCGAATACCGCTATGTCAGCCGCCCTTTGCCTGCGCTGAAGAGCCTGGACCGCGACGGACGCGTGCTCTATGCGGGCACCTTCAGCAAGGTGCTTTTCCCGAGCATCCGGCTGGCCTATCTCGTCGTGCCGGAGTCGCAGGTCGAGCGCTTCGAGCAGATCATCCAGACCTTCGCCGGGGGCAGCCCCGAACTGACGCAAGCCATCGTCACCGCCTTCATCACGGAGGGGCACTTCGCGCGGCATATCCAGCGGATGCGCAGGCTCTATGCCGAGCGTCGCGAGGCGACCAGCGCGGGCTTGCAGAGCGTGCTCGGGCAGCATGTGCGAATCGACGCGCAACCCGGTGGCATGCATCTCATCTTGCGGTTGCAAGGCCGGCAATCGGATCGCGAGCTCGTGGCGCGCATGCGGGAAGAGGGCCTGTACGCGGAGGCATTGTCAGACTGGACGAAGGAGGGCGAGGGCGCTTCGGCCCTGCTCGTCAACTTCACGAACATCGATTCCCGGCGCACCGCCGAGAAGCTCGGAAAGCGCATCCTGAGCCTGATGTGATCTGGAAGATCATGGCCCAGTATCGAATGCCATTCATGGATCTTCTGGGCTAGACCAAGATTCGACACCATGGAGTCCTTTCCAACCAGCACACACAAGGACTCTTCATGAGCAATCGCATCGACTACGCAAAGATTTCGCCCGAGGTCTACAAGGCTTTCGGAGGGGTGTACATGGCCGTCCAGAAAAGCGGCTTGCCCAAGCAACTGGTCGATCTCGTCTACCTGCGGGTTTCGCAGATCAACGGCTGCGCCTATTGCATCGACATGCATTCGCGCGACCTGCTCAAGTCCGGCCTGGCGGTCGACAAGCTCGTGCTGGTTCCGGTGTGGCACGACGCGGGCGACGTCTTCAGCCGCCGCGAACAGGTCGCGCTCGCCTGGGCAGAAACCGTGACGCGCGTCGCTGAAACCGGCGTTCCCGATGCGGACTACGAAGCCGCTGCCGCCGAGTTCAGCGACAAGGAACTGGCCGACCTCACCTACGCGATCGGCCTGATGAACGCCTTCAACCGCTTCGGCATCACGTTCCGCTCGACGCCCGTTGCCACTGCCGCCGCTGCCAAGGCCTGAACGCCATGGCATGGGCATTACTCGGCGTTGCCGGCGTTCTTGAAATCGTCTTCGCCTTTGCGATGAAGTCGTCCGAAGGTTTCACGCGACTGGTGCCCGCGCTCTTCACGGTTGCTGCCGGCCTGTCGAGCGTGGTGCTTCTCTCGCTCTCGCTGCGGACATTGCCGATGGGGACGGGCTACGCAGTGTGGACCGGCATCGGCGCCGCGGGCACCGCGATCGTGGGCATGGTGGTGCTGGGCGATTCGGCCGCACCGATGCGGCTGCTGTGCATTGCACTCATCCTGGCCGGCGTGATCGGGCTCAAGCTGGTCACCACCAGCTGAGAAGGAGGCAGGCTGCGCTCAGGCCTGCAAGGCCTGCCCGATCCGCAGCGCCGAGCCGAAGGCCAGCGTGAACCCCAGCGCGCCATGACCGGTGTTGAACAGCATGTTCGATGGCGTGCTCTCCAGCCGGCCGATGATCGGCAATCCTTTCGGCGTGGCGGGCCGCATGCCTGTCCACGGGTGCAGTTCCTCGAGCCGGCTCGCATGCGGGAAGAGGGCACGCGTCGCCGTTGCCAGCGTCTCGATGCGCGTCGCAGGAATGCTTGCGTCGTGCCCCACCAGCTCGGCCATGCCCGCCACGCGCAGGCGCGAGCCGATGCGCGCGAACACCACCTTGCGTGCGCTGTCGGTCACGTTCACGTGCGGCGCGGCGCCGGGCGACGGATCGACCTCCACGGTAATGCTGTAGCCCTTGAGCGGGTACACCGGTAGATAGGCCCCCAGCGCACGGCCCAGCTTGTGCGAGGCAGAGCCCAGCGCCATCACGAAGGCATCAGCCTCCACGTCGCCTTCGCTGGTGTGCACGGCCGCGATGCGGTTCTCGCTGCGTGCAAAGCCATGCACGTCGGCACCGAGCATGAAGCGCACGCCGCGCTCGCTCAATGCCCGCATGAGCTCGGTGCACACCTTGAGGCAGTCGGCCGCGCACTCGCTCGGCGTGTGCACGGCGCCCGCCATCTGGCCGCGGTAGCTGGCAAGCGCGGGCTCGATGGCGATGCATTCGTCAGGTGTTACCAGGCGCTGTTCGCTGCCCATGGCGCGCTGCAGTTCGAGCTGCGCGCGCGCACCCTCGAGCGAAGCCGAGCTGGCATACAGCACCAGCTTGCCGGTGGCCGAGAAATCGCAATCGGGTGCGATATCGGCGCGCATCGCCTCGAACTCCGTACGGCTCGATGCGGCCAGCGCCAGCAGCCTAGCCGTCGTGTCGCGCGAAGTCTGCGCGTTGCAGGCCGCGAGAAAGGCCATGCCCCAGCGCCATTGCAGCGGGTCGAGCTGCGGCTGCAGCTTGAGCGGCGATGTGGGCGACAGCAGCAGCTTGGGCAACTGCTTCCAGATCGACGGGTCGGCCAGTGGCTGCACGTACGAGTAGCTGAGCTGCGCGCCATTGCCGCCGCTTGCGCCCGCGCCAGGGGCGGCGCGGTCGATCACGGTGACCTTGTGGCCCTGGCGTTCGAGCTGCCAGGCGGTGGCCAGGCCCACGATGCCGGCACCGAGCACACACACATGCATGGAGGCAACTTTCCGGAGATTGAGAACTTGAGCCGTGACTGTAGGCGCGCGGGGCTCCGGCCGGAAATGCCAAAAGAACCCCCGCCCATAACCTTTGGGCATGGGTCGGCTTTCAATTGGAATTGTTGTTTTGTTTCGCTGCTTCTTAAACTGGCCGCATGTTCAGTCCAACCGAATGAAGGCTCGCATGAAACTCCCCGTCCTCATGGCTTCCATGGCCGCAACGGTGCTCTTCAGCGCCACTGGCGCGCAGGCTGCCGACACGCTGGCCAAGATCGCCGAGTCCGGCAAGATCACGCTCTCTTATCGCGAGTCGTCGGTGCCCTTCAGCTATCTCGACGGCCCCAACAAGCCGATCGGGTTCTCGGTCGAACTCTCCAACGCCGTGGTCGAGGCGGTGAAGAAAAAACTGAACAAGCCCAACCTGCAGGTCGCGCTCATGCCCGTCACCTCGCAGAACCGTATTCCGCTGATCACCAACGGCACGGTTGACCTGGAGTGCGGCTCCACCACCAACAACACCGCGCGCGGCAAGGACGTAGCCTTTGCCATCAACCACTTCTACACCGGCACGCGCCTGCTGGTGAAGAAGTCTTCGAAGATCAAGAACTACGCCGACCTCGCGAAGAAGACCGTGGCCAGCACTACAGGCACCACCAACGCACTGGTAATGCGCAAGTACAACACCGAGAAGAACCTCGGCATGGACATCGTGCTCGGCAAGGACCACGCCGATTCGTTCCTGCTGGTCGAGAGCGACCGTGCGGTGGCCTTCGCCATGGACGACATCCTGCTGTTCGGCCTGATCGCCAACGCCAAGACGCCGGCCGACTTCGAGGTGGTGGGCGATTCCCTGCAGGTCGAGCCCTATGCCTGCATGCTGCCCAAGGACGACCCGGCCTTCAAGAAGCTGGTCGACGACACCTTCGCCGGCCTGATGAAGAGCGGCGAGTTCGAGAAGCTCTACAACAAGTGGTTCATGCAGCCGATCCCGCCGAAGAACGTGCCGCTGAACCTGCCGATGAGCCCGCAGCTGAAAGAGAACCTGAAAGCTCTCAGCGACAAGCCCGCGACCTGATCCAGGCGCGACGAGAAGATAAGAAAAGGACATGGCAGTGACGCAGGTGGTCGGCATTCTTGGAGGCATGGGCCCCGCAGCGGGCGCCGACTTCGTGCGGCTCTTCGTGCAGGCCTGCGCGCAGCAGATGCGCGCGCGCGGCGAGCCGGTGCGCGACCAGTCCTTTCCCGAACACTGGCTCGCGCAGGTGCCGGTGCCCGACCGTACCGACGCGCTGGCTTCGGCGGAACAGGGCGCGCACCAGCCGCTGGAGCCGATGCTGCAGGCGCTGGGCCGGCTGGCCGCGCTCGGCAGCCGGGCCGTGGCCATCGCATGCAACACCGCGCATGCCTGGCATGCCAACCTGCAGGAGCGCTTTCCGCAGGTCGAACTGCTGCACATGGCGCGCGAAACCGCGCAACAGCTGGCCGGGCAGGGCACGACCAGCGTCGCGCTGATGGCTACCGAGGGCACCTACCGCGTGCGCCTCTACGAACAGGCGCTGGCCGAAGCGGGCCTGGGCTGCCACGTGCCGACGCCGGCGGAGCGCCACACCATCACGCGCGGCATCTTCGACGGCGTGAAGGCCGGCAACATGCAGCTCGCCGAGCAATGCTTTTCCGATGTGGCACTGCGGCTGGCCGAGCGCCATGGCCCCGTCACCATCATCATGGGCTGTACCGAAGTGCCGCTGGGTCTGCAGGGTTCGGCCGCGGTGGCGGGCCTCGACCTCGTCGACCCCGCGCAGGTACTGGCCGCGGCGCTGGCCCGGCGGGCCTACCAACCCCACTGAAACCAGGGGACATAGAGGCAGGAGTCGATTTCGCCTACATTGCGGCGTGCGTTTTTGATAGCGCAACGCCCCTTGTCCGACGATCCAACTGGAGCCCTTCCCATGCCCCTCGACGACAGCCGTTCCGACTTCGATTCGCTTCGCCCCGGCGAGAGCACCGAGCAGGGCGCCACGCGCCGCACTGCACTCAAGGCCGCCATCGGCGTGGGCTATGCCGCCGCCGTGCTGCCGGTGGCCGCGCAGACTGCCATCAGCACCTCGGCCGAAGGCCTGAAGGCCGGCCCGATCAAGTACACCGTCAACGGCTTCGATGTGCCCGCCTACGCTGCGGCACCCGCCGGCAAGACTGGCCTGCCGGTGATTCTGGTGATCCAGGAAATCTTCGGCGTGCACGAGTACATCGCCGACACCTGCCGCCGCTTCGCCCAGCTCGGCTACCTGGCCATCGCGCCAGAGCTGTATGCGCGCCAGGGTGACCCGCGCGGCTACACCGACATTCCCAAGCTGCAGGCCGACATCGTCAGCAAGGTGCCCGACGCACAGGTGCTGGCCGACCTCGACGGCGCGCTGGCCTATGCCAAGGCCAACGGCGGCGACACCAGCAAGGCCGGCATCACCGGCTTCTGCTGGGGCGGGCGCATCGTGTGGCTGTATGCCGCCACCGGCAAGGTCAAGGCGGGCGTGGCGTGGTACGGCCGGCTGGTCGGGCAGCCCAGCGAACTGACGCCGAAGCACCCCATCGACATCGCCGCCAGCCTGCAGGCGCCGGTGCTTGGCCTGTACGGCGGAAAAGACCAGGGGATCCCCCTTGACACGGTTGATAAGATGAAAGCAGCTCTGGCCACTGGAACCCCGGCGGCCAAGGCGTCGAGCTTCGTCGTGTACCCCGAAGCAGGCCACGCATTCCATGCCGACTACCGCCCCAGCTATGTCAAGAGCGCGGCGGACGACGGCTGGCAACGTGCCACGGCCTGGTTCAAAGCCAATGGCGTCGCCTGAACGCGGCGCCCTGTAGCCACCCCCGCCGAAGGCCGTCGAATGACGGCCTTTTCTCTTTTTATGAACGGACAACGGCCTTGTTGAAACAGTTTCAGCGGCCGCTCCTCTTGCGCAAGCAGCTATGAATTTGATAGTCATCATCGCGGCGACCCTGGTTGCCGGTATCGGAAGCGTCTGGCTCGCGGCCCTCCTGCTGAAGGTGGGCGTGCGCAGCGGCTCGGGCGGCGTGAACCCGCAGCATCTGCTGAGCCTGGCAGCTGGCGCGCTGCTTGCCACGGCGTTCATGCATCTGCTGCCCGAGGCGTTCGAGAGCCGCATCGAGCCCGCGCTGCTGTTCGCGGTGCTGTTGTTCGGGCTGGTGTTCTTCTTCCTGCTCGACAAGGCCGAGTTGTGGCACCACGGGCACGAACATCACCATGGCGACGAGAAGAGCGCGCACGAGGGGCACGATCATGACCACGGGCACTCGCATGGCCACACGCACGACCACGGCCCCCGAACCGGTGGCTGGGCCGTGCTCACAGGCGACAGCGTGCACTGCTTCGGCGACGGCATCCTGATCGCCTCGGCCTTCACCGCCGACCTGCGCCTGGGCCTGGTTGCCGCCATCGCGGTGCTGGCGCACGAAATTCCGCACCACATCGGCGACCTCGTCGTGCTGCGCCAGAGCTCCGCCAACCAGCGCGCGGCGCTGGTGAAGGTGTCGCTCGCCGGCACCATGACCGCGCTGGGCGGCATCGCGGGCTGGTGGCTGGTCGACCAGCTGCACAGCTGGCTGCCGTACTTCCTGGTGCTGGCCGGCAGCAGTTTTGTCTACGTGGCGTTGGCCGACCTGATTCCGCAGCTGCAGAAGCGCCTGCCGGCACGCCAGACCGCCGCGCAGATCCTGTGGCTGGCCGCGGGCATCGTGCTGGTCACGCTAGTGAGCCGGCTGGCGCATGGCGAGCATGGGCACGACCACGGCCACGACGACCCGGGCCACGGGGAGCACGGCCACGTGCACAAGGACTGACGGTCGGTCAGCCGGTTAGCGAATCCCGCGGGAAACTTTCCGACACCGACGCTGCGCGCCGGATGAACCGGAACGGCCGAAACAGGCGCACCATAGGGGGTCTGTCAGAAATCAGCCGAGGAACCGATCATGAACACCATCGACGCCACCGCGCGATCCGCCTCGCCCGCCGAAGACGATGAGGACGACACGCCCGCCGATGACTTCGAGGAGCAGGACAGCGACGTGTCCGACGACCTGTCGGAGGAAACGGGCATCGATCTCACCGATGCGAGCGAACTCGATGCCGACAACGTGCCGGCCGACGAAGAATTCGACCGCGTGATGAACGCTCCGGACTGAGCCTGTTCAAGCCATTCAGGCAGTCGCGCGCCGCGTGATCACCTGCCCGTTGCGCACCCCGCAGTGCGACCCATCGCGCCAGGTCACGGCGCCATTCACGATCACCGCATCGATGCCCTCTGCCGGCTGCATCGGCGTTTCGTAGTTCGCGGTGTCGCGCACCGTCGCGGCGTTGAAGATCACCACGTCGGCATGGTGGCCCGGCTTCAGCGTGCCGCGCTCGTGCAGGCCGAAGTTTCGCGCCGTGAGCCCCGTCATCTTCCACACCGCCGTCTCCAGAGGGAACAGGCCGATGTCGCGGCTGTAGTGGCCCAGCACGCGCGGAAAGGTGCCCCACAGGCGCGGATGCGGCTTCTCGCCCAGCGGAATGCCGTCCGAGCCGATCATGGTCTCGTCGAACGCGAGGATGCGCTGCACGTCGTCCTCGTCCATCATGAAATAGATCGCGCTGCCGGGCTGCAGCCGCCTGGCCGCCTCTTCGCCGGACACGCCCCATTCGGCTGCAATGTCTTTCAGGTCGCGGCCTGCGCATTCAGGGTGCGGCACGCTCGATGCGATGAGCACGCGGCCTTCCATCATTCCGCGGTCGGTGCGGATCATGGTGGAGCCGGCCGTGTAGGGGTAGCAGTCGAGCCCGATGCACTGGTGCTGCATCGCTTCCTTGATGAAAGGCAGCGTGACTTTCGTCTTGCCGAAGTTCTGCGTGTTCTGCACCTTGTGGTGCGACACCACGACCGGAATGTCGAGCGCGCGGCCGATGTGGAAGGTTTCTTCCAGCGACTCCATCACGCGGTCGCTCTCGTCGCGCATGTGGGTCACGTACAGCGCCTTGCGCGAGCTGAGCGGGCGGCCGACTTCGATGATCTCCTCGGTCGTCGCCTTCACGGCCGGCGGATAGAAAGTGCCGGTCGACAGGCCGATGGCGCCGGCCTGCATGGCTTCTTCGACGAGCGCCTGCATGGCGGCGATCTCGCTGTCGTTGGCGGGGCGGTCGAGGTCGGCCATGACCACGGCGCGCAAGGTCGAATGGCCCACCATCGCCGCCACGTTCACCGATGAGGGCGTGGCGCGCAGCGCATCGAGGTACGCCGCGAAGGTGGTGAAGCGGCCTTCCGCCGGCGAGTCGAGCAGGCTCAGCGGCATCGGCAGGTCCATGTCGGCGCGCAGCGGTGCGGCGCTGATGCCGCAGTTGCCTGCCACCACCGTGGTCACGCCCTGCGACACCTTGAACGGCATCTGCGCCTGCGACAGCACGGCCTGGTCGTCGTGCGTGTGCGAGTCGATGAAGCCAGGCGCGACGATGCGGCCGGTGGCGTCGAGCGTCTGTTCGGCCGTGTGGCCCGCGAGCTTGCCGATGGCGGCGATGCGGCCGTTCACGATGCCGACGTCGGCATCGAAACGCGGCGCCTTGGTGCCGTCGATGACGGTGCCGCCGCGGATCAGCAGGTCGTAGTGGGGAGGTTTTTCGGACACGGAAAGATCCTTTCTTTCTTCTTCAGCGGAAATGGCAGGCAACCCAGTGGCTGCCGTTCGCGGACGACGGCCGCTCGCTCAGCTCGGGCGTCTTCTCCTTGCATACGGCCTGCGCCATCGGGCAACGCGTGTGAAAGCGGCAGCCCGAAGGCGGGTTGGCGGGGCTCGGCGGATCGCCCTGCAGCAGCATGCGGCGTGCGGGCGTGCGTGGATTGGGCACGGGCACGGCCGACAGAAGAATCTCGGTGTATGGATGCAGCGGCGAAGAGAACAGCGTGTCGCGGTCGGCAATTTCCACGATGTGCCCGAGGTACATCACTGCCACGCGATGGCTGATGTGCCGCACCACCGCAAGGTCGTGCGCCACGAAGAGATACGCGATACCGAACTCGGCCTGCAGGTCCATCAGCAGGTTGACCACCTGCGCCTGCACTGACACGTCGAGCGCCGACACCGGCTCGTCGCACACGATCAGCTTCGGGTTCAGCGCCAATGCACGCGCAATGCCCAGCCGTTGCCGCTGTCCGCCCGAGAACTCGTGCGGAAACTTCTTCGCCGCCTCGGGCCGCAGCCCGACGCGCGAGAACAGCCACTGCACGCGCTCGCGCCGTTCCGCTGCCATGCCCATGCCGAAGTTTCGCAGCGGCTCGGCCACGATGTCTCCGGCTGTCAGGCGCGGGTTCAGCGAGGCATACGGGTCCTGAAAAATAATCTGCAGCTGCCGCCGGCGCATGCGCATGTCCTCAGCGGACAGCGTCAGCAGCTCCTCGCCCTCGAGCTCCACCGAGCCCGAGGTCGGCTCGACCAGCCGCATGACCGACTTGGCCGTGGTCGTCTTGCCGCAGCCCGATTCGCCGACCAGCGACAGCGTTTCGCCGCGCGCAACAGAGAACGACACACCGTCGACCGCCTGGATCGAAGGCCTGGCCGGCCGCAGCCAGCGCTTGGGCGAGATGTAGTGCTTGCGCAGGTTGCGCACCTGCAGCAGTGGCGTTGCAGCGGTCGTTGTCATGCAGCCATCTCCTCGGTACCTGCCCAGTGTTCTTCGACTGCAAAGCACGCCACCACATGGTCGCCGCCTTGCTGCACGAGCTGCGGCGTCTCGGCGCGGCAGCGTTCGCGCGCATGGCTGCAGCGCGCCGCAAAGGCGCAGCCGCGCCCAAGTTCGTGTGCGGCCGGCACCAGCCCCGGAATCTCGGTGAGCCGCGTGCTCGCGGTGTTCATCGCGGGCATCGAGGCCATCAGAGCACGCGTGTAGGGGTGCAGCGGGCGGTCGAAAAGGTCGATCACGTCAGCCTCCTCGACCTTCTTGCCGGCATACATCACGACCACGCGATCGCAGCTTTCGGCCACCACGCCGAGGTCGTGCGTGATCATCACCACGCCCATGCCCAGCTCCTTCTGCAGGCGCTTGATGAGGTCGAGGATCTGCGCCTGGATCGTCACGTCGAGCGCCGTCGTCGGCTCGTCGGCGATCAGCACTTCGGGGTTGCAGGCCAGGGCCAGCGCGATCATCACGCGCTGGCGCATGCCGCCCGAAAGCTGGTGCGGGTACTCGTTCACGCGTCGCTCGGGCTCGGGGATCTGCACCACGCGCAGCATCTCGACCGCGCGCTTCATCGCATCGGCGCGGCTGGCCTTCTGGTGCAACTGCACCGTCTCTGCGATCTGCCGGCCCACGGTGAGCACCGGGTTCAGCGATGTCATCGGCTCCTGGAAAATCATCGAGATGCGGTTGCCGCGAATCTGCCGCATCTCGCGTTCGCTGAGCTGCATCAGGTCGGTGCCGCGCAGCCGCACCGCGCCCATGTGGCGTCCGGGCGGTGTCGGCACCAGCCGCAGGATCGACAGCGCCGTCACGCTCTTGCCGCAGCCCGATTCGCCGACCACGCCGAGCGTGCGGCCCGCGCGCACCGTGTACGAAACCCCGTCGACCGAGCGCACCACGCCGGCCAGCGTGTGGAAATGCGTGCGCAGGTTGTCGACTTCGAGCAGAGGCTCGCCGGGGGCGAGAGCGGTGTGGGACATGGTGATCGTCATGACATGTCCTTCACAGCTGCCGTGCCAGGCGCGGGTCCAGCGCATCGCGCAGACCGTCGCCCAGCAGGTTGATCGCCAGCACCGTCGCCGCCAGCAGCAGCCCCGGGTACAGGATGATGTGAAACGCCACCGTCACGAAGTTGCGCCCCTCGGCCATCATGTTGCCCCAGCTCGGCGTCTGCGAAGGCACGCCCACGCCGAGGAATGAGAGTGCGGCCTCGGTCAGCACGGCGGCCGCCGCCACGAAGGTGGCCTGCACCACCAACGGCGCCACGATGTTCGGCAGCACGTGGCGCACCAGGATCACCGGCAGCCGCGTGCCTACCGCGTGTGCTGCCTCCACGAACAACTGCTCGCGCAGCGTGAGCGCAAGCGATCGCACCAGCCGCACCACGCGCGGAATCTCGGGCACCGTGATGGCGATGATCACCGTCGTCAGGCTGGCGCGCGTCACCGCCATGAGCGCGATGGCCAGCAGGATGCCGGGAATGGCCATGAGCCCGTCCATCACCCGCATGATCGGCCCGTCCGCCCAGCGCACGAAGCCCGACACCAGTCCGAGCGCGATGCCGAAGAAGGTGGCCAGCACCGCGACCGCGGCGCCCACGATCATCGAAACGCGCCCGCCCCACACGGCGCGGCTGAATACGTCGCGGCCCAGCGCATCGGTGCCGAACCAGTGCTCGCCGGAGGGCGGCTGCATGCGCGCGAGCGGGTCGATGTCCTGCGGATCGTGCGTGGCGATCCACGGCGCGGCGATGGAGAGAATGGCCACCGCAATCAGCAGCAGCGCACCGATGATCAGCGTCGGGTGCTTGCGCACCCAGCGCCAGCGCGGCGGCACGAAAGGGGCTTCGTCGTCGGCCGCGGCGTCGGGTGTCTGGATGGTGTTCAAGGGAAGGACCGTGGACATTGCGTGGGGTTCTTCTTCATCAGTACTGGATGCGCGGGTCGAACAGGCGGTAGCTCAGGTCGATCAGCAGGTTGATCAGCACATACACCCCCGCCGAGAGCAGCAGCACGCTCTGGATCACCGGGTAGTCATGCCGCTGCACCGAATCGATCACGAGCCGGCCCACGCCCGGAATGGCGAACACCGTTTCGGTGACGACCACGCCGCCGATCAGCAGCGCGATGCCCGCGCCGACGGTGGTGGCGATGGGGATGGCCGTGTTGCGCAGCGCATGCCCCAGCACCGGCAGCACGCCCAGGCCCTTGGCGCGCGCGGTGCGGATGTAGTCCTCGTGCAGCACTTCGAGCACGGTGGCGCGCGTCATGCGCGTCACCAGAGCGATGTACACCAGCGCCAGGTTCACGCAGGGCAGCACCAGCGACCGCAGCCACTCGCCCGGACCCTCGGCAAAGTGCACATAGCCCTGCACCGGAAACCACGGCAGCTGGACCGCGAAGCTGTAGACCAGCAGGTAGCCCACCAGGAACACCGGCACTGAGAAGGCCAGCACCGCGAACAGCATCACCAGCCGGTCGATCCAGCTGCCCGCGCGATGCGCCGCGAGCGTGCCCAGCGGCACCGACACCACCAGCGTGATGAGCATGGTCAGCGCGGCGATCGACACCGTCGGCTCCAGCCGCTGCCCCAGCAGCTGCGCCACCGGCATCTGCGTGAAGATCGAGGTGCCGAGGTCGCCGGTGAACAGCTTGCCGACCCACAGCACGAACTGCTGCCACAGCGGCAGGTTCAGGCCGAGCGCGGCGCGCAGCTTCTCGATGTCCTCGGTGGTTGCAAGGTCGCCCGCGATGAGCGCGGCCGGGTCGCCGGGCGACAGGTGGATCAGCAGGAACACCACCACGGCCACCACCGCCATGACGGGGAGCGTCGAGAGAAAGCGTCGAACGATGTAGCCCATGGCGATGCCTTGTGCTGGCGCTTCGTCTTACTTGTCGAGTACCCAGACCGTCGGCAGGCCGGCCCAGAGTTTGTCCAGCCCCTTGAGGCTGGCGCGCGCGGCGAACGCGGCCGAGTACTGGCCCGCGTTGATGTACGGCACGGCTTCGTAGGCGCGGCGCTGGAAGGCGTCGAGCAGCTCCTTGCGCTTGGCCGGCACAGTCTCTTTCAGCCATGCGGTGCGCAGCTCGTCGAGCGGCTTGTCGCAGGGCCAGCCGGGCAGCGTGTTGCCGCACGCCGCGCCCAGGTAGGCATTGGCGATGGGCGAGTTGGCGTCGAATTCGCCGGCCACGGTGACGTACATGTTCCAGCCGCCCGCGTCGGCCGCGTCGCGCTTGGCACGGCGCGCGCCGATGGAGGCCCAGTCCATGCTCTGCGCATCGACGTTCAGGCCGATGCTCTTCATGGTCTGCGCGGCCATCAGTGCCTCTGCGTTGAGGTAGGGCACGTCGCTGGGCACCATCAGCACCACCCTCTCGCCCTTGTAGCCGGAGGCTGCGAGCAGCTGCTTGGCCTTGGCCACGTCGGCCTTGCGGTAGGGGTCGGCGCCGGCGGCCGTGTCGTTGGGGCTGCCGCAGATGAAGTAGGTGGCGCAGTAGGCCATGCGCATGTCCAGCGGGAAGCCCATGGCCGCCACGAAGCGTTCCTGGCTCACGGCCTGCAGCAGCGCCTGGCGCACCTTCGGGTTGTCGAAGGGCGGATGCAGCTGGTTCATCACCAGGAAGCCCTGGTAGGTGCCGAAGGCGCCGATCTTCACGCTGGTGTCGGTGCGCAGCGGCGCGATGTAGTCGGGAGGCAGTTGTTCGATGAGGTCGACTTCGCCGCGCTTCAGGGCGGCCACCGCGCTGTTGGCGTCGGGCAGGTAGAGCCATTCGACGCGATCGAAGCTGCTCTTCTTGCTGCCCGACAGGCCGCTTGGCGGTTCGCTGCGCGCCACATAGTTGGGGTTGCGCACGAACACCGTCTTGTTGCCCGGCACCCATTCTTCGCGCTTGAAGATGAAGGGGCCTGAACCCAGCACCTCGGTCAGCGGCGCGGTGGCCGGCATCTTGGCCAGCCGCTCGGGCAGGATCACCGGCGGAAAACCCGAGGGCTTGGCCAGTGCCTCAAGCACCATGCCGAAGGGCTCGTTGAGCGTGAGTGTGAAGCTGCGCGCATCGGTTGCCTTCCACTCGGCGCCGCTCGCCACCATCGCGCGGCCCAGGCTGTCGCGTGCGGCCCAGCGCTGCAGCGAGGCGATGGCGTCGGCCGAAGTCACGGCGCTGCCGTCGGAGAACTTGAGGCCCGGGCGCAGCGTGAAGCTCCACTGCTTGCCGTCTTTCGAGGTCGTGTATTTGTCGACCATCTGCGGCTGGGGCTTGCCGCTCGCATCCTGCGCGAACAGCGTGTCGTAGACCATGTAGCCGAAGTTGCGCGAGATGTACGCCGTGGTGAAGGTCGGGTCGAGGATCTTCAGGTCGGCGTGCGCCACCACCTTCAGCGTCTTGGGAGGCGGCGTCTGGGCGAACGCCGGGAGAGAAAGCACCAGGGCAGCGAGGGCGGCAAGCGTTCGTCGTTTCATCGTCGGTTCTCCGGTCGGGGGCGAAGGAAAGAAAAAGAGGAGGTCAGGCGGCGACGCCGATCGGCCACTTGGGCAAGCGGGCCTTGCGGTACGGCAGCGTGTTCAGGTCGAGCGTCACGGCGCCCGGTGCGCCCGCGTAGATGACGTGCTTCGCCACCTTGGAGTACGACGCGTAGAAGTGCTGCGACGACTTCACGACGATGATCTTCTTCGCGGCGAGGTCGCAGCCCAGCTGCGTGAACAGATCGGTGCCCATCGCCTGGTTGCGCAGCGTGATCAGCACGATCTCGATGCCGTTCGCCTCGATCAGCGCGCTGTCGCCCATCAGCGTGGGCGTGCCTGCCAGGCCCGTCATCACCAGGTCGTGCTTCAGCGCCTTCACGGTGCAGTCGAGGTCCAGCGGATCGCCAGAGAGCGGGCTGATCTTGCCGCCGATGCGCATCTGCAGCCTGGCGCCCACGCCTGCGTCGAATGCGATGCGCACCGCGATCGGGTCCCACAGCGGGCCCAGCGCCGCGTTGGTGATGCCGCGCTCGACCATGCGGCGCAGGATGAAGGTGGAGTCGCTTGCCGCGCCGCCGCCGGGGTTGTCCGCACCGTCGGACAGCACCACCGGGCCGCCGTCGAAGGCCAGTGCTTCGTCGAGCGAGGCATCGATGCTCGGGTAGTTGACCGTGAGGCCGTCGCGCATGGCGATGACTTCGTCGGCGAGCTGGCGCGCAAAAGCGTCGGCCTGGGCCTGGTTGCCGTCTGTGTAGACCAGCACCTTGGTGCCCATCTCGGGCACGTCGCCCCAAGAGAAGCCGTGCGTGAGCGAGACCGACAGCACGCCGTTCTTGCCCTCGAGCGACTGCATGCGCTCGACGAAGCCGCGCGCCGGCTGGCGCGAGGTGTGGACCGTGACGATCATGTCGCAGTCGACCACCGCGGCCACCGGCTTGACCTTGCCTTCGACCATGGCGGCGCAGATGTCCACCAGCTCCAGCCCGCGCTCGAGCACGTCGGTGTGCGGGTACTCCTTGAACGAGATCATCAGGTCGGAGTTCTTCACCATCGCGGGCGTGAGGTGGTTGTGCGGGTCGAGCTCCGCGCCGATCACCACGCCGGGCCCGACGATCTGCCGCACGCGCGCCAGCAGGTCGCCTTCGCAGTCGTCGTAGCCGTCGGCCACCATCGCGCCGTGCAGGCCGAGCAGCACCATGTCGACCGGCAGCACCGCGCGCAGGTCGGCCAGCAGTTCATCGCGCAGCGTCTCGTAGGCGTGGCGCGTGGTGGTGCCGCTGGGCTGTGCGCCGGCCACCATGCCTTCGAAGAGCGTCCAGCCCTTGTCGGCGCCGCGCATGCGCGCGGCCCACAGCGGGCCCGAGAACAGCGTCATCGCTTCGGGGTGCTTGCCGGCGGGGAAGTAGCCGCGGTCCTTGAAGGAGGCGAGGCCGGTCGGCATCGGGCCGAAGGTGTTGGTTTCGGTGGCGAGGGAGGCACTGAAAACGCGCATGGTGATGTCTCGTGGGTTGGATGTGTTTGTTATTGGGGGCGTGGTCAGGCGGTGGCCGTGCGCAGCCGCTGCGGGCCCAGCATCCCGGCCGTGAGCCCGAAGGAGGCGATGCGCTCCGGCAGCGGCAGTCCGCGTGCCAGCGCGGCGCAGGCCTCGCCCATGGCGGCCGAGGTCTGGATGCCGTAGCCGCCTTGCGCCGCCACCCAGAAGAAGCCGGGCACGCCGGGCTCGAAGCCGCCTACCAGGTCGCCGTCGGCCACGAAGGAGCGCAGGCCGGCCCAGGTGCGCGTGGGGCGGCGGATGGCGAGCGTGGTCGCTTCCTCGATGCGGTGCATGGCGATGGCGATGTCCATCTCCTCGGGCTGTATGTCCTGCGGCTCGACCGGGTCGGCATTGGCCGGCGAGCCGAGCAGCATGCCGGCGTCGGGCTTGATGTACCAGCCTTCGTCGGCGCCGAACACCATGGGCCAGTGCGCGACGCTCTGGCCCTCGGGCGGCGCGAAGATGAAGGCCGAGCGCCGGCGCGGCTCGATGCCCAGCGGAGGCACGCCCGCCATGCGTGCGACGGTGTCGACCCATGCGCCCGCCGCGTTGAGCACCACGGGCGCCTCGTACACGGCGCCGCCGGCCTCCACGCGCCAGTGCTCGCCCACGCGTTCGATGGCCGTAACGCCGGCATCGCACACCAGCTTGCCGCCGGCGCGCCGCATGCCGCGCAGGTAGCCCTGGTGGATGGCGTGCACGTCCATGTCGGACGCGTCGGGTTCGTACACCGCACCCATCACCTGCTCGGGGCGCAGCGCCGGCACCATCTCGCGGGCCTGCTCGCCGCTCAGGCGCGAGGCGCCGGTGTCCATGGCGCGCAGCACCTCCCAGTGGGCTTCGAGCTCGGCCATGTGATCGGCACTCGCGACCATCATCGCGCCGCGCGGCGTGAGCAGCGGGTGCTCCGAGAAGCCTTCGGGCGGATGTTCGAGGAAGGCGCGGCTCGCCATGGTGAGGGCGCGCACCTGCGGCGTGCCGTAGCTTTCCATGAAGAGGGCGGCGGAGCGGCCGGTGGAGTGGTAGCCCGGCTGCGACTCGCGTTCGAGAAGGATCACGCTGGCATGCGGTGCGAGCCAATGGGCCACCGAAGCCCCGGCGATGCCGCCGCCGATCACGAGGAAATCTGCCACGACGGGCGTTGGGGTGCTGGAAGTCATTGGCAAAAAGTGTAGGTAGAAATTTGCGGATACGCAAATTGATTTGGTGGCACCAAGGGGAAACCATGGTGCACCGCTTCGGTGAAATTTGCGTCAACGCAATTTGCGTATACGCAACTTCCGCGCCTGCGTCACGCGGGTTGGCATGGATGGCGCACTGCCCGGCTGGCAGAATCCACTTGCATCACAAGAGAAAGCCAAGCGTGAATCCACACACAGGGACCAGGACGGCAACGAAGCCGAAGGACGAGCCGCCCACGCTGGACCGCACCACTTTCGGTCATCGCCTGCGCAGCGCGCGCAAGCGTTTCGGCTGGACGCTGGCACAGCTGGCCGAGCGCTCGGGCGTGTCGATCACCACCATCTCGCGCGCCGAGCGCGGGCAGCTCGCGTTGGGTTATGAAAACTTCACCGCGCTGGGCCGTGCGCTCGAGATGGACATGAACGCGATGTTCGCGGGCGCCGGCGTCAAGCCCGCGCAGCTCGACGGGCCGGTGGTCACGCGCGCGGGCAAGGGCGTGGTGTACCGGGGGCTGTCGATTGCCTACGAGTTCCTGGGCACCACGGCGGCGGGCAAGCAGATGAGCCCCATCGTGGGCACGGTGCATGCGCGGCGCATCCACGGGCCGGAAGACTTCGTGCGGCATGCGGGCGAAGAGTTCGCCTATGTGCTGTCGGGCGAGATCGAGGTGCACTTCGACAACGGCGAAGTGCTGCACATGGCGCGCGGTGATTCGCTGTACTTCGACAGCCGCCTCGGCCATGCGTACATCAGCGTGAGCCGGCAGCTCGCGCGGATCGTGGGCATGACCATTGGCGAGAGCCGGCACATGCAGTCCGCGCGCGAGGGAGAGGCGCGCAAGGCGCCGGTGCCGGCCAAGCCTGCGGCACGCAAGACCGTGAAGGCCAAGGCGCCAGCAAGCAGAAAGGGCGCCTAGCCCCTCAGGAGAAATACGCGGGGTAGTCCGTGCCGTCCAGGCCCGGCACCACCGCCTTCAGCGGGTCGTTGCCATTGCCCTGCAGCTGGTCCGCCGCGTAGTCGGTAACGCAACCCGCCAGCAGCTGCCGCGGGTCTTCGAGGATCACGCGCATGCGGGTGTTGAGCGCATGCCAGTCCTCCGGTCCGCCGATGGCGGGCATCTCGCTGACTTCGGTGGTGTCGGGCTGCAGCACCGGCCGGCCGCCGCGCCCGGGGGCGAAGCGCGGGTAGCCCTCGTACATCATCGGCCCCAGGTCGCTCATGGCCCGCGTGGCCCACCAGAGCTTGCGCATCGGCGCCTCGTGGGCAGACACGGCCGGCAGGTCGACGGGGTAGGTGAAGGTGGGCGCCGGTGCATGCGGTGCGATGTACACGCGCTCCAGCGGCAGCGCATGGTGCGACGAGGCGAGGATCATCGAGCACACGGCGTTGGTGCTCCAGGTAACGCCCGCGGTGGGGCGGCCCTGTCTGCCCACGATCAGCACCATTGCGTTCGCCCAGTCGATGCGGTGGCGCTCGAACCATGCGATCACGCGGTGCCCGGTGTCCAGGCCGACGAGGAAGAAGGTGGCGATCATCACCTTGTTCATCGGCACGCTCGCGCCGATGGCATCGCCCGTGGCTTCGAGGTAGTGCGTGCGCAGGTCGGCGGCCGTGAGGGTCTCGGGGTGGGCGAGGGCACGCGCGATATAGCGCTCTGTGACTTCGCAGGCGTAGTGCACCATGTTCGTGATCGCCGTCTCGCGGCCCCGATAGGCGGGCACTGCGATGTCGTCGCACCAGAGCGCCACGCTGTTGGCCTCGCGCGCGGCCACGGTGGCGGCGAGCAGGCGTTCGGTTTCGCTGCGCCACAGCGTGCCTTCGGGGTCGAGCTCGCGCAGTCGCACCAGCGAGGCCAGCGCGGGGCCGAGGTGCGACACCGCCGCCAGTTCCTTGAAGCCGCGCGTCGTGAGCCGGTAGCCCTCGACCTCGGGCGGCCTGCCCCTGCCGGGGAACAGGATGAAGTCGGCCGCCGTGGCAACGATCAGCGCCGCGTCGGGCGCGGCCTCGGCGGTGGCGTGCGTCATCTTCGCGCCGATGCTGTCGGCGCTCGCGGTGTAGGTCTCGAAGAGGCGCAGGAACTCGGGGCTCTGGAAATTCGGGTTTGCCGTCATGGTGGCTCCTGTCTATGCGCCGAGCCGGTACACCTTGCTCGGCGTGCGAAAGCGGATGTCGGCGCCGAGGCTGTTGGTCACCACCAGGTAGGCGTGGCCGCTGTCCTCGAAGGCGCAGGCGTCGGTGCCGCCGGAGGTCGGAAACTCCCGCTGCGGCACCAGCTTGCCGTCGGCGAAGCGGTAGCCAACCGAGGTCAGCGAGGTAATGGGTGCCTCGCGGCTGCCGAGCAGAAAGTTGATCTGCACCAGCTCGCCACCCTGCGCATCTTCGCGCCAGACAAACTCGCGCCCGCCGGGGCCGCTCAGCGTCTGGTGCGTGACGAAGCCGGTGCCGTTCCAGCGCAGCAGCACGGTGTCGTCGTGCAGGCAGGCGAAGGCCAGCCAGGCTTCGCCCTGTGCCTCGAAGAACTGGAAGGCGCGGCCGGTCTTGCCGTCGAGCAGCTGGAAGTCTTCGAAGCGCGTGCCGCTCCACAGCATGACGCGCGAGCGCGCCACGTGGTCGGCATAGGCCAGGAAGCGCTGCCCGCCGATCTCGAAGAACGCGAAGTTGTAGCCCCAGGTCGAGTCGATGACCTGGAACTCGGCGAAGCACTGGCCGTTCCATTCGTAGATGGCCGACTTCGACGGATTCCGGGCCTCGGTGCCTTCCATCGGCACGCCTTGTGCGAGCGCCAGAAAGTGGCGTTCGCCGATGGTGAAGTGCGTCCATTGCTTGGCCGCGAAAGTGGGTACGCGCTGGAACTCGGTGAACGCGCCGTCCTTCAGTTCGAAGATGACCGAGTCGACGTTGAGCTCGTACGGACCGGCTCCCGACTTCAGGCTGGCGGTGGCCAGGAAGGCGCGGCCGCCGATCTCGAAGAACTCCGCGTCTTCTCCACCTGGCACGGGCAGTCGCGTGTGCGGCACGAAGGTTTCGCCCTGCCAGCGGTACACCAGCGCGTCGATATCGCTGTTGCCCACGGTGATCATCGCGGGCTGCCCCGGCACGTCGACTGCGAGCTGCGGCACCACGAGGTAGCGCGTGCCGCCGTGAATGAAGGTCTCCGCCGCGCGCGCGCCGGAGGTGTCGAGGTCCTGGATGTTTTTCATCGCGGTCGTTCTTTCGTTCGGCATGCGCACCTTACTGCGGAATCGGCGCAAAGCCGAACAGCCGCGCCGGGTTGTCCACCAGGATGCGCTGGCGCGCCGGTGCGTCGGGCGCCCACGGCGCGAGCAGGTTCAGCAGCTCGCCGGTGTCGCGCGCGCCGTCGGGAATGTGCGGCCAGTCGCTGCCCCAGATGGTGCGCTCGGGCAGGGCGTCGACGATGGCGTGCGCCAGCGGGCGCAGCTTCTCGAAGTTGCCGTCCTTGGCCACGCGGTAGGGGCCGGAGAGCTTCATCCAGCCGCGCCCGTCGGCCAGCACCCGCAGCAGGCGGTCGAAGTCCTGCCGCGTGAGGCCGTCGCTCTCGAGCATGTAGCCCATGTGGTCGATGACGAAGTCGGCATCGATGTCGCCCAGGTACGGAATGAGGTCGCGCACCACCCAGCCCGGCGTGTAGAACTGCAGGTGCCAGCCCAGAGTCTTCGTCATGCGCACGCTGCGCTGGATGTACTGCACCAGCTCGGCGGTCGGCAGGCCCGAGCGCAGAAACAGGTCGAGCCGCAGCGCGCGCACGCCGCGGCGGTGCATGTCGTGCAGCGTCTCTTCGGTGACGCTGTCGTCCACCATGGCCACGCCGCGCGCGCGTTCGCCGGCGATCTCCAGGGCGTCGAGCATGCAGCGGTTGTCGGTGCCGTAGAAGCTGGGCTGCACGATCACATAGCGCGCCAGGCCCAGCGACTCGCACATGGCGTCGAGCTTGGTGAGCGGGCCGTCGGGCAGCGTGTAGTGCGGCTGGTCGACGTGCGGGTAGCGGTCTTCGCTTTCGAACACGTGCACGTGCGAGTCGCAGGCGCCGGCAGGCACGGTGAAGGCGGGGCGCGCCAGCGTTTCGGGCGCGCGCATGGGCGTGGAAGTGAGGATCTGGGAACTCATGATGTCGAAGGAAAAAGATGAAAGGAAGAAATCGATGAAGGCTCATTCGAGCGAGATACCGCCGGCGGCAATCAGCCGGCGGTTGCGCTCGAGTTCGGCGGTGACGGTGCGGCGCATCGTCTCGGCGTCGGGCGTGACCGGCGCGAAGCCCTGCGCCTCGAGTGCCTTGAGCGTCTCGGGCCGGGCCAGCACCTCGCGCAGCGCCGCAGTGGCACGCTGCCGCGCAGCCGCCGGCACGCCTGCCGGCAGCACGATTCCGACCCACGAGCGGTAGGTGTAGTTGCGCAGTGCGTCGATGCCGGTCTCCGCAAAGCTCGGCACCGCGGGCAGCGCAGCCCAGCGGGTCGATGCCGTGGCGGCGAGCGCCCGCGCGCGGCCGTTTGCCACGAAGGGCACGATGGGCGAGGTGACGTAAGCCATCATGTCGACCTCGCCTGCGATCAGCGCATTCATCGCCTGCGCCTCGCCCTTGTAGGGCACGTGCCGCGCCGTGATGCCGAGCGTGTGCAGCAACTCCTCGGTCTGCAGGTGCAGGCTGGTGCCGACGCCGAAGGAGCCGTATGTCAGCGCGCCGGGGTGTGCTTTCGCATAGGCCACGAGCCCTGGCATGTCGGTCACGGGCAGGTCGGCGCGCACCGCCAGCACGCCGTCGTTGAAGGCGACGATGCCGAGCGGATCGAAGTCCTTGAGCGGGTCATAGCCCGCCGCCTTGTCGACCACCGGATTGACCGATGCGATGGAAGGCGAGACCGCAATCAGCGTGTGGCCGTCGCGTGCGGCCCGCAGAGCCGCCTGCACGCCGATCTTGCCGGCGGCCCCGCCCTTGTTCTCGACCACCACCGGTTCCCCCAGCACGGAAGACAGGCCCTGCGCCACGATGCGGGCGACGCGGTCGATGGGGCCACCCGGCGGCGTCGGCACGACGAGGGTCGTCGCTCCTTGTGCAACCTGGGCGAGCGCAGGGCCGGGCAAGGCCAGCGTTCCGAGCAGCAGCGCGAGCACGGCGCCTGTGCGGCGCAGGGCTGCTTCAGCGCACGACCGCATCGCCGTTCTCCACACCGACCGAACTCAACGCCTTCGCGACGCGCTCGTGCGCGGCGGCCAGCAGCATGTCGGTGTCGATGCCGGTCATGAGGAAAGGCGCTGCACCACGGTGCACCAGCTCGGCCGAGTAGGCCGCGTCGGCGATGCCGCCGATGGCGAGCGGCTTTCCCGCGCGCAGGCAGGCGGCCAGCGCAGTCTCGTGCGCGGCGCGTACCAGCGGGTGCTTGAAGTCACCGGCCACGCCCAGCTCGGCGGTCAGGTCGTTGGTGCCGATGCCCACGATGTCGATGCCCGGCACCGCGGCGATGCGCTCGATGTTCTCGATGCCCAGCGGGCTTTCGATCAGCACCTTCAGCGCGGTCGCCTGGTTCATGGCGACGTTGAAATCCGCCGCGGCCATCTTGCGATAGCCCACGTGCGGCAGCGTGCCGATGGCCGAGCGGTGGCCCAGCGGCGGAAAGCGGCAGGCGGCCACGAGGTCTTCGGCCTGTGCCACGGTCTCGATGCGCGGCGCGATGATGCCGCCCGCACCGCCGTCGAGCAGCCGGCCGATTACGCCGTACTCGCGCTCCGGCACACGCACGAAGGGCATGAGGCCGATGTCCATTGCGGCGGCACAGATCTGCACGGCCGCGTCGATGGCGATGCTGCTGTGCTCCAGGTCCACCCAGATCGCGTGGTGGCCGCTGGCCTTGGCGATGCGTGCGATGTCGGGCGTGCGCGAAGCGCGGATGCCCAGTGCCGCCACCGGCAGGCGCTGGCGCAGGCGGCTCACGACGAGATTGGTCGATGCGGCGTCGGCGGACGCCGTTGCGCTGTCTTGCACCATGCGGGTTCTTCCTTTGTCTCTGTGGTTGTAAAGGTGTGAAGGGATGCTAGAGAATGGGCGTCATATCCGGAAATACCGGATTCGGATTGCATTCGATACGCTGGAGATATCGTGGAACTTCGACACCTGCGCTACTTCGTTGCCGTGGCGGAAGAACTCAACTTCACCCGCGCCGCGGAACGCCTCTACATGGCACAGCCGCCCCTGAGCACGCAGATTCGGGGGCTCGAAGAAGAGCTGGGGGTGCAGCTTTTCGAGCGCGACAAGCGCCGCGTGTATCTCACGCAGGCCGGGCGGCACTTTCTCGACCGGGCGCGCACCATCCTTGCCTCGGTGCAGAGCGCGAAAGACGAAGTGCAGAGCGCCGCAGCGGGCGAGGTCGGCAAGCTCAACGTGGGCTTCACCGCTTCGTCGATGCTCACGACGGCGCTGCCATCGGGCATTCGCCAGTACCGCGCGAGCTTTCCGGCGGTCGAGCTGCAGTTGCGGGAAATGGCGTCGATGCATCAGCTCGACGCCATCAATGCCCGCGAGCTCGACCTCGGCGTGCTGCGCAAGCCCAACGTGAGCATTCCGGTGGGCGTGACCATCGAGGAGTGGTACTCGGCGCCGCTGGTCGCGGCGATGCCGCAGCAGCACGTGCTCACGCGTGGCAAGGGCATCCACATCCGCGAACTGAAGGACGTGCCGCTGATCGTCTATCCGCGCGACGCGGGCATCGGCCTGTACTGGAAGGTGCAAGAGCTGTGCGCTAAGGCGGGCTTCCGCCCGGCGGTGATGCACGAGACGCGGGAGGCCTCGACCATGGTCGGGCTGGTGGCGGCGGGCTTCGGCGTGGCCATCGTGCCGGCCGACACGCAGTGCATCCAGCTCGAAGGGGTGCTGTACAGCCGCATCCTCGACAAGGACGCGGTGTCGAGCCTGTATCTGGGCTACCGCGATGCAGACGCCAATCCGCACCTCGACAGCCTGTTGCGGCTGTTGCGCGGCACGCAGGTCGCGTCGAGCCGCAAGCGCTGACGACGATCTGTCAGCCGCGCGGCTTGCGGTAAGCGATCCAGCCCAGGGCCGCCGCCGCGATGAAGGCCGGGATCGCGGCGAGCAAGAACAGCTGCCCCCACGGCAACTTCGCACCCACCAGCAGCCCACCGACCAGCGGCCCCACGATGGAGCCGATGCGGCCGACGGACATCGACAGCCCCACGCCGGTTGCGCGCACGCTCGCCGGGTAGTAGTGCACGCACAGCGCGGGGATGTTCATCTGTCCGCCGATCACCAGCAGGCCGATGGCGAACACCAGGCAGAAGGCGGCGACCTCGCTGCCGACGATGTGGAAGCCGAAGAAGGGCACGAGCGCAGCGCCCAGCGCCAGGCACAGCGCCACCGGTCCGAAGGGGCTGCGCCGCGCCACCACGAAGGACATGGCGAAGGCGCCGGCAACGCCGCCCACGTTGAGCATCACGCCAGCGAGCGCCGAGCGCTGCGGGCTCATGCCGTTCATGGCGAGCACGCTGGGCGTCCAGCTCAGCAGGAAGTAGCTGACCAGCAGGATCATGAAGGCGGCGGTGGCGATCAGCACCGTGCCGGGGCCGCGTCCTTCGGCGACGAGTTCGGCGAGCGGGCGCCTGGCATGGACGGGGCTTGCGTCCGCTGCCGTGGTGCTCGTGCGCCCCGACTCGGATATCGCGAACACCAGCGGCAGCAGCGCCAGCGCGAACGTGCCACCACCGATGAAGATGCCGCGCCAGCCCACCGACTGCATCAGCGCTGCCGTGATGGCGCCACCGGCCACGGCCCCGATGGGAAAGCCCAGGAACATGCGCGAGACCGTCGCGCTGCGTTGGTCCGGATGCGCATGCTCGGCCGCCAGCGCCGAGATGGTGGGAATCGCGCCGCCGAGGCCGATGCCCGAGAGAAAGCGCCACAGCATCAGCTGCTCCGGGCTGGCCGATGTCGCACTCAGCAGGATGAAGCCGCCTGCCACCAGGATCGAAGCAAGCAGCAGCCGGCGCCTGCCGAAGCGGTCGGCCGCCGCACCCACGGTGAGTGCGCCCACCACAGCGCCCGCGAAGCTCACGGCGAACACCTTGCCGAAGGCGCCGGGCGGCATGCCCCATTCCCTGGAGATGAGCGGTGCGACGAAGGACAGCATCAGCGTGTCGTAGCCGTCGATCAATGCGATCAGGAAGCAGACGACGATCGAGAAGCGGCTGGCGTAGGGGAGGGCGCGTGGCGGGCGGCTGGCGCCGGCGAGTGGGAGCGATGACATGTTTTTGTCTCCTGATGGATGCAGCTGCTCTTTGGCGCTGATGCGGCCGATGCTAGGAGCCGCCATGCATATCCACAAATACATTTTCCGGAATGCATTGCGGTAGCTTTTGCGTATGGAGCCCTGCGGTGAACCAGTCGGGCAAACCCTGTCGTTGCCGTGTCTCCGATTTGCTCGCCCGGCACGAGCGCGTGGCTATGCTGTGTGCCGTCATTCACTCCCGAGAAAAACACCATGACTTTGCGTTTGTCCTCCTTCCCGCTTCGCTCCATGGCCCTGGCCTGTGGCCTCGCGCTCGGCGCTGTCGCCGGCGCGCACGCCGCGCCCGATGCGAAGCTGCTCGCCGCCGCCGAGAAGGCGCAGCCCGCGGTGATCGACAACCTCAAGGAGATGGTGCTGATCGAATCGGGCAGCCTCAACGTCGACGGCCTGCTCAAGATGGCCGACGTGGTGGAAGGGCGCCTGAAGGCCGCCGGCTTCAAGACCGAGCGCCGCAAGGCCACGGCCGGCGCGGGCGCCGACCTCGTGATCGGCACCATCAAGGGCACGGGCAAGCGCAAGATCATGCTGCAGGGCCATATGGACACGGTGTATTCACCGGGCATCTTGAGCAGCCAGCCCTACAAGGTTGACGGCAACCGTATCTACGGCCCCGGCATAGCCGACGACAAGGGCGGCCTGGCCGTGATGATGGCCTCGCTCAAGATCCTGGCCGATGCCGGCTGGCGCGACTACGACACGCTCACTGTTGTGATGAACCCCGACGAGGAAGTGGGCTCGGTCGGTTCCGGCGAGCTGATCGCCACGATGGCCGACCAGCACGACACGGTGCTGTCGTTCGAGCCGACGGTGGCGAAGTCCGTGGTCAAGGGCGAGTCGCTGCTGCTGGGCGCGGCCGGCATCGCGCAGGCCACGATGGAAGTGAAAGGCCGCGCGGCACACGCCGGCGCCGCGCCCGAACTGGGCCGCAACGCGCTGTACGAGCTGTCGTACCAGATGCTCCAGACCAAGGATCTCGCCAAGGACATCCCCGGCGTTACGCTCAACTGGACCGTGGCGCGCGCCACCGGCCCGATCAACCAGATCACCGAGAAGGCGCAGGCGCTGGGTGATATCCGCATCACGCAGCCCGGCGCCGAGAAGAAGCTCAACGAGGCGCTGCAGGCGAAGATTGCGGCCGGCAAGCTGATTCCCGACACCGAGACCACGGTGAAGGTGGAAGTGGGCCGCCCGGCCTTCATCGCGGGCGACAAGGGCCGCGCGCTGGCCGAGAAGGCGCAGGCCATCTACAAGGAAATCGACCGCGACCTCGCGCTGACGCCGATGACCGGCGGCGGCACCGACGCGGGCTATGCGGGTCGTTCGGGCAAGGCGACGGTGGTCGAGAGCTTCGGTCTCGCGGGCTTCGGCTACCACGCGCGCGACGAGTACATCGAAGTCGACTCGATCGTGCCGCGCCTCTACCTCGTCACGCGGCTGCTGACCGAGATCGGCAAGAACTGATAGACGCCGCCCGGCGGCGCGGGCGCGCTACTGCTGTTGCTGTCCGGGCTCGCCGGGCCGTCCCGGTGGGCGCCGCGCCGCGACCGCAGCCGCTGCGGCCGCGCGCTGTTGCTGCTGCTGGGCCTGCTGTTGTTGGTGCTGCTGCTGTTGCTGCTGGCGCTGGATCTGCTGTTGCTGCTGCTGCGCCTGTTGCTGGGCACGGGCCTGCTGCTGCATCTGCTGCTGACGTTGCTGCTGCTGTTGCTGCATCGCCTGTTGCTGTTGAGCGCGCGCGGCTTGCTGCTGTGCCTGTTGTTGCGCCTGCTGCTGGCGGCGTAGCTGCTCCTGCTGGGCTTGCTGCTGCTGCCGGGCCTGGTTCTGTGCCTGCTGCTGTTGAGCTTGTTGGCGCTGGACCTGCTGTTGCTGTTGTTGGGCCTGCTGTTGCGCACGGGCCTGTTGCTGCGCCTGCTGTTGCTGCTGCATCTGCTGGCGGCGCGACTGCTCTTGCTGGGCCTGTTGCTGGCGTTGCTGTTCCTGTACCGCCTGCTGCTGTTGGCGCTGCTGTTGCTGCGCCTGCTGTTGGGCCAGCTGTTGTTGCGCTGGTTGGGCTTGCTGGCGGCGCGCAGGGTCTTGCTGCTGCTGGAGCCGGGCCTGGCGTGCCTGCTGCTGTTGCTCGCGCGCTTGCTGTTGTTGCTGTTGTGCCTGCAACTGCTGGGTCTGCTGCTGCGAACGTTGCTGGGCTTGTTGCTGCGCCTGCTGTTGATGCATCAGGGCTTGCTGCTGGCGGACTTGTTGTTGCTGTTGTTGCTGTTGTTGCGCAAGCGCCGCCTGCTGCTGTTGCTGCTGGCGTTGTTGCTGTTGCTGCGCGAATAGTGCCTGCTGCTGTTGCGCAGGGCCCGGGCCGGCCGCGAAGTTGGGTGGCGGCGCTCCCGGCGGCAGCGCGCCGCGCGGTCCGCCATTGTTGTTGTAGACATTGCGCACGTTGTTGTTGACCACCGTCGTCGAGCGCGAGATGTAGGTACTGTTGTTGTAGACCACGGCCGGCCGGGCGAAGGCTGGCTGCACGGCGGGGCCACGATCGCGGTCACGCCCGCGCGGCGCGCCCCAGTTCATGTTCCACGAGTGCCAGCCCCAGTCGTGCCGCTCCAGCGCGGCGCCCACGATCACGCCGGCTCCGAACGCGAGCGCACCGGCAGCCGCCACCTGGCCGCCGCTGTAGCCCCGCGACACCACCTCGACCGGCGGTGCATAGGCATAGCCGGGATAGATCGGCTGCGGATCGCCGTAGATGACCTGCGGGTCATAGGCTGGCACGTACACCACGTCAGGCTGCACGGGCTCGATGGTGATGAACTGCGGCGGCGGCTCGATCACCGCGGGGCCTGCGTACATGGGCTGCATGTCCGGCGAGGGCGCGTAGTTCTGCGGTGGCGCGGCGCTGGCCACGCGCAGCTTGTCGTTGTTCTTGAGGCGGCCCGCCTTCGATGCGCGCTGGCGCATGACCTGGATCGCGTTCATCACATCGGCCGGGTCGTTGTAGTAGGCCTGCCCGAGCGCCTCGGTCCACGGGATGTTGCCGGCCATCTGGTCGATGACAGGGCGGAATGCGGTGAGCGACTTCACGCTCGGGTCCCAAGGCTGCTGGTTGGCTGCATCGGACAGCGGACCGGCCTTGAGGTTGCGGTTCTGCGCAAGCCATTCGTGCGCGGCGGTGATCTGCTCGGGGTAGGTGGCACCGGCCAGGATCTGGGCCACCAGCTTGTCGGGGTAGAGCGCGATGGGCGCGACCATCTGGTAGAGCTGCTCGGCGGCGGGCGGCGTATAGGCAGCCTGCACCGGGGCTGCGGCAGGGGCCGGTGTCTGCGGCACCGAGGGCGCGGGAATGGTGGTTGCCGGGTCGGTGGCGGCGGCAGTGGGTGCGGCAGCCGGCGTACTGGGGGTCTTGTCGCAGCCTGCGAGGACGAGGGCGCCGATGCACAGCGAGATCGTCAGCAGTCGCGGAGCGAGGGGGAGATTTTTTGTCATCTGGAGTTCCATGAGGACGCCGGCGTCGTGCCCGGAACTCTTTCAACGGTGCGCGGCAGCAGGCGATGACAAAGCCTGCGCCGTGGATGCAACGGTCTGTGTCGGTGGTGCGCCGTCAAACCTGTCGGCGCAGAACCACACGGCAGGGAGGCCGCTGCCTCCCGCGCTGCTGCGTTGCTGCTACTTGGCGCCGCCCGTGTACTTGGTGACGCTGGCGGCGCTCACGTGGTAGCCGCTCACGCCCATCATCGAGTCGTTGCGCAGGGTCTGCAGCTTGCCGGTGACCCACACGGTGTCCATGGCGCGGAACTTGGCGCCCTTCTGCGGCACCACGTGCAGGATCTGGTTGGCGGGCGGCGGCGGCGTGTGGATGCAGGCGCCGAAGTAGGGCACCAGCAGGAACTCGGTGACTTCGCCCTTGGCCTCTTCGAGCGGCACGATGAAGCCCGGAATCTTGACTTCGGTGCCATTCATCGCGGGGTTGGTCGGCGCGTTGTTCGACACCTCCTGCATCTTCATGAGCAGCTCGTTGGCGCGCGGGTCGCCATCGTCGAGTGCGCTCAGGTCCATGCCCTTGAACTCCTTGGCCGGGTCCCAGTCCTTGGGCACCAGTTCTTCCCAGGTGATCTGGCGAGGCTGGCCCGGTGCGGCCTTGGCGGCGGCGGGTGCTGCAGCCTTGCCACCCAATGGGTTGGTGGCGGTGGTGTCCTTGGGCGCGGGCTCGGCGGCCCAGGCGGCGGCGGTGAGGCCGGCACCGGCGATCAGCATTGAAAGCCGGATGAAAGCTTTGCTCTTGGACGTCGTGTGTGCAATGGGCATGGTTCAAATCCTCGGTGAGAGGCCGTCGGCAAGGGAGAGTCGGTAGGCGCGGATGCCAGGCAAGAGGCTTGCCAGCCATCCAGCGACCAGCAGGCTTGCCATGAGCAACCATTCGTTCAGTGTAGGTTCTGAAAGGCTCAATGTCAGCCCGAACTGTGCCTGCAGCCATGGCGAGAGCAGGGCGATGCCGAGCACCGCCATCACCACGCCGAAGGCCACGCCCAGCACGGTGACCATCGCGCCTTCGAGTGCGAGCAGCGTCAGCACGTGGCGCAGGCCCGCGCCCACGGCGCGCAGCACGGCGAGTTCGCGGCGGCGTTCGTTGAGGCCGGCCATCACCACAGACACCAGCCCCGCAAGGCTTACCAGCGCGACCAGCGCCGACATCAGCAGCAGCGCGTTCTCGCCGATGCCGATCACGCTCCACAGTTCGTCGAGCGCCACGCCGGGCAGGATGGCCATCAGCGGCTCGCCGGTGTAGGTCGAGATCCAGCGCTGCACGCCGAACACGGCGGCGCGGTTCTTCAGGCCCACCAGCGCGGCTGTCACGTTCTTGGGCGTGAGGTCGAACTTGCGCACCTGCTCGGCCGGAATGTGCACGCCCGGCATCGGCGCGCCGCCCACCCATTCGAGGTGGATGGCTTCCATGGCCGCGAGGCCGATGTGCACCGTGCGGTCGACCGGCGTGCCGGTGCGCGCGAGCACGCCGACCACGGTGAAAGGCTTGTCCGCATGCTCGGCCACGTTGAGCTCGCCGCTGCCGTGCGCGAGCGTGATCTTCTGGCCCACGTGGTAGCCGAGCTTGTCGGCCACTTCGGCACCGACCACCGCGTCGAACAGTTCGCTGAAGGGCTTGCCCTCGCGCAGCTTCAGCGTCTGTTTGTCGCCGTAGCGGAAGTGCGTGAAGTAGTCGGTGGAAGTGGCCAGCACTGCGAAGCCGCGATGCGAATCGCCGAGCGACAGCGGCACCACCCAGTCGACGCCCGGGTGCTCCGACAGCGCCTGCACGCTCTTCCACGAGATGTTGTTGGTGGCCGCGCCGATGCGGAACACCGAGTACAGCAGCAGCTGCGTGGAGCCGGTGCGCGCGCCCACGATCAGGTCGGTGCCCGAGACGGAGGATGCGAAGTTCTCGCGCAGCTCGGTGCGGATGCGTTCGACACCCAGAAGAAGAAAGGTCGACAGCGCGATCGAGAACACCGTGAGTGCCAGCGTGAAGCGGCGGTTCCAGGCGCTGCGCCAGGCAATCGAGAAAAGTGCTTTCATGCGTCCACCGCCATTGCGCTGGTGGCGGCGCGGTTGATCTCGGGCAGCAGCACGTGTCGCACAAAGCGCTGCGCGATGCGCTGGTCATGGCTCACGAACACGAGCGCGCTGTGGTTCTCGGCGCAGGCTGTCAGCAACACGTCGAGAAAGGCTTCGCGCCGGTCTTCGTCGAGTGCCGAAGTGGGCTCGTCGGCAATCACTACTTCGGGCTGGCCAATGAGCGCTCGTGCAGCGGCCACGCGCTGCTGCTGGCCGACCGACAACTGCAGCGCCTGGCGCTTCCACAGGTTGCGGTCGAGGCCCATCTGGTGAAGCAGGTGCTCGGCTTCGTCGCGCGAGCTGCCGTTGCGTGCGGCATTTGCTTCGCGCCGCTGCGAGAAGCGGCAGGGCAGCAGTACGTTGTCGATCACGCTCAGGTACGGCAGCAGGTTGAACTGCTGGAAGATGTAGCCCACGTGCGCCACGCGGCTGCGGTCGCGCGCTGCGCCCGAGAGCTTGGACCAGTCGTGTCCCAGCAGCGTGACGCGGCCTTCGTCTGCCACCAGCACGCCGGCCAGCAATGACAGCAGCGTGCTCTTGCCACAGCCGCTCGGGCCATGCAGGAACACCGATTCACCTGCGGTGATACGAAAGGCCTCGATGTCGATGCACGGCGTTTTCACGCCGGGCCATGCGAAGCGCAGCGCTTCGGCGGCGAGCACGACGCGCAAGGGCGACGACTCTGCCTCGGGATGGGTACTCACAGCGTTACTTGCCCCAGCTGAGCCGGGCGGGCTGGCTTGCCTGCGCGCCGGCCGGGCGCTTGAGCTGGCGCTTGAACTGGCCTTGCGCCGTGGCAATCTGCGAGTCGATCTGGCGCAGGCCCTTGAACACGCTGAACAGGTTCAGGTCGATGAACTTCGCGGCGGCCGCGTTGGTGCAATTGAAGGAGAAGGTGGCGTCGAGGTCGGCATGGCCGACGGGCTCGCTCGGATCGGGGTTGCCCAGGCCCAGTGCGCCGGAGCGCAGGTCGACCGGGCCGAGCTTGCAGTTGGCGGCGGGATCGACGATGAAGAGCTTGTCGGCCGCGCGCAGCTGCGCAACTGCTTCCTCGACGAGCTTCTTCTCGGCGTCGGTCTTGGGTGCGCGTTCGAAGCCGACGATGTTGTCGAGCGGTGACTCCATGTCGATCACCACCGTGGGGCCGTCGACGGCCACGTCGAGCTTGAGCTGGCCGTGCACGTGGGCGTGCTGCTGCTGGGCCTGTGCGGTGAGGAACGGGGCGGCCGCGAGGAGGGCGGCGGCGATGGCGAGGCCGGTGGTGCGGCCAAGGCTTCGGGAACGTCGATTCGTCGTCGTCAATGTCATGGTTCAGCGCCTTGCCGGGTCGGCAGCCCCGGCGTGTTGCTCCATTCGCTCCAGCTGCCGGCATAGAGCGCGGTCGTCCCGAATCCCGCGATCTGCATGGCGAGCAGATTCGGCACGGCGCTCACGCCGCTGCCGCACTGGTGGACGACTGTCGCCGCATCGCGTCCCGCGAGCAGCGCTTCGAACTCGGCACGCAATTGCGATGCCGGCTTGAATTTGCCGTCGGGGCCGAGGTTGTCGGCGAAAGGCCGGTTGAGGGCCCCGGGGATGTGACCGGCAATCGGGTCCAGAGGTTCCACCTCGCCGCGGTAACGTGCACCGGCGCGTGCGTCGATCAGGTTCTGGTCAGGCTGGCCGAGCCGGCGCACCACGGTGTCGGTGGTGACGAGCTTCGCAATCGGCTCGCCCATGACGAAGTTCGACTGGAAGCGCGCGGGCTCCTCGCTGCTCGTGACTTCGCCGCCCGAGGCCTGCCAGGCCTGCAGGCCGCCGTCGAGCACGGCCACTGCGTCGTGGCCCATCCACTTGAGCATCCACCACAGGCGGCCGCAGTAATTGGCGCCGTTGCGGTCGTACACCACGGCCTGCATGCCGTTGGCGAAGCCGATGCTCGAGAGCCAGGCCGCGAACTTCTCGCGGCTGGGCAGCGGATGGCGTCCACCCGAGGCGGGCAGGCCGTCTTCCTGCGCCACGACCACCTCGCCGTGCGCGCCGGGGGCGCCGTGCTTCGCGCTGAGGTCGGTGTCGAGGTTTGCGTACAGCGCGCCCGGAATGCGCGCGGCCGCGTATTGCTGCGCGCCGCTCTCGGGCTTCATGAGGTCGAAGGTGCAGTCGAACACCATGAGAGGCGTGTCCGTCGATTGCAGCTTGCGGAGTTGTTCGACGCTGATGAGGGTGGTGTACATGGTGTGTGTCCTTCTCTGGTCAGGTCAATGCAGAAAGAGTCAATGTTCCTCGGCCGGCGCCTTGGGCACCGCCCGTTGTCGCAACACGGTTGCAGCAATGCCGCTGGCGATGATAAGGGCCATGCCCGCCCAGCCGGTGGCATCGATACGGTCGTTGAACAGCACCACGCTGTAGAACGCCGCGAAGACGATGCCCGAATACTGCAGGTTGGCCACCACCAGTGTGCCGGCCTGGGTCTTGGCGGTGGCGTAGGCGCGGGTCATGCAGAGTTGTCCGAGGGCGGCCAGCAATCCGATGGGCAGCAGCCACAGCGCATGCTGCCAGGTCCAGGCGCCACCGCCCGAAAACCCGGTGGCCGCCGTGGCGAAGGCTCCGGCCACTGCCGAGCCGACCGCGAAATAGAACACCGTGCGCAGCTCGGGTTCGCCGATGCGCGACAGCGCCATCACCTGCATGTAGGCAAACGCGGCCGTCAGGCCCGACAGCAAACCCAGCATGCCCGCGAAGCCCTCGCTGCCGTTGACGCTGGGCTTGAGCATCAGCACCACGCCCACGAAGCCGGCGAGCACGGTCAGCACCAGCGTGCCCTGCAGCGGCGGGCGCTCCACGCGGCCGTCGCGCCCGGGCACCGGCACCCAGGCCAGCAGCGAGCCGCCGACCAGGAAGGCTGCGACCCACACGCTGCTCATGTAGTTGAGGGTGACGGCCGTGGCCAGCGGCAGGTGGGCGATGGCATAGAACCAGGCGCCCAGCGACAGCACGCCGATGGTGCTGCGCCAGGCGTGCATGCCGGGGTATCGGGTGGCCAGCGAGACGCCGCGATTGCGGGCCAGCAGCCAGAGAAACACGATGCCGATGAGGCCGCGGCCCAGGACCATCTCACCGCTGTTGAACCACTCCGAGGCGACTTTCACGACCACGCTCATCGTGGCGAACAAAAAGGCCCCCAGCACCATCCACAGCGCTTGCATCGTTTCGACTCTAAGGTAAGGAAAAAGAGTGCCCCGCCGAGTGCGGGGCGGGCCGGTCTCAGGCTGGTTTCTGCATCGCGGCCTTGTACCACTCGTGGAACTGCTGCATGCCGTCTTCCATCGGGCTCTGGTAGGGGCCGGTCTCGTTGTCGCCGCGCAGCATCAGCGCGCGGCGTCCGGCGTCCATGCGCTCGGCGATCTCGTCGTCTTCCACGCAGGTTTCCATGTAGGCAGCCTGCTGGGCTTCGACGAACTCGCGCTCGAAGGCGACGATTTCCTCGGGGTAGAAGAACTCGACCATGTTGAGCGTCTTCGTCGGGCTCACGGGGTGCAGGGTCGACACCGTGAGCACGTGCGGATACCACTCGACCATCACGTGCGGGTAGTAGGTGAGCCAGATGGCGCCGTACTTCGGCGGCTTGCCGTCGCGGTACTTGAGCAGCTGCTCCTGCCACTTCTGGTAGACCGGGCTGCCTGCGCGGCCCAGGCGGTTGGCCACGCCCACCGTCTGCACCGAGTAGCGGGGCTTGAACTCCCAGCGCAGGTCATCGCAGGTGACGAAGCTGCCCAGGCCCGGGTGGAACGGGCCGACGTGGTAGTCCTCGAGGTAGACCTCGATGAAGGTCTTCCAGTTGTAGTTGCACTCGTGCAGCTCGACGCGGTCGAGCGCGTAGCCGCTGAAATCCAGGTCGGCCTGCGGGCCGAGGCCGGCCATGTCGGCCGCCACGTCGGGGCCGGAGCCGTCTGCGTTCTTCTCGAAAAGAAGGCCGTTCCACTCGGTGAGCGGGTAGTTGTGCAGGTTCAGGCAGGGGTCCTGCTCGAAATGCGGGGCGCCGATCAGCGTGCCGGTGGTGCGCGAATCGCTCGCGGCGTAGGTCCAGCGGTGCAGCGGGCACACGATGTTGCCGCCGGCCTGGTTGTCGAGCTGGCCCCGGCCCTGGAGGATCAGTGCCTGGCGGTGGCGGCAGACGTTGGAAATCAGCTCTACGCCCTTGGGCGTATGGACCAGCGCCCGGCCCTGATGCTCCTGCGGCAGGGTGTGGAAGTCGCCCATTTCGGGTACGGCCAGGCGATGGCCGACATAGCGGGGCCCTCGCGCGAAAAGGTTTTGCATTTCGCGGGCGTAGAGCGCCTCATCGAAATACGCGGAAACTGGAAGTTGGCTCGCGGCCTGCTGCAGTTGAAGACTTAAATCAGACATGGAGGACCTGACCAAGCTCCCCACAGGGAGAAAAAGAGAAAAGAACGGAAGGCGCCGCCAGGAAGGGTCGGCGGCCCGAAGAATGTGTTGACGTCGTCAACGAGAGAAGTTCGCATTGTACCCGGGGGGCATTTTTGTGCCCCCGGCTTTTCACCCGGTCCGGCGGCGGTCGCCAGTTGTTTCGATCCCAGTCCTAAAATGCCCGATTTCACCCACGTTTCGCTTGCATGCCCAAGGTGCCCCCCCCTTCCTCGTCCAGCCCGGCGGCAACGCCCGATACGGGCCCGCTGCCTGCCAGTTACGAAGCCGGGCTCCAGGAACTGGAGCAACTGGTGGCGGAACTCGAATCGGGCCAGTTGCCCCTCGACCAGCTGCTAGTCAGCTACCAGCGCGGCGCGGCGCTGCTCGCCTTCTGCCGCGACAAGCTGCAGGCGGTCGAAGACCAGATCAAGGTGCTCGATTCGGGCAGCCTGAAGGTCTGGACGCCTGAATGAGCGCCGCCGCGCTGAATTCCAGCCATTGGGACGCCCGCACGCTAGCCGGCTGGAGCGACCCCCACCTGGCGAATGTTGAAGCGGCGCTGTCGCGCTGGGTCGGCGTCGACGCCCCCGTGCTGCTGGGCGACGCCATGCGCTATGCCGTGCTCGACGGCGGCAAGCGACTGCGGCCCCTGCTGGTGCTGGCCGCCAGCGAGGCCGTCGGCGGCAACCGGGCCGCTGCCCTGCGCGCGGCCTGCGCCACCGAACTGATTCACGCCTATTCGCTGGTGCACGACGACCTGCCGTGCATGGACAACGACGTCCTGCGCCGCGGCAAGCCCACCGTGCACGTGAAATTCGGCGAGGCCGATGCCCTGTTGGCTGGCGACGCGCTGCAGGCCCTGGCCTTCGAACTGCTCACGCCCGATGGCGACGAGATTCCCGCCTCCACCCAGGCCCTGCTGTGCCGCCTGCTCGCGCGCGCCGCGGGCAGCCAGGGCATGGCCGGCGGCCAGGCCATCGACCTGGCCAGCGTCGGCATTGCGCTCGACGAAACGCAGCTGCGCGAAATGCATCGCCTGAAGACCGGCGCGCTGCTTCAGGGCAGCGTCGAGATGGGCGCCGCCTGCGGTTCGGTCACTCCCGCGGCGCTGGCCGCGCTGCGCGACTACGGCGCCGCCATCGGCCTCGCGTTCCAGGTGGTCGATGACATCCTCGACGTCACGGCCGACTCGCAGACCCTGGGCAAGACCGCCGGCAAGGACGCCGCGGCCGACAAGCCCACCTACGTGTCTCTGCTCGGCCTCGACGGCGCGCGCGCCCAGGCGCGCCAGCTGCTGGCCGATGCGCTCGCCGCCCTGGAGCGCAGCGGCCTGGCCGACACCGCCGCTTTGCGAGCGTTGGCCCACATGGTGGTCGACCGCGACCGCTGAGAGAAAAGAACAACCCCCACATGGCTCCGCTGCTTCCCACACTTCACGACCCCTCGCCGATCCGCAAATACGACCGGGCGCAACTGCGCCAGCTGTCCGACGAGGTGCGCGCCAGCGTGCTCGACAACGTCTCGCGCACCGGCGGCCACCTGAGCTCCAACCTCGGCACGGTCGAACTTACGGTCGCGCTGCACCACGTGTTCAACACGCCGCACGACCGGCTGGTGTGGGACGTGGGCCATCAGACCTACCCGCACAAGATCCTCACGGGCCGGCGCGAGCGCATGCCCACGCTGCGGCAGATCGGCGGCATCTCGGGCTTTCCGCAGCGCAGCGAGAGCGAGTACGACACCTTCGGCACTGCCCACTCGTCGACCAGCATCTCGGCCGCGCTCGGCATGGCCATGGCTGCCAAGCAGAAGGGCGAAGACCGCCACACCGTGGCCATCATCGGCGACGGCGCGCTCACGGCGGGCATGGCCTTCGAGGCGCTGAACAATGCGGGCGTGTGCGACTGCAAGCTGCTCGTGATCCTGAACGACAACGACATGTCGATCAGCCCGCCGGTGGGTGCGCTCAACCGCTACCTCGCGCAACTGATGAGCGGCAACTTCTACGCCGCCGCCAAGAACGTCGGCAAGAGCATGCTGCGCAACGCACCGCCGCTGTTCGAGCTGGCCAAGCGCCTGGAGCAGCATGCCAAGGGCATGGTCGTGCCGGCCACGCTGTTCGAGCAGTTCGGCTTCAACTACGTGGGCCCGATCGACGGCCACGACATCGACTCGCTGGTGCCCACGCTCGAGAACCTCAAGCACCTCGAAGGCCCGCAGTTCCTGCACGTGGTCACGAAGAAGGGGCAGGGCTACAAGCTGGCCGAGGCCGATCCGGTGGCCTATCACGGCCCCGGCAAGTTCGATCCGCAGGTGGGGCTGGTCAAGTCCGCCGCGGTGGCCAAGCAGACCTTCACGCAGGTATTCGGCCAGTGGCTGTGCGACACGGCCGCGCACGACGGCCGCCTCGTGGGCATCACGCCCGCGATGCGCGAAGGCTCGGGCCTCGTTGAATTCGAGAAGCGCTTTCCCGATCGCTACTACGACGTCGGCATTGCCGAGCAGCACGCCGTGACCTTCGCGGCCGGCCTGGCATGCGAGGGGCTGAAGCCGGTGGTCGCGATCTACTCGACCTTCCTGCAGCGCGCGTACGACCAGCTGATCCACGACGTGGCGATCCAGAACCTGCCGGTGGTGTTTGCGCTCGACCGCGCGGGCCTCGTGGGCGCAGACGGCGCCACGCATGCGGGCGCGTACGACATTCCGTTCCTGCGCTGCATTCCGAACATGAGCGTGGCCTGCCCGGCCGACGAGCGCGAGTGCCGCCAACTGCTGTCGAGTGCCTACGAGCAGAACCACCCGGTGGCCGTGCGCTATCCGCGCGGTTCCGGCGCAGGCGTCACGCCGCACCTCACGCTCGAATCACTGCCCTTCGGCAAGGGCGAGATTCGCTGCGAAGGCAAGCGCATTGCCATCCTCGCGTTCGGCACGCTGCTGTACCCTGCGCTCACCGCCGCCGAGTCGCTCGACGCCACGGTGGTCAACATGCGCTGGGCCAAGCCGCTCGACGTCGAGCTGCTGCTGAAGGTCGCAGGCACGCACGATGCCATCGTCACGCTGGAAGAGGGCGCCATCATGGGCGGCGCGGGCAGTGCGGTGCTCGAAGCACTGCAGGCTGCCAACGTGCAGAAGCCGGTGCTGCAACTCGGCTTGCCCGATCGCTTCATCGAACACGGCGATCCGGCCAAGCTGCTGGCGTCGATCGGACTGGATGCCATCGGCATCGAGGCATCGATCCGCGAGCGCTTCGTTTCGAGCGCAGGGTAAACCCCTGCCGGCGGCTGTAAGCGCGTTTTTACAATCGTCCGGACTTAGACAAAAGTCCCCAACGCGGTCACAAGCCGCGTTTTGTTTTTCCAAGAACTCGGAGAGCTATCAATGGATCGTCGTTCCCTCATCAAAAACGCCGGCATCGCGGGCGTTCTGGCTGCCGGCATCGCACCCGCGGTTCACGCCCAAGCCACCGTTCGCTGGCGCCTGGCGTCGAGTTTTCCCAAGTCGCTGGACACCATCTTCGGCACCGCCGAGGTGTTCTCGAAGAGCGTCAGCGACATGACGGGCGGCAAGTTCCAGATTTCCGTGCATGCCGGCGGCGAGCTGATGCCCGCATTCGGCGTGGTCGACGGCGTGCAGAACGCCTCGGTCGAAATGGCCCACACGGCGCCGTACTACTTCTACGGCAAGGACCCGACCTTCTGCCTGGGCTGCGCAGTGCCCTTCGGCATGAACACCCGCCAGCAGAACGCCTGGATGTACGAAGGCAACGGCCTGAAGCTGATGCGCGCGTTCTACGCCAAGTACAACATCATCAACCTGCCGGGCGGCAACACGGGCGCGCAGATGGGCGGCTGGTTCCGCAAGGAAATCAAGTCGGTCGCCGACCTGAAGGGCCTGAAGTTCCGCACCAACCCGTTCGCGGGCAAGGTGCTCGAGCCTTTCGGCGTGATCCCGCAATCGATTCCCGGTGCCGACCTGTACCCGGCGCTCGAAAAGGGCACGCTGGACGGTCTCGAATGGGTCGGCCCGTACGACGACCAGAAGCTGGGCTTCAACAAGATCGCGCCGTTCTACTACTACCCCGGCTGGTGGGAAGGCGGCCCCGAGCTCGACTTCTACATCAACACCAAGGCATGGGAAGGCCTGTCGGCCGAGTACAAGGCCATCGTCGAGGCGGCTGCCGCACACGCCAACATCACGATGACGGCCAAGTACGACTCCAAGAACCCGATCGCGCTGAAGCAGCTCGTGGGTTCGGGCACCAAGCTGCGTCCGTTCTCGCAGGACGTGATGAACGCGGCCTTCAAGTCGGCCCAGCAGATCTACTCGGACCTGAACAACACCAACCCCGAGTGGAAGAAGATCTACGGCGACTGGTCGAAATTCCTGGCCGACCAGAACGCCTGGTTCCGCTACACGGAAGGCACCTTCGACCGCTTCATGCAGCAGCAGAAGCTGTAAGCAGGCGCCTCGCGCGCTGCATGCAAAAAAGCCCCGCTGGAACCAGCGGGGCTTTTTTTATTTCGTCGACCCGGTATCGGGTTCGGGGGTATCCGGCTTCGGTGGAATGGAGCGCTTCGCCACCTGTTCGCCGAAGGCCACGAGCACGCTCGCATCGGCCGAGTGGAACCACGTCATGCCGCCGTAGCGCCGTCGCACCAGCAGCCGCGGCGCGATCACGCGTTCGAGCATGCGGATGTGCACGAGCTTGAGCTGCGCCACTTCCTGCGCGCTCACGCGCTTGTTCCAGAGCCAGGTCTGGATCAGCACGTCGCCTTCGAGCCGCGTGCGGCTGTAGACGATCCAGTAGCCGACCCACACCACGCACAGCGCCGCGATGCCGAACACCACGAGGGCGCTCGTGGACCACGCGGTGCTGCGCAGCGAGGGCAGGCTCCAGATCGCGAAGGCGAAGAGATCGACCACCAGCACCACCGCCAGCGTGCGCAGCAGCGCAGGGAAGGCGGGGCTTTCGAGCGAGGGGGTGCTGCCGCCGTCGTCGCTCACGGCTTGGTGGCTTCGCCGGAAGCCGGCGGCGTCGCCGGTGTTTCTTCCGGTGTCTTCTTCTCGTTGCCGAACGGGTCTTCCATGTTCACGCCGTTGCTGTCGGGCGCGGGCGGCGGCTCTGCGTCGGCAGGCATGTCGAGGTTGACCTTGTCGATGTCGACGACCTTTTCCTTCTCGAGGAACACGGTGACCGTCTGCGGGAAGAAGATCACGATGGCCACCAGCAGCAGCTGCATCAGCACCCACGGCACGGCGCCGAGGTAGATGTCGCGCGACTCCACCTTCTTGGGTAGCGCCCCGTTCTTGAAGAGGGTGTCCGCAATGCCTCGCAAGTAGAACAGCGCGAAGCCGAAGGGCGGGTGCATGAACGAGGTCTGCATGTTCACGCACAGCAGCACGCCGAACCACACCATGTCGATGCCCAGCTTGTGGGCCACGGGGCCCAGCAGCGGCAGGATGATGAACGCGATCTCGAAGAAGTCGAGGAAGAACGCGAGGAAGAACACAAAGATGTTCACCGCGATCAGGAAGCCCACCTGGCCGCCCGGCAGGCCCGAGAGCATGTGCTCGATCCACTTGGCGCCGTCGACGCCCTGGAACACCAGCGAGAACACGCGCGAGCCGATGAGGATGAACACCACCATCGCAGTGAGGCGCATGGTGCCTTCCATCGCGTCCTTCATCAGCTGCCAGTTCAGGCGGCGATGGATCAGCGCGAGGATGAGCGAGCCCACCGCGCCCATCGCACCGGCTTCGGTCGGCGTGGCGATGGCCTTGTCCATGAAGGGCAGGCCGCCCATCGAGCCGAGCACCGCGAAGATCAGGATGGCCGAGGGGATGATGCCGCGCAGGCACTTGCCCCACAGCGCCCAGCCGTTCAGCGTACGTGCGCTGGCCGGCAGGCCCGGCACGTAGTGCGGGCGCAGCCGCCCGACCATGAAGGTGTAGATCGCGAAGATGATGACCTGCAGGATCGACGGACCCCAGGCGCCCTTGTACATCTGGCCCACGTCGGTGCCGAGCTGGTCGGCCATGACGATCAGCACCAGCGAAGGCGGCACCAGCTGCGTGATGGTGCCCGACGCGGCGAGCACGCCGGTCGAATAGCGCATGTCGTAGCCGTAGCGCATCATGATCGGCAGCGAGATCATCGCCATTGCGATCACCTGGCCGGCCACCGTGCCGGTGATGGCGCCGAGGATGAAGCCCACGATGATCACCGAGTAGCCGAGGCCGCCGCGGATGGGACCGAAGAGCTGGCCCATCGAGTCGAGCATGTCCTCCGCCAATCCGCATTTCTCCAGTACGGCTCCCATCAACGTGAAGAACGGGATCGCGAGCAGCGTCTCGTTCGACAGGATGCCGAACACGTTCAGCGGCAGGTTGGCCATGAAGCCGGCCGGGAACCAGCCCATCTCGATGGCGAAGAAGCCGCAGATCAGGCCGAGGGCGGAGAGCGAGAACGCGACCGGGAAGCCGATCAGCATGATCACCACGAGCCCCGCGAACATGATCGGGGCGAAATTTTCCATGTGCATTTCTACTTATCCTGCGGTGCGGGAGAGGGCTAGGCCAGAAGGGGCGCGGGGATGCGAAAAGCGCCCGTCACTGCACCGGCTTCTCGTAGTGCGTGTCCATCTCGATCAGGCCGCGCAGGTAGGCAATGCGCTTGATGATTTCCGAAACGCCCTGCAGGAACATCGCGGCGAAGCCCACGGGCATCAGCAGCGCGGCGGGCCAGCGGATCAGGCCGCCGATGTTGCCGGACATCTCGCCCGTGACCCACATGTTCCAGAACATGGGCCAGGTGACGTAGGTGAAGAGGGCCATCACCGGCAGCAGGAAGAAGATCAGGCCGAACAGGTCGACGTACACCGGCCCATAGCCCTTGAGCTTGCCGTAGATGATGTCCACGCGCACATGCTCGTTGAAGCGGAGCACCACGGGCGCGCCGAGCATCACGGTGGCGGCGAACAGGTACCACTGGATTTCGAGGAACGCGTTGTTGCTGAAGTCGAAGCCGTAGCGGACGAGGGCGTTGGCCGCCGAGATGAGCGAGGCCGCCAGGACGGCGTAGCCGGCGATCTTGCCGAGTTTTTCGCTGATCCAGTCCATGCCGGTCGCGAATTTGAGGAATGCAGACAAGGGGGTGTCTCCCGCGAAGCCCAAGGTGAAACGCCGGCCCCTGGTGGGAGCTGCGCAAAGCCCGAGATGTTACCCCGTTGAACCTTTGTATCTACTTGGCATGAGGGGCGGGGTTTACCCGGAATCCGGGTCTTGTCCGGGGCGTGGGAGGCGGCCCTGGTCGCCATAATCGTCCATGTCTTCGCGCCTTCCGCCTTCGACGCCTTCGGGCGCCATGGGCCTGCCCCATTCGATCGATTCGCCCGACATGTGCCGCGCGGGCCGCGAGCTGTTGTCCCTGGCGCTGATCGACGCGCGCAACCACACGCTGCACCTGCTGTCGCTCTACGAGGAGGCCCTGGGCGCCGAAGCGCTTGCCGTGCCGCCCGTGCCCGAGGAAGAGGGCGTGGTGCCGCCGGTCTGGCTGGCCGGCCACATCGGCTGGTTCGCCGAATGGTGGATCGGGCGCAACACCCAGCGCGCCTTCGGCGTCGACTGCCCGGTGCGGCCCACGCGCCTGGCGCCCATCGACCCCGGCGCCGACGACTGGTGGAACCCGTCGCAGAGCACGCCGGGCCGCCGCTGGTCGCCCGACCTGCCCGACCTCGCCCAGACCAAGGCCTACCTGCTCGAAACGCTGGAGAGCACGCTCGAGCTGCTCGAGAACGCGGCCGAGACCGATGCCGGCCTGTACTTCTACCGCCTCGCGCTGTTCCACGAAGACCTGCGCGGCGAGCAGTTCGTGGTGATGGCGCAGACACTGGGGCTGCCCCTGGGCGTCGAGCAGGCGCCCATCGCCGTCACGCGCGAGCCGCTGCTGCTGCCTGCCACGCGATGGGAATTGGGTTCGTCCGAGAGTGGCTTTGCCTTCGCACAGGAGCGCAGCGCGCATCGGGTCGACGTGCCCGAGTTCGAGATCGACGCGCAGCCCGTCACCTGGAACCAGTACATCGAATTCGTTGACGACGGCGGCTACGACCGCGAGGAGCTGTGGCATGGCGAAGGCTGGCGCTGGCTCGGGGCGCAGATCGAGGGCCGGCGCGGGCCGCGCCACGTCGAGCAGATCGGCGCGGCGCGCAACGGCACGGGCGGTTCGGTGCTGCAGCAGCGCTTTGGCGTGACAGTGCGTGCGGCAGGCCACCACAGCGCCGTGCACCTGAGCTGGTGGGAGGCCGACGCCTGGGCGCGCTGGGCCGGGCGGCGCATCGCGACCGAAGTCGAATGGGAGATTGCTGCGCACACGGCCGGGCGGCGTGGCTTCCGGTGGGCCGACGTTCACGAGTGGACGTCGGGCACGCTGCAGCCGTGGCCGGGGTATCGGGCCGACCCGTGGAGCGCAGGGGGAGAGTTCGATCCCGCGGCTGCTTTCGGCCGGGCGCGCGTGCTGCGCGGGGCTTCGTTCGCGACGCGTGCGCGCCTGCGTTCTCCGCGCCGCCGTGGCTTTGCGCTGCCCGAGCGTGACGACGGCTTCTTCGGCTTCAGAACCTGCGCGCTGTAGAGACAGTCAGCGCTCGCCGCCGGCTTCCGAAGACAGCGGCGGCGCCACTTCCTCCAGCGGCTTGCGCTCAGCATCGGCCGCATAGCGCAAGGCCAGCAGCCCCGCGACGATGACCAGCGCCGCGCCGATGCCGTAGCCCACCATCACCGCGCCCCGGCTGCCGGTTTCGATCAGCAGGCCGAACAGCAGCGGCGCAGCGAAGCCGCCCGCGCCCATGCCGACCGCGTAGAAGATCGCGATGGCCATGGCACGCATCTCGAGCGGAAACACCTCGCTCACCGTGAGGTACGCCGAACTCGCCGCTGCCGACGCCAGGAAGAACACCGCCGACCAGCACAGCGCCTGACCGCGCGCATCGAGCCAGCCCATCATGAAGGCCCAGCCCGTGAGCGCGAGGCCAACGCCCGCGAGTACGTACGTCAGCGCGATCATCCGGCGCCGGCCCACGCTGTCGAACAGCGGGCCCAGCAGCAGCGGCCCGAGCACATTGCCCAGCGCGAACGGAAAGATGTAGAGCGCCACGTCGCCTTCGGGCACGCCGTAGAAGCGCGTGAGCACCAGCGCATAGGTGAAGAAGATCGCGTTGTAGAAGAAGGCCTGCGAGATCATCAGCGCCAGCGCGACCATGCTGCGCTGCGGGTAGCGCCTGAGCAGCACGCGCGCCACTTCGCGCATCGACGGGCTGTTGGCGCGCGCGGCCGTGTAGTTCACGACAGAGCCTTGCGGCGCGGGCAGCGGACCGTGCTGGGTCTCGATCTCCGCTTCGATCTGGTCGACGATGCGTTTGGCCTCGTCGGCGCGTCCGTGTGCAATGAGCCAGCGCGGGCTCTCGGGCACGTCGCGCCGCACCAGCAGGATAGCCACCGCCAGCACCGCGCCCAGCGCAAAGCCCGCGCGCCAGCCCCATACCGGGCCGATCACGCGAGCGTTGAGCAGCACCAGGCTGAGCGCCGCGCCCAGCGCCGCGCCGATCCAGAAGCTGCCGTTGATCGCGAGGTTGACGCGCCCGCGCACGCGCGCCGGGATCAGTTCGTCGATGGCCGAGTTGATGGCCGCGTACTCGCCGCCGATGCCAAGCCCCGTGACGAAGCGGCACAGCGCGAAGAAAGCAAAGTTGGGAGAAAACGCCGTGGCCAGCGTGCCGACCGTGTAGACCACCAGCGTGATGAGAAAGAGCTTCTTGCGCCCGAGCCGGTCGGTGAGCCGGCCGAAGAGCAGCGCGCCGAGCACCGCGCCCGCCACGTACACCGAGCCCGACAGCCCGATCTCGCCGGCCGTGAGCCCCAGCGTGTCGGGCCGCTCCAGCACCGCGCCGATGGAGCCGACCAGAGTGACTTCGAGCCCGTCGAGCACCCAGGCCACGCCCAGCGCGATCACCACGCGCCAGTGCCAGCGCGACCACGGCAGGCGGTCCAGGCGGGCGGGGATGTCGCTGCTCAGTACCGTCATGCCTGCGATTCTGGGAGTCGGTCGCAGCGTCCGCTGTAGGACCGTGCCGGTCTATGATCCGCGCGCCGCGTGGGAGCGGCGACTACACCAATGGAGCGAGGGGAAACATGATCTGTCTCGATGGCGCGCATCGCCGCGCGTTCTGGCTTTGCACGCTTTTGGCTATTGCCGGCTTGACGGGCTGCGGCACGCCGCCCACTTACAAGAATCGTCCTGTCTCCGGCAGTTCGCCCGGGACTTTCGCACTCGCGCATGCCAAGGCGGTGGAAGAGCCGCGGCATGCGATGCGGCACCTGGACGATGCCAGGAGCATTGTCTACACGCAGTTGGAAGGTGGAGGTGGCCTGGCAGTTGGATTGCTGTTCGGCCCTCTGGGCGCGGCGGCCAATGCCGGCATGATCGACAGCAGGACGGGGCTCGATGCCCAGCGCCTGAAGGGCAAGCTCACGCTGGAACCTCGGCAGCTGTTCCTCGATGCCGCGATCCGCCAGGGGCTGGATGTCGCCGGCGCCGGTGCGGCGGGGCAAACGGGTGCAACACCCTATTTGCATGTGAGCAAGGCGAGCAACGAGCGGCTGCTGACGGCCGCGGCGGTCCGGCTGGAGCAGGGCGCAGGTGCCGACCAGTGGTCCGGTCTCTACATGTACCAGTTGCCATCTTCCTACACGCTGGATGATCTGGCCCAGCCCACCGAGGAAATCCAGCGCCGACTGAGCGCGGAAGCCGCACGGGGCTTTTCGGAACTCGCGGCCTTTATTGCGAAGGAGGGGCAACCCAAGGATGGATCGGGAAAGGTGGCGCCGGAAAAAGAATTCACCTATATCTCGGACCTGCTGACGCCACGCTTCGAAATCGAGATGCGTGGGCGCTTTATTGCAAGGTCGGAAGACCTGGTGTGGTTCAGGACCTTCGACGGCGTGTACGCCGTGCGTACCTCCAGCATCAAGATCAGGTCGGGCCGGATCTGACGGGTTGCCCCGTCGGATCGTGTCGGCCCCCGATCAGGCCGTCTCGGCCAGCGCGTCCGCCAGTGCGTTGACCATGCGGTCGATCTCGGCCTTCTCCGCGATGAAGGGTGGAGCGAGCTGGATGGTGTCGCCGCCGTAGCGCACGTAGAAGCCCTTCTTCCAGCAGTTCATCGCGATCTCGTACGGACGGCGTGCGGGCTCGCCCGGCAGCGCGGCGATCGTGATGCCGGCTGCGAGGCCGTAGTTGCGGATGTCGGCCACGTGCTTGCTGCCCTTCAGGCTGTGCACGGCGTTCTCGAAATGCGGCGCCAGCGCCTGCACGCGGCCGATCATGTCTTCCTTCTGCAGCACGTCGAGTGCGGCGATGCCGGCGGCACAGGCCACCGGGTGTGCGCCGTAGGTGTAGCCGTGCGGGAACTCGAGCATGTAGTCGGGGCCGCCTGCTGCCATGAAGGTGTCGTAGATCTCCTTGCTGGCGACTACTGCGCCCATCGGCTGCGCGCCGTTGGTCACCTGCTTGGCGATGTTCATGATGTCGGGCGTCACGCCGAAGGCTTCCGCGCCGGTGAGTGCGCCGCAGCGGCCGAAACCGGTGATCACTTCGTCGAAGATCAGCAGGATGTTGTTGGCCGTGCAGATGTCGCGCAGGCGCTTCAGGTAGCCCTTGGGCGGAATCACCACGCCGGCCGAACCCGCGAAGGGTTCGACGATGACGGCCGCGATGTTCGATGCGTCGTGCAGCGCGATCAGGTCGAGCAGGCGGTCGGCCAGCTCGGCGCCGTTCTCGGCCATGCCGCGCGTGAAGGCATTCGATGCGAGCTGCGTGTGCGGCAGGTGGTCGGCTTCGACGCCCTGGCCGAAGAGCTTGCGGTTGGCCGCGATGCCGCCGACCGAGATGCCGCCGTAGTTGACGCCGTGGTAGCCCTTCTCGCGGCCGATCAGGCGCGTCTTGCTCGCCTGGCCCTTGGTGCGCCAGTAGGCGCGCGCCATCTTCAGCGAGGTGTCGGCGGCTTCGGAGCCCGAGCCGGTGAAGAACACGTAGTCGAGGCCCGCGGGCGTCATTTCCTTGATCTTGTTGGCCAGCTCGAAGGAGAGCGGGTGGCCGAACTGGAAGGCGGGCGAGTAGTCGAGCTTGGCGATCTGGCGGCTCACCGCCTCGGTGATTTCGGGGCGGCCGTGGCCCAGGCCCGAGCACCACAGGCCCGAGAGGCCGTCGAAGATCTTGCGCCCGTCGATGTCGGTGAAGTAGGCGCCCTTGGCCTCCACGATGATCCGCGGATCGGCCTTGAAGTTGCGGTTGCCGGTGTAGGGCATCCAGTGCGCGTCGAGCCAGGCGGCGTCGGTGCGCGCGGTGGGCGTCGGTTCGATGGCGGGCGTTGCGAGGGTCATGGCGCTTCCCGCACGGGGCGGGCTCCGGGGGTGATGGGATGTGCCGATTGTTGGCAGAGCCTTCAGTGTGGAGAATGGCGCAATATCAATGTTCACTTGACACTTCATGCAAGTAAAGGCCAAAGCCCGAAGCGGTGCCCAAAACAGTGCCCGCAACCGCGCCGTATTGGGGCAGCTCAGCGACATGGACCTGCGCCTGCTCAAGGTGTTCAAGAGCGTGGTCGACTGCGGCGGCATGGCGGCCGCCGAGCTGGAGCTGAACATCGGCACCTCCACCGTGAGCCGCCATGTGAAAGACCTGGAGACGCGGCTGGGCCTCGTGCTGTGCCGGCGCGGGAGGGCCGGCTTTGCGCTCACCGCCGAGGGGCAGCGCGTATACGACGAGACGCTGCGCCTGCTGGCCTCGGTCGACGCCTTCCGCGGCAGCATCGACGACATCCACAACCGCATGGGCGGGCAGCTGGACGTGGCGCTGTTCGACAAGACGGCGACCAACCCGAAGGCGCGCATCGGCGAGGCGATCGCGCGTTTCACCGAGATCGCACCCGAGGTGACTCTGGCGCTGCACGTGGGCTCGATCAACGCCATAGAGCAGGGCGTGCTGGAGGGCAATTTCCAGATCGGCATCATCCCGGCGCATCGCAGCTCCAAGAGCCTTGTGTACGCCGACTTGTTCGACGAGACGATGCTGTTGTATTGCGGCGCGAAGCACCCGCTGTTCGGCGCCGATCACGCCAGGCTCACCTGGGCCAAGCTGCGCGAGCACCATTTCGCGGGGCTCGGCTACCACTCGCCGAACATGGAGTTGAGTCACCGCGCGAAGCTGTCGCGCAAGGCCACGGGCTTCGACCAGGAGGCGATTGCAACCTTGATTCTTTCGGGGCGCTTCCTGGGCTTTCTGCCCGACCACTACGCGCAGGTGTTCGAGCAGCGCGGGCTGATGAAAGCGGTACTGCCGGCGCGCTTCAACTATGCGTGCCGCTTCGTCAGCCTGTTGCGGCGTTCGCCGAAGCCGTCACGTGCGGTGCTGGCGTTTCAGGAATGCCTGGAGAAGGCGCACCGGTAAAGCAGGTCAGCGCTGCCCGCTCGGCAGCAACAGATGCTTGGCGCCGATATGCGCCTCCATCTCGTGCATGTGCTGCTCGGCATCGATCATGTGCTCGGACATCAGCCGGCGCACTTCTTCGGCGTCTTCCTTGCGGTAGGCGGCCAGCAGCTGCGTGTGATAGTCGACGTTGGCTTCGCCGAAGTGGTGGTGGTCCAGCGCCTTCTTGTAGACCACGAGGTCGCGCAGCAGGTCGTTGAGAAAACGGCACATGAAGGAGAGCACCGGATTGGGGCAGCTCTCGGCCAGCATCGTGTGAAAGCCGAGTTCGGCCTCGCGCTGCGTGCGCAGTTCGTCTTCGTTGGTCGGCTCGATCGTGCACAGCCGGACGTTTTCTTCCAGCTGCTCGAACTGCTCGGGTGTCAGTCGGCCCACCACGCTCACGGCCAGCTCGGGCTCCAGTGCCTTGCGCAACTGGTAGATGTGATGGCCGTCGAGATGGTGAAAGTGCAGGAAGTTGCGCAGCGGCTCCGATGCATGGTCCACCGACACCTGCTGCAGATACGCCCCGCCGCCGGGGCCGGTGCGGATGGAGACTAGGCCGCGCACCTCCAGCGCCTTCAAGGCCTCGCGCACCGTGCTCTTCGAATAGCCGAAAAGCTCGATCAGTTCTTTCTCGTTCGGCAGCCGGTCGCCGGGCTGCTTGCGCTCCGCCACGATCCAGCGCTTGACGTCTTCGACGATGACGTCCGAGAGCTTTTGCCGCTTCGGGCGGTTCTGCCCCACTCTCATTCACACGCTCCATGCCCATCGGGAGATGCGCGGGATGCGCAACAGCGGGCGATCTTAAACGGCGTCGTGCGACGGGGCGGTCTGGTTTTGGGCACAAGGATTGCTAGCGGGTTTTTACCAGCATATTAATCCGATTTATCCGCTTAAATTCGCCAGCGATCGCAGGCACCACCTTTCCCTTACTTCCCACCACGACCGGAGAACTCATGCAACGCAGACATCTTCTTCAGCTGGCCGCCCTGTCGGCTGCCCCCGCTTCGCTCCTGGGCGGCCGCGCCGCCTTTGCCCAGTCGGCGGACGCGATCCGCTTCGGCTGCCCGGTCCCGATGTCGGGTGCCTTCGCAGCCAATGGCAAGTTCGCCGACCTGGGCATGAAGCTGGCCATCGAGCAGTACGGCAGCGTGCTGAAGCGTCCGCTGGCCTACACGGTGCTCGACACCGAAGGCAAGCCGGCCACCGCGGTGCGCAAAGTGCAGGAAGCCTCGCAGCAGCAGGGCGCGAAGTTCTTCGCGGGCGGCATCCTCTCGTCGGAAGCGCTGGCCATGGGCAAGGAGGCCGAGAAGGCCGGCGGCCTGTTCATCACCACCGCCGGCGCCGATGAAATCACCGGCAAGGACTGCAACCCCGCCACCTTCCGCTGGTCGGTGCCCACCTTCGGCGCCATCGAGCAGACGGTGCGTCCGCTGATCGCCTCGATGCCCAAGGCCAAGCGCTGGTACACGATCACGCCGCAGTACGTGTTCGGCGACGGCCTGCTGAGCGCGGCCAAGAACATCTTCCAGGAGAAGGGCATCGAGCACGTGGGCAACAGCTACCACTCGCTCAACGAGAAGGAATTCAGCGGCTACCTCACCAACGCCATGGCCGCCAAGCCCGACGTGCTGCTGCTGCTGAACTTCGGTGCGCAGTCTTCGGCCGCGCTGCGCCAGGCGGTGAGCTTCGGCATGCACAAGAACATGACGATCCTCATGGCCTGGGCCTCGGGGCTGGAGCAGTTCGACGAGCTGGGCGCCGACCTGTGCGACGGCGTCTACTTTGGCGCGCAGTACTGGCACACGGCCGACACCTCCCTCAACAAGGACCTGGTGAAGCGCACCGCCGACAAGCTCAAGATCGTGCCCAACTACAGCCTCGCGGGCTCGTACGTCTGCACCAAGATCCTGATCGATGGCATCGTGAAGGCCGGCACCGTGGACCAGAAGGCGGTGATTGCCGCGCTCGAAGGCATGAAGTTCGACGGCCTCACCGGCACCGAGGAAATCCGCAAGGCCGACCACCAGGTCATCAAGGACTACTACCTGCTCAAGGGCAAGGCGAAGTCGAAGATGAAGGACGCTGCCGACTACGTCGACGTGGTGAGCTCGGGCAAGTCGTTCCTGCCCGTCGACAAGACCGGCTGCAAGCTGGCCTGAGCACGCAAGGACACCGACGCGCCCATGTCCGTCTACCTGCTCCAGACCATCAACGGAATCGGCATCGGCATGCTGTATTTCCTGCTGGCCGTTGGCTTGTCCATCGTGTTCGGCCTGCTGCGCTTCGTGAACTTCGCGCACGGGGCTTTCTATCTGCTGGGTGCCTACCTGTGCTACCAGGCCATGCAGTGGGGCCTGAACTTCTGGGTCGCACTGCTCGTGGTGCCGCTAGCCGTCGGCGCGCTGGGCTGGCTGGCCGAGAAGCTGCTGCTGCGCCGCGTGTATGCCAAGGCGCACGAATTCCACATCCTCGTGACGGTGGGCCTCGCGCTCGCGGTGCAGGAGATCGTGATCGTGTTCTGGGGCCCGCTGGGCAACAGCGTGGCCACGCCCGACCTGCTGCAGGGCGTGGTCATGTGGGGCGCCTTCGTCTATCCCAAGTACCGGCTGTTCGTGATCGGCTTCACCGCCGTGCTCGCGGTGCTGCTGTGGGGGGTGCTCGAAGGCACGCGCCTGGGCAGCGCGGTGCGCGCGGGCAGCGAATCGACCGAGATGGTGTCGCTGCTCGGCATCAACGTGTTCCGCGTGTTCAGCCTGGTGTTTGCGCTTGGCGCGGCCACTGCTGCGCTGGCCGGGGTGCTGGCCGCGCCGATTCGGGGTGCGGAGCCTTTCATGGGCGTCGAGGCGCTGAGCGTGGCCTTCGTGGTGGTGGTGATCGGCGGGCTCGGCAGCTTTGGCGGCGCGCTCGTGGGCGGGCTGGTGATCGGCATCGTTCAAAGCCTCATGAGCACCATCTGGCCGCCGGGGGCGAGTCTGATGATCTACATCGCGATGGCAGCCGTGCTGCTGCTGCGCCCGCATGGCCTGCTCGGCCGCAAAGGATGAACGACGTCATGCCGAGAAAAATCACATTCCTCCTGGCGCTGATCGCCGCGCTGGGCCTGCCGCTGGTGCTGAGCTCGGGCTCGCTCGCGAGCGAAGTGCTCATCTACGCGCTGGCAGCGCTGGGCTGCAACCTGCTGCTGGGCTACACGGGGCTGCTGTCCTTCGGGCAGGGCATCTTCTTCGGGCTGGGCAGCTACACCATCGCGATTCTGCTCACGCGCCTGCACCTGCCCATGCCGCTCGCATTGCTCGCGGCCATGGCCATGGGTGCGATCGGCGCGGCGGTGGTCGGCTGGGTTGCCATCCGCCAGCGCGGCACCTACTTCGTGATGCTCACGCTGGCCTTCGCGCAGATGTTCTATTTCATTGCCTACACCGCGACCGACCTCACGGGCGGCGACAACGGCCTGCTCGACGTGCCGCGCCCCGGCTTCATGGACACGCCGTGGAAGTACTACGCCTTCGTCGCGGTGATCTTCCTGATCGCCTTCGGCCTGCTGCTGCGCGTGACCGATTCGATCTTCGGCCGCACGCTGCTCGCCATCCGCGACAACGAGGATCGGGCCGCCGCCGTGGGCTACGACCTCAAGCGCTTCAAGCTGCTGGCCTTCATGATCTCGGGTGCCGTCACCGGTCTGGCGGGCGGGCTGCACGCCATGATGACCGGCATCGCGCCGCTGTCGAACGCCGAGTACCACACGAGCGAAATGATCCTGGTCATCACCGTGATCGGCGGCACCGGCAACCTGTTCGCCTCGGTGCTGGGCTCGGCCTTCTATGTGCTGCTGGCCGACTGGCTCTCCACGCTGTGGCCGCGCTGGCTGCTGCTGCTTGGGCTGCTGCTGATCGGCGTGAGCATCGGCATGCAGCGCGGGCTCTGGGGGCTGGGCGAGGGCATCTGGAAACGCATCTTCCGGCGGACGCCACCGGCTCCAAACGCGCCTGCCGCGCAAGGGGAGAAGGCATGAGCGACGTTCTCATCGAAGCCATTGGCGTCACCAAGCACTACGGCAAGTTCGCCGCGCTCGGCGGGGTCGACCTGAAGATCAGGCGCAACACCGTGCATTCGGTGATCGGTCCCAACGGCGCGGGCAAGACCACGCTGTTCCACATGCTCACGGGCACCGGCACGACCACTGGCGGCCGCATCCTGTTCGACGGCCACGACGTCACGCGCGAGCCCGACCACCGGCGCGTGCAGCGCGGCATGGCGCGCTCGTTCCAGGTCACGGCGCTGTTCCTCAGCCTGTCGGTGCGCGAGAACCTGCGCGTGGCGGCGCAGGGCGTTTCGCCGCGCCAGGCCATGAACTGCTGGCGCGCGCCAGTCGGCGAACTGGCCTGCACGCAGACGGTGGACGAGGTGCTGCAGCGCGTCGGGCTCGAACGGCTGGCGAACACGCCGGCCAGCGAGCTTTCGCATGGCCAGCAGCGCCGCCTCGAAGTGGGCATGGCGCTGGCCGCCAGGCCGAAGGCCATCTTCCTCGACGAGCCGACCTCGGGCATGGGCATCGACGACCTCGACGACATGAAGCAGCTCATTCGCAGCCTGCGTGACCGGCACACCGTGGTGCTGATCGAGCACAACATGAACATCGTGATGGACATTTCCGACACCGTGACCGTGATGCAACTGGGCCGCGTGCTCGCCGAGGGACTGCCGGGCGACATCCGTGCCGATGCGCGCGTGCGCACGGCCTATCTGGGCAACATGATCACCGGAGGCAAGGCATGAGCGGCCAGAACATCCTCGAAGTCGAAAAACTCCATGCGCACTACGGCAAGAGCCACGTGCTGCAGGGAATCTCGATGCGCGTGGGCGAGGCCGAGCTCGTCACGCTGCTGGGCCGCAACGGCGCGGGCAAGTCGACCACGCTCAAGAGCATTGCTGGTGCGGTCACCCCCACGAGCGGGCGCGTGCGCTTCCAGGGCGCCGACATCGCGGGCATGCCGCCGCACCGCATCGCCACGCGCGGCGTGTGCCTGGTGCCGGAGCACCGAGGCGTCTTCAAGCTGCTGACGGTAGAAGAAAACCTGCTGCTCGGCCTGCGGCGCGAATCGCCCTGGCAGCTGGCCGACATCTACCGCATCTTTCCGCGCCTGAAGGAGCGGCGGCGCAACGGCGGTGGGCAGCTCTCGGGTGGCGAGCAGCAGATGCTGGCCATTGGCCGCGCGCTCATGAACCACCCGCGCCTGCTGATCCTCGACGAGCCCGTCGAGGGCCTGGCGCCGGTGATCGTCGAGGAGATCGTCGCGCAGCTGAAGACCATCAAGGCGGCCGGCGTGGCCATCCTGCTGGTCGAGCAGAACCTCGAAGTCTGCGTGCAGCTGGCCGATCGCCACTACATCGTGGAGCAGGGCGTGATCGTGCACGAGGCCGGCAACGCAGCCTTCATGGCCGACCATGAAGTGAAAGACCGCTATCTGGGCGTGGGCCTTGCTTGAGGCTTCCCGCAACACTCATCCCTATCGCAAAGCCATGAACTCACACACTGAACTCCGCATCGACGGCCAGCGGCTCTGGAACTCGCTGATGGAACTGGCGCAACTCGGCGCCACCGAGAAAGGCGGCGTCTGCCGCATCGCGCTGACCGACCTCGACCGCCAGGGCCGCGACCTGTTCGTGCGCTGGGTGCGCGAGGCGGGCTGCGAAGTCCGCGTGGACGCCATCGGCAACATCTTCGCGCGCCGCGCCGGCCGCAATAACGCGCTGCCGCCCGTTACCACCGGCAGCCACATCGACACGCAACCCACCGGTGGCAAGTTCGATGGCAACTACGGCGTGCTCGCGGGGCTGGAGGTGATCCGAAGCCTGAACGACGCGAAGATCGAAACCGAGGCGCCGCTCGAAGTGGCGGTGTGGACCAACGAGGAAGGCTCGCGCTTCGTGCCCGTGATGATGGGCTCCGGCGTGTTCGCCGGTGCGTTCACGCTCGAGCATGCACTGGCGCAGTGCGACAACGACGGCGTCAGCGTGTCCGACGCGCTTGCCTCCATTGGCTACGCGGGCAGCACGCCCGCGTCGGCAACAACATCGCCGGTGGGCGCGTACTTCGAGGCGCACATCGAGCAGGGCCCGGTGCTCGAAGCCAACGAGCGCGTGATCGGCGTGGTCGAAGGCGCTCTCGGCCAGCGCTGGTACGACGTGGTGGTGCAAGGCATGGAAGCCCATGCCGGCCCCACGCCGATGGAGCTGCGCAAGGACGCGCTGCTGGCCGCCTCCGAACTCGTGATCGAGGTCAACCGCATCGCGCTCGCCCACGCGCCGCATGGGCGCGGCACGGTCGGCTGGATCGACAACTACCCGAACTCGCGCAACGTGATCCCGGGCCGCGTGAAGCTCAGCGTCGACCTGCGCGCGGCCGACGACGTGGTGCTGTCGGCCATGGACGCCGAACTGAAAGAAGCCGTGCAGCGCATTGCCACGAAGGGCAAGGTCGAGATGTCGGTGGAGCAGGTCGTGTACTTCCAGCCGCAGCCCTTCACTCCCAAGCTCGTGTCTGCCGTGCGCGAAGCTGCGCAGGCGCAGGGCATGACCTGGATGAACGTGATCAGCGGCGCGGGCCACGACGCGGTGTACCTCGCACGCGTGTGCCCCACGGCCATGATCTTCGTGCCTTGTCTCGACGGCATCAGCCACAACGAGATCGAGGACGCACAGCCCGACCATCTCGAAGCCGGCTGCAACGTGCTGCTGCAAGCCATGCTGCAAAGCGCGGGAGTCGTGTCGTGAAGGCGTGGAGCCGCGCCCTGATGGCGCTTGCCCTCGCGTGGTCCGTGGTGCCGGCAAGCGCTGCCGAACCCATCCTGGTGGGCCAGTCCGCGGTACTGACGGGGCCGCTGGCACCTAACAGCCTCGCGTTCATGGAAGGCCAGACGCTGTTGTTCGACCAGCTGAACAAGGCCGGTGGCATCGGCGGGCGGCCCGTCAAGATGATCACGTACGACGATGTCTATGCGGCCGACAAGGCCGCGGCCAACGCCGAGAAGCTGCTGGGCACCGACCGCGTGGTCTGCCTCTTCGGAACCATGGGCACGGGCATCGGTGCGGCCATGGCGCCCGTGGCGGCGAAATACGACAGCTTCATCTTCGGCGGGCTGACCGGTGCCGCGGTGCTGCGCGGGCCGAAGGTGCCGATCTATCACGTGCGCGAGTCGTACGCCGACGAAGTGCGCCGCGTGATGACCCATCTGGCGACGGTGGGCCTGACGCGCATCGCCATCGTCTCCAGCGACGACGCCTACGGCAAGGGCATCGAGAAGGACGCGATAGACGCGCTCCAGAAGAACGGGCTGTCCCAGGTGCTGGCGCTGCGCTTCGACCCGCAGGAAAAGGAACCGACGCGCGCCGCGCAGCAGATCATTGCCAGCGGCGCGCAGGCCGTGTACGTCATTGCGGCCGGCATGCCGGCGATCAACATGATCCGGGCGCTGGTCGCCGCGCCGATTCATCCGCAGATCTACACGAACTCGGTGGCCAGTTCTTTCCTGCTCTACAAGGAGCTCGGCGAGAAGAGCCGCGGCATCGTGCTGTCGCAGGTGATGCCGCCGTTCTGGAAGACCCGCTTCCCGATCGTCGACGAGTACCAGCGCGCGCGCAAGAGCGCGGGCAGCGAGGGCGAGGGCTCCTACCTGGGCCTGGAGGGCTACATCACGGCCAAGGCGTTTGCGGAAGCGCTGCAGCGTGTCAAGGGGCCGATCACCACCGAATCGCTCAGGCGAACCATCGAGACCTCGCCGCCCATGAACCTGGGTGGCTACATGCTGACGTTCAAGGCCGACAACCGCAACGGTTCGAATTTCGGCGACATCACGATGCTGGCAAGCGGCGGGAAGTTTGCTCAATGAAAGTCTTGATAGCGCGCCTCAACCACGAGACCAACACCTTCTCGCCCGTGCCCACGCCGCTCGCGGCCTTCGGGCCCGACGGGCCGACCTTCGGCGAGCAGGCTTACCGCGACAACAAGAGCATGCGCACGGCGATGTCGGCCTTCATCGACCTGGCCGAAGCGGCCGGCGCCGAACTCGTCACGCCGGTGTCGGCCTCGGCCAACCCGAGCGGGCCGGTCGACGCGCAGGCCTACACGCTGCTGACGCAATGCATCGTCGATGCGGCTGCGGGTTGCGATGCCATCCTGCTCGACCTGCACGGCGCGATGGTGGCGCAGAACAGCGCCGACGGCGAAGGTGACCTGCTGGTGCGCCTGCGCGCGGCGGCACCGGGCGTGCCCATTGGAGTGGCGCTCGACCTGCATGCCAACGTCACGCCCGAGATGGTGGAAAACGCGGACGTGATCGTCGGCTTCAAGACCTACCCGCACATCGACATGTACGAGACCGGCGAGCACGCCGGCCGCCTGCTGCTCGACCTGCTGGCCGGGCGCAGCAAGCCGGCGATGCGCTGGCACCGGCTGCCGCTGATGGCGCACACGCTGCGCAGTGCGTCGTTCACAGGCGCGATGCAGCGCGCCATCGAGGCGGCGCGCGAGGCCGAGAAGTCGGAGTCGCTCGCGGTGTCGATCCTGGCGGGTTTTTCGCTGTCGGACATCGAGTCGCCGTGCATGAGCGTGATCGTCGTCGATGCGCAGTCGCCCGAGCGCGCGCAGGCCACGGCCGACCGCATCGCCGCGCAGATGTGGAGCGAGCGCGAGGCCTTCATCTACCGCAGCGAACCGCTGGCGCAGTCGATCGGGCGCGCGAAGCTGATTGCCGAGGGCGCGACGCGCCCGGTGCTGCTGCTCGACCATGGCGACAACTGCATGTCCGGCGGCAGCTGCGACACCATGGACGTTCTGCAGGAGGCGCTGGCGCAGGGGCTGCACGGCATCGGCGTCGGGCCGCTGTGCGACCCCGAAGCGGTGGCGCAACTGGTCGAGGCGGGCGAGGGCGCGCAGGTGACGGTGGCGCTCGGCAACAAGGTCTCGCTCGAAGGCATCGGCCTCTCGAAGACGCCGGTGCGCCTGACGGGCACCGTGCGAACCATCAGCGACGGCGAGTACGTCATTACCGGTCCCACCTATACCGGCCAGCGCAGCAGCATGGGGCGCACGGTGCTGTTCGACATCGGCACGGCGCGCATCGTGGTGACCGAGCGCACGCAGGAGCCTTGGGATATCGGCGTCTTCGAATGCGCGGGGCTCGATCCGCGCAAGGAGCGCTTTCTGCTGCTCAAGTCGCGCATGTATTGCCGGCCGGTGTTCGAGCCGCTGTCGGCCGCGCTGGTGGAGTGCGACAGCCCGGGCGTCACGAGCTCGGACTACAGCCTGTTCCCGTTCAGCAAGGTGCGCCGGCCGGTGTTTCCGCTGGATGCGAACGCCTCGATGGACGCTGCAGCATGACCTGAGACGTCATCGACGCGAATCGCGTGCGACGCGACCATTCCTTCACCCCGCGATGTTGCGGGTCGAAACCCTCGAAAGGAATCGTCATCATGAACACCGCCGCACACGATGCCACCGCGATCGCCCAACGCTACATCGCCGTCTGGAACGAAACCGATGCCGCGCGCCGCGCCGCGCTGATCGAAGCCGGGTGGACGGCCAACGCCCGCTACGTGGACCCGATGGCGCAGGCCAGCGGGCACGAGCAGATCAGTGCGCTGGTCGGCGTGGTGCACCAGCGCTACCCGGGCTTTCGCTTCAACCTGCTGGGCAAGGCCGATGCGCACGGCGACCACTTGCGTTTTTCATGGACGCTGGGGCCGAGCGGAGCGGAAGACCTGATTCAGGGCACCGACTTCGTGCGGCTCGATGCAGGCAAGCTCAGTTCGGTGACGGGCTTTCTGGACAAGGTGCCGGTCGGCGCCTGAGCCTGAACGAAAACTGAACGCCGGCGCTCAATCCGGCGCGCCGGCCGGCCGTCCACGCCACAGCTTGCGGTAGACGGTCGCCCGGCTGATGCCCAGGGCCCGTGCCGCTTCCGCCACATTGCCGCGCGCATCGGCCACTGCCTTGCGGATCAGCGCGGTTTCCACATCGCGCAGCCGCGGGCGGGTGTCGGAAGCAGGCGCGCCCGCCGTGCCGCTGGTGCTGCTGCGCTGGGGTCGCACCTGCACCCGAAGGCCCGACCAGAGCGGCACTTCGAGCACCGCGTCGGCGCGTCGGGCCGCGTCGAACATCATGTGCAGCGGCAGCGCGAACAGGTCGTTGAAGTGCAATGCATGCTCGCTGCGCGGCAGCGGCTGGTGCAGCATCTGCCGGGCCGCCGCGTTGGCGCCCGTGACGCTGCCGGTGGCGTCGATGCACAGCAGACCCTCGGTGGCCTCGCTGTTCGTGCTGCCGGGCCACGCCAGGTGCAGCAGCAGTTCGCAGGGTTCGCGCATCACCAGCATGTTCTCGATGCTGCGCGCCGACAGGGTGGCCAGGTGGCGCAGCTCGGGTCGTTCGACCACCTGCACGCCGGTCAGGTCGAGCATGCCGATGCAGTCGCCACGGGGGCCGAACAGCGGGGCGCCGGCGCAGCTGTAGACGCCGGTGTCGTCGAAGAAATGCTCGCCACGGTGCAGCCACACCGATTCCTGCTCGGCCAGTGCGGTGCCGATGGCGCTGGTGCCGATGGCGCGCTCAGACAGGTCGACGCCGACGCGTCCGATGTCGCGTGCATACCGGCTGGCGGCGTCGGCGCCGTCAGGCAGGTTGCCCACGTCGATGACGATGCCGTCGGCATCGGTCAGTACGGCGAAATAACGGGTGTCGGCAATGGCGCGCGACAGCCGCTCTATCACCGGACGGGCCGCCGAGACCAGCGCCCGGTTGCGCTCGGCGACGTCGCGGCTGGCCGAGCGGCTCACCGGGTCGAAGCTGACTCGCTGCTGGGGCCGGCGACCGGCCTCGATGCAGCGCTGCCAGGAGCGGGTGATCCACGAATCGACGCAGGCGGCGCCGCGCGCCCGGGCGGCCGACTCGCCCTCGATCACTTCGCGGCGGGCTTGGGCAATGGCCAGGGAACGCTCAGGCGATGGCGAAACGATAGAGACGGGCATCGTGGTTTTTCGCGCGTGTGGGGCGGCTTTTCCTGGCTCGCCGGACGGCAAGCTGTTTCATTTTGAGAATTTCGCGCGGTCTGTGCAAGTGTCAAGGGTTTTGCCTAGGATAGTGCGAAAGGTCGGCATCCAAGATGCTTTTGCTGAAACAGCCATCACCTTTAACGGAGACAGCCAAATGCAGGTCGCTTTCAAGGTCAACGGCCGTCAGGTCACGGTCGACGCTCCTCCCAACACCTTCCTCGTCTACGCCATCCGGGAGCACCTCCATCTCACCGGTACCCACGTTGGCTGCGACACCGCCCAGTGCGGTGCCTGCACCGTCCACGTGAATGGCCGGGCCGTCAAATCTTGCAATGTGCTGGTAGCCCAGGCTGCCGGCGCGGACATCACCACCATCGAGGGCATTGCCGAGGCTGACGGCACCATGCACCCCATGCAGGCGGCCTTCAAGGAATGCCACGGCCTGCAGTGCGGTTTCTGCACTCCCGGCATGGTCATGAGCGCAATCGACCTGTGCACCCACCACCCCAAGTCGAGCGAGTCGGAAATCCGCGAACTGCTCGACGGCAACCTGTGCCGCTGCACGGGCTATCAGAACATCGTGAAGGCAGTGAAGATGGGCGGCGAGGCAATGGCCTCGGGCACTCCCGTCAAGACAACCGTAACGGCATGAAGGGAGCGACATCATGGGTGCTTCCGACTTCTCGAACCTGCCGCACATCGGCGAGGCGCTACGGCGCAAGGAAGACTACCGCTTCCTGACCGGCGCCGGCAACTACACCGACGACATCACGCTGGCCAACCAGAGCCATGCGGTCTTCGTGCGCTCGCCGCACGCCCACGCCGCCATCAAGTCGATCGACATTGCCGAGGCACTGAAGATGCCCGGTGTGATCGGTATCTTCAGCGGCAAGGACATCGAAGGAAAGATGGGCGGCCTGCCTTGCGGCTGGCTCATCAACAACCCCGACGGCACCCCCATGAAGGAGCCGATGCACCCGATCCTCGCGATCAAGAAGGTGCGCTACGTGGGCGACCATGTCGCGATGGTCGTGGCCGAGACGGTCGAGCAGGCCAAGAACGCGGCCGAGGCGGTGGTGGTCGATTACGACGTGCTGCCCGCGCTCGTGAGCGTGGCCGACGCGGCGAAAAAGGCCGGCGGCGCGGTGCTGCACGACGAGGCGCCCGACAACCAGTGCTACAAGTGGGCGCTGGGCGACAAGGCGGCGGTCGATGCGGTGTTCGCCAATGCCGCGCACGTCACCAAGCTCGACCTGGTCAACAACCGGTTGATTCCCAACCCCATCGAGCCGCGCGTGGCCATCGGCAGCTACAGCCGGGGCACCGACGACTACACGCTCTACGTGTCCAACCAGAACCCGCACGTCGAGCGCCTGCTGATGACGGCCTTCGTGCTGGGCCTGCCAGAGCACAAGGTGCGGGTGATAGCGCCCGACGTGGGCGGCGGCTTCGGCTCCAAGATCTTCCTGTATGCAGAAGACGTGTGCCTGACCTGGGCCGCCAAGCAGCTCAACCGCAACATCAAGTGGACGGCGGAACGCTCGGAGTGCTTCCTGTCTGACGCGCATGGCCGCGACCATGTGAGCCACGCCGAAATGGCGATGGACAAAGACGGCAAGTTCCTCGCGCTGCGCGTGCATACAGACGCCAACCTCGGCGCCTACCTGTCGACCTTCTCGACCGCGGTGCCCACCATCCTCTACGCCACGCTGCTGGCGGGCCAGTACACCACGCCGCAGATCTACGTCGAGGTCGACGCCTGGTTCACCAACACCGCGCCGGTCGACGCCTACCGCGGAGCGGGGCGGCCCGAGGCTACCTACCTGCTGGAGCGGCTGGTGTCGCGCTGCGCCTGGGAAATGAAGCTGGGGCAGGACGAGATCCGCAAGCGCAACTTCATCAGCACCTTCCCGTACCAGACGCCGGTGGCGTTGCAGTACGACACGGGCGACTTCCACGCCTGCATGGACAAGGCCCGCGTGCTGGCCGAGGTCGATGGCTTCGCGGCGCGCAAGTCGGCCACCGAGGCCAAGGGCAAGCTGCGCGGCATCGGTTACTCGAGCTACATCGAGGCTTGCGGCATTGCGCCGTCGAACATTGCCGGGGCGCTTGGCGCGCGGGCGGGCCTGTTCGAATGCGGCGAGATCCGCGTGCACCCGACCGGCAGCGTGACCGTGTTCACCGGCTCGCACAGCCACGGGCAGGGCCACGAAACCACCTTCGCGCAGGTCGTCGCGGCGCGGCTGGGCATTCCGGTCGAGAACGTCGACGTGGTGCATGGCGACACCGGCCGCGTGCCCTTCGGCATGGGCACCTACGGTTCGCGCTCCATCTCGGTGGGCGGCGCGGCCATCATGAAGGCGCTCGACAAGATCGAGACCAAGGCCAAGAAAATCGCCGCGCACCTGATGGAGGCGAGCGACGCCGACATCGAGTTCGCCAACGGCGAGTTCACGGTCAAGGGCACCGACAAGAAGATCCCCTTCGGCCAGGTGGCGCTCACGGCCTACGTGCCGCACAACTACCCGCTCGACAAGCTGGAACCGGGCCTGAACGAAACCGCCTTCTACGACCCGACCAACTTCACCTTTCCGGGCGGCACCTACATCTGCGAGGTCGAAGTCGACAAGCAGACTGGTGAAGTCAAGGTCGACCGCTTTACCGCGGTGGACGACTTCGGCACCATCATCAACCCGATGATCGTCGAGGGCCAGGTACACGGCGGGCTGGTGCAGGGCATCGGCCAGGCGCTGCTCGAAAACTGCGTCTACGACAACGAGACCGGCCAGCTGCTCACCGGCAGCTTCATGGACTACGCCATGCCACGAGCAGGCGACTTTCCGCAATTCAAGCTCGACACCGTGTGCACCCCGTGCACACACAACCCGCTCGGCACCAAGGGCTGCGGCGAGGCGGGGGCCATCGGCTCGCCGCCGGCCGTGATCAATGCGGTGCTCGATGCGCTGGCGCCATTGGGCGTCAAGGATTTCGATATGCCTGCCTCTCCCAGCCGCGTCTGGGAAGCGATGCAGGCCGTGGCCCAACACTAAAACAAAGAAGGAATCACACCATGTATGCCTTCACACTCGAACGGCCCGCCACCGTGGCCGATGCGGCCAAACTCGTTGCCGCCGGCGCCAAGCCGCTGGCGGGCGGGCAGACCCTGCTGGCTTCGATGAAGCTGCGGCTCTCGGCGCCCGAACAGCTGGTGGACCTCAGCGGCATCAAGGAGCTCACCGGCATCACGAAAAACGGCAACGCCATCACCATCGGCGCCATGTCGCGCCATCTCGACGTGGCGAACAACGCCGACGTGAAGGCCGCCTACCCGGCGCTGGCCGACCTGGCTTCGCGCATCGGCGACCGGCAGGTGCGCGCGATGGGCACCATCGGCGGCTCGGTGGCCAACAACGATCCGGCGGCGTGCTATCCCAGCGCGGTGCTTGCTTCGGGCGCGACCGTGGTCACGTCGAAGCGCGAGATTGCGGCGGACGATTTCTTCCTGGGCCTGTTCACCACGGCGCTGGAAGAAGACGAGCTGATCACCGCGATCCGCTTTCCCATTCCGAAGCGCGCCGTCTACGAAAAGCTGCGCCAGAAGGCATCCAACTTTCCGCTGGTCGGCGTGTTCCTTGCGCAATACGACAGCGGCGTGCGCGTGGCGATCACCGGCGCGGGCAACGGCGTGTTCCGCCATGCCGGGCTGGAAGACGCGCTCAACAAGAGCTTCACCGCAGCCGCCGCTGCAGCGGTGAAGATCGACGCGAGCGATCTCAACAGCGACTTGCATGCCTCGGCTGCGTACCGCGCGAACCTGATCAGCGTGCTGACCCAACGCGCCGTCACCAAGGCCCTGGGCTGAAGAGGCCGGGGCTGCCGATTGCCCACCGGAAGGCGCGATACCCTCGCGTCTTCCGCTACGCTTCGCCATGATCTTTCCGACCATCGATTCCCTTTCCGAAGCTTTGGTGCAGGCCGGCTACTTCGCCGACCGGCGGCTGGCGACGGCTGTGTTTCTTGCGCTCAAGCTGCAGCGCCCGCTGCTGCTCGAAGGCGAGCCCGGCGTCGGCAAGACTGAGCTGGCCAAAGCGCTGTCGACCGCGCTGAACCGCGAGCTGCTGCGCCTGCAGTGTTACGACGGCCTGGAGCAGCGCGAAGCGCTCTACGAATGGAACTACGCGGCGCAGTTGCTGCACATGCGCGCGGCTGAAGCCACGGGCGCGGCGCGCGACGTGGAAGCCGAGGTCTACCAGCCGCACTACCTGATCCGCCGCCCGCTGCTGCAGGCGCTGCAGACGCCGCTGCCCGGCGCCGTGCTGCTGATCGACGAGGTGGACCGCGCCGACGAGCCCTTCGAGGCCTTCCTGCTCGAATACCTGGGCGAGTACCAGGTGAGCATTCCCGAGCTGGGCACGGTGCGCGCCGTGGTGCCGCCCGTCACCATCCTCACGAGCAACCGCACGCGCGAACTCAACGATGCGGTCAAGCGCCGCTGTCTCTATCACTGGCTCGACTATCCCGAGCGAGAGCGCGAACTGGCCATCGTGCGCGCACAGGTGCCGCAGGCCGGCGAGAAGCTGTCGGCGCAGGTGTCGGCATTCGTCGCGCGGCTGCGCGAGGCGCCTTTCGTCAACGCCTTCCAACGTGCACCCGGCATCGCCGAGAGCGTCGAATGGGCGAGGGCGCTGATTGCGCTCGACACCGTCGAACTCGACCCCGAGGTGGTGGTCGACACCGCCGGCATCCTGTTCAAGCAGCGCGACGACGTGGCCGCGCTGACGCGGGAGCTGGCGTCGGACCTGCTCAAGCCCGAGGCATGACGACCACCGGTATCCAGCAACTCGGCGACGTTCGCAGCGGCAAGCTCGCCGGCAACATCACCGCCTTCGGCCGTGCGCTGCGCCGTGCCGGCGTGCGCACCGACGCCATGCGCATCGCGCTGGCTGCCGAAGCGGCCACGCTGGTAGGCGTGGAAGACAGGCTCGACCTGAGCGCCGCGATGGAAGCCGTGATGGTGAGCCGCGAGCAGGACCGCATGGTGTTCCGCGAACTCTTCGACGCTTGGTTCCGCGATCCGGAGCTGGCCAACAAGCTGCTCGCACAGATGCTGCCGAGCGCCGAAGGCAAGGCGGAGCCATCGAAGCGCCGGCCGCGCGTGCGCGAGGCGCTCACCGCACCGCGCAACCCTGCCAAGCCAGCCGAGCTGGCCAAGCCCGACCGCGAGATCGAGTTCGACGCTGCCATGACGTCGAGCGACCGCCAGCGCCTGCAGCATGCGGACTTCAACGCGCTCGGCGCTTCTGAGTACCGCCTGGTCGAGCGGCTTGCGCGCGACATCAGGCTGCCGATTCCCGAGCTGCCGTCGCGCCGTCTGCGCGTGGCTGGCGACGCGGGCCGGCAGCACGCGCGCATGCACTGGCCAGGCGTGCTGCACGAGGCGGCGCGCACGGGCGGCGAGATCCTGCGGCTGCCCAAACTGGCCCGGCGCCAGCAGCCCTTGCCGCTGCTGGTGCTGGTCGATGTGTCGGGCTCGATGGAGCGCTATGCGCGCTTGCTGCTGGCTTTCCTGCACGCCGCCACTCGCCGCGCGGGCCGGCGCGACGTGTTCGCCTTCGGCACCCGCCTGACCGACCTGACCCCCGCCTTCCGGCTCGCCGACACCGACGCCATGCTCGGCGCCGCCAGCCTCGCCATCGACGACTTCGCGGGCGGCACGCGGCTCGGCAGCTCCCTGACCGAATTGCGCCGCGCCCACACCCGCCGCCTGACCGGCCGCCGCACCCTGGTGCTGGTGATCAGTGATGGCCTCGACACCGGCGAACCGTCGCTGCTGGAGCAGGAGCTGCTGTGGCTCAAGCGCCATTCGCGCCGCCTGCTGTGGCTCAACCCCTTGCTGCGCTTCGAGGGCTACGCCCCTCTGGCGCGTGGGGCCAGTGTTCTGCACCGGCAAGCAGACGCGATGCTGGCAGTTCACAATCTCAGCGCACTCGAACAGCTCGCAGCGAGCCTGGCCGCCCTGATGCGGTCCGGCCGCTAGCGTTGCCCGGGAAGGAAGACAAAGGAAACCCACCATGGAAATGCTCGGAAACCGCCGCCTCGGCATCACCCAACAACAGGCCTGGGAAGCGCTCAACGACCCCGAGACACTGAAGAAGTGCATTCCCGGTTGCGACAAGTTCGAGCTCACGGGTGACAACCAGTACAGCGTCGCGCTCGCCGTCAAGATCGGCCCGGTGTCGGCCAAGTTCAACGGCAAGGTGATGCTGTCGGACATCGTGGCGCCCGATGGCTACAAGCTGAGCTTCGAAGGGCAGGGCGGCGTGGCAGGGTTCGCCAAGGGCTCGTCGAGTGTCTCGCTCAAGCCGGTGACGGCCGAAGCTGCACCGGCCGAGGCTGCCGTCTCGCATGAAGCCGAGGCCGCATCGTCTCCTGCCGTCCCCGGCTGCGAGCTCGACTACACCGTGCAGGCCCAGGTCGGCGGCAAGATCGCCCAGCTCGGCCAGCGTCTGATCGACGGCGCAGCCAAGTCGACCGCCGACGATTTCTTCAAGCGCTTCGAGGCCGAGATGCAGAGCCGCTACGGCCCGCCGCCCGCGCCCGTCGTGGAAGCCACCGCCGAAGCGCCTGCAGAGAAGGCCGGCATGATGTCCGGCCTCATGAAGAAGATCGGCCTCGGCAAGAAGGACGACAACAGCGACAACAAGGACGCGCCCGCCGTACCGGGCGACGCCAGCAGCTAGGAACCGGCCGCGCCATGGAAAACCTCGACGTCATGGTGCTGCGCACGCTGCGCGACTGGCGGCGTGCCGGCAAGCGCGCGCTGCTGACGACCGTTGTGCGCACCTGGGGCTCGTCGCCCCGGCCCGTGGGTTCGATCATGGCCCTGGCCGAAGACGGCGCGGTGGTCGGCTCGGTCTCGGGCGGCTGCATCGAGGACGACCTGATCGCGCGCTACAGCCACGCGCATGGCAAGGGCGAAGACGTGCCGCTGGGTGCGCCACCCGCGCTCGTGAAGTACGGCATTACCGCCGACGAGGCGCATCGTTTCGGACTGCCCTGCGGCGGCACGCTGGAGCTGCTGCTCGAATACGCGCCCGATGCCAGCTCGCTCGACCTGCTGGTCGAGCAGCTGGAACAAGGCAAGCTCATGCAGCGCACGGTGACGCTCGCCACCGGCGCGGTGCGGCTCGCCGAGGCGAAAGCCCCCGACGAGCTCACCGTGAACGACACCGAGCTCACCAACACCTTCGGCCCCGAGTACCGCATGCTGCTGATCGGCGCCGGCCAGCTGGCCGAGTACCTCGCGACGATGGCCAAGTTCAGCGGCTTTGCCGTGACGCTGTGCGACCCGCGCGCCGAGTACCGCACCGCGTGGTCGCTGCCCGGCGTGCACATCACGACCGAGATGCCCGACGACGCGGTGTTGGCCTTCAAGCCCGACCGCCGCAGCTGCGTGGTCGCGCTCACGCACGATCCCAAGCTCGACGACCTCGCGCTGCTCGAAGCACTGCAGAGCGAAGCCTTCTACGTCGGCGCCATCGGCTCGCGTCGCAATGCCGACGCGCGGCGCGACCGCATGATCGAGCACTTCGACCAGACCGAAGAATCGCTCGCGCGGCTGCGCGGGCCTATCGGCATCTACATCGGCAGCAAGACGCCGCCGGAGATCGCGGTGAGCGTGATGGCCGAGATACTGGCTGTGAAGAACGCTGTGACGCTGCCGCGTGAGGTCGAGGTGGCGCGGGCCAAGGAAATGCAGCAGTTGCAGCCGAGCTGATTTGCTTTTTTCGGGGTGCGTGCGAATGGCACAGGGTGCTCCCTTCCACCAGTGAATCAGCCCGACTTCGCCTCGGGCGGCACGTCGCCCCCCTTCTGCCGCTCACGAAACAGCGCCGCGCGCATCAAAAAGATAGTGGTGATCGGCGCCGTGAGCGCAATGAACAGCACGATCAGCACCGCATGCAGGAACAGGCTGAAGCCCTGCACCGAAAAATAGACGATGGTGGCGACCGTCATGCACCACACGCCGACCGTCGCGCCCAGCGTGGGCGCATGGATGCGGCGGAAGAAGGTGGGCAGCCGAACCAGGCCGAAAGAACCTATGGCCGCGAAGGCCGCGCCCAGTACCGCGAACACGGCGGTGATGATCTCGGCCCACAGCGGCAGTGGGCCCACGATGAAGTCCGTCATTCGATCACCTCCCCGCGCAGCAGGAACTTGGCCATGGCCGTGGAGCCGACGAAGCCGAACAGCGCGATCAGCAGCGCCGCCTCGAAGTAGACGTTGCTCGCGTAGATGATGCCGAGCACCAGCATCATCAGCATGCCGTTGATGTAGAGGCAGTCGAGCGCCATCACGCGGTCTTGTGCGCTCGGGCCGATCAGCAACCGCGAGAGCGCGCACAGCATGGCCACGGCCAGCAGGAAGAGCGCGAACTTCAGGGCCCAGAAGAGGATGGGTGTCATGACTCGAAGATCTCCATCAGGGGGCGCTCGTAGCGCTGCTTGATCAGTGCGACGAAGGCGGCTTCGTCGTCCACGTCGAACACGTGGATCAGCAGCGTGCTGCGGTCGAACGACACTTCGCCCCAGGCGGTGCCGGGCGTGAGGCACATCACCATGGCCAGCACCGCGAGCCCGTTGGGGTCGCGCATGTCGAGCGGAATCTGCACGAACTTCGAGGCGATCCGCGAGGTGCGTCGCGTGAGCAGCAGCCGGGCCACGTCGTACGCCGACTTCAGCATGTCGAAGGTCACGACGAAGGACAGCCGCAGCGCGACGCCGGGCCTGCGCATGCGTACCGCCGCCGGGCGTAGGCCCTCGGTGAGCAGCGGCACCGCGATGGCGAGGATCAGGGCCGCCAGCAGCGTGGCGGCGTCGAGCGACTGGTTGAGCAGCAGCCAGACGATGAACAGCGCGAAGGACAGCGACGGAGAAGGAATCAGGCGCTTCATGGGGCCGTGCCTTCCTTTGCTTCTTCCTTTTTCACCGGATTCGGAATCTGCCGCGCGCCCAGCACCGCGTTGCGATAGGGCGTGGGTGTCTTCAGTCCTTCAGCGGTGGCCCTGGCGTGCTGCATGACAGGCCCGGCCCACACAGTCAGCGCCACGCTGGCCGCGAGCAGCCCGGCCACCGGCAGCACTTCGAGTGCGGGCAGCGAGGGCATGGTGGGGTGGAGTTGCGTCCAGAAGTGGCGGATGCCGGTGCGGCTCAATGCAATCAGCGAGAGAAAGCCCGAGGCGATCAGCAGCGCAAGAAAGATCCAGCCGGCGGTGCCGATCGCCTTGGCGCCGAGCATGCCCGAGAGCATCGCGAACTTGCCGATGAAGCCCGACAGCGGCGGCAGGCCCGCGAGCAGCAATGTGCAGCCCATGAAGCTCAGGCCCAGGAAGGCCACGCCGGCGGGAATCGCGCGGCCGTAGAGTGCCTGCGCCTCGTCGTCGAGGTTCACGTCGTTGAGTGCGCGCAGGTCTTCGGCAAGAAAGGGCGCGTTGCCGGCCGCCTCGTGCGGCGCCACGCTCATGCCCGCGTTGCGCCAGCGCTCGATCATGTCGGTCAGCAGGAAGAAGGCGCTGACCGCGAGCGTGGAACTCAGCAGGTAGTACAGCGCGCCGGCCCACACGGCCGGCTGGCCGAGCCCGACCGCCGCGAGCAGGGTGCCCGCAGACACCAGCACGCTGAAGCCCGCGAGGTTCGACAGCCGCTGCGTGCCGACGATGCCGAGCGCCCCCCCGAACAGCGTGGCAAGGCCCACGCCAACCAGCGCCGCCTGTCCGAAGGCGGCCGAGTCGCCGGTGTCGGGCGCGAACAGCACGGTCCACAGCCGCAGGATCGTGTAGACGCCGAGCTTGGTCAGCAGCGCAAACACCGCGCCCACCGGCGACACCGATGCGCTGTAGGCCGGTACCAGCCAGAAGTTGAGCGGCCACGCGCCGGCCTTGGCGAAGAAGGCAGTCGCGAGGATGGCCGCCGCCGCGTGCACCAGGCCGCGGTCGCCCGGCGCGAGTTCGGCGATGCGCACGCCGAGATCGGCCATGTTGAGCGTGCCGGTCACGCCGTACAGGATGGCCGCGCCGATCAGGAACAGCGACGACGCAGCGAGGTTGATCGCGATGTAGTGCAGCCCCGCCTGCACGCGCAGCCGGCCCGAGCCGTGCAGCAGCAGGCCGTAGGAGGCCGCGAGCATCACCTCGAAGAAGACGAACAGGTTGAACAGGTCGCCCGTGAGGAAGGCTCCGTTCAGGCCCATGAGCTGCAGTTGCAGCAGCGGATGGAAATGCACGCCCGCGCGGTCCCAGCGCGAGGTGGAATAGATCGATGCGGCGAAGGCGATCACGCCCGTGAGCGCGACCATCATGGTCGAGAGCCGGTCGGCCACCAGCACGATGCCGAAGGGTGCACGCCAGTTGCCCGGCAGGTAGACGCCGATGGAGCCGGGGCCGCCGCCGGTGTCGGCAGCGTTCACCCAGCGCAGCAGCGCGAGCGCGGCAAGCAGGCCGACGAGACCCGAGACCACGCTCAGGGCCGACTTGGTGCGCCGCCGGTTCTCGCCCAGCAGCAGCATGAGCGCGGCCGTGAGCATGGGCACGAGGATCGGCACCGCCACCAGGTGCGGCATGCTGAACTCGAGCAGTTCGTCGAGCAGGTGGAAGATTTCTTTCACTCCGCCTCCTGCCGCTCTTCACCGTCCACGTGGTCGGTGCCGGTGAGGCCGCGCGAGGCGAGCATCACAACGAGGAACAGCGCCGTCATCGCAAAGCCGATCACGATGGCAGTCAGCACGAGGGCTTGAGGCATCGGGTCGGCCGTATTGGCCAGCGTGGAGGTGAGGCCTTTGATGAGCACCGGCTCGCTGTCGACCTTGAGCCGGCCCATGCTGAAGATGAAGAGGTTGACCGCGTAAGAGATCAGCGTTAGGCCCATGATGACCTGGAAGGTGCGAGGGCGCAGCAGCATGTACACGCCAGAGCCGGTGAGCACGCCGATGGCGAGTGCGAGCACGATTTCCATCAGCTGGCTCCCCCGGCGGCGACAGCAGCTGCGGCGGCTTCGGCTTCTTTTTCGGCCTGCTCGTCGGCCCAGCGGTGGCTTCGTATCGACTGGTGGGCCAGCGCGGTGAGGATCAGCATGGTGGCGCCGAGCACCAGCGCGAACACGCCGATGTCGAAGAAGAGGGCGCTGGGCACGTGCACCTCGCCCAGCAGCGGCAGATGCAGGTGTGCGGTGTGCGTGGTCAGGAAGGGATAGCCGAAGAACACCGCGCCGCCGCCGGTGGCCAGCGCCAGCAGCAGGCCGATGGCGATCCAGCGGCGCGGGTAGATGCGCAGATGCTCTTCCACCCATTCGGTGCCCGAGACGATGAACTGCAGCACCAGCGCGACCGACATCACCAGCCCCGCGACGAAGCCGCCGCCCGGCGCGTTGTGGCCGCGCATGAAGAAGTAGACCGACACCAGCGCCGCCAGCGGCAGCACCAGCCGCACCAGCACGGCCGGCACCATGAGGTAGCCCACAGCGGTGTCCTTGGCGCGGCGCGGGTTCAGCAGGTCGCTGCTGCCGTCGTCGACCTGCAGGCGCTGCTGGACCGGCAGGGCCATCGATTCGATCGCGGGGCGGAAGCGCCGCAGCAGCGCATACACCGTGAGCGCGACCACGCCGAGCACGGTGATCTCGCCGAAGGTGTCGAAGCCGCGGAAGTCGACCAGCATCACGTTGACCACGTTGGTGCCGCCACCCTCGGTGAGCGCGTGTTCGAGGAAGAAGGGCGAGATGCTCTGCGGGAAGTTGCGCGTCATCATGGCCCACGCCAGCGCCGCCATGCCGCCGCCGGCGACGGTGGCCACCAGCAGGTCGCGCCCGCGCCGGCCCCACGGTCGCAGCCGCGCGCGTGCAGGTTGAATGACGTCCTTGCTGCGCATCGGCAGCCAGCGCAGGCCGAGCAGGATCAGCACCGTGGTCACGGCCTCGACCACCAGTTGGGTCAACGCGAGGTCGGGTGCCGAGAACCAGATGTAGGTCACGCAAGAGACCAGCCCCGCGCCCGAGGCCAGCATCAGTGCCGCGAGCCGGTGGAACTTGGCCTGCCATGCGGCGGCCAGCGCGCAGGTACCGCCGATGATCCAGGTCATGGCGAACATCGGCGAGAAGGGCAAAAGCTCGCGCGTGCCGGGTGCGGCGGGCGTGGCCCACAGGGAAGCCGCGGCGCCCGCCACGGCCGCGACTACCAGCAGCAGCAACTGCCACTGCAGCCGGCGCGTGCCGAACAGGCGGCGGCTGCGCCGGCCCGCTTCGCTCAGCAGCGCGAGCAGGTGCTCGAAGATGACCTGGCCGTCGAAGCGATGCAGCAGCGGCGTGTGCTCGAGGCCGCCGCTCGCGCGACGACGGCGCTGCAGCAGGTACAGCGCGGCGCCGCCCACCAGCGCGACGAAGCTCATCAGCAGCGGCAGGTTGAAGCCATGCCACACCGCCAGGCTGTATTCGGGCAGCGCGCCGCCGACGACCGGCGTGGCGGCCGCCGCCAGCATCGGGCCGACCGACCACGCTGGCACCACACCCACCACCAGGCACAGAAGCACCAGCAGTTCGACCGGCACGCGCATCCAGTGCGGCGGCTCGTGCGGGTGCTTGGGCACCTCGTCGCCGCAGGGCGGGCCGAAGAACACGTCGAACACGAAGCGCGCCGAATACGCCACGCTGAAGATGCCCGCGATGGTGGCGATGACCGGCAGGCTGAAGTCGACCCACGGCGTCGACTGGATGAACACCGTCTCGGCGAAGAACATTTCCTTCGAGAGAAAGCCGTTGAGCAGCGGCACGCCGGCCATCGAAGCGCTGGCGATGATGGCCAGCGTGCCCGTGATGGGCATGAGCCGCATCAGCCCGCTGAGCTTGCGGATGTCGCGCGTGCCGGTCTCGTGGTCGATGATGCCGGCCGCCATGAACAGCGACGCCTTGAAGGTCGCGTGGTTCATTACATGGAACACCGCCGCCACGGCCGCGAGCGGGCTGTTCAGGCCCAGCAGCAGCGTGATGAGCCCGAGGTGCGAGATGGTCGAGTAGGCCAGCAGCGCCTTCAGGTCGCGCTGGAACATGGCGATGAAGCCGCCGAGCAGCAGCGTGACGGCGCCCGCGCCGCCCACCATCCAGAACCACTGCTCGGTGCCCGAGAGCACGGGCCACAGCCGCGCCATCAGGAACACGCCGAGCTTCACCATCGTGGCCGAGTGCAGGTAGGCCGACACCGGCGTGGGCGCGGCCATGGCGCGCGGCAGCCAGAAGTGGAACGGGAACTGCGCGCTCTTGGTGAAGGCGCCGAGCAGCACCAGCACCAGTGCGACCGGGTACAGCGCGTGCGCTCGGATGAGGTCGCCCGAGGCCAGCACCACGTCGAGCTCGTAGCTGCCGACGATGCGGCCGAGCACCAGCACGCCGGCCAGCAGGCACAGCCCGCCAGCGCCGGTGACGGTGAGCGCCATGCGCGCACCGCGCCGCGCGTCGCGGCGGTGGTGCCAGTAGCCGATGAGCAGGAAGGAGAAGAGGCTGGTGAGCTCCCAGAACAGCACCATCTGAATGAGGTTGCCCGAGAGCACCACGCCCATCATCGCGCCCATGAACGCGAGGAAGAACGAGAAGAAGCGCGGCACCGGATCGGAGGCCGACATGTAGTAGCGCGCATAGAGCACCACCAGCGCGCCGATGCCCAGCACCAGCATGCAGAACAGCCATGCGAAGCCATCCAGGCGGAACACGAGGTTCAGGCCGAGGGCCGGCAGCCATTCGATTTCTTGCCGCAGCACGTTGCCGTGCGCGATCTGCGGGAAGAACCATGCGACCTGGATGGCGCAGCCCAGCGCGACCAGCCCCGCCAGCGTCGACTCCCTGTTGCGTGCGTTGGAAGGCATCAACGCGGCCAGCACGCTGGCAATGAAGGGGAGGGCGATGAGAAAGACCAGGGGCATTGCGGGCAATTCTATCGACCGACCCTATGGAAGGCCCTATCTATAACCGCAAGACATAAGGCAGTTTTTCGCTCGATTCAGGAGGAGAAAGCCTGCACCGTGCGCAACCCGAGCCAGGTCATGCACAGCGAACCGCCAAGGTGCAACGCGATCGTGCCCATCGCGAGGCCGAGCCTGCCGCCCATGAGCATGCCGACCACTTCCGCGGAGAAGCTGGAGAAGGTGGTGAGCGTGCCCAGGAAGCCGGTGATGACCATGAGCCGCCACGCGGGGTTGATGTCCGGCAGGCCGCTGAACACACCGATGGCCACGCCGATCAGGTAGCCGCCGATGAGGTTCACCGCCAGCGTGCCCCAGGGCAGGATGCCGCCGGGGTTGAGCCACAGGGCAAAGCCCCAGCGCATGAGGGCGCCGACACACGCGGCGAGGCAGATGACGAGGACGTTCAGCAGCATGCCGGCGATTATCCGCAAGCTGCCGGACGGCCTTGCTCTTTCTACTTCTCCTTGCCCATCACCACATCGGGCAGGATCGTCACGATGCTCGGGAACAGCGTGATCAGCACGATGCACAGCACCAGGCAGAAGAAGAACGGAATGGCAGCCTTGGCGATCACGTTGCTGTCTTTCCCGGTCATGTTCTGCAGCACGAAGAGGTTGAAGCCCACCGGCGGCGTGACCTCGGCGATCTCGACCAGCAGCACGATGAAGATGCCGAACCAGATCAGGTCGAAGCCCGCCTTCTGGATCATCGGCAGCACCACCGCGCTGGTCAGCACGATCATCGAGATGCCGTCGAGCGCCGTGCCCAGCACCAGGTACACGACGACCAGCGCGCCGATCAGTGCATAGGGCGACAGGTGCATGCTGTCGACCCACTCGGCCAGCTCGCGCGGAATGCCGGTGAAGGCCATGGTCTTGGTGAGGAAGGCGGCACCAGCCAGGATGAACATGATCATGCAGCTGGTGCGGGTGGCGCCCATGATGCCGTCCTTGAAGTTCTTCCAGGTCAGGCTGCGGCCCCAGGCCGCGATGGCCAGCGAGCCCAGCACGCCGAAGGCCGCGCACTCGGTGGCCGTGGCCCAGCCCGCCACCAGCACCCAGACGATGAAGACGATCAGCAGCGCGCAGGGAATCAGGTTGCCCGAGAGCCGGATCTTCTCCATGAAAGTGGTCGGCGGATCGGCCGGCGGCACCTGGTCGGGATTGCGCAGGCTCCACCAGCCGATGTAGCCCGAGAACAGCAGCATCAGCAGAAAGCCCGGAAGAAAGCCTGCCAGGAAGATGCGGATGATCGACGCGTCGGCGGCCACGGCGTACACCACCATCGTGATCGACGGCGGGATCAGGATGCCCAGCGTGCCCGCGGTGGCGAGCGAGCCGATGGCCAGCTTCTCGTTGTAGCCGCGGCGCTTGAGCTCGGGCAGCGCCACCTTGGCGATGGTCGCGCAGGTGGCCGCCGACGAGCCCGAGACCGATCCGAACACGCCGCAGCCGAGGATGGTGGTGTGCATCAACCGGCCGGGCACGCGGTTGAGCCAGGGGCGCAGGCCCTCGAACATCTCCTCGCTCAGCTTGGTTCTGAAGAGGATCTCGCCCATCCAGATGAACAGCGGCAGCGCCGCGAGCTCCCAGCTGGCGTTACTTTCCCAGAAGGCCGAGAACAGGTTCTTGCCCGGCAGCGTGTTGGTGAAGAAGGCCTGGCCGACCCAGCCGACGATGGCCAGCGTCATCGCGATCCAGACGCCGCCCGCGAGCAGAAGCAGCATGATGGCGAGCAGCAGCGCGCCCATGAGCAGGGTTTCAAGCATGGGCGTCAGACGTCGGAGGAGAAATCGCCGGCAGCATGCCGCTCTTCGATGGCGCGCTGGTAGCTGGGCTTCTCGCCGCGCACCACGCCCACCAGCTCGTCGACCATGGCAATCAGCAGCAGCCAGCAGCCGATGACGAAGGTCGATTGCGGAATCCAGATCGGAATGACGACGAGGCCGGTCGCCATCTCGGCGAATTCGTAGCTCTCGTAGGTGAAGCTGGTGGCCCAGTAGGTCAGGTAGGCCACGGACACCGACGCGATCAGCAGGCATGTCACGTCGAGGATGCGCCGCACTTTCGGCGGCACGGCTTCGAGCAGCAGCGTCACGCGCACGAAATCGCCGTGACGGAATGCATGCGCCATCGCGAAGAACGCGGCGGCGGCGCACAGCCAGGCCACCACGTCGTTGAGCCCGCTCACGTGCCAGTTCATCTGCCGGCCCACGCCGGCCAGGATCATCAGCACGAAGATCAGGAACACGCAGAACGCGCCGAGCGCGCCTGCACCGTCGTACAGGCGGTCGAGGAAGCGGCGCACGGCTTACTTCTTTTTATAAGCGTCGACGATGGCGGCGCCATCGGCCCCGGCTGCCTTGAGCCAGTCGGTCTGCATGATGCCGCCGACCTGGCGCATGTCGGCGTCGAGCTTGGGCGAGGGCTTGTGCACCTTCATGCCGCGCTCGGCGAGCAGGCGCTTGTATTCGTCGTTCTTCTCCTGCGCGACCTTCCAGCCGCGCACCTCGGCATCGGCTGCGGCCTTGGTGACGGCGGCCTTGGTGGTGGCGTCGAGCGCGTCGAAGGCCTTGGCGTTCACGAGGATCGCGTTCTTCGGGATCCAGGCCTGCGTGTCGTAGAAGTTCTTGATGTGCTCGTAGGTCTTGGTGTCGTAGCCGGTGGAGCCCGAGCTCATGTAGCTCTCGATCACGCCCGTGGCCATGGCCGCGCTGAGCTCGGCCTGCTGGATCTGCACGGGCTGCGCGCCGATGAGTTCGGCGATCTTGGCGGTGGCCGGGCTGTAGGCGCGCCACTTGATGCCGCGCAGGTCGGCCACCGAGCCGATTTCCTTCTTTGTGTAGATGCCCTGCGGCGCCCACGGCACCATGAACAGCACCTTGATGCCCTGGGCCGCGAGCAACTTGTCCATGGCGGGCTTCGATGCGTCGTAGAGCTTCCTTGCCTCGGGGTAGGTGGTGGCGAGGAAGGGCACGCCGTCGAGCGCGTAGATCGGGTTCTCGTTCGCGTAGTTGGCCAGCAGGATCTCGCCGGCTTGCGCCTGGCCGCTTTGCACGGCGCGCTTGATCTCGGGCGCCTTGAACAGCGAGGCGTTGGCATGCACCGTGATCTTCACCTTGCCGCCCGTGGCGGCGTCGACGTCCTTCGCGAACTGCGTGATGTTTTCCGTGTGGTAGTTGGTGGCGGGGTAGGCCGTGGGGAGGTCCCACTTGGTCTGCGCGAAGGCTGCGGCGCCGAGGGTGAGGCCCGCGAGGGCAATGCCGAACTTGTGATTCATGTACGCGCTCCGGAATGGATTGAAAGCAAAACGAAAGGAAGCTTACGTGCAAATTCCGGACCACTTCCTGAGGCATTTCCCTGCCATGGCGCGCATGAAAAAGCCGCCCGAAGGCGGCTTTGCATATTTCTACCGGAGCGGAATCAGGGCTTGGCGGCCTTGGGAGCTTTCGCTTCCTTCGATGCGGATGGCGCCGCGCCACCGAAGCTCTTGCCATTGACCGTCAGGCCCTCGGCCGACAGCTTGGCCGCCTTCTTCTCCTTCACGCCCTTGACGCGCTGCATGAGGTCGGGCCAGTCCTTGAACTCGCCTTCCTTGCGTGCTTCGAGAATGCGCTTGGACATCGACGGGCCAACGCCCTTGACGCCATCGAGGTCGGCCTCGGTGCCTTTGTTGACGTCAACGGCGGCGAACGAAACGGCCGCGAACAGCATGGCCGTGATGGCCAGGATCTTCTTGAACATGATGAAAAACTCCCTCTTTTTTGTTGATGAGTGACAGCCGACAGAAGCGTCGGCCCAGGCTCAACGAGGAGGGAAAGAGCGGCGTTGACGCGTAAAAGCCGTGCCGGCTTCTACGTGACCATTGTTCAGAAATGTGATCAGAGTTCTTCGACGCGGCGCGGCGGATAGCTGTCCCAGGCCTGGCAGCCGGGGCAGTGCCAGAAGTACTGGTGCGCCTCGAAGCCGCAGGCTGCGCAGCGGTAGCGCATGAGCGGCCGGGTGGCCTGGTCGAGCGCGCGCTGCACCTGCGGATGGAACTGCTGGTGCTCGAAGTGTTCGCCCGCGAGCCAGCGCGAGGCCGCAACCAGCGAGGGCTGCTGTGCAAGATGCGCGATGTAGCCGTCGCGCGGCGTGGGGTTGGGTTCTTCTGCGGTGGCGGTCGGCGTGCCGCCGAGCGCCATCAGCGCCTCGAGCACGTCGATCGACGGCGACTCCACATAGCGGCGTTGCAGCAGTGCGAGCGCTTCGCCTTCGCGGTGCGCGGCCACGGCAGCCTGCTGCAGCGCGGCTGCGTAGAGCGGCAGCGCCAGCGGTGCGGTCTCGCTCAGGGCCACGAGCGTGTCGAAGGCCGCGGCCGCCTCGCCGTTGCGCAACTGCAGGTTGGCTGTGTCGATGGCGGGGCGCGGTGCCTGCGGCGCGAGTTCGACGGCCTGCGCGAGCAGCTTTGCGGCGCCAGGCAGGTCGCCCGCTGCAACGCGTTCGGTCGCCTGCTCGCAGAGGTGATGCGCGCGGCGCGTGCTGTAGCTGGCCTGGTCTGATTCGTCGAGCTTCTGCGCCACGTCGGCGGCCTGTGCCCATTCGCGCGAGCGCTCGTAGATGGCCAGCAGCGACAGCCGCGCCTCGTTCTCGTAGCGCGTGCCTTCGAGCTTCTGCAGCGCGGCTTCGGCACGATCGAGCAGGCCGGCGCGCAGGAAGTCTTGCGCCAGTGCGTGCTGTGCGCGTTCGCGGTCGCTGCGGCTCAGGTCGCCGCGGCCCAGCAGGTGCTCGTGCACGCGCACTGCGCGCTGGTACTCGCCGCGACGGCGGAAGAGATTGCCGAGTGCGAAATGAAGCTCTTGCGTGTCGGGGTCGTTCTGTACGGCTTCGATGAAGGCGTCGATGGCCTGGTCCTGCTGCTCGTTGAGCAGGAAGTTGAGGCCGCGAAAGTAGGCCTTGGGGGCTTGGCGGTTCTCGAGCTTGAGTTGCCGGATGTCGAAGCGCGATGCGAGCCACCCGAGCACGAAGGCGACGGGCAGGCTGATCAGCAGCCAGCTGGGATCAAAGTCCATGTTGACGTACGGCGGGGAGGTCGGTGGCGGAGATGGTCGGAGCCGCTGCGGGCGCGGTCGTGGCGGTCGATGGTGCGGAAGCCTGGGTTTCGGCAGCGGCAGGCACTTGCGCCGCGGCGGTGCGGTGCTTCCACCAGCCCGGCAGCATGCCCAGTGCACCCACCACGAGCCCGCCGGCAAAGGCCGCGAGCACGACGAGCACCAGCGGCGCACGCCAGTAGGTGCCGAAGAAGAAATAGACGGTCGCGTCGTGCTGGTTGTTCAGCGCGAAAGCGAAGAGCGTAAAAAAAATGGCTGCCTTGAGCAGCCACAGGAGGTATTTCATAGCCGTTCCCGTTGCCGGGAGCATTCTACGTTTGCATCCACGTGCGTCAGGCCTTGCGGCCCTTGGCTTCCTTGCCGCCGGCGTCGAGCTCCGCGGTGCGTGCATCGACGGCTTCGCGCAGCGCCTTGCCGGGCTTGAAGTGCGGCACCCGCTTCTCGGGAATCTGCACGCTCTCGCCCGAACGCGGGTTGCGGCCGATGCGCGGCGGACGACGGTTGACCGAGAAGCTGCCGAAGCCACGGATCTCGATGCGGTGTCCGCGCACCAGCGCGTCGCTCATGGCATCGAGGATGGTCTTGACGGCGTATTCGGCATCGCGGTGCGTGAGCTGTGCAAAGCGCGCTGCGAGTTCTTCGACGAGGTCTGAGCGGGTCATAGGCCGAACATAAACGAAAAACGTGGACGAAAAAAAAGACAGAGCGGCCCCAGGGCCTGCTCTGTCTTCCGACTCAGCTTACTTGCTGTCGTTGTTGTCGAGCTTGGCGCGCAGCAGGGCGCCCAGGCTGGTCGTGCCCGCGTTTTCGCGTGCCGACTGCTGGCTCAGGCTGGCCATGGCGCCTTGTTCGTCGACCATGTCCTTCTGCTTGATCGACAGCTGGATGTTGCGGGTCTTGCGATCCACATTCACGACGATGGCGGTGACTTCGTCGCCTTCCTTCAGCACGTTGCGGGCATCTTCAACGCGGTCGCGCGAGATTTCCGAAGCACGGAGGTAGCCGATGATGTCTTCGCCGAGGTCGATTTCAGCGCCGCGGGCGTCCACGGTCTTGACCTTGCCGGTCACGATCTGGCCCTTGTCGTTCACGGTGGTGAACGTGGTGAACGGGTCGCTGTCGAGCTGCTTGATGCCGAGGCTGATGCGCTCGCGGTCGACGTCCACAGCCAGCACGATCGCTTCGACTTCCTGGCCCTTCTTGTAGTTGCGAACGGCGGTTTCGCCGGCTTCGTTCCACGAGAGGTCCGAGAGGTGAACCAGGCCGTCGATGCCGGCAGCCAGACCCACGAACACGCCGAAATCGGTGATCGACTTGATCGGGCCCTTGACGCGGTCGCCGCGCTTGGTGTTTTGCGCGAACTCTTGCCACGGGTTGGCCTTGCACTGCTTCATGCCCAGGCTGATGCGGCGCTTGTCTTCGTCGATTTCCAGGACCATGACTTCGACTTCGTCGCCCAGCGAGACGATCTTGTTCGGAGCGATGTTCTTGTTGGTCCAGTCCATTTCGGAGACGTGCACCAGGCCTTCGATGCCGGGTTCGAGTTCGACGAACGCACCGTAGTCGGCAATGTTCGTGACCTTGCCGAACAGGCGGGTCGATTGCGGGTAGCGGCGCGAAACGCCCATCCACGGGTCGTCACCCATTTGCTTGAGACCCAGCGAGACACGGTTCTTTTCGGTGTCGAACTTGAGGATCTTGGCGGTGATTTCCTGGCCGGCCTGAACGACTTCGCTCGGGTGGCGAACACGGCGCCATGCCATGTCGGTGATGTGCAGCAGGCCGTCGATGCCGCCGAGGTCCACGAACGCACCGTATTCGGTGATGTTCTTGACCACGCCGCGCACGACTGCGCCTTCCTTCAGCGTTTCCATCAGCTTGGCGCGTTCTTCGCCCATGCTGGCTTCGACCACGGCACGGCGCGACAGCACGACGTTGTTGCGCTTGCGGTCAAGCTTGATGACCTTGAATTCGAGGGTCTTGTTCTCGTACGGGGTCAGGTCCTTGATCGGACGCGTGTCGATCAGCGAGCCCGGCAGGAACGCGCGGATGCCGTTGACCAGGACCGTGAGGCCGCCCTTGACCTTGCCGCTGGTGGTGCCGGTGACGAAGTCGCCCGATTCCAGTGCCTTCTCGAGGGCGAGCCACGAAGCCAGACGCTTGGCGGTGTCGCGCGAGAGGATGGTGTCGCCGTAGCCGTTTTCAACGCTGCCGATGGCAACGGAAACGAAATCGCCGGCCTGAACTTCGAGTTCGCCCTTGTCGTTCTTGAACTCTTCGATCGGCACATACGCTTCGGACTTCAGACCGGCGTTGACGACGACGTGGTTGTGTTCGACACGCACGACTTCGGCCGTGATGACCTCGCCGGTGCGCATTTCGGAACGCTTCAGGGACTCTTCGAATAGGTCGGCAAAAGATTCAGACATTTATGGTTCCTTCCGTCAGGCAGGGTTGGCAGGCGCTCTTGCGAAATTGCGTGCGGCTGCTGTGGGTCTGTAGACGGCGGTTTTGTGGGCTTTTTGGATATAAACCCGGGTTGGTTGAACAACCAGCAGGCCAGTGCGCTGTCGCGCGGAAGGAGCCTGCTGGAGCGGTATGCGCCTTATGAATATTTCGGGATATTCCGTCGGGCGCCAGTTTTTCAAGCGGGCTTGAAAGGCTGTACTTGTTGCCACCAGTCCAAGACCTGATCGATCGATTGCTCGATGGACAGCTGGGAGTTGTCGAGGTGGCGAGCGTCTTGCGCCGGCTTCAGAGGGGCGACGCTGCGGGATGAGTCCCGGGCGTCACGTGCTTCCAAGTCGGAGCGAAGACTGTCGAGTGTAGTCGAAATACCCTTTGAAATCAACTGCTTATGCCGCCGCTCGGCGCGCTGGGCGGCGCTGGCCGTGAGGAAGACTTTGAGCGTCGCGTCGGGGAAGATCACGGTGCCCATGTCGCGCCCGTCGGCCACCAGGCCGGGCAGCTGGCGAAAGCGCTGCTGCAGGGCCAGCAGCGCCTCGCGCACGGCTGGCAGCGTGGAGACGCGGGAGGCGTCCATGCCGGCGGCTTCGGTGCGGATGTCGTCGCTGACGTCTTCGCCGGCCAGCAGCACCTTTCCTTCGGTGAACTGCAGGGGCAGGGCGGCCGCGAGTGCAGCAATCTGCGTTTCGTGCTGGGCGTCAGCGCTCAGGCCTGCGCGGCGCATGGCCAGGCCGGTCACGCGGTAGAGGGAGCCCGAATCGAGGTAGTGGTAGCCGAGCAGGCGCGCTACTTCGGCCGCGAGCGTGCCCTTGCCGGAAGCGGTCGGGCCGTCGATGCAGATCACCGGCACCTCGGCGGCCTCTGCCACCGAGAACAGGGTCTCGAAGTAATCGGGAAAGGTCTTGGCGACGCAGTGCGGATCGAGAATGCGCACCGGCACCCCCGCCGGGTTGAATGCCGCGAGCGAGAAGCACATGGCCACGCGGTGGTCGTCGTAGGTGTGGATGCTCGCCGGGCGCCAGCCGGCCTGCGCCAGCGGGTGCACGCGGATGAAGTCCGGGCCGGCCTCGACGGCGGCGCCGAGCTTCTTCAGCTCGTTGGCCATGGCGTCGATGCGGTCGGTTTCCTTCACGCGCCAGCTCGCGATGTTGCGCAGCGTGCTCGGGCCGTCGGCGTACAGCGCCATCACGGCCAGCGTCATCGCGGCGTCGGGGATGTGGTTGGCGTCGAGGTCGATGGCCTTGAGCGGCCAGGCGCCGCGGCGCACTTCGAGCCAGTTCGGACCGCTGTCGACCAGCGCGCCCATCTGGCGGGCGGCGTCGATGAAGCGGATGTCGCCCTGGATCGAATCGGCGCCCACCCCTTCGATGCGGATGCCGTCCTTGCCAGAAACACCCGTCGCTATCGCCCCCAATGCTATGAAATAGCTAGCAGACGAGGCGTCGGCCTCGACGTGGATATCGCCGGGCGAGCTGTAGCTGCTGCCTGCTGGAATGGTGAAGCGCTCCCAGCTGTCGCGCCGCACCTGGATGCCGAAGCGCGCGAGCAGGTTCAACGTGATCTCGATGTAGGGCTTGGAGATCAGCTCGCCGACCACTTCGATCACGATGTCGCCGGCCGCTGCGAGCGGCAACGCCAGCAGCAGGGCGGTGAGGAACTGGCTCGACACGTCGCCGCGCACGCGGATCGGCGCGTCGAGGGCCAGGTCGCCGTGCGGCACCGGATGGATGCGCAGCGGTGGATAGCCGGGATTACCGAGGTAGTCGATGCGGCAGCCGAGCTGGGTCAGCGCGTCGACGAGATCGCCGATGGGGCGCTCGTGCATGCGCGGCACGCCGCTCAGCTCGAACTCGCCGCCCAGCAGCGACAGCGCCGCGGTGAGCGGGCGCATCGCGGTGCCGGCGTTGCCGAGGAACAGCGGCAGCAGCGTTTCGCTGGGCTTCAGCTGGCCGCCGAGGCCGGTGATGCGCAGCGTGTTTCCGTCCGGGTCGATGCCGCAGCCGAGCGCGCGCAGGGCGTCGAGCATCACGCGCGTGTCGTCCGAATCGAGCAGGTCGTGGATGGTGGTGGTGCCGCTCGCGAGCGCGGCGAGCAGCAGCACGCGGTTGGAGATGCTCTTGGAGCCCGGCAGCCGGACCGTACCGGCCGCGCCCGCGAGGGGCGGGAGATCGAGGAAGGTCGTCGAGAACATTTCAGTTGTCCTGCTGCTGCGACGAGGTGTCGGTGGCCGGTTTCCAGGCCGCGCGGGCCTTGCTGGCGGCGGCAATGGATTGCTCCAGCGCCTGCAGGTCGCCCGCAGCCATCAGCGCTTCGAGGTCGTCCAGCGCCTTGCGGAAGGCCTGCGACTGTTGCAGGACCTGTTCGCGGTTGGCCAGCAGCACGTCGCGCCACATGACCGGGTCGCTCGCGGCGATGCGCGAGAAATCGCGAAAGCCCGGTCCCCCGAGGCTCAGGAAGCGGTCGCCCTGCGGCTGGCTGGCGATGGCGTTGGTGTACGCGAAGGCCAGCAGGTGCGGCAGGTGGCTCACGGCGGCAAAAGCGGCGTCGTGCTCTTCATGCGTCATGGTGACGACGTGCGCGCCGATGCCGCTCCACACCTGCGAGGCCCGCTGCACGTTCGAGCGCAGCGTGGTCTTCACGGGCGTCAGCACGACCTGCCGGCCGGTGAACAGCGAAGCCTCTGCATGCTCGATACCCGAGAGCTCCTTGCCGGCGATCGGGTGTGCCGGCACGAAGTTCGCGAACTGGCGCTGCAGGCCGTTGCGCGCGGCTTCGATCACGTCGCCCTTGGTCGAGCCGACGTCCATCACCAGCGTCTCGTTCGAGATGCCGTGGCGGATGGCCTTGAATGTGGCTTCCGAGGCGGCCACCGGCACCGCCAGCAGCACGATGTCGGAGCCTGACACCGCCAGCAGCGCCGAAGGCGCTACCACGTCGATCACACCGAGCTGGCGTGCCCGCTCGGTGGTGGAGGGCGACTTGCTGTAGCCGACCACGCGTTTCACCAGCTTCGCGCGCTTGAGTGCGAGCGCGAAAGAGCCGCCCATCAGGCCGCAGCCGATCAGTCCCAGTTGTTCGAACATGTTGTGGGGCTGCCTGCCGCTCAGGCCTTGACGGGGTAGGCGCCCAGCACCTTGTAGAACGCGCAGAGACCGCGCAGCTCGGCCAGCGCCGCGGCCACGTTGGGCTGCGAGGGATGGCCGTCGAGGTCGATGTAGAAGTAGTACTCCCACTGGCCGGTGCGAGCGGGGCGCGACTCGAAGCGGGTCATCGATACGTTGTTGGCCTTCAGCGGCACCAGCAGGTCGTGCACCGCGCCGGGCCGGTTCGGCACCGAGACGATCAGGCTCGTGCAGTCGCGGCCCGAGGCTGGCGGCATGGCCAGCGTCTGCGGCAGGCAGATCACCGAGAAACGGGTGCGGTTGTACGAGTCGTCCTGAATGGCGTGCGCCACGATGTGCAGGCCGAAGCGGGTGGCGGCGCGTTCGCCGGCCAATGCGGCCCAGGCCGGGTTGGTGGCCGCGAGGCGTGCGCCTTCGGCATTGCTCGACACGGCACGGCGCTCGGCGTTCGGCAGGTGCTTGGACAGCCAAGTCTGGCACTGTGCCAGCGCCTGCGGATGGGCTAGCACGGCCTCCACGCCTTCGAGCGAATTGCTGCTGCGCAGAAGGTGATGACGTACCAGCAGGCTGACTTCGCCGACGACATGGGTCGGCGAGTGCAGGAACAGGTCGAGCGAGCGAGTGACTACGCCTTCGGTCGAGTTCTCGACGCCGACCACGCCGTACTGGGCGCTGCCAGCGGCGGTGGCGTGGAACACCTCGTCGAAGCTGGCGCAATAGATCAGGTCGGCGGCGCCGCCGAAGTATTCGATGGCGGCTTGCTCGCAGAAGGTGCCTTCGGGGCCAAGCACGGCCACGCGTTGCGGCGATTCGAGCGCCAGGCAGGCCGACATGATCTCGCGCCAGATGGCCGCCACGTGGAGGTCCTTGAGCGGACCGCCATTGCTCTTCTGCATCTTGTCGATGACCTGCGCCACGCGGTCGGGGCGGAAGAACGGGGTGCCCTCGCGCTTCTTGACCTCGCCGACCAGCTCGGCCACATGGGCCCGCTCGTTGAGCAGGCTGAGCAGTCGCTGGTCGAGCGAGTCGATCTGCACGCGCAGATCGGCCAGGCTTTCGGAGTTGTCGGAGGGAGAAGAGGGCGGTGTGGGTGCGGAGGCGGTCATCGGTGCGAGCAGCTGGGCATGCGCCTAGGCATGCGATCGCTCGAATTCTCGCATGTAGGCCACAAGTGCCTGCACCCCTGCCAGCGGCATGGCGTTGTAAATGCTCGCGCGCATGCCGCCGACCGACTTGTGGCCCTTGAGCTGCAGCAGCCCGGCTTCGCGCGCGCCGGCCAGGAAAGCCTCGTTGCGGCCTTCGTCGGCCAGGAAGAACGGCACGTTCATGCGCGAGCGGCAGCCCGGATCGATCCGGTTGGCGTAGAAGTCGGAGCCGTCGATGAAGTCGTACAGCAGCTTCGCCTTCGCGATGTTGCGCTGCTCCATGGCGGCCACGCCGGTGTGCGCGCCTTCGGTCTGCTGCAACAGCCATTGGAATGTGAGCCCCGCCATGTAGATGCCCCAGGTCGGCGGGGTGTTGTACATGGAGTGGTTGTCAGCCACGGTCTTGTAGTTGAACGCGCTCGGGCAGATCTCGAGCGCGTGGCCCAGCAGGTCGTCGCGCACGACCACGATGGTCAGGCCGGCAGGGCCGAGGTTCTTTTGTGCGCCGCCGAAGGCCAGGCCCACGCGGCTCCAGTCGACGCTGCGCGAGGCAACGTGCGAGGAGAAATCGATGACCAGCGGGGCGTTGCTGCCGAGCGCGGCCAGATCGGGCAACTGCTGGAACTCGATGCCGTTGATGGTCTCGTTCGAGCACACGTGCACGTACGAAGCATCCTTGGAGAGCTGCCAGGTCGTAGGGTCGGGCAGCTTCGTGTGCTGGTCGTCGGCGTTGCTCGCGACAACGCGCGCTGTGCAGTAGCGCTGCGCTTCCTTGTGCGACTTGATGCTCCAACTGCCGGTGATGACGAAGTCGGCGGTTTTGCCGCGCGACAGGTTCAACGGCACGATGGCGTTCTCGCCCAGTCCGCCGCCCTGCATGAACAGGACCTGGAAGTTCGAGGGAATGGCCAGCAGCGTGCGGATGTCGGCTTCGGCCTGGGTGCAGATCGCACCGAATTCCTTGCCGCGATGGCTCATTTCCATCACGCTCATGCCGCTGCCCTGCCAGTCGAGCATTTCGGAGGCGGCGCGTTGCAGCACCGCCTCCGGCATGGCAGCCGGACCGGCCGAGAAGTTGTAGGGGCGCTTGCCGGCCGGCGTCTGCTGCTGGGTCACGTTGCTTTTACTTCTTGGCTGGGGCCTTGGCAGGTGCCTTGGCGGGAGCGGAGCCTTGGGCAGCGCCATCGGTCGGTGCGCCGAGTGCCTTGGCGACTGCGGTGTCGAGCGCGCGCATCTTGGGTTCGACCGTGGTGCGCGTGTCGGCCACGAGCTTTTCCGTCAGTGCGGTCTGCATCTTCGGGTTCAGGTCCTGGTACTTTTTGCTCAGGGGCGAGTTGATCCAGGCCAGCAGCTGCTTGAGTTCGTCTTCGTTGAAGTTCTGCTCCATCAGCGGGGTGAGGGCGCCCGGGGCCAGTTGAACGGCCTTGTCGCGAACGATGGGGTAGGTTTCGTCGAAGTACTTCTTCAGCTCGGCGTCGGCAGCCTTGGCGGCAGCTTCGCGCTTGGCTTCAGGCACTTGCGTCTGCAGGTATTGCGAACCCGCTTGCGCGATCGGAGCGCTCGATTGCTCGACCAGGCCGCGTGCCAGCGATTCGATACCGGGGCGCTGGATGTCGATGAACTGCTTGATGAGCGTGGCCTTGTCCTGGGCCATGGCGGCCATCGAACTGCTTGCCAGGGCGACCGTCAGAAGTGCGAGTTTGATTTTTTTCACTGAGGATTCTCCGTTGAAGATGAGGAAGTATCGTCCGCGTCAGGCTCGCTTTCGCCGTTCGCGTCGTTTTCGACGATACGTTGTAGCCCGCTGAGTTTGGCGCCTTCGTCGAGTCCGATCAGCGTAACGCCTTGCGTCGCGCGACCAAGTTCACGAATTTCGGCAACCCGGGTGCGCACCAGCACGCCCTTGTCGGTGATGAGCATGATCTCATCATCCGCATGCACGAGAGTGGCAGCAACGACCTTGCCGTTGCGCTCACTCTGTTGAATGGCGATCATGCCTTTGGTTCCCCGGCCGTGGCGGGTGTATTCCGTAATGCTTGTTCGCTTTCCGTAACCATTTTCCGTGGCCGTGAGCACGCTTTGCTGCTCATCTTCGGCAACCAGCATGGCAATCACGCCCTGTCCGGGGTCGAGCGACATGCCGCGCACGCCGCGGGCATTGCGGCCCAGCGGGCGGACGTCTTCCTCGTCGAAGCGCACGGCCTTGCCGCCGTCGCTGAAGAGCATGACGTCGTGCTTGCCGTCGGTCAGTGCCGCGCCGATCAGGTAGTCGCCCTCATCGAGGTTCACGGCAATGATGCCGCCCTTGCGCGGGTTGTTGAACTCGTCGAGCGCCGTCTTCTTGACCGTGCCCATCGAGGTCGCCATGAACACGTACTGGTCGGCCGGGAAGTTGCGCTTTTCACCCGTCAGCGCGAGCGCGACGTTGATCTTTTCGCCTTCCTGCAGCGGGAACATGTTGACGATGGGACGTCCGCGCGAGCCACGCGAACCCGCCGGCACTTCCCACACCTTGAGCCAGTACAGCCGGCCGCGGTTGGAGAAGCACAGGATGTAGTCGTGCGTGTTGGCGATGAAGAGCTGGTCGATCCAGTCGTCGTCCTTGGTGGCGGTAGCCTGCTTGCCGCGGCCGCCGCGTTTCTGCGCGCGGTATTCGCCCAGCGGCTGGCTCTTGATGTAGCCGCTGTGCGAGAGCGTGACCACCATGTCGGTCGGCGTGATCAGGTCTTCGGTCGATAGGTCGTAGGCGCTGTGCTCCACCAGGCTGCGGCGCGCGCCGACCTTCGACTGGCCGAACTCCTGCTTGATGGTGCCGAGCTCGTCGCCAATGATGGTGGAGACGCGCTCGGGCTTGGCCAGGATGTCGAGCAGGTCGTCGATCTCGGCCATCACGTCCTTGTACTCGGCCACGATCTTGTCCTGCTCGAGGCCGGTCAGGCGCTGCAGGCGCATCTGCAGGATTTCCTGGGCTTGCGTTTCCGACAGGCGATAGAGGCCGTCGCCGCCCATGCCGAAATTGCGCTCGAGGCCTTCGGGGCGGTAGTCGTCGGCGTTGATCACACCGCCGTCGGCGCGCGTGCGCGTGAGCATTTCGCGCACCAGCTTGCTGTCCCAGCTGCGGGTCATCAGCTCGGCCTTGGCGACAGGCGGCGTCGGCGATTCGCGGATGATGCGGATGAACTCGTCGATGTTGGCCAGCGCCACTGCGAGGCCTTCGAGCACGTGGCCGCGCTCGCGGGCCTTGCGCAGCGTGAAGACGGTGCGGCGCGTGACCACTTCGCGGCGGTGCTGCAGGAAGACCTGGATCAGGTCCTTCAGGTTGCACAGCTTGGGCTGGCCGTCGACCAGCGCCACCATGTTGATGCCGAAGGTGTCCTGCAGCTGCGTCTGCTTGTAGAGGTTGTTGAGCACCACCTCGGGCACTTCGCCGCGCTTGAGCTCGATCACCAGGCGCATGCCCGACTTGTCGGACTCGTCCTGGATGTGGCTGATGCCTTCGATCTTCTTCTCGTGCACCAGCTCGGCCATGCGCTCCTGCAGCGTCTTCTTGTTGACCTGGTAGGGAAGCTCGTCGACGATGATCGCCTGGCGCTGGCCGCGGTCGATGTCCTCGAAGTGGCACTTGGCGCGCATCACGACCTTGCCGCGGCCGGTGCGGTAGCCGTCCTTCACGCCGTTGATGCCGTAGATGATGCCGGCGGTGGGGAAGTCGGGCGCCGGCACGATTTCCATCAGCTCGTCGATGCTGGCTTCGGGGTTGCGCAGCAGGTGCAGGCAGGCGTCGACAACCTCATTCAGGTTGTGCGGCGGAATATTGGTGGCCATGCCGACCGCAATACCGCCGGAGCCATTGACCAGCAAATTCGGCAGCTGGCTCGGCAGCACCTTCGGCTCTTTTTCGGAGCCGTCGTAATTGTCCTGAAAGTCGACAGTTTCCTTGTCGATATCGGCCAGCATTTCGTGCGCAATTTTGGCCAGCCGGATTTCCGTATACCGCATTGCGGCCGCGTTGTCTCCATCGACCGACCCGAAGTTGCCCTGGCCGTCGACCAGCATATGGCGCATCGAGAAGTCCTGGGCCAGGCGCACGATGGTGTCGTAGACCGACTGGTCTCCGTGCGGGTGGTACTTACCGATGACGTCGCCAACGATACGGGCCGACTTCTTGTATGGCCGGTTCCAGTCGTTGTTGAGCTCGTGCATCGCGTACAGCACGCGGCGGTGCACAGGCTTGAGGCCGTCGCGGGCATCGGGAAGCGCTCGGCCCACGATCACGCTCATGGCGTAGTCGAGATAGCTGCTGCGCATTTCCTCTTCGAGACTGATGGGCAGGGTTTCTTTTGCGAAGGAGGTCATGAGCGAGGGGCTGGCGGCAGGAAGGCGAAATTTTACGCTGTGAGGGGTGTCGCACCGCCGCAACACAAGGCGCCTATTCCGCCTCCGTCCTACGCTTCGGGGCCGTCCAGCGGCCTGTTTGCCAAAGACCCTATGGCACAATCGCCTCAACGTTTTGGGTGGTGGTCACTTAAAGCGTCCTTGATTCGCAGCGCGGCTGCGGCTTTTTCCCCAAGAGGAGAACCATGAAGAAACTGAATAAAGTGGCGATGATGTTTGCAGTCGCTGCGCTCGCCACTGCCGCCGGCGCGCAGACCCGTGTCACCGCTGCGGACGGCGGTCCTACGATCGACAACTGGCAAAACGGCACCGGCGAACTGGTCTGGAAGAACGGCACGAATGAACTGTGCTGGCGCGATGCCAACTGGACGCCGGCTACGGCTGCCGCTGGTTGCGACGGTGCTCTGGTTCCTGCTGCTCCGGCTGCTGCTGCTCCGGCTGCTGCTGCCCCGGCTGCCCCGGCCGCACCGCAAGTCGCTGCCAACAAGGTGACCTTCGCTGCCGACGCATTCTTCGACTTCGACAAGTCGGTTCTGAAGCCTGAAGGTCGCGCCAAGCTGACCGATCTGGTCGAGAAGATCCGTGGCGTCAACCTCGAAGTCATCATCGCTGTGGGCCACACCGACTCGATCGGTACGGACGCCTACAACCAGCGTCTGTCGGTGCGTCGCGCCGAAGCCGTCAAGGCCTTCCTGGTCTCGAAGGGCATCGAACGCAACCGCGTCTACACCGAAGGCAAGGGCGAGAAGCAGCCTGTGGCTGACAACCGCACCAAGGAAGGCCGCGCCAAGAACCGTCGCGTGGAAATCGAAGTGGTCGGCACCCGCGCCAACTAATCAATCGATTCCATCGATCATGAAAACCCCGCCTCGGCGGGGTTTTTTTATGGCTGTCGAATTCGTGATTGATCTTTGGCAAAGCCCGCGCGGTGTTTATTGGACATTGCTCGTTTCATAATCGCTGCATGACAGAAAACGTGAATGCGGATCCGGCCGAACTGGCCAAGTTTTCAGAGCTCGCGCATCGCTGGTGGGATTTGGAAAGCGAATTCCGCCCGCTGCATGAAATCAATCCATTGCGCCTGGAATGGATTGACGGTATTGCACCTATTTCGCAGCGCCGCGTACTCGATATCGGCTGCGGCGGCGGCATCCTGGCTGATTCGATGGCGCGCAAGGGGGCCGACGTGCTGGGTATCGACCTCGCGGGCAAGGCGCTCAAGGTCGCGCAGCTGCATGCGCTCGAGGCCGGTACCCGCGGCGTGAAGTACCGTGAGATCAGCGCGGAGGCGCTGGCAGCCGAGCAGCCGGGCAGCTTCGACGTCGTCACCTGCATGGAGATGCTCGAGCATGTGCCGCAGCCAGCCTCGGTGATCCAGGCCTGCGCTACGCTGGTCAAGCCGGGTGGCTGGGTGTTCTTCTCGACGATAAACCGCAGCTTGAAGTCCTTCATGCTGGCGATCGTGGGCGCCGAGTATGTTCTCGGCATGCTGCCGCGTGGGACTCATGAATATGCGAAGCTGATCCGGCCCAGCGAGTTGGCTGGATACTGCCGCGCAGCGGGTCTGGACCTGCGGCACACCCGCGGCATGGAGCACAACCCCCTGACCCGGCGCTATTGGCTCAGCGGCGACACCAGCGTCAACTATATGTTCGCCACGCAGAAGCCGGCCGAACTGAAGTCGGGATCGCAAGGATGATGGGCATCGAGACGAAAGCCGTGCTGTTCGACCTCGACGGCACGCTGATCGACAGCGCGCCCGATCTGGGCGCCGCAGCCGACAAGATGCGCACTGAGCGCGGCCTCGATTCGTACCCGCTGGAGCGTTACCGTCCCATGGCTGGTGCGGGCGCGCGCGGCATGCTCGGCGTGGCGTTCGGCATCACGCCAGAATCGCCGGAGTTTCCTGAGCTGCGCGAAGAGTTCTTCGTGACCTACGAGCGCCGCATGCTGCTCAACACGCAGGTGTTCGATGGCGTCCAAGCGCTCATCGAGGCGCTGCGCGAGCGCGGCCTCTTGTGGGGTGTCGTCACCAACAAGTCGATGCGCTTCACCGATCCGCTGACGCGCGCCATTCCGCTTTTCGCGAGTGCGGGCGCGGTTGTGAGCGGTGACACCACGCCGTTTGCCAAGCCGCATCCCGAGCCCTTGTATGAAGCTGCGCGCCGGCTTGGCGTGGCATCGCGGGCATGCATCTACGTCGGCGACGACGAGCGCGACATCATCGCGGGCCGCGCTGCAGGCATGCGCACGGTCGCAGCCACCTACGGCTACATGGGTACACAGGCCGATTCGGCACTCTGGCAGGCCGATGCTTCAATCTCTTCGCCCCTTGAGCTCTTGAAGTTACTCAATAGCGCCTAAAATGGGTTGCTTGGGGCTGCACTGGTTTCGACGTGGGTTCGGAGTCGCAGCGGGGCATGTCGAGCTGAATGCGCTCGTAAAACAGATTCAAACAAACTAACTGCAAACGACGAACGTTTCGCACTCGCTGCTTAATTGCCAGTGAGCCTTGCAACAGTTGGCCGATGGGCTGGGCAAGGGGGTCTGGAGCAATCCTGACCTCCCGGCTGCAAGGATAATTACATGGGCTGGCTCCGATCCGGGTACCTTGGGTCGGGGCGAGAAAATAGGGTGCTGGCGTCCGGTTTAGCGTGTGACTGCGCGACTCCGGAAGCGAGACTTAAATCAGATCACTAAACATGTAGAACTGCGCGATGAAGGCTTGCGGACGGGGGTTCAAATCCCCCCAGCTCCACCAAATTTCTAGAGCCAAGTCCAATTAAATCAAGGACTTACGAAAAGGCTCTCCGTCTCGGACCCTCACTCACCGTCTCGGGATTCACACGCGATTCGCACCTGAATCGCTCGCGTCGCCGACCTCCGGCAGACCAGGCAGATGCTCCCGACCGTACTTTACCTGCGGTCGGTCGAAGCCCAGAGTGGCGCCTTGCTCGACCCACCGGCCGTAGTTCCTGATCACCATCTCCGTCGTCTTGTGGCCGAGCAGCTTGGCGATGTACGCCGGGTTCTCGCCTTGGCTCAGCAGTTGGCTCGCGAACGTGTGCCGCATCTGGTACGGATTGCGATAGCTGGCCATGGCCTTCTTGCAGGTGCGCTGCCACAGCCGCAGCAGCGACTGGTCCGTCCATTCCTTGTCGTTGCGCGGGTTCATGAAGACCCGGCCGCCGGCTTTCTCGGTGCGTTGCCGTTGATCCTCAAGTGCCTGGCGGGCGGCAAGAAGCAGCGGAATGGTGCGCACGCCGGCACGCGTCTTCGTGCCTTTTTCCTCGCCCTCGACGACGGCCTTGTGGACGCGCACAGTCCCGGCCTGCAGATCGATGTCGGCCCAGGTCAGCGCGATCAACTCGCTCGTTCTGACACCCGTGAATGCCCAGAACTGAAATGCCGCCCGTTCGGCGCCGGTCATGCTGACCAGCAGCGGCACTAGCTCTTCCACGCTGTACGGCTGCGGCTCGTAATCCGTGTGGAGCGTGTCCCGCGGCAGGATCCGCGACAGCTTCAGTCGGTCGAGCGGGTTGAAGTCGATCGAGAACTGGTCGAGATCCTGGCTGACGACGCATGGCGGCAGGCGAGGGCGATGAGGGTCAAGTTGAACCGCGTGCAGGCCTATGACTTGGCGCATGGCTGTGTTGCCTGGCATCGCAATCCGACTTGCGACCACTGCGGCGGGCATGGGGCGACGGTCATCCCTGGCAGCACGACGCTGGGCGTGAAATGCAGGCCCTGCAAGGGCACGGGCCGCACTTCATTGAGCAAGATCTTCAAGGAGCATGCGGAAGTCGCCGATTTGACCTGCCCGGTTTCTCCGAGACATTGATTTCTAGGAAGATGGCTCCCGCCCGAAGAGGAGCCCATGAAGAAGAGTCGATTTTCAGAAGAGCAAATGGTCACGATCCTGCGC